>NZ_CP108025.1:6865106-7553475 GCF_041435095.1 Kitasatospora sp. NBC_00315 | reverse complement strand
CGGTTCAGCCGTCCCACCCGGCGGCGGCCACGACACCTCACCGCGCCACCGACCACCGGTTCGCCGCATCGCCGGGTGCGCCGACGGGGACGTGCGCCTGCGGGTCCGCTCCGCCGGACGGGCGCTCACCGGGCGCCGGAGCCCGTCACCGACCCCGGGTCGGCCCCGGCTGCCCCGCCGTCACCTGGGGCCCGTACCGGACGTGGCCTCTCCGGGGCCGGAGCGGCCCAGCAGACTCGAGTCCAGGTGCTCCAGGAGGTCCGCCGCGTCGCGGTGAACCTCGGACGCGCCCTCGGCCGCCAGCTCCAGCCTGCTGAAACCACCGCTTTCGACGCCCACGCAGGGAACCCCGGCACGTGCCGCCGCCCGTACGTCCCAGACGGCGTCTCCCACGAACACCGAACCCGCGCGATCGGCGCCGGCCTTGCCGAGGGCCGCCTCCACAAGATCGGGAGCCGGCTTGGACCTGGCAACGTCGTCCGCCCCGGTGACCGCGGAGATCACCTCGTCGCAGTCCAGGACCCGCCGCAGGACCGCCAGCTCGCGCGAGGACGCGGAACTGGCGAGCACGACGGTCCAGCCGCGTCGGGCGCATTCGCGCAACAGTCCCACCGCGCCGGGCAGCGGCCGCAGGCCCGGCCAGAACCTCGCGTAGAGCGCCGCGTGGGCCGCCACGATCCCGGCGTCGTCGTCACGGCCGCGTTCGTCGCCCAGCAGGTGGTCGAGCAGTTGGTCCGACCCCATCCCGACGGCCCGGTGGACCCGGGCCATCGGCACGACCCGGTCGAACTGCGCCAGCGCCTGGGCCCAGGCGAGTGTGTGGAGATAGGTGCTGTCCACCAGTGTCCCGTCCACGTCGAACAGCGCCGCCGCAATGTCAGCCACAGCAGAATCCTCCGTTCCCCGGCTTCTCCCGCCAACCGCTTCTCCCGCCGACCGCGCTCTCCCGCCCGGGCGGGGAGGCGCGGCCGGCGGTTCTGCTCACGCGGGCCTGATCCTGCCCCGCCAGCCGCCCCCCTCCACGCCGCGCTGCTCGATGTAGTCCTTGAAGCGCAGCAAATCGCCCTTCACCCGACGGTCGACCAGGCCGAGCGCATCGCCGGCCTTCTCCGCCACGCCCTCGGGCGTGAAGTCGACGGCGAGGTTGATCCGGGTGTGGCTGTCGTCCAGCCTCTGGAAGGTCACCACCCCCTTCTGCCGGACGTCACCGCCCGTGGTCCGCCAGGCCACACGCTCGTCCGACAACTGGTCGACGATCTCGGTGTCGAACTCCCGGCTGACGCCGGCGATGCTGGTGCGCCAGTGACTGCGCCGCTCATCGAGCTGAACGACCTCGTCGACGCCCTCCATGAACTTCGGGAACTCCTCGAACTGGGTCCACTGGTTGTAGGCGGTGTGCAACGGCACGTCCACCTCGACCGATTCCTTCACCATGCTCATCTCGGCTCCTCCTCCAGAGATCCGGTGCCGCGAGGCACTGCCGGAGTTTTCGGCGTCGTGAGTCGCCTGCCCCTGCCTGCCGACCTCTAACAACCGGGATCGGCCCGCCGGCCCGCCGGATCGACCAGGTGCGGGCCGGCCGGGATCAGTCGGCCGGCGGCAGGAGGGGCCCCAGCGGTCCCAGGTCGAGGTTGAGGTCCTGCATGGTCAGCCCGTACTGGTCGCAGAGGTCCGTCATCCGGTCGTGCAGGGCCATGAGGGTGGCCCCGAGATCCTCCTCCTGTTCCTCGGTGAGATCCCCGGCCTCGACCCGGTGGAGGGCCTGGCGTTCCATGAGCTGTCGCAGAAGCTCGACAATCGTGAGGACGAGCTTCATCAGGTCCCGTTCGACCGTCTCGGAGCCGGTGGTGATCCTGCGGGGGACCTGCTGCGGGGAGTCGCGGCCTGCGGGGGGCCTGTCGTAAGGGGTGGCCGGCAGGAGGCGGAACGCACGGGCGGCGGCTCGGGCGACCTCGTCGAAACGGTCGGGACGACCGGGTGGACCAGCGGTCATGGCGTCGCCGTCCGCCCGGCCGGACCGGCGCCCCAGGGGCCGGGGTTCTGTTCGCTGATCGACACGATGAGGGCGCGTAGCGAGATCCGGACGAGGTCGATGTCCGCGATGGACAGGACGACGTCGCCCGTGACGACCACGCCGCCGCTCAGCAGTCGGTCGAGCAGGTCGATCAGGGCGGCCTGTCGCTGCGGCAGGGGCGTCCCGGAGCGGGCCGGGTCGCGGTCCGGGGTGTTCACGGTGCGCTCCCGGGCGGGTCGGGCTCGGGGAGGCCGGCGAACGAGTAGGGGGCCCAGGGGCCGGTGACGTCGACCCGGACCCCGGTGAGGCCGTCGGTGGATCGCAGGGCCTCGGCGCGGAACGCGTCGGCGTGGGCGGCGGGCACGAGGTAGGCGTCGTTGCTGACGTTCACCCCGGGAGCGGTGGCCAGTTCGCCCTCCTGGATACGGTGTCGGGCCCGTTCGACGGCGTGAGCGCGGGCAGTCGCCTCGATCCGCTCGGCCGCCCGCTCGGCCGCCCGCTCGGCGTCGTTTCGTGAGTCCTGCTCCGCACGGCGATGGCGCAGGTAGGACCGTCCCGGACCGAGCGGCGGATCGGAGGAGGACGCCGCAGGGGGTGCGGGCTCGGACGGGGTGTCGGATCCGCGGTCGACGTAGATCTTGACGCCCAGCTCCACATGGCCGTCCAGGCGCCCGAGCCTGTCCAGGAACAGCCCCTGCCGGTCGTGGAGCACCGCGCGTACCCGGTCGTCGTCGCGATAGACCGTCGCCAGGCGCAACGGGAGGACCGTGGCGTGCGTGGAGAATGCCTCGATGACGCCGTGGTGCGCTCTGGCGAGTGCTTCGAGCCAGCCGAGGTCCTCCAGGTGCCGGCGCAGGGCCGTCTCGTGGAAGTCGCGCTCGGGGACGGGGCTGACGACCGCCGCCAGGGCGGGGCTCCGGAGTACGAGGTGGACCGGCGAGCCGGCGACGCCGGTGAGGGTGCCCGCCATGGTCACCAGGGTCGCGGCAGGCTCCCGGGCGACGGCGTAGACGTAGACGAGGGACCCGGCGGTCATGGGTCACCTCGGGTGGGCCTGGCACGTGTGGTGGAGCGTTTGGGGCGGGCCGGGCTCGGCGCGGCTCCGGCTTCGGGCTCCTCGGCGGGTGCCAGTGCGGCGTCGGCGCGCAGGGTCTCGATCTGCTCGCGCAGGCGCCGGTTCTCCTCTTCGAGGGAGGAGGTGCCGCGGGCGTCGTCGAGGGAGGGGGTCCGGCGGGCGCGGGAGGAGAGGGAGGGGTCGTGTTCCCACCAGTCGATGCCCATTTCCTTGGCCTTGTCGACGGAGGCGATGAGCAGGCGGAGTTTGATGGTGAGCAGTTCGATGTCGAGGAGGTTGATCTGGATGTCGCCGGCGATGACGATGCCCTTGTCCAGGACGCGTTCCAGGATGTCGGCGAGGTTGGCGGTGGAGGGCTGGTTGTAGGGCGGGGCGGATCGGGAGGGCAGGGAGCCGAGACGGTTGGCTATGGGGTCGGTCACGGGGTGCTGCCCTCCGTTCGCCCGCTGCGGGTCACTGGCCGTTTCGCGCGGAATGGGCTCGGATCTCGTCCAGTCGGTCGAGGAGTTCGTCCTCGCGCCGGTCGAAGGTCTCCTCGTCGATCTGTCCGGCGAGGAGTGCTCTCTCCAGTGCGGCGAGTTCCCTTTCGACGGGGGCGGGGTCGTAGTACTCCTGCTCGGCGGTCTCGACGACGCGCTCCAGCACCCAGACCGTGCCGCGCACGGGTGCCAGCGGAAGGGTGAGGATCTGGGTGAGCAGGCCCATGGGTTCGCGCCTTTCAGACGAAGCTGTAGGCGGGCAGGGGACCGTGCAGCCGGAAGTCGAACTCACTGCCGAGTTCGCTGGTGAGACCTTTCTCGGCGGTGAGGAAGAGCTGCTGGTGGTCCTCGTCGACCAGGAACGAGATGTTCAGGAAGTCGCCGCCGGTCGGCTCCGAGATCCGCTCCTGGCGGGCGTACGGGCGCAGGGCCTCGACGATTCCGGCGGCCAGGGCGTGGTGGCGGGCGAGGACGTCCTGGGCGACCAGTTCGCCGAGGGCGAGCGGCAGGTCGGGGTTCGTGTCGCCGGCCTTGATGTCGTCGTTGAGTTGTCGGGCCTCGGGCGACTCCTGCAGGATCTGGCGCAGCAGGACGTCCTCGTCGATGGCGGCCTTGAGGTGGTACTCGGCGCAGCCTTCGAGGTCGGCCAGCCGCTGGGTGTACTCGTCGTGGCGCTGTTCGAGGGCGGTGCGTACGGCGTCGTCGTCGGGGGCGGTGAGGCCGAAGCGCAGGGGCAGGACCGTGCCGTGGGCCATGAGGCGTTCCTGGACGGCTTGGTGGGCCATGAGGTCGCGGCGTTTGGGCCGTAGCTCCTGCGGTGCGTCGCTGACGACGGCGCACAGTGGACCGGCGCTCACGGTGCGCAGCTCGGGGGCGGTGGGTCCGACGCCGGTGAGACCGTCCAGGTCGCGGGGGTGGCCGGCGGCGGTGATGGAGTAGACGTAGACGGCCATGTCATTCCTCCCGTCGCCTGGCGGGCCGGCGGGTGGCCGGGCGGGTGCGTTTGGGTGCCGGCTCCTTCTCCTCCTGCTCCTCGCTCCCGTCGTCGTCGCGACCGAGGTGGAGGGTGTCGGTGACGGCTTCGACGGCGCCGCTGAGGGCGCCCTTGCTCTTGCCCTTGGCTCCGCCTTCGGTGACCTCCCCGACGATGTCGGTGAGCTGGGCCGGGGCTTTGCGCCCGGCTTCCAGGTCGAGGCGGTTGCAGGCTTCGGCGAATCGCAGGTAGGTGTCGACGCTGGCGACGACGATGCGGATGTCGATCTTGAGGATCTCGATGCCGACCAGGGACACCCGGATGAAGACGTCGATGACCAGGCCGCGGTCGAGGATCAGTTCGAGGATGTCGTAGAGATTGCCGGTGCTCCCTCCACGGGAAACACTGGCCGAGCCTTGCGGCACCACGGTCACGGTGCCTCCCTTCGCCGGCCCCCGTCGCGGTGGAAGTGGATGCGTTCACTTCGTCGCGGCAGCGGGTGTGTCAGGTGCGACGGTCGATCTGTCCGCGGGTGTAGCGGCGGATCCGCTCGTAGGACTGCAGTTCGCCCTCTGCGTCGAGGGTCACCCGGTAGCTGGCCAACACGCTGGTCGTCTCGGGGATGCGTTCCAGTTCCAACACCTCCACGTCGGCCTGCCAGCCTCCTTCGACGGGCTTCAGCGCCGACACCGACTCGGGTACGCGGCCCAGGAGTTCAGCCAACTGCTCGGCGGCGTTGCGCATGGCGTGGGCTGCGGAGAGGCGGCGCCGGGGGTGTTCTGGCGCCCGGTCCGCCGGACGCCGGTCACCCCGAGGCGTCGGGTGCGCGGCGGCAGGCCTGCGGGGCCTCGCGCCCTCCTCCTTGCCTACGGCCATGTCCTTCTCCGGGTCGGAGACCGCGCACTGCGCCGTACCGAGTTGCGCCCACGCGAGATATGTCCTCATAGTACCCATTTACCAGACCCAGGGCGGGTGCGGGCCGCCCTTCCGCGTTCCTGACCGCCGCACGGTGGCCGCGTCTGCCGTGGGCCACCGGTGGCGTCGAGTTGCACGAGGACGTGCCGCGTGCAGCATGTCGCCGCTCCGGGTGCGCTCCGAGGGTGTACTGCCCAGACTGGAGGTGCGGGAGCCGCCGTCGGTGTGTCGGGGGGTTCCGGTGTGTCGGGGAGTCCGCCGTGGCCCGTGCCGGTCCGGTTCGGCCCCTCGGATGCGGCAGTGGGCGGCCGCAACTGACGCACTGCCGTGGACACGACGGCTGCTCCCCGCCCGCCTGACGCGCAGGCACATCAGCACGGCCCTGCGCCGGGTGGTGGCACCCGTGGGCCCCTTCGCTGGTGTCGATCCCTTGAGGAGGGGCACGTGCCGGAAAGAGATGACCCCATGAAGGACACCACCAAGGCCGCCCTGGCGGCCGCCGTCGCAGGCGGATACGTACTCGGACGCGCCAAGAAGGGACGCCTCGCGTTCGCCGCCGCCACCTACCTCGCGGGCCGGCGGTTCGGCCTGGACCCGCGCCAGCTCGCGACCGAAGGTTTGCGCAAGCTCGCCGAGGTCCCGCAGGTCGCCGAACTGAACGAACAGGTCCGCGGCGAACTGATGGAAGCCGGCAAGAAGGCGGTCGTCGCGGCCGCCAATCGCCGCATCGGCGATTTCGCCGACACCCTGCGCGAACGCACGCTCAACGTCGGCAAGCCGAAGCCGGCCGACGAGGAGCAGGACGAGGAATCCTACGACGACGAGTACGAACCGGAAGAAGGCGAGGAGGAATCGGAGGAGGTCGAGCCCGAGGACGAAGCGGACGAAGAGCCGGAGGACGAGGAGGACGAGGAGGACGAGGAGGAGGTCGAGCCCGAGGACGAAGCGGACGAAGAGCCGGAGGAGGAGCCCGAGGCCGAGGCCGAGGAGAAGCCGCGCCCGGCACGCCGGCGCCGCAGTGCCCCCTCCGGCGACGAGCGGCCGCGCTCCCCCCGGGCTGCGCCCAAGGAGTCCGCGCCCAAGGAGTCCGCGCCCAAGGCCCCGGGTCGCAAGCCCTCGAAGAAGGCCGCGCCCTCGGCGAAGAAGGCGGCCCCACCGGCGAAGAGGGCTCCGGCCAAGACGGCTCCCCCGGCCAAACGGTCGCCGGGTCGCTCGCCGGCCAAGTCCGCCGCCACGAAGCCCGCGGGCAAGAAGACGGCCGCACCGGCCAAGAAGGCCACTGCGAGCAAGAAGGCGGCTGCGAGCAAGAACACCGCCGCCAAACCGTCCACACGCACCCGGCGGAGGTGAACCATGGCCGCGACGGAGGAGAAGTCCGCGGACATGTCGGGCGTCGACCGACTGCGCGAGGAAGCCGTCAGATATCTCGGTGCCCAGCTGGAGCACCTGGTCGAGAAGGCCGGGGACAAGGTCTCCGACTTCACCGGTCAGCTCGGCGACGTCGCCGAGAACGGCGGCGTACTGCCCAAGGTGGGCGCCCGCGTCCTGCAGGGGGACTCACCGGCCAAGGCCTTCCTCGGCGAGAAGGCCAAAAGCATCAAGAACAACGTCGTCGACAAGGTCAAGGAGACTTTCGGCGGCGGCGGAAAGCCCGGCCGCAAGGCCGGCAAGAAGGCCATGAACATCGTCGAAACGCTGGACGTCGGCGTTCCTCTGAGGACCGCCTACGACCACTGGACCCAGTACGAGGACTTCAGCGGCTTCGCCAAGGGCGTGCAGAGCGTCTCCCAGGGCGACGAGGTGACCACCGACTGGAAGGTCAAGGTCGGACCGTCGAAGCGCAGCTTCAAGGCGACCGTCCAGGAGCAGATACCCGACGACCGCATCGTGTGGACCTCCGAGGGCGCGAAGGGATCCACCCGCGGGGCCGTCAGCTTCCACGAGATCACTCCGAACCTCACCCGCATCGTCCTGGTCGTCGAGTACTACCCCAACGGATTCTTCGAGAAGACCGGCAACATCTGGCGCGCCCAGGGCAGACGTCTGCGCCTGGACTTCAAGAACTTCCAGCGGCACGTCTCCCTCACCAACGACGAGGCGGAGGGATGGCGCGGAGAGATCCGCGACGGCGAGGTCGTCCGCACCCACGACGAAGCCATGGAGGAGGAGGAAGCCGCCCAGAACGACCGGTCCGAGGAAGACGACGACTACGACGAGGACGACGAAAGCCGGTACGACGACGAGGACGGACCCGCGGACGAGTACGAGGAGGCCGAGGAGGACGACGGCGAGGAGGCCGAGGGGGAGGAGGCCGAGGGGGAGTACGGCGAGGAGCCCGAAGAGGAGTACGACGAGGACGAGAGCGAATACGAGGAGGAGGACGGGGAACCCCCCGGCGACGAACCCGAGGAGGAGTACGGCGACGAGGACCGATAGCCCCGGACCGCGGGCCGTCGTCGCCGACGGCGAGAGCGGAGCGACCCGAGACGGTGTCGGTGGCCGAGGCCGTGGCCGTGGCCGAGGCGGCATCCGTGCGCTTGAAGCGCAGCTCGCCCTAAAGCTGCCTATACATGCAGAAAACGGGCAGGATGGGCAAGGGGATCGAATGCGAGGAGGACCGCATGAGCGCGGGAAAGAAGATCAAGCACACGACCGAAACCGTCAAGGGCAAGGCCAAGGAAGCAACCGGCAAGGCCGTCGGCAACGAGAGCCTTGTCGTGAAGGGCAAGGCCGAGCAGGTCAAGGGCGACATGGGACAGGCAGGCCAGAAGGCCAAGGACGCACTGAAGCACTAGTCGGGATCGGTGCGTCACCGGCAGCGAGTCCGGCATCCTCCTGGGCCCGGCCACTTGCCGGGCCGACCGAGCCCGGGACGGCCGAACCCGAGCCGACCGAGCCCGGGACGACCGCGATTGGGACGGCCGCGCCTGGGGCCGACTCCGGGGCGGCCGACGGAATCGGTCAGGCGGCGAGGAGGTCGGCGAGGTCGTCGGCGTGCTCCTCCTCCTCTTCGAGGATGGACTCGATGAGGCGGCGGGTGGTGGGGTCGTGCTCCCCGAGCCAGCGGGCGATCTCCTGGTAGGTCGAGATGACGATGCGCTCGGCCAGCAGGTTGTGCTCCAGCATGGCCTTGAGGTCCTTCTCGTCCGGCGTGGTGTAGTCGGTGTGAGCACGCTGGGCGAGAGTGGCGGGGTCGAAGTCGGGCTCGCCACCCAGCTGCGCGATGCGCTCCGCCGCACGCAGGCAGTGCTGCATCTCCTCGGCCGCATGCTCGGTGAACTCCGCCGCCACCTGGGCACGGTCGATGCCGGCGGCCGAGATCGCGTGCCGCGTGTACCGCAGCCAGCAGACCACCTCGGTCGCCACCACGTCGTTCAGGACCGCGATCACCTTCCGGACGTCGAGCCCGTAGGTACTCGTCACCGCACCCTCGGCCATCTTCTGCCGGGCCTCGTCCCGGATCCGGCTCACGTCGATGACGAAGTCGTCGCCTGTCACGCTGTACTCCCAGGGCTGGAAATGGACCGTCCGAGCACGTCTTCCCGAGGACGGCCACGACCTACCGCGAAGACCCCGGACGCCACCGGTTCGCATTACCCCGACACCAGCGCGGCCGGCCGGGCTCAACCGGCGGCGGGCAGCCACGCCTGCAGGTTGCCATCGTCGTCCGTGCGGGTGGAGAAGCGCGGCTGCGGGGCGGTGGCGGGTCCGCCCACGTTCCAGCCGTCCGAGAGCCGGAAGACGCTGCCGTGCCAGGGGCACGTCACGCAGCCGTCGGTGAGCTCGCCCTCCGACAGGGAGCCCGAGAAGTGGCTGCACCGGTCGGCCAGCACGTGGAACACCCCGTCGGCTTCCCGGACCACCAGCACCGGCACCTCTCCGATCATGCGACGCGCCGACTCCCCCGCGGTGAACTCCGCCACGCGCCCGAGGACGTGCCAGCCCGGCTCGACGAGGTGGGAGACGGGCTCCGTCTTGTTCGCGCCTGCGGCCTGCCGGTAGGCGAGGTGGCCGCCGATCGCCGCTCCGCTGCCGGCGGCCGTGAGTCCCGCGAACCCGAGGGCGCGCCCCAACCGGTGGCGACCGCACGAGCGGGCCACCCACGATGCGCCGTACAGGCCCACGGCGGTTGCCATCGACGCGGCGTGCAGCAGACCCGTACGCATCTGCTGCTCGTGCTGCTCGGCCCAGTCGACCCAGCCGGTCAACGCCGCCGGGGCGGCGGTGAGGACACCGACGCCGACGAGCAGCCGGGCCGCCCGCTCGGATCCCGGGACGAGGTCGAGGACGGCTGCGGACAACCAGGACCCGACGGGCAGTTGGACGAGCGCCGGGTGCAGTGGATGGCCCAGAGGCCGGCCGTGCAGCACGTCGCGCAGGCGACCCAGCGGCAGGCCCTGGACGACGCGTTTCAGCGGCTCTGTGACCTTGTCGAGTTCTTCGGCCGAGGCGACGGCGTCGAGGGCCTTCAGGGTTCGGACGCCGATGTCGTCGCCGTCCGAACGGAAGGCGCTGCCGATACGCGCGATGAGGATTCCCATGGCGTCAACGCTGCCCGCTCCCCCGCTCCTGCGCGGCTCGGCCTGGGCCGGACGGCGTACCGGACGGCGTACCGGACGGCGGCAGCTGCCCGGTACGGCGACCCTCGACTGTCAGCGGTCAGCGGTCAGCGGTCAGCGGTCAGCGGTCAGCGGTCAGCGGGTCGAGGCTGCGGAGGAACTTGCCGAAGCCGTCCCGCGCGCGGGGATCGCGTCGCGCCGAGGTGATGACGGGGTGTCGGGTGGTGCGTCTGATCCGGCGGCCGGCACCCTCCAGGGCGGCGACCAGGGACCGGTCCTCTCCCACGGTGAGCGCCTCGAAGCCACCGGCCGTCCGGTAGGCGTCTGCCCGCACGGCGAGGTTCGCGCCGTGGACGTGCCGATGCCCGTCGGCGGTCCACCCCTGCCGGTAGTGCCGCCGGAAGGCCTCAGCGGTGCCCTCCGGGTGACCGGTCCAGTCCGCGACGTGGACGGTTCCCACCACGGCGTGCCATCCGGCTGCCGCGTGGACGAGTTGTCGGGCGAGCCAGCCCGCCGGGACGCGGCAGTCGGCATCGGTGTGGGCGAGCCACACCTCGTCGAGCGTGAGACCCGGCAGGGATGCGCGGGTGAGGCGTACCGCGTGCTCGCTGCCGGCCGCACGGGCCGCACCGACGTTGCCCACGGTCAGTTCCACGAGGTCCGCGCCGTACCGCCGCGCCAGCGCCGCGGTACCGTCCGTGCAGGCGTCGGCGACGACGATCACCCGGATCGGCACGTCCACCAGTCGCGGATGCCGCGCGGCCCGGTGCACGGTGTCCAGGCAGCCACCGAGCAGTTCCTCCTCGTCGCGGGCCGGGACGACCACGGCCAGCGCGCGGATCACGTCAGCCCCTCGGCGGCGGCGACCGACAGCCGCTCCGCCGACGTACCCGGGTGCTCGGGGCGGCTGAACACGTCGAGGAGGAAGTCCGGCTCGGTGTGCGCGGCGATCCGCACCAGCGCCGGGTGGGCACGGGCCTGCCGGTGGACGGCGTCGGCGCTCCGCGCGTGGTCCGCCACCGGGTGGCGCCAGTGCACGAGCTCCAGGGTTCCCCCCGGTTCCAGTGCCTCCACCGCGCGGTCCAGGAGATCGGCTGCGCCTGCGGCCGTGAAGTAGTACAGCAGCTCGGACAGGACGACGAGGTCGAAGCGTTCCCGGGGCCAGTCGCCCGGCAGCACACAGCGCTCGACGCGCACGTGCGGCAGGTGTGCGAGGCGGGGCCGGGCCCGGGCCAGGGGGCGCTCCTCCCGGTCGCACGAGAGCAGGGCCCGGCAGCGCGGGGCGAGCAGGGAGGACAGGACCCCGACCGAGCAGCCGGGCTCGAACGCGCTGCGGTAGACCGGCTTCGGCAGGGCCGCCAGGGTGAGGGCGTACTTCCGCTGTTCGTACCAGCGGTCGGCGAGCTGCCACGGGTCGGCCTCGGCGGCGTACATCCGGGTGAAGTAGTCCTCCGGCGTGGCGCCGCGCCGGCCCTGCTCGGGAGTGGTCATCGCCAGACCACCTCGAAGTCACGGCGGAAGTGGGCGAGTTCCTCGGGGGGCAGGATCGCGCCGTCGCCCGGCCGGTCGCCCAGTGGGTGGATCTGGCTGCGGAAGCACTCCAGTGCGGCGTGCTTGCGCGCTCGGGCGTCTGGCGGCAGCGGGATGCGGGCCGCGCGGTGCCAGGGCAGCCGCGGGTCGCCGGGCAGGGCCCAGTGCCATGCCCATACCGGGTACTCCCACACCGGGAGGTCGCGCCGTGCGCCCGCCGCGAGGACAGCCCGGCCCGCGGCCTCGTGGTCCGGGTGCAGGTCCCGGCTGAAGGGCGCCACGCAGAGATCGCAGTCCAGCAGCAGGTCGGCCACCTGGCCGGTCAGCTCCCGCTCGTGCCGGGCCACCCGGCCGTCGGGGACGCCCAGGAAAACGCTCTGCACATCGGCGCCGAGGCGGCCCAGTGCCTGGTGCAGTTCCCTGGTACGGATGGCCGCCAGATCGCGGGCAGCCGGGGCACTGCTGTGCGGGTGGGAGGACTCACCGGCGCTGATGGAGACCAGGCGCAGCCGGACGCCGGCCGCCGCGAGGACGGCGATGGTGCCGCCGAAGCCGAGGACCTCGTCGTCGGGATGGGCGGCGACCACCATCACGCGGGGCCGGCGGCCCGCGGTGGCCGGCAGGTGGGTGAGCGGGTCGATGGCGGGCAGGGCGCGAAGCCCCTGCCAGGCCCGCCAGTCGGCTTCCGGGGTGCCGGGTTCCTGGATCGGGTCCGTCGGCGGCGGCTGCGGGTCGGGGGCGGACAGGGGCGGGGCCGGCCGGATCGTCACACGTCCTCCCAGTCCAGGCGCGCGGCGGAGGCGGCTCTGCCGAGGTCGGCGAGGTCGCGCTCCGCATGATGTTGGCGCAGGTAGACGGTCAGGTCCGCGACGGCACGCGCATGGACCGCGTCGTGGCCCAGCGGGGTGGCGCCGAGCGCCCGGCCCACCCGGCGCAGCACGTCATCGGCGGCGTCCTCGACGGCTGCGCGCACCCGCATCGCCCGAAGGTGTGCGACGCCGTCCTTGTCGTCGGGGTCGGCGTCCACGGCAGCGGCGACACGGTCCAGCAGAGCGTCGACGGTGGCCAGCCGGGCATCGACGGCTCCGAGGTGGGCAAGTGCGTGCGGCCCCAGGTCCCACTTCCGCGAGGCGGCGAGAAGCGTGCGGGCGACGGCGCGGGCGCCCCCGTGCCAGCACGCGGCGACGCCGATCCCGCCGTGGTGGAATCCGGGGCGCTCCACGTAGGCGCCCGGCTCGCCGAGCGGGGCGGCCCAGACGGCGTCGAAGGTCACGTCCAGTGTGTCGCTGCCCGCCATGCCCGGGCCGGGCCAACTGTCCGGCAGCGCTGCGACGCCCGGCTGCGCGACCTCGACGGCGAACAGACGCCGCAACGTCCCCTCGCGGGCGCTCACGAGGGCGTGCGTGCAGACCCGGGCGCCCGAGCAGAACGGTTTCACCCCCGACAGACGCCACCCGCCGGGCACCCGGTGCGCCTCCAATGTGTAGCCGGGCGGCTCGGCCGCCCAGACTCCCCAGAGGGGATCTCCCCCACCTGCCGGCGGCTCCCGCGAATCCGGAGAGTCGAGTTCGGCGAGAATCGCGATGGCGTCGGTGTGTCCCTCGGCGAGCCGGGCCAGGGACAGGTCCCACTGCGCCCATCGGGTGAGCGCCTCCCACCGGGCGCGGGTCCGCCCGGCGCCGGGCAGCGGCAGGTCCAGTTCTCCGCACGCCGCCATCCGAGTCACCGCCTCCGCGATGCAGCGGCGGTGCTGCTCCGCGTCGGCCGTGGGATTCGGGGGCCCGGCCGGTCCGGTCAGCACACCGGTCGGCACCGCGCCGGTGGTCATCAGGTGCCCTCCCTGCGGGGGTCGGGCTGGCGCGGCAGGCGCACGGGCCACGGCGGCAGGGTGGACGGTCGAAAGGACGAACCAGCGGTCACCGGGGGCTCCGAGTCATCGGCCGGGGCGCACGAGGGGCGCCCCGCTCTGCTCCGACTCTGCACCCGCCCTTCGCCGACCGCACGCGCGGCGGTGGAGCCACGGCGCCGATCGCCACGACCGGCGGGGGCCCCGGAGGGACATCACCGTCCACCGGACCGGGCGGCCTTCCCGCTCCGCACCGGTCCGGGGGCGGGCATGGTCGATTCCGCTCCTGTCGGACTGCTCAGGGCTTGTCCGCCGGCCGGGCGGGCACGTGGGCGCCGTCGCCGCCCAGGGTGGTGTAGAGGTTCATCCAGCGCAGATCGGTGCTGGTCGGGGGTTTCCCGTCGCAGAAGGCCTTGGTGCCGTTGGCGGTGTAGTAGCGCATCATCTCCAGGACGGAGCGGGTGTCGGCGCCCGTGCCGTCGGTGTAGCGGTTCGCCGGCTGATTCGCTTGGTGGACCAGGCAGGTGGGGGTGGGTGTGGCGGCCTGGGAGTCCAGGCTCCCGTCGTCGGACGCCCCGCAACCACCGAGAAGGACGGTGGCCAGCAGGGCGGCGAGCGGCAGGACGCGGTGCGGTGTCATGCGGGGTCTCCGGGAGGTCACAGGATGGGCGGCAGGCTGCGGGCGATCAGACCGAGGCCGACGACGAGGACGAGCAGCGCCGTCAGCGCGGCGGTGTGGGGTGCGAGACGTCGTACCGCGGCGAACGCCGGGCGGTCGGCGATCCTGCCGAACCGGTCCCCGATGCGGACGAGGAGGAGCCCGACGGCCGTGAGGGTGGCGGCCATGCCGAGGCCGTAGGCGACGACCAGGGCGGCGCCGAAGACGGTGCGACCGAGGGCGATGGCGCCGAGGAGGACGACCAGTGCCGAGGGACTGGGGACGAGGCCGCCGGCGATGCCGAGCCCGACCAGGCCCCGGGTGCTGAACGGTTGCGCCTCGGACGTGGTGGGCCCGTGGGTGTGACTGTGGCCGAACAGGCCGTGCCGGTGGGGCTTCAGCTCTTCGTGACCGTGTTCGCCGTGGCCGTGTTCGTCGTGGCCGTGTTCGTCGTGGCCGTGTTCGCGGTGGTGAGTGCGGTCGTGCGAATGCCCGTGGTCATGCCCGTGGTCATGCCCGTGGTCATGCCCGTGTCCGTGGTGCCCTTCGTGGTGCGCGGGGACGGGCCGGGCCGGGAGGATCTCCGGTGCCGGCCCGGCGGCGCCCACGAGGGCGGGATGCCGGTGAGCGTGCGCGCCCTCGGTCAGGACGGGCCCGGACCGCGGGCGGGCGCGGCGGAGGGCGCCGGTGAGCAGTGCGGCGCCGACGACGGCGACCAGGGCGCCGCTGAGCACGCCGAGCCAGGCGAGGACGGTGTCGCCGGCGAGGGTGGAGAAGGTGGTGAGGGCGAGTCCGATGACGAGGACTCCGGCGGTGTGGGTGAGGGTGACGGTCGCGCCGACGGTGACGGCGTCGCGGGTGCGGCCCCTACGGCCGGCGAGGTAGGCCGCCATCACCGTCTTTCCGTGGCCGGGGAGCAGGGCGTGGCCGGCCCCGAGCACCACGGAGAGCAGGATCGCGAGCAGGCCGACGGGTACGGTCAGCCGCTCGGCCCCGGCGAGCGCGCTGAGGCGGCGGGAGAGTGCCTCGAAGCGGGCGGTCAGGCCGCCGCTCCCGGACGCCCCCGCCTGCGCGACTCGCCCGCCGCCGACCGCGTCACCGGCGACGGCCGTGAAGGTGGCCGTGGTGTCGCCGCGTGGTGTGTCGAGCAGGTCGCGGGGGTAGTCGCGCAGTTCGCCGGAGGGCGAGACCTCGGGCGCCGTCGAGTGTTCCAGGTGGGCGCCGTCGCCCTTGGCGGTGATCTCGTTCCACCCGACCCTGGTCGGGTCCGCGCCGGTCTCGACCCGCAGCGCCAACGGGCCGCCCGCCAGGTCCAGTGCTGCGCTCAGCCGGCATTCGAGGCGGCTGGTGCGCAGTCCGGCCTGCCCCTCCTGGTAGCCGAACACGGCGGAGGCGACGGTCCAGGTGAGGCGCTGCGGGGTGGTGACCGAGAGCTTGCCGGCGGTCTCGGCGCAGCGGGTGGTGGCCCAGGTGGCGCGTTCGGTGTCGTTCTGGGTTCCGTCGCCGTCGGTGTCGACGGCGGGTGCGGCCTGCAGGGTGGGGATCTCGGCGGTGTCGGTGACGGCGAGGGCGTCGATGCGGTCGGTGTGGACGGTGAGGCCGGTGTAGTGGTTGACGGAGAAGTTGCCGAGTGGGTGTGCCTGGGCGGTGGCTGCGGCCGGCCCCAGCAGCCACAGCGCGCCGCCGGCTGCGGCGGCCGACCGCTGGAGGAGTCGACGGTGGGTCACGGGTTTCCTCCGAGTGCGGTGAGGGCGGTGCGGGCCTGCGGGGCCAGCAGTGGGGAGAAGGACGGGTCGGTCCGCAGGGCCAGGTCCAGTTGCTCGCGGGCGGCGTCGGGGTGGCCGAGGGAGCGTTCGATCTCGCCGAGGTGGTACGCGAACAGGGCGTTGTGCCAGCCGTGTTGCTGGGCCTGCTCCGCGAGCGGGAGGGCCTCGTCGTCCGAGCCCTGTCGGTGCAGGGCCCAGGCCAGGGCGTCGGCGACCTGGACGTTGCGGCGGCGCTGCCATTCGGCGCGCAGCAGCGTGACGGCGTCGGCGGGGTCGCCGTGGTCGGCCCGGTACTGGCCGATCGTCAGGTCGTCCACGACGCCGTTGGCGGCGGCGAGTTGCTGCTCCGCGTCGAGCAGCCGGTACTGCTGCCGGGCTTCGGTGGGGCGGCCGAGCGACTCCTGGAGTTCGCCGAGCTCCAGCAGGTACTGCGGGAGCGGGACCATCGCGATGGCGGCGGTGTAGTCGTGCACGGCTGCGTCCGGGTCACCGAGAGCGGCTCGGGCGCGGGCCTCGCCGGCGAGTGCGGGCGTGTAGGAGGGGTCGGCGGCCAGGGCCTGGCGGTAGCCCGCCAGCGCCTGTTCGGGGTGACCGGCATTGCGGTCGAGTTCGGCGAGCTGGTACTGGCAGAAGGCCTTGTCGGCGGGGTCGTAGGCACCGGTGAGGGCCTGTTGGAGGGCTCGGCGGGCGTCGTCGGTGCGGCCGTGCTGTTCGAGGTCGTAGGCGGCGCGGGTGAAGGAGGCGGTGCCGGGCCGCAGGTCCAACAGGTGTTGGACGGCCTCGGTGGCGCCCGTGTCGTCGCCGAGTTGGGTGCGGGCGTCGGCGAGGACGGCGTAGGCGGGCCAGTGCTGAGGGGCCAGGGCGATGGCGCGGTCGGCGAAGTCCCGGGCGTCGGCGAACAGGTGGCGGGCGTTGGCGAGTGCGCCGAGGCCGGTGAGGGCGTCGACGTTGTTCTCCGGCTGCAGGGTCAGCGATGTGTGCAGGGCCTCGTCGGCCTTGGGGTAGTACGAAGGGTCGGCGGTGAGCCGGGCCTGTTCGACGTACTCCGCGCCGAGCCGGGCCCACCCGGTGGCATCGCCGGGGAGGGTGTGCAGCCGCTGCTGGTCGGCGCTGATGGCCTGGCCGAGGCTCCCGGTCCGCGGTGCGGAGGCTGCCGCCGGGGTGTCCGCGGGTGGCCCCTCCCGGCCGAGTGCGCCGAATGCGGCCAGGGCGCCGCACAGCGCGGCGGTGGTGAGCAGCAGGGGCAGACGGCGCATCCCGGATCCTTCGGTCGGGCGGGGAGCCGGTGGCCGCGGCGGCGGCCTGCTCCCGGTGGGGGTCGGTACGAGGGGCGGCGGGTGCCGTCCGGGTGTGTCCGGACGGCACCCGCCGCGACCGGGGGTCAGTTGGGCTGGTTGACGGCCTTGGCGTACGGGGTGGCGATGTAGGGAAAGGTGGTGCCGAACGGCTTGTCGGTGGTGTCGACCTTGTCGCCGGCCGCGAGTGCGCCGATCAGGTGGCCGGGGGTGGCGCCCTCCATCACCTGGAGGGCGATGTCGACGACGTCGTCGGTGAGGCGGCGGCCGTTGGGAAAGCCCTGGAAGTCGCCGTTGAGGATGCCGAGCCGGTCCGGGTTGGCGGTGACCGGGGTGGACATGTTGAGCCGCAGTTCCTCGGCGGGGACGAACTTCCTGGGGTTGATGTCCTGGTTCATCAGCTGGGAGTTGAGGTCCACCTGGAAGGGGCCGCCGGTGGCCTTGGCGATTCCGGTCAGGAAGATCTCCTGGAGGTCGGTGCGCGGCGTGGCCGGGGCGGGCAGGCCGTAGATCGCCTGGATGAGCTGCGGCACCTCCGGGTTCAGCACCTTGGCGACCACGGCCGGCTGGTTGTGGTCCTCGGACGGCGGCAGCGAGTTGAAGGCGTCCTTGAGACCGGCGGGCAGCACGACCTCGTTGACCAGTGGGTTGCCCAGGCGCGACACCTGCACGAACTTGCCGGCCGGCTCCGCCTTACCGGGGCTCAGCTTGAGGGTCTGCTTCTCGGTGCTGGACCACACGCCGATGACCGGGTTGCGGGTCGGGTCGCCCTTGTAGGCGAGTGCGCTCTTGGGCACCTGGATGGACAGCGAGTTGACGTTGTACCCGGCCAGGGTGTTCTGGCCCACCTCGGAGAGGTTGCCGCCGTAGAGGAGGTCGAAGACCCGCAGGTCGAGGAAGAACGGGTCGGCGGCCTGGGTCGCCACGGTCTGCCCGCCGCCGGGCAGTTGGACGGTCGCCTGGTCGCGCAGCTGCCCGTAGTTCGGCATGGAGGCCTTGCCGGTGTCCGAGGGGGCCGCGGTGCCGTGCTCGACCAGGGTGACCGGGTCGCACCCCTGGCGCAGTTCCTGGAGCGTGTAGTACTGGTGGAAGAGCAGCGTCGGGTCGGTGAGGTTGTTCACCACGCCGTTGTTGTAGAGGAAGGTGTTGGTGCCGCGCTGGTCCTCGGTGTGGAAGGTCCAGCGGTAGGTGAGGTCGGGCTTGCCGGTGCCCTGGGAGTCGATGTTGATGTCGTAGTGCGCGCCGTCGGCCCAGGGGTAGAAGTTCGGGCCGCCGTTGGGCTCCTGGAACGGCAGCCAGTTGGCCACCAGGGTGACGGTGTCCTGCTTGTCGGGGCTGGTGAAGGCGTAGACGTCGGTGTTGTCGACCTGCGGGTCCGCGGCGATCAGCGGTGCCTCGCGGTGACTGGACGCCGCTCCGACCCCGGCGCCCGGTCCGGCCAGGGCGCTGGTGGCGAGCGCCAGGCTCATCGCGCCCAGGGTGGCCGCGGTGCGCAGGGTGGTCTTGGATCGGGCGCGTCCGAGTGCAGGGTTCATCGTGCTCGCTTTCGGGTGGGGGCGACGGGTCGCCGGCTGGGTGCTGCTGCTTCGGGGGGCCGGCCTGTGGTTACGCCTGGAGGATGACGGCCCCGTGTCTGCTCTCCGCTGCCGCGCGCTGGCCGGTTGGGTCAGGTCACCCGTACGGACCACGTTCGCCACCCGGACGGCCCTTCCGCGGCGCGTCCATCGCAGCCAGGGAGGGGGCTCGTTTCACGGTGTGGTGGTGAATCAAGGAGCGCCTCGCGGAAGTTGAGCGCCCCTCATGCACTCCGACTGCACCTGATGGAGTCAGGTATCTGCACATATAGTGCAGATAGGAGACCAGTGCTCTGCTGCTGCTCCGGTCGCCGCGGACGAAGGACGAGCGCTCATGGCTGTCACCGCAACCCCCACCACGCCGATCGTCAACCGCCCGCCGTCACGACCGGCGCGGCTCCGGGCCCTGATGACCCGCCCCGAGTGGGGCCGCTTCGCGGGCATGGCGGCCGTGATCGTCGCCCTGCACGTCATCGGCTGGTCGACCCTCGTCGCCGTCGTCGCCCCCGGCCACTACAGCGTGAACGGGCAGTCCTTCGGCCTGGGGATCGGTGTCACCGCCTACGCGCTGGGCATGCGGCACGCCTTCGACGCCGACCACATCGCCGCGATCGACAACACCACCCGCAAGCTGATGGGCCAGGGGCAGCGCCCGCTGTCCGTGGGCTTCTGGTTCTCCCTCGGCCACTCCAGCGTCGTCTTCGGCCTCACCCTGCTGCTCTCCTTCGGCGTGAAGTCACTGGCCGGGCCCCTGCGGGACGACTCCTCACGGCTGCACCGGGTCACCAGCCTGATCGGCACCACCGTCTCGGGAACGTTCCTCTACGTCATCGCCGCGATCAACCTCGTCGTCCTGCTCGGGATCTGGAAGGTCCTGCGGAAGCTGCGCGCCGGGCACCTGGACGAGGCCGCGCTGGAGCGCCAGCTCGCCGACCGGGGCCTGATGAACCGCTTGCTGGGGCGGGTGATGCGCTCGATCGACAAGCCGTGGCAGATGTATCCCGTGGGGCTGCTGTTCGGCCTCGGTTTCGACACCGCCACCGAGGTCGCCCTGCTCGTGCTGGCGGGCTCCGGCGCCGCTACGGGGCTCCCCTGGTACGCGATCCTCTGCCTGCCTGTCCTGTTCGCGGCCGGCATGTCGCTGCTGGACACCATCGACGGCTCGTTCATGAACTTCGCCTACGGGTGGGCGTTCTCCAAGCCGGTCCGCAAGATCTACTACAACCTCACCGTCACCGGCCTGTCCGTGGCCGTGGCCCTGGTCATCGGCAGCGTCGAGCTGCTCGGGCTGCTCGCCGACAAGCTCGCCCTGCACGGCGTGTTCTGGGACTGGGTCTCGTCACTGGACCTCAACACCGTCGGCTTCGCCGTCGTCGCCCTGTTCGCCGCGACCTGGGCGCTCGCTCTGCTGGTGTGGAAGTACGGGCGCATCGAACAGCGCTGGAGCGCCGGCCTGACCGAGGTGGACCGGCCGGCGGAGTGAGTGCCACTCAGACGGCGCTCTTTCCTCACCCGTGACGACCCGATCGGCTCACCCCCGTGGCAGGGGTGGTCCCGGCCGTGCTGACCTGTGAGCAGCTCAGGTCACACGACGGTGGCATCGGTCGCGCTCCCGCCAACCGGGAGGACGGCAGGATCGCAGCGTCCGCGTGGGCTTCGAGCGTCGAACGCTCCCAGCCGCACCGCGCCGAGGACGACGGGCTGCGGCTCTCACCGGAAACGGATGGCTCATGCCGCACCCCCGCCCGCCCCGCCGCAGCCCGTCGGCCCGTTCGACCGAGCGCGCCCTGGCCACCTTGGGCACCATCTCACTGGTGGCCGCCGGAGCACTGACCGGGCTGACCCCCGGTGTCAGCTCCGCCTCCAGCCACCGCGAGGCACCGCTGATCGCAGGCGACCCGAAGGCCGACAACACCGACGTCTACGCCTTCACCAGCCCCGACAAACCCGACACCGTCACCCTGGTCGCGAACTGGATCCCGTTCCAGGAGCCCAACGGAGGACCGAACTTCTATCCGTTCGCCAACGACGCCCGCTACAACATCAAGATCGACAGTGACGGCGACGGCAACGCGGACACCACCTACACCTGGACCTTCAGCGACCACATCCGCGACGACGCCGACCAGTTCCTCTACAACACCGGCGTCGTGAAGTCCTTCGACGACCCGACGCTGAACTTCCGCCAGACGTACACCCTGACCGTCACCGACGCGAGCGGCGCCACCAGGACTCTCCTCAAGGACGCCCCGACCGCGCCGTCCGACGTCGGCAAGGCCTCGATGCCCGACTACGCCACGCTGCGCGGTCAGGCCGTGGTGCCGCTGGCGGACGGCGGGCAGAGCTTCGCCGGGCAGGCGGCCGATCCGTTCTTCCTCGATCTGCGGGTCTTCGACCTGCTGTACGGCGGCAACCTCTCCGAGACCGGCCACGACACGCTCGCCGGCTACAACATCAACACCATCGCCATCCAGGTCCCCAAGAAGGATCTGGCGTTGAAGGGCGACGCCACCCGCAACCCCGTCATCGGCGTCTGGTCGACCACGGACCGCAAGGGCGCGGTGGTGGCCGACAAGGGCGGCGAGGGCAAGGGCGCGGAGGCCGGCGCGGACAAGGGCGGCGAGGGCGGCTGGCACCAGGTCTCCCGGCTCGGCAACCCGCTGGTCAACGAGGTGGTCGTGCCGCTCAAGTACAAGGACGCCTTCAACACCCTCAACCCGGACCAGGACCACACCGTCACCCCGGTGGTCGACAAGGTCCTCGACCCGATCGTGCCCAAGCTCATCCAGAACATCTACGGCATCCCCGCCCCCGCCACGCCGCGCAAGGACCTCGTCGAGATCTTCCTGACCGGAGTCTGCAAGGCCTGCGGCCCGATTCAGGCGGACCTCAACTCACAGCTCCTGAACGCGGACGTGGTCAAGGACAAGTTCGTCCCCTCCGAGGAGCTGCGGCTGAACATGTCCGTGCCGCCGGCCGCCGCTCCCAACCGGCTGGGTGTCCTCGGCCAGGACCTGGCGGGCTTCCCGAACGGCCGTCGCCTCAACGACGACGTCGTCGACATCGAACTGCAGGCCCTGGAGGGCGCGGCACAGACGGGCCAGATCGTGCCCGCCCTCGCCGCCGGTGACGCCGTCGACACCCCCTACCGCCGGCCCGGTGACTCCTTCCCCTACGTGGCACTGCCCAACACCGCCGCGGTCAACCAGGCCGATTCCGCGCACCCCGGCGGTGGCATCGGTGCCGGTCTCGGCGGCCTGGCCGCCGGCGGCGACACCCCCGTGGTGGCCGCCGCCGCGCTCGGCGGCGGCGTCCTGCTCGCCGGAGCCGGCTTCCTGACCCTGCGCCGGCGCCGTGCCAACCGGGCATGACCGGTAGCCCCGCCACACCGCGCCGCCCGTCCTCCGCCACCGAGGACGGGCGGCCGCGGCGCGCCCGCCACCGACGCCGCGTCCGCCTCGCGGCCGGACTGGTCCTGCTCGCGGGGCTCTCCCTGGCCGGTGCCGGCGCCCGCACGCTCCTGGCCCCCAGCGCGACGCAGCAGAGGCCGGCCGACTTCGGCGAGCTGCCCCCGGACGGGCCCGGGGCTGCCCCCTCGGCCGGCCCGGCGACACTCTCCGCGGCGCCACCGGTGCGTGTCCGGATACCCGGCATCGGCCTGGACGACCCCCTCACCGACCTGCACGTGGAACAGGACGGCCACCTGGCCGCGCCGGCCGATCCCGACCAGGTCGGCTGGTGGAGCGAGGGCCCGAGACCGGGCGATTCGGGCGCCGCGATCATCGTCGGGCACGTCGACTCCCTCACCGGGCCCGCCGCGTTCGCCGGGCTCTCGGCCCTGCGACCGGGAAACACGATCACCGTCGACCGCAGCGACCTGACCACCGTCACCTTCACCGTCCAGGCCCTGCGCCAGTACGACAAGGCCGCCTTCCCGGACGACCAGGTCTACACCGACGGCGGAGCGCCCCAGCTGAGACTCATCACCTGCAGCGGCACCTACGACCGCGCGCAACACGAGTACCCGGACAACCTCGTGGTCTACGCGAGCCTCACCACCCCGCCCCCGCCGCCCTCGACACCCTCCCCCGCATCCGCCCCCACACCCGCATCCGCATCCGCATCCGACGGAAGAAGGACATGAGCGACCCCCAACGCCGGCAGCCCGGGCGGCGCCGGACCTTGCTCTCCGCCGCCGTCACCACCGTGCTCGGCGTCGGCCTGTTCCTGACCGGCGCTCTCGCTCTCGCCCCCTGGCAGGGCGACCCGGCCGAGGGCCGGCCGTCCGAACCGTCGACGCAGCGCGGTGCGATCGCGAGCGGCGACACCCTCACCACGGCCATCACCGCACTCCAGGACCAGCTGCGCCGCACCCCCGACGACGCCGCCGCACTCGCCACCCTCGGCCTGGACTACGTCCAGCAGGCCAAGAACAGCGCCGACCCGACGTACTACCCCAAGGCCGAAGAGGCGCTGCGACGGTCCCTGAGCCTGGCGGCGCAGGACAACTTCACCGCGCTGGGCGGCATGGCGGCGCTGGAGAACGGCCGCCACAACTTCGCCGCCGCCCTCGACTGGGCCCAGCGCGCCGTGGACGTCAACCCGTACAACTCCTCGCTGTACGGGGCCCTCGCCGACGCCCTCACGCAGCTCGGGCAGTACCAGCAGGCCGCCGACGCGGTCCAGCACATGGTCGACCTGAAGCCCGGCACCCCCTCGCTCGCCCGCGCCTCCTACGTCGCCGAACTGCGCGGCGACACCGAGACCGCCCGGACCTGGATGCAACGGGCCCTGCAGGACGCCGCCAACCCGGGCGACCGGGCGTTCACGCACTACTACCTGAGCGAACTCGCCTTCAATTCCGGCGACTTTGACGGCGCGCTGCGCGAAGCCGAGGCCGGCCTCAAGGCGACACCCTCCTACACCCCGCTGCTGCAGGCCGGATCCAGAGCGGAAGCCGCACTGGGCGACCCGGACTCAGCCGTCCGCGACCTCGCCAAGGCCGCCCAGCGAACCCCACTGCCCGAATACGTCCTCCAACTCGGCGAGCTCTACCAGTCCCTGGGCCGCACCGACGAAGCCGAACAGCAGTACCAGGTCTTCCGCGCCGAACAGCAACTCCTCACCGACAACGGCGTCACCCCCGACGCCGACGCGGCCCTCTTCGAGGCCGACCACGGCGACCCCGACAAGGCAGTCGCCATCGCCCGCAAGGGCGTGCAGACCCGTCCATTCCTGGAGTCCCACGACGCCCTCGCCTGGGCCCTGCACGCGGCCGGCCAAGACCGAGAAGCCCTCGTCGAAGCCGACCGGGCCCTGACGCTCGGCACCCGCAACGCCCTCTTCCACTACCACCGCGCCGCAATCCTGGCGACCCTCGGCGACACCGCCGCAGCCCACGAGGAACTCGGCACGGCCCTCGCCATCAACCCCCGCTTCCACCCCCGCTACGCCCCCCAGGCACGCGCGGCACTCGACGCACCCCAGAACCCCGCCGCCTGAAGATCTCACGGACCAACAGCAGCTCAACGCCCTCCGCGGCCGACGGCGTCGTCACGCACCTGAACGTGCTCCAGCAATCGGGCCTGCGGCGACAAGGGCTCTATCGGCTCCGACGCCACATCCGTGCGTGGGCGTAAAGCCCTCTGCATGAAGCTGCGGGCGGCCCCGGGCGCCGGGTGCGAGGGTGTGGTGGTCAGTACTCGTTCTTGACGACGAAGAACGAGCCGCGGATGGTGCCGGCGAGCTTCGACTTCTGTCGTGCGAACTTGAACCGGGAGGCGAGCTCCTCCGGGACCTCCATCCCTTCGGAGAGCTTGAACCCGACCGCCCGCTTCTTGGCGTCGTCGACGGTGTACATCACGTTGATCGACAGTCCGCTCTCGTAGAAGACGTACGCCATCCGGATGTTCTCGACCTGGAAGGCCGTGGCCTCCAGCGGCCGGGACGAGATGACGATGTCACGCTCTTCCGCGAGGATCCGGTGCACCCACTCGACGGCGGCCTTGGCATCGCTCGCCGGCTCCACCGTGAAGACGTGGTCGTACTTGTTCTTGAAATAGCGGGCCTCGTTCGCCCGCAGACCGGCGAGCGCATCCGCCACGGGCGACGACTCCAGACCGACGGTCGAGACGGTGACGAAATCAACGGTGTAAGTCATGGCAGGTACTCTCTCATCGGCGTCCGTGGACGACTGGCCTTCGGCCGCGCGCCGCGCGCGAAACCCGGGGATCGTGCCAGGGGGAAGCACGCGCAGAAGCGTCACCGCGCAGACGGAGACGGCGAGTACCCGCCCCGGGCCCTCCGCCGAACAGGCGCCGCCCTCCCAGGTGACGCGCTCAACGGTGCTCGGGACGAAGGTCGTGTTCCGGTTGGTGAAGTCGTTCTCCGGCCCGCCGGACCGCCGGACCCAGGGTCGAGGTCGAGTTCGAGGTACGACGGACCCGCGCCCGCCTCACCGACCCAGCCCGCGTCGGCAAGGTAGTCGTCCCCTTGAACCAGCCCCCGCCCCAGGAAGCCCGTCCGATCATTCCGATCGGACGGGATCGCCCTTGTCGGTCCGGGCCGACCTCCCCCTTGCGAGGTGAATGGCGTTCACCTATCTTGGTGAACGCCATTCACCTTGGAGGGGGCTTCGCTGTGCCGCCTGATTCGCGTCCGTCGACGGCTCCGTCCGCCGATCGTGCCGTCATGGCCGTGCTGGCGGCCGGCGGCATCGTCACCACGCTGGTGCAGACCGCGGTGGTGCCGCTGTTGCCGCAGTTGCCTCGGCTGACCGGCGCGGCGCCGGTCGATGTCGGGTGGGTGGTCACGATCACGCTGCTGACCGGCGCGGTTGCCACCCCGCTGCTGGGGCGGGCCGGGGACATGTACGGCAAACGGCGGATGCTGCTGCTGGCGCTGGGGGCGCTCGCCGCCGGATCGCTGGTGTGCGCGTTCGCCTCCACCCTCCCGTGGCTGCTGGCGGGGCGAGCGCTGCAGGGGGTGGGTGCGGCGGTGGTGCCGCTGGCGATCAGTTTCCTGCGGGGTGTGCTGCCGCCGCAGCGGACGGGGTCCGCGGTGGCACTGATGAGTTCGACGGTGGGCATCGGCGCGGCCCTCGGTCTGCCGCTGGCCGCGCTGCTGGTGCAGTACGCGGACTGGCACGCGATGTTCTGGGCCATGACCGTGCTCGCGACGGGAGTGCTCGTCCTGGCGTGGCGGCTGCTGCGGGAGGAGCCGGTCCGGTCGGCCGGGCGTTTCGACCTGCCGGGGGCGTTCGGACTGAGTGCGGGGCTGGTGCTCCTGCTGCTGGCACTGTCCAGGGCAGGCGAGTGGGGCTGGGGCAGTTCGCGGACGCTGGGCCTGTCGGGGGCGGCGCTGCTGATCCTGACCGGCTGGACCCTCCACCAGCGCCGTGCGACGCGGCCGCTGGTGGACGTGCGGCTGGCGACGCGTCCGGCGGTGCTGCTGCCGCACCTGGCCGCACTGCTGGCCGGGTTCGCCTTCTACGCCAACTCCCTGGTCACCGCGCAACTGGTCCAGGCGCCCCGGGCCACCGGGTACGGCCTGGGGCTCTCGGTGGTGGCGGCGGGCGCCTGCCTGCTGCCCAGCGGTGTGATCATGGTGCTGTGTGCTCCGTTGTCCGCCCGCCTCTCCGCCGCCCGCGGGGCCAAGGCCACCCTCGTCCTGGGCGCGGCTGTGATCGCGGCCGGCTACGGTCTGCGCTTCGCCGACAGCCGGCAGCTGTGGGCGGTCATCGCGGGCGCGGCCGTGGTCTCGGTCGGGACGGCGCTCGCCTACTCCGCCCTGCCCATGCTGATCATGCGGGCGGTGCCGCTGGAGCAGACCGCCGCGGCGAACGGCCTCAACGTCCTGATGCGCACCATCGGGCAGGCCCTGTGCAGCGCGGTGGTCGCCACGGTGCTGGCCCAGCACACCCGCCTGTTCACCGGGACGGCGGGCGCGGCCGTCGCGGCGCCGACCCTGGCCGGGTACCGCACGGCCTTCGCCGCGGCCGGCGCGGTCGCGCTGCTGGCCTGCACGGCCGCCTGCCTCATCCCGCGTCCGCCGCGACCCGCGCCGATCCCCCTCCAGCCCCGGGAGACCGAACAAGATGCCCGATCCGAGCTCCGTCTCCCCCCGCAGCGCCGGCCCGCGAGCGACGCCCGGGGACCCGCCGACCCCGCCGACCCCGCCGACGACGCAGGTGCCGACTCCCGACCCGGTGCCGGAGCGGCCGGCACGACCGCGTGACGCCGACGCGCGCCGCGCGGACATCCTCGCCGCCGCCCGGCGGGCCTTCGCCCGCCACGCCTACGCCGACACCACCATCGCCGCCATCGCCGCCGACGCGGGCGTCAGCCCGGCACTGGTGATGAAGTACTACGGCTCCAAGGAGCACCTGTTCACCCAGGTCTTCACCTTCGACGCCGACGCCACCGCCCTCTTCGACGCCCCTGTGGACGGCCTCGCCCGGCACATGGTCCTGCACCTGCTGGCCACCCAGCGCGGCCAGACCCGCGACCCGATCCTGCGCATCGCCTTCTCCCGCCACCACCTGGAGCTCGGCAGCCAGGCGCGAGCCAACTTCCGCACCCAGGTCATCGACGCCCTTGCCGCCCGGCTCCCGGGGCCGGCCGCCCCGCTGCGAGCAGAAATGGCCGTCGGCGTGCTGCTCGGCCTCGGGGCGCTCTACGCAACCGTCCAGGCCGACCGGCTCACCCGGCTGGACCCGGGCGAAGTCGCCGACCTGTACGTCCCACTACTGCAACCTCTGCTCTGCGGCGATTCCCCTGCCCTTCCGGCCGTATAGGCCCATCCTGTCAACGGCGAACGCCGGCAAAGAACTTCGACATCCTGGAGGTTCCCATGGCCAAGGGCTACTGGGTCAGCGTCTACCGCACCATCTCCGACCCCGAGAGGATGGCTGCCTACACCAAGCTGGCCGGTCCGGCCGTCCGGGCCGCGGGCGGACGGCTCCTCTCACGCGGCGGCCGGGTCGTCGCACACGACGCCGGAATCGCCGAATTCACCGTCCTGATCGAGTTCGACAGCTTCGAGCAGGCCGTCGCCGCACGGGAGAGCGAGGCCTACCAGGAGGCGCTGGCCGCCCTCTCCGACGGCGTCGAGCGCGACTTCCGGATCGTCGAGGGCCTCGACTGACCGAGGTGTCGATGGCGGTGGCGACGACCTGGTCCACGACGGCCGGGTCGCTGAGCTCGCCGACGACGGCGACGGCCCGGCCGGCGGCGCCCTCGGCCGCGGTGACGGTCTCGTCGCCGGCGCAGCACCCGCGTTCGCGCTGACCCTGCAGCCCGTCCCCGCAGGGCCCGGCCACTCGGCGGCGGGCGGTACGAGAGCGCTGCGGGCGGTCTGTCCGTGCCCGCACCTCGCTGCCGTCCGTAGGCGGAGCGGACGTCACAGGGGTTTGCACAGGCCCGGGCTGCTGGGCGCGTGGGGGTCGCTCTGGCCGGGCGGGTGGAAGCAGGCGCTGACCGTCTTTCCCTCGCCCTGGAGCCGGACACCCCACTCGTCCGCCAGGGCGTCGACGATCACCATCCCCCGGCCGTTCGGTCTCTCCCCGTCCGGCAGCCGCGGCTGCGGCAACCCGGCGCCGGAGTCGTGCACCGACACGTGGAGGCAGCGCCCGTCCCACACCAGCACCAGCTCGCCGCTGCTGTGCGCGTGCACGTGCGCGTTGGTCAGCAGTTCGGAGACGGTCAGCAGGATCGCGTCCACCACCTGCGGCGCCGCGGCCGTCCACTCCAACGACTCCACATGTCGCCGCGTCCACCGACGTCCCTCCCGCACACCGCCCGACACGGGAAACGACCGCGCCCACCCCATCGCCCGCACCGACGCGTCACCCATGCCATGCCTCCACCGTCAACCGTTGCACCACGCCTACCCCCATCCGCCGTCTCCACCGCACACGCTCCAGCTTCGCCACCACGACCGTTCGCCGGAGAATGCCCGGTGACGCGAAGGGGTCGAAGGCCCCGGCGACCGCACCGCTGTGACTGCCGCACCGGCGCGCACCGGGCGGTCACCCCCGGGACCGGGGGAGCGCACGATGCCTCCCTACGACACCTGCGGCGGCGGGCACCCGATCGCGTCGGCAGGGGGCGCCGACACCCGCCCGCCTGATCCGGAGGCATCGCGCGCCATGGCCGGTCGGCCGCGAGGGAGGCATGGGAAACGCTGTGGGCCCCGACCGGGACGGTCGGGGCCCACAGGTCACGGCGCGCTCAGCGCTTGAAGGCGTCCTTGACGTGCTCGCCGGCCTGCTTCACGTCGCCCTTGGCCTGGTCGGCCTTGCCCTCGGCCTTCAGGCGCTCGTTTCCGGTCACCTTGCCGGCGCCTTCCTTGACCGCGCCCTTGACCTTGTCACCGGTGTTCTCGATCTTGTCGCCCGCGCTCATCGCGATCTCCTCACCATCGGTACGTCGTTTCCCTGACAACCGGTCGCCTGCCCCCTCACGCCGGAAAGATTCCTATGACTATCCCGTCCTGGCCAGGGCAGTCGGTTCCCCGACACTGACTGTGGAGGTCACGATGGTTCCGCTTCTTCTCGTTCTACTGCTGGCGCTGCTCCTCTTCGGAGCGGGCTTCGCACTGAAGATCCTCTGGTGGGTCGCCGTCATCGTCCTGGTGGTCTGGGTGGTCGGCTTCCTCGCCCGCGGCACCCACTCCTCCGGCCGCCGCCACCGCTGGTACCGCTGGTAGAAACCCACACCACACCGAACCCCGGGCCGGGCACACGCAACAGCGTGTGCCCGGCCCGACCCATGTGCCGGACCGGAGCGCCGAGCGGATTCGTCCTCCTGCCGGGGCGTACCCGAGGACCAGCCGTCAGCGCCACCTGGTCGCCGTGTTCGAGCAGGCGTGGGAGACAGCCGTTCCGCTCGGCACCGATGCCGGGCGCGACACCGGGACCGGACTGGACGCGACCCAGAAGCAACTGCTGAAACACCTTGCCACCGGACTGACCGACGAAACGGTGGCCGAACGGCTGTGCGTCTCTCTGCGTACCGTCCGTCAACAGACGGCCGCCCTCATGGAACGCCTCAACGCCAGCAGTCGCTTCCTGCGGCCTTCCCTCCGCTTCCGGACAGTCCCGGACGGGCCTGCCAGACGGCGCGAACGCCCTGGGACGGCACGGGCCCGGACCGTCCAGGGGGCGCGGAATAGGGGTACGGCCGGAGTCTGGGGTCGTGTCGCCTGTACAGCGGGGTCCGCGGCCGGTCCAATGAGTGGCGTGCCGCCGAGGGTCGCGTGGAAGTGCCGCGACCCGACACCGGCGGCGGGACCATTCCATCCACGGAGGCGAGATCGCCGTGACCGACGTCGGTCAGGACATCACGAGGACAGGGCCGGCGCAGCGAGCGCAGAGCGCGGCCCGACGGGCGCGGGCGCTGGCGTCCGCCATGGCGGCGGCCGCCGCCGAGACCGAGAAGGCGGTGGCGGCCGCGGCGGGTACGGAGGGCGCGGCCGGCGCCGAACAGCTCGGGGCGGCGATGGCGGAAGCCACGGTGCGCACGAGGACGGCTGCCGAGGAGGCCGAGTCGGCGGCACTGTCCGCCGACCGGAACGGCGCTGCCGGGGACGCGCGCCGGGCGGCCGCCGAGTCGGCCGAGGCCGCCGAGGCCGCCGCCGTGGCCGGAGCCCGGGCGGCCCGGGTCACCGAGGCCGCCACGGTCGCCGCCGCCGGGGCCGCGGCCGGCACCGACCTGGCGGACGCGCTGGCCGCCGCAGCCGCGCACACCCGGCAGGCCGCCGCCGAGGCCGCCGTGATCGCCGAGGCGGCGGGCGTCGCGGCTCGGGCCGCCCGGGCGGCGGTCGGTGACGGGTCGGCGGTCACGAACGGGCCTGCGGACGGCGTCGACGACGCGGACCGGTGCCGGCGGGCGGACGAAGCAGAGACGGTGGCCCTGCGGTTGTACGAGGACACGCCGTGGCTGCGGAGGCACCTCCCCGATGCGTGAGGCGACCCGCGAGGACGAGGACGGAGGAAGGAGCGCGATGACCGGGATCGGCCGGGCGGCCGGGACCGGCCCGGTCTGTCCGGCGGGGCGGCCCGAGCCGGACGGAACGGGCGAGCCGGGCGGACCGGACGGCTCCGGCGAGCCGGTACGCAATCCCGACGCGGGCTTCGTGGCGGGCATGGCGCCCGGACGGCTGCCGCTGCTGGGGCACGGTCATGTGCTGCTGAGGCGGCCGCTGCCCTTCCTCGCCTCGCTGCCGTCCCACGGCGACCTGGTGGAGGTCAGGGTGGGGCCGAAGCCGTTCCACGTGATCTGCCATCCCGAACTCGCCCACCGCGTCCTGACCTCCGACCGGGTCTTCGACAAGGGCGGGCCGATGTTCAACAAGCTGCGCGACCTGGTGGGTGACGGGCTGGCCTCCTGCCCGCACGCTCGGCACCGGCGCCAGCGGCGGATGGTCCAGCCGGCCTTCCGCGCCGACCGGCTGCCCGGCTACGCCGAGGTGATGACCGCGCAGACGCTGGCCGTGACGGCGGGCTGGCGCCACGGCGAGACCGTGGACCTGCACGGCCAGCTCCTCACGGTCAGCGCCCGCACCCTGGCCCACACGATCTTCACCGCGGAGCACTGCGCGGACGCCGTGGCCGCCGCCGTCCCGTTCGCGCAGATGATCACGAGTGGGCTGACCGCGGAGCTGCTCACGCCCGCGGTCCTGAAGTCGGTGCCCACGCCCACCAGGCGCCGCTTCGCCCGGCGGACGGCGGAGCTGCGGACGGCGGTGCTGGAGGCGATCGGCCGGTACCGGCGGGAGGGCGTCGACCGGGGCGACCTGCTGTCGATCCTGCTGGCGGAGCGCGACGGCGAACGACTCACGGACGAGGAAGTCTTCGTCGAGCTCGTCGGGATGGCCATCGCCGGCGTCGAGACCGTCGCCTCCACTCTGAACTGGGCCTTCCGCCTGCTCCACCGTCACCCCGACATCGAGCGCCGGCTCCATGCCGAGGTCGACCGGGTGCACGGCGGCCGGGCCCCTACCTGGGACGACCTGCCCCGACTGGAGCTGACCAGCCGGGTGTTCCAGGAGGCGCTGCGGCTGTTCCCCTCTGACTGGCTGCTCACCCGGGTCACCACCGAGGACACCGAACTCGCCGGGCGCGCCCTGCCCGCCGGCACCCTCGTCGCCTTCAACGGCTACGCCGTCCACCAGCGGGCCGACCTCTATCCGCGGCCGACCGTCTTCGACCCCGACCGCTGGGCCGACCCGCGGCTCCCCCGCGGCGGGTTCCTCTCCTTCGGCGGCGGCGGGCGCAAGTGCATCGGCGACGCCTTCGGTACGGTCGAAGGCACCCTGGCGCTCGCCGCCATCGCCGGAGCCTGGCGGCTCGCGCCCGCCCGTCCCTCACGGGTGCGGCCAGCGCCCCTGCGGCCGCGGCAGGCGCTGGGGTACCCGATGCGCGTGAGCGCCCGATGAGGTGCGCGGGCACGGTGTCCACCAGCCCGTTCAGGCCGTTCAGCCCGTTCAGCCCGTTCGGCCCGGGCTGGCGGCCTCCGCCCGGAGCCCGGCCGGCAGCTCCTGCCGACGGGTGATCTTCAACTTCCGGTAGGCGTGGGTGAGGTGCTGCTCGACGGTACTGACGGTGATGCAGAGCCTGGCGGAGATCTCGCGGTTGGTGTGCCCGGTCGCGGCGAGTTCGGCGACCCGCAGCTCGGAGCCGCTGAGCGTGGTCTCGGCCCGTCCCGCGCCCTCCCGGAGCGGCTGGCGGCCGGGACCTCCCGGCAGGATGCTGTCGCACAGCGCCCGCGCCCCGCAGTCGTTGGCCAGGCGCCAGGCGCGGCGGATCTCGGCGCTCGCCCGGGCCGGCTCGCCGCGCTCCTGGTAGTGCGTGCCGAGGTCGGCGAGGGCCAGGGCCAGGGCGAGCCGGTCGCCGCTGTTCCTCAGGTCGTTCACGGCGTCGGTCAGCAGGCCCAGGCGTTCCTCCGGGCCGGCGATCCGCGCGCGCAGCCGCAGCGAGACACCGCGCACGTACGGGTCGCCCTCGGAGGTCCGGGCGAGCTGCTCGCGGAGCAGTTGCTCGGCCTTCCTCGGCTCGCCGAGGCGCAGGAACGCCTCCGCGGCGTCGGAGCGCCAAGGCTGCAGCGTCGGCCGGTCGAGCCGCCAACGCCGCAGTAGCCGGCCGGCGTTGAGAAAGTCGCCGACGGCGGCCAGCGGCCGGTTCATGGCCAGGTAGTAGTACCCCCGGGCGCGCAGGTAGGGCGGGCCGTACACGCTGTCGAAGAGCGCCTCGGGCACCGGTCGGTCCAGCTGCCGGGTGGCCTCGTCATAGCGCCCCATCGCGGTGGCGGCCAGCACGCGGCTGGCCAGCGGTCCGCCGACGAAGACGCTGCGGCCGCCTCCCGGCAGGCAGGCCAGCGCCCGGCGGGCGTGCTCCTCGGCGTCGACGAGCAGTCCGCGGCAGAGCGAGTGTTCGGCCTGGAGGGCGAGGAACTGTGCCTTCCAGCCCGGAAGTTCGCGGCGGGTGGCCTCGCCGAGCAGGCGGTCGCACCAGAGCGCGGCGGCGTCGCACCGGCCGGTGCGGCAGAGCACCCGCACGGCGTTGGCGATGACCACCAGGGTGCTGTCGGTGAGCGGGAGGCTCCGCAGGACGTGCCCCGCCGCCATGGCGGCGGAAGCGCTCGTGCCGTCCCCGGGGAGGTCCCAGATCCCGGCGATCGGCACCCGCGGTCGGGGGAGCTCGCCCGGTACCGGGTCCTGCTCGGCGCGGGGGCGCACCAGCGGCTCCCAGAGCACGGCGGTGTGCAGGCCCGCCCCGGGGCGCGGGCCGGCCGATCCGCCGGGCGCCTGGAGCCGCTCCATGGCCTCCCTCGCCTCTTCCAACCTCCCTGATCCGAGCAGCAGTTGCGCCAGCTGCTCGGTCTGGGCCGGGGTCAGCCCACCGGCGCGCAGCTCGGTGACGAGTGCGGCGAGGTGGTCCTCCGCCGCGGCCAGGTCGGTGCGCCGGGCGGCCACGGCGAGCCGCAGCCTGATCTCGGTGCGCTGGCTCTGTCCGGCGCAGGACCCGTGGGCCAGCTCCAGGCAGGAGATCGCGGCCGGGACCTCGTCCCGGGCCAGCAGGTGCTCGGCGGCGTCCCGCAGGACGGGCACCGCCCACGGGCCGGCCGCGTGCCGGGCGGCGAGCAGGTGCGGGGCGACCTCGCCCGGCTCGGCTCCGTCCTCGTACAGCAGTGCGGCGGCGCGTCGGTGGAGGTGGACGCGGTGGCCGTGGTCCAGGGCGTCCAGGGCGGCGGCCTCCGCCACGGGGTGCCGGAAGCGGTCGCGGACCGTCAGGCCGGTCAGCTCCAGCGCACGCATCCCGCGGGCCGCGGTGGCGCGGCCGACGCCGAGCAGCCGGGCGACCGCCTCCGCGCAGCCGGCCCCGCCGAGCACGGCGAGGGCGCCCGCGGTGTGCCGGATCACGGTGTCCGTGCGGGACAGGCAGGTGTGGACGGCCTGGTAGAACCGGCCGCCGATGGCTGGGCAGAGCACCGTCCGGACGGCGTCCGGACGCTCACCGGCCCTCCCTTCGAGGTGTTCCTCCACCAGGGCGCGCACCAGCAGCGGGTTGCCCCCGGTGACGGCGAGGAGGTCGCCTGCGGGCGGGGTCGTGGTGGTCGGCCCGAGCCGGGCCGCGCACAGCCGGGACACCCCGGGGAGGGAGAGGAGGTCCAAGGTGACGCGCTGGAGGGCCGGTTGACGCAGTAGTTCGGCCTGCAGCACGGGATCGACGGCCAGGTCGGACGGCAACACGGTACAGACCAGCAGCAGGCGGGTGGTACGAGGGTCCCCGGTGGCCTGCAGCAGGCAGTGCACGGACTCCGCGTCCGCGTGGTGCAGGTCGTCGACGCCGATCACGACCATTGCGGCGTCGGTGAGTTGCCGCAGGGCCGCGCCGACCCGGTGCACCGTCGACGACTCGGTCGACTCGGGTGCTCCGGTCACCTCGTACGGCCCGGACGGCCCGGGCCGCGCCGATGACGCCGGCGGTTCGTGGGACGCGCCCATCCGCACCCCCGGGGGCCCGAGGGCCTCGCCCAGCCGCGAGCGCGGGCCGTCCGCAAGCGCGGGATCGTTCGCCAGCTGCCGCAACAGGCCCCGGGGGCTGCGCACTTCCGATGCGCGGCCGAGCGCCCGGAGGACCAGGAAGCCGGACGCGGCGGCCTCCCGGAGCGCCTCCCCGAGGAACGCGCTCTTCCCGCAGCCCACTCCGCCCTCGACGACCAGCACCCCCACCCGTCCGGACGCGCAGCCGTCGAGTGCCGCCCGCAGCGTGTGGAACTGCGCCTCCCGGTCGACGAGCGCCGGGCCGGCTCCTGCACGCGTCGGCGAGGAAACATCCGACATCACCGCCATCTGTCCCCCTCGCCCGACCACCGGGCTCATTTAGTGGATCCGCACCAACGGGAAAACGAACACGCCGACAACGTACTGCCCGCTTCGGGGGCGCGTCACATTCCTTCTCCCGACGGCGAGAACATGCCGGTAAGCGGACGGAAAAGTCAAGTTCGCGTTCGACCCATCGAAAAGGGGAGCGCCGATCACCCCTTCGAGTGGAGCACGAACACTCTCCACCGAAGCGCGGATCACCGGCTCGCCGGACTGGCAGGATGAACGGTCTCCGCAGGCTGACGAGACACTCTCGGATGACGCGGAAACCTGTCGTACGACCATCAGAATTCAGGAGAGAACGATGGCGCCAACCGCCCCGAACGAGGACGAATCCCTCTGGCTCCGGTGCTTCGAGCCGGCCCCGGAGGCACCTGCCCGGCTGCTCTGCCTCCCGCACGCCGGCGGATCCGCCGGCACCTACCTGCGGCTCGCCCGGTCCCTCGCCCCCGAAACCGAGGTCCTGGCCGTCCAGTACCCCGGCCGCCAGGACCGCCGCTCCGAGCCCTGCGCCGAGTCCGTCGAGGCCCTGGCGGACGCGCTCTTCACGGCTGTCCGGGACCGCGTCGACGCGTCCACCGCACTGTTCGGGCACAGCATGGGCGCGGTCCTCGCCTTCGAGCTCGCCCGGCGCCTGGAGCGGGACGCCGGCGTCCGCTGCGTCCGGCTCTTCGCCTCCGGCCGCCGGGCGCCGTCCGCCTTCCGCGACGACTCCGCCCCGGCCGCCAGCGACGCCGCGATGCTCGCCGAGCTGCGCTCCCTCGGCGGGACCGACCTGCGGATCCTCCAGGACGAGGAGCTGCTGACCGCCGCACTGCCCGCCCTGCGGGCCGACTACCGCGCGATCGGCCGCTACCGCGCCGCCGAGGACGCCACCGTCGACTGCCCGATCACGGTGCTGGTCGGCGACGCCGATCCCAGGACCAGCCCCGACGAGGCGCGCGCCTGGGCCCGCCACAGCACGGCGCCGTGCGAGGTGCTGACCTTCCCCGGCGGGCACTTCTTCCTCGACGGCAACCACGACGCGGTGGTGGACGTCGTCACCGCCCGCCTCCGGGCGGACCGGGCGGCCTGCGCCGACCTGGTGTGAGGCCGCCGACCGGGCGCCCACACCGGGTCGCTCCGCGGCGCGGGCCCGGAGCGACCCGGTGGGGGCCGCCGGTCACGGCGGTCCCCACCGCGGCACGGACCCTCGTAGCGGCGCGCGCCCGGTGGCAGCGCGGCCTCACATCATGGCGGGTGCGAGGGCCATGCCGCCGCTGGCGTCCAGGAGCTGCCCCGTGATCCAGCGGGCGTCGCGCGAGACCAGGAAGGCGACGACGTCGGCGACGTCGTTCGGCCGGCCGAGGCGGCGCAGCGCCGTGAGGCCGGAGATGCTCGCCTCGGCCCCCGGGATCTCGTGCACCCAGCGGTTCATGTCGGTGTCGGTGATCCCTGGCGCCACCGTGTTGACGGTGATGCCACGGCCGCCGAGCTCGTTGGCGAGCCTGGGGGCCATCATCTCCAGGGCGCCCTTGGTCATGGCGTACGGCAGGAGCGGCCAGGCGATCCGGGTGACGGCCGAGGAAACGTTGACGATGCGGCCGCCGTCGGCCAACAGGGGCAGGGCCCGCTGGGTCACGAAGAACGGTGCCCGGACGTTGATCCGGTAGAGCCTGTCGAACTCCTCGGACGTCACGTCCGACAGGCCCGGGACGTGGTCGGGCCGCGCCGCCAGGGCCGGATCCGTCGGGGCGGCGGCGACGGCCGCGTTGTTGACCAGGATGTGCAGCGGCCGCCCCTCCAGTCCCTCCCGCAGCCCCTCGAAGAGGGTGTCGACGGCGTCGTCGCGCGACAGGTCGGCCCGGACCGGGAAGGCCCGCCCGCCCGCCCGCTCGATCGCCGCCACCGTCTCGTCCGCGGCCTTCTCCTGCGTCCCGTAGTGCACCGCGACCCGGACGCCGTCGGCGGCGAGGCGCTGGGCGACGGCCTTGCCGATGCCGCGCGAGGCACCGGTGACCAGGGCCGTCCTGTCATTGAGATCCGCCATGTCGAATTCCCTTCCGAAAAAAGTAGGATTGCAATTTCTACTATGGTCGACCCGACCCGCCGGGCTCCACCCGCGGTCACGACCTCGCCCAATACTGTGCCAGATTCCCGACGGCACGCGACGATGCGGGCGAACGATTGATATTCACACGAAGAACTCTTAGGGGTGACTGATTACCCTGACGGAGTAATCGTGGACGGACAGGGGTTTCCGGATTCCCGTCGTGATCACTAGCGTGGGAAACCTCAGACCCCAGCGCGCGGCCTCCTTCGAAAGCTCTCCCCGTTCTCGGGCTCTGCCCTGCCCGAAATTCCCTCGGTGGCTTTCGTCCTGCCCCTCGGCCGCCCACCCGAGCCGAGCGGTGAGGAGACGACGAGTGCACGACGCGCAGGCGTACGACGGAAGCGGGCCCGCCGCCGAGGACGCGGACGGCGTGGTGTTCGTCTTCCCCGGCCAGGGCCCGCAGTGGCCCGGCATGGGAGTGGAACTCTGGGACGCCTCGCCGGTGTTCCGCGACAGCGTCCGGGCCTGCGCGGCCGCGCTCGCCCCCTACCTCGACTGGTCGGTCGAGGACGTCCTGCGCGGCGCCCCCGGCGCCCCGGCCACGGACCGGGCCGACGTCGCCCAGCCCGCGCTGTTCACCCTCATGGTGTCGCTCGCCGAACTCTGGCGCGCGCACGGGGTCGTACCGCGGGCCGTCCTCGGTCACAGCCTCGGCGAGGTCGCGGCCGCCCACGTCTGCGGCGCCCTGAGCCTGGACGACGCCGCACGGCTGACGGCACGGTGGAGCCAGGCCCAGGCCACGCTCTCGGGCACCGGCGCCCTGCTCGCGGTCACGGCCGCGCCGCAGGACCTGGCACCGCACCTGGAGCGACACGGCGGGAGCGACGCGGCCCGCGCCCGGCTCGCCGTCGCCGCCGTCAACGGACCCAACAGCACCACGGTTTCGGGAGACGTCGAGGCGGTCGCCGCACTGGAGGCCGACCTCGCCGCGGCCGGCGTCCGCGCCCGCCGGATCGCGGTCGACGTCCCCGCCCACTCCCCCGCGATGCGTGCCCTCCGGAACCGGATCCTCACCGACCTGGCCCCGCTCCGCCCGCGTGTCTCCCGCGTCCCCTTCCACTCCTCCCTCACCGCGGGCCCGCTCGACACCCGTGAGTTGGACGCCGCCCACTGGTATCGCAACATCACCAGGACCGTCCGCTTCGCGACCGCCGCCCGGCGACTCCTGGAGAGCGGCCACCGGCGCTTCGTCGAACTCAGCCCCCACCCCGTCCTCACCCTCGGCCTCCAGGAGCTCGCCGACGAGATTCCCGGCGGCGCCGACGCCGTCCTCACGGGCACGCTGCGCCGGGACCACGGCGGGATGCCCGAGTTCCGCGCGGCGCTCGGCCGTCTCCGCGGCGCCACGGCCCCCCGCTCGGACGCAGCAGCGAGCGCCCCGCTCCTGCGCGACCGCCTGGCCCCGCTCTCCCCCACGCAGCAGGAGCGGTTCCTGCTCGACCTCGTCCAGACCGAGCTCGACACCCTCCTCGTCTCCGACGGCCGCCGGCCTGCCGACCGGCTCAAGGCCTCCGCCACCTTCGCCGACCTCGGCTGCGACTCCGCCGGCGCCGTCCTCCTCATCACCCGGCTCCGCGCAACGACCGGACTACGACTGCCGGTGGCGACACTCTTCGACCACCCGACGCCGGCAGCGCTCGCCACCCGGCTGCGCCGCCTGGCGCTCGGCGATGCCGACGACAGCGGCCCGTTGGAACCGGCGCGGGGCGCCGCCCGCGCCGGTGAGGACCGGGAACCGCTGGCCATCATCGGGATGGCCTGCCGCTTCCCGGGAGGGGTGCGCACGCCGGAGGGGCTGTGGGAGCTGGTGGCGTCGGGCGGGGACGCGATCGGCGAGTTCCCGGCGGACCGCGGCTGGGACCTGGACGCCCTCCACCACCCCGACCCCGACCACCCGGGCACCTCCTACACCCGACACGGCGGATTCCTGCACGACGCAGGCGAGTTCGACGCCGGCTTCTTCGGGATCTCGCCGCGGGAGGCACTGGCGATGGACCCGCAGCAGCGGCTCCTGCTGGAGAACGCCTGGGAGGCCGTCGAACGCGCCGGTATCGACCCGACGCAACTGCGCGGGTCCCGGACGGGCGTCTTCGCAGGACTCCTGCCGCTCGGCTACGGACCCAGCCTGGGCGACGCCTCCCACGGCGCCGCCGACCTGCAAGGCCACGTCCTCACCGGCATGCTGCCCAGCGTCGCCTCGGGCCGCATCGCGTACACCCTCGGCCTGGAGGGCCCGGCGGTGTCCGTCGAGACGGCCTGCTCCTCCTCCCTGGTCGCGCTGCACCTGGCCGGCCGGTCGCTGCGCGCGGGCGAGTGCGACCTGGCGCTGGCCGGCGGGGTCACAGTGATGCCCACCCCCGGCATGTTCGTCGAGTTCTCCAAGCAGCGGGGCCTGTCGACGGACGGCCGGTGCAAGGCGTACGCGGCAGCGGCCGACGGGACGGGCTGGAGCGAGGGCGTGGGCCTGCTGCTCGTCGAACGCCTCTCCGACGCACGGCGGTTGGGGCACCGGGTGCTGGCGGTGGTGCGCGGCAGCGCGGCCAACCAGGACGGCGCATCCAACGGACTGACGGCGCCCAACGGGTCGGCACAGGAACGGGTGATCCACGACGCCCTGGCGGACGCGGGGCTGGCGGCCACCGATGTCGACCTGGTGGAGGGGCACGGGACGGGGACGAGGCTCGGCGACCCGATCGAGGCGCAGGCACTCCTCGCCGCCTACGGTCAGGGCCGCCCTGCGGACCGGCCGTTGTGGCTCGGGTCGCTCAAGTCGAACATCGGGCACACCATGGCGGCGGCGGGAGTCGGCGGGGTCATCAAGGCGGTGATGGCCTTGCAGAAGGGTGTGCTGCCGGGGACGTTGCACGTGGATGAGCCGTCGCCGCAGGTCGACTGGACGGTGGGGGACGTGCGGCTGCTGACGCAGGCGCGGCCGTGGGTGCGGGACGAGGCGCGGGTGCGGCGGGCCGGGGTGTCGTCCTTCGGCATCAGCGGGACGAACGCGCACGTGATCCTGGAGGAGGCGCCGGAGGCCGCCGAGGAACTCGTGGTGGACGTGGTGGACGCCGGGGACCCGGTGCCGTGGGTGTTGTCGGCCCGGTCGGAGGCGGCGCTGCGGGCGCAGGCGCGGGGTCTGCGGGACTTCGTCCTGGCCACCCCCGCGGTCCAGATCGCGTCCGTGGGTGCGGGGTTGGCGCGGGGGCGGGCGGCGCTGGAGCACCGGGCGGTGGTCGTCGCCGCGCAGCGCGAGGAGTTCGTGGGGGCACTGGAGGCGTTGGCTGCCGGCGAGCCGCACGTGTCCGTCACACAGGGGAGCGTGGGGGGCGGTCACGGTCAGGTGGTGTTCGTGTTCCCCGGTCAGGGTGGGCAGTGGGCGGGTATGGGTCTGGATCTGCTGCGTACCTCGCCGGTGTTCGTGGAGCGGATCGCGGCGTGTGAGAAGGCCCTGGCGCCGTGGGTGACCTGGTCGCTGACGGACATGCTGCACCGCGACGCGGAGGACCCCGCCTGGGAGCAGGCCGACATCGTCCAGCCGGTGCTGTTCTCGGTGATGGTGTCGCTGGCCGCTCTGTGGCGCTCCTACGGTATGGAGCCGGACGCGGTGCTCGGGCACTCGCAGGGCGAGATCGCCGCCGCCCATGTCTGCGGGGCGCTCAGCCTGGACGACGCCGCCAAGGTCGTCGCCCTGCGCTCGCGTGCCCTGGCGGTGCTGCGCGGCCGCGGCGCCATGGCGTCGGTCGCCCAACCCGCGGACACCGTACAAGCCCTGATCGATGCGCGGTGGGCGGGGCGACTGTGGGTGGCGGCGTTCAACGGCCCCCAGGCCACCACCGTCTCCGGTGACACCGACGCGCTGGACGAGCTCCTCGCGCACCACGCCGGCACCGACACCCGCGCACGGCGCGTGCCCGTCGACTACGCCTCCCACTGCCCGCACACCGAGACCGTCGAACGCGAACTCCTCGACACTCTCGGCGACATCACGCCCGTCGCATCGACCGTGCCGTTCTACTCCACCGTCGACGACGCCTGGCTCGACACCACCACCCTGGACGCCGGCTACTGGTACCGCAACCTTCGCCGGCCCGTCCGCTTCACCCAGGCCATCACCACCCTCACAGCCGAGGGGCACCGCACGTTCATCGAGACCAGCCCCCACCCCACCCTCACCCCCGCCATCGAAGACCACGACGACGGCCTCACCGCCATCGGCACCCTGCGCCGCCACGACCACGACACCACCCGCTTCCTCACCTCCCTCGCCCATCTGCACGTGAACGGATCCGCCGGCACCGAGGTCTGGCGCCACCACTACGACGGACTCGGGCACACGCCACGACACGTGGACCTCCCGACGTACGCCTTCCAACGCGAGCACTACTGGTTCGACTCCCTCGCCGGGCAGGGAGACGTGACCACCGCCGGCCTGCGCGACTCCGCCCACCCCCTCCTCGGTGCCGCCGTCGAGCTCGCCGACGGCGGCGGTCGACTCCACACCGGCCGCCTCTCCCTGCGCAGCCACTCCTGGCTCGCCGACCACGCCGTGGACGGCATCACCCTCCTCCCCGGCACGGCTCTCCTCGAACTCGCCCTCCACTGCGCCGAGTCGGGCGAGATCCGCGAACTCACCCTGCAGAATCCCCTGGTCCTCCCCGAGGACGGCACGATCGACCTCCAGGTCCGCGTCACCCGACCCGACGACACCGGCCTCCGCTCGCTCACCGTCTCCTCCCGCTCCGAGAACGCCCTCCCCGACGACCCCTGGCAGCACCACGCCGTCGGTGTCCTCGGCACCGGCGCGCCCACCCCCGCCGCTCCGCTGCCCGACCTCACCGGCGCCTGGCCCCCGCCGGGGGCCGTGCCCGTACTCCCCGGGCAGCACGGCGACGCGGTCCGGTGCTACGCCCGGCTGGCCGAGGACGGGTTCGGGTACGGGCCGTCGTTCCAGGGGCTGCGCGCGGTGTGGCAGCGCGGGGAGGAGGTCTTCGCCGAGGTGGCCCTGTCCGAGGACCGCTCCGCGTTCCTGGTCGACCCCGCCCTGCTGGACGCCGCCCTGCACCCGCTCGTCCTCGGGTTCCTCAAGGACGTGCCGGCCCGCCCCCTGCCCTTCTCCTGGACCGGCGTGACGCTCCATGCCCCCGCGACCGGCACCCTACGGGTTCGTCTCGCACCCGCCGGGGGCGGTAGCGTCTCCATCACCGCCACGGCGGCTACCGGGGAGCCGGTCCTCTCCGTGGGGGCGCTGGCACTGCGGCCCGCCTCCACCGAGCGCCTGCACGCGGCGGCCCGCTCCGCGACAAGCTCGCGCGATGCGCTGTTCCGGCTCGACTGGCTCCCGCTCCCGGCGGTCACCGCCCCCGCCCCCGATGCGGAGGCCATCGCCGTCCTGGGGGCCACGCAGCCGCCCTACCGTCCGTACCCGACCGTCGCGGCCCTCGCGCAGGCGGTCACCGGGGGCACGTCCGCCCCCGCGGCCGTCCTGGTCCCCGTCGGCGGCGAGGGCCGGCCCCTCGACGTGGCCAACCTGCACGAGACCTGCCGACGCGGACTCGACCTCGTCCGGGCCTGGCTCGGCGAGGACGGCCTGACCGAGACCAGGCTCATCCTGCTGACGCGGGGCGCGGTGGGCTGCACCCCGGACGAACCGGTCACCGACCCCGTCACGGCGGCGCTCTGGGGGCTGGTGCGCTCCGCGCAGAGCGAGCACCCCGGGCGGCTCGTACTGCTGGACCTCGACGGTGCGGGCGGCGACGGTCCGTTCCCCGGCCACCTGGTGGAGCGGGCACTGGCCTCCGGAGAGCCGCAACTCGCCCTCCGGGGAGGCGAGCTGAGGATTCCCCGACTCGTCCGCTCCACCGCTGCCACCGGCCGGCCGCCGGTGTGGGACCCGGCCGGAACCGTCCTCGTCACCGGTGGAACCGGCAGCCTCGGTGGGCTGTTCGCCCGGCACCTCGTCACCGCGCACGGCGTGCGGCGGCTGCTCCTCGTCAGCCGCGGCGGCCCTGCCGCCCCCGGCGCCGCCGAACTGCGGGACCGACTCGCCTCCCTCGGCGCCTCCGTCACCGTCACGGCTTGCGACGCCGGCGACCGCGCGGCGCTCTCCGCCGTCCTCGCGACCGTCCCGGCCGAGCACCCGCTGACCGCCGTGCTGCACACCGCCGGCGTGCTGGACGACGGAGTGCTCGCCTCGCTCACCCCCGAGCGGCTCGGCCACGTCCTCCGGGCCAAGGCCGACGCCGCACTCCACCTCCACGACCTCACCCGCGACCTGCCGCTCGCCGCGTTCGTCCTCTTCTCATCCGCCGCCGCCACCCTCGGCACGCCCGGGCAGGCCAACTACGCCGCCGCGAACGCCTTCCTCGACGCGCTCGCCGGTCATCGTCGCGCCCGAGGCCTCCCGGCCACCTCCCTGGCCTGGGGCCTCTGGGAGCAGACCGGTGGCCTGACCGGGCACCTCGGTTCCGTCGACCTGCGGCGGATGGCCCGCAACGGCCTGACCCCGCTCCCCTCCGACACCGGTCTGACCCTTTTCGACACAGCCCTCGCCCTGGACCGCGCCGTCCTGGTGCCGGCCCGCCTCGACCTGCCGGCGCTGCGCCGGACCTCCGACGCCCCGCCCGTTCTGCGCCGCCTCCTCCACACCCCCGGGGTGTCCGAGGCCGGCCGACGGACCGGACCCGGCCGCCGGAGCGCGCCCCTGAGCGAGACGCTGGCCGGTCTGGACGGGCGGAAGCGGACCACCACCGTCTCCCGGCTCGTCCGCCTGCACGTGGCGCGGGTCCTGGGTGCGGCCGGCCCGGAGGCGGTGGACGGCGAGCGCAGCTTCCGTGACCTCGGCTTCGACTCGCTGATGGCCGTCGAGCTCCGCAACCAGCTCAACGCGGCGGCCGGCGTGCGCCTGCCGGCCACCCTGGTCTTCGACCACCCCACGCCCTCGGCCCTCGCGCGGCACCTCGTCGACCGATGCTCGCCCGGCCCCGCACCCACGGACCTTCCCCGGCCCGCGGCGGTCTCGTCGGCACTCACCGCGCTCGAAAGGCTGGAGGCCGCGATGAACGGCGTTCCCGTCCAGGAGTTGGCGGCGGCCGGAGTGGCGGCGCGCCTGCTGGCGCTCGCGGCCTCGGTGCCCGCCCCGGCCCCGGCGCGTGCCGATCGGGCGCCGGAACCGGGGCGGTCCCACCCGGCGGCCGACGATCACGACGCCGACGGTCACGGGACCACCGGCCGCGGGACCACCGAGAGACTCGCCGGCGCCTCGCGCGACGAGCTCTTCGCCTTCATCGATCGCGAACTCGGCCGCGAACCCCGGCGCGACTCCCCGCCCTCGTCCCGCTCCCCCCTCGACCAGCGCACCCCCGACCCGAAAGGCAAGGCGACCCCTCGTGGAGAATGACGACGAGCTCCTCGACTACCTCAAGTGGGTCACCGCCGACCTGCACCGCTCACGCGAGCGCGTCACCGAGCTGGAGGCGGCGAGCCGGGAGCCGATCGCCGTCGTGGGGATGGCCTGTCGCTTCCCGGGCGGGGTGCGGACACCGGAGGACCTGTGGGACCTCGTCGCGTCCGGCGGGGATGCGATCGGGCCCTTCCCCACCGACCGCGGCTGGGACCTGGACGCCCTCTACGACCCCGACCCCGAGCAGCCCGGGACGTCGTACACCCGGCACGGCGGTTTCCTCCACGACGCGGGGGAGTTCGACGCCGGCTTCTTCGGGATCTCACCGCGCGAGGCGCTGGCGACGGACCCCCAGCAGCGAATCCTGCTGGAGACCTCCTGGGAGGCCTTCGAACGCGCCGGGATCGACCCGTCCTCGGCCCACGGCTCCCGGGTCGGCATCTTCACGGGCGTGATGTACCACGACTACGCCACCGATCACGGCGACGACCCGGAACTGGAGGGCTACGTCGGCGACGGCGGAGCCGCCAGCATCGCGTCCGGCCGCATCGCCTACAGCCTCGGCCTCGAAGGCGCGGCGATCACCGTCGACACCGCCTGCTCCTCCTCCCTGGTCGCGCTGCACCTCGCCTGCCAGGCCCTGCGCGCGGGCGAGTGCGACCTCGCCCTGGCCGGTGGCGTGTCCGTGATGGCCACCCCGCGCCTGTTCGTCCAGTTCGCGCGACAGCGCGGTCTGTCGGCGGACGGCCGGTGCAAGGCCTACGCGGCGGCGGCCGACGGCACCGGGTTCGCCGAGGGCGCCGGCCTGCTGCTGGTCGAACGCCTCGCGGACGCAAGGCGGTTGGGGCACCGGGTGCTGGCCGTGGTGCGGGGGAGCGCGGTGAACCAGGACGGCGCCTCGAACGGTCTCACCGCCCCCAACGGCCCCGCGCAGGAGCGGGTGATCCGCGACGCCCTGGCGAGCGCCGGCCTGTCGCCGACGGACGTCGACGTGGTCGAGGGCCACGGCACGGGAACACGGCTGGGCGACCCGATCGAGGCGCACGCCCTCCTCGCCACCTACGGCCAAGACCGCTCCGAGGAACGGCCCTTGTGGCTCGGGTCGGTGAAGTCCAACATCGGCCATACCCAGGCCGCCGCCGGAGTGGGCGGGGTGATCAAGATGGTGATGGCGTTGCGGCACGGGTCGTTGCCGCGGACGTTGCACGTGGACGAGCCGTCCCCGCAGGTGGACTGGGCGGCGGGCGCCGTAAGGCTGCTGACGGACGCCGTGGAGTGGCCGGCGGTGGAGGCCGGCGAACCACGGCGGGCCGGGGTCTCCTCATTCGGCGTGAGTGGGACCAACGCCCACGTGATCCTGGAAGAGGCGGACGGCGAGGAACCGGAGGCGGACGGTGAACTGCCGCTGCCGGTCCCGTCGGCCTTGCCGTGGGTGGTATCCGGACGGTCCGAGGCCGGGCTGCGGGCACAGGCGGCGGTACTGGCCCGCTTCGTTCGGGCCGGGGAGACGACCGGGGACGACACGGAGGCTGTCGAACTCGCCGACATCGGTGCGGGACTGGCCCGGGGGCGGGCGGCGCTGACGCATCGGGCGGTGGTCGTCGCCCCGGATCGTCCGGGGTTCCTGCGGGCGCTGGAGGCGCTGGCCGCCGGCGACCCCCATCCGTGTCTGACCGAGGGCCGGGCGGACACCCAAGGTGACAGCGGGGCTGTGGTGTTCGTGTTCCCCGGTCAGGGTGGGCAGTGGGCGGGTATGGGTCTGGATCTGCTGCGTACCTCGCCGGTGTTCGCGGAGCGGATCGCGGCGTGTGAGAAGGCCCTGGCGCCGTGGGTGACCTGGTCGCTGACGGACATGCTGCACCGCGACGCGGAGGACCCCGCCTGGGAACAGGCCGACATCGTCCAGCCGGTGCTGTTCTCCGTGATGGTGTCGCTGGCCGCCCTGTGGCGCTCCTACGGTATCGAGCCGGACGCGGTGCTCGGGCACTCGCAGGGCGAGATCGCCGCCGCCCACGTCTGCGGGGCGCTCAGCCTGGACGACGCCGCCAAGGTCGTCGCCCTGCGCTCACGTGCCCTGGCGATGCTGCGCGGCCGAGGCGCCATGGCCTCCATCGCCCAACCCGCCGACACCGTACAAGCCCTGATCGATGCGCGGTGGGCGGGGCGACTGTGGGTGGCGGCGTTCAACGGCCCCCAGGCCACCACCGTCTCCGGTGACACCGACGCGCTGGACGAGCTCCTCGCGCACCACGCCGGCACCGACACCCGCGCACGACGCGTGCCCGTCGACTACGCCTCCCACTGCCCGCACACCGAAACCGTCGAACGCGAACTCCTCAACACCCTCGGCGACATCACGCCCGTCGCATCGACAGTGCCGTTCTACTCCACCGTCGACGACGCCTGGCTCGACACCACCACCCTCGACGCCGGCTACTGGTACCGCAACCTGCGCCGGCCCGTCCGCTTCACCCAAGCCATCACCACCCTCGCAGCCGCCGGCCACCGCACGTTCATCGAGACCAGCCCCCACCCCACCCTCACCCCCGCCATCGAAGACCACCACCACCACGACCTCACCGCCATCGGCACCCTCCGCCGCCACGACCACGACACCACCCGCTTCCTCACCTCCCTCGCCCATCTGCACGTGAACGGATCCGCCGGCACCGAGGTCTGGCGCCACCACTACGACGGACTCGGGCACACGCCACGACACGTGGACCTCCCGACGTACGCCTTCCAACGCGAGCACTACTGGCGGGAGGCCTTGCGTCCGTCCACCGACGGTCCGCGGGATGCGGCCCACGGAGCGGCAAGGAGTGCCGGTTCCGCCGAACTATCGCCTCCTGAGACGGAGTTCTGGCAGGCGGTGGCCTCCGAGGACTTGGCGAGTGTTTCCGCGACGCTGGATCTACCACCGTCCGCGACACTGAACGACGTCCTGCCCGCGCTCTCCACCTGGCACCAACGCCAACGCGACGACGCACACATCAACACCTGGACCTACCAAGAAACCTGGAAACCCCTCCACCTCCCCACCACCCAACCCACCACCCCCACCACCTGGCTCATCGCCTACCCCCACACCCACACCAACCACCCCCACATCACCAACCTCCTCACCAACCTCCCCCACCACAACATCACCCCCATCCCCCTCCCACTCACCCCCACCACCAACACCCACCACGCCTACCACCAAGCCCACCACAACACCCCCACCCCCATCACCGCCGTCCTCACCCTCCTCGCCCTCGACGAAACACCCCACCCCCACCACCCCCACACCCCCACCGGCACCCACCACAACCTCACCCTCACCCAAACCCACACCCAAACCCAACCCCCCACCCCCCTCTGGTACCTCACCACCCAAGCCACCACCACCCACCCCACCGACCCACTCACCCACCCCACCCAAGCCCAAACCATCGGACTCGCCCGCACCACCCACCACGAACACCCCACCCACACCGGAGGCCACATCGACCTCCCCCACACCCCCACCCCCACCACCCTCACCCAACTCATCACCACCATCACCCACCCCCACCCCCACCACAACACCACCATCCGCCACAACACCACCCACACCCGCCACCTCACCCCCACCACCCTCACCCCCACCCCCACCACACCCCCCAACCCCCACGGCACCACCCTCATCACCGGCGCCACCGGAGCCCTCACCCACCACCTCGCCACCCACCTCGCCAAAAACGGCCACCACCACATCCACCTCACCACCCGCACCAACCCCAACCACCCCAAAACCACCCAACTCCAACACCACCTCACCCAACTCGGCACCACCACCACCATCACCACCTGCGACCTCACCAACCCCCACCACATCACCAACCTCCTCAACCAAATCCCCACCCACCACCCCCTCACCACCCTCATCCACACCACCGGAACCCTCGACGACGCCACCCTCACCAACCTCACCCCCACCCAACTCAACAACGTCCTCCAAGCCAAAGCCCACACCGCCCAACTCCTCCACCACCACACCCAACACCTCCCCCTCACCCACTTCGTCCTCTACTCCTCAGCCGCCTCCACCCTCGGCGCCCCCGGCCAAGCCAACTACGCCGCCGCCAACGCCCACCTCGACGCCCTCGCCCACCACCGCCACACCCACGGCCTCCCCGCCACCACCATCAACTGGGGCACCTGGCAAGGAAAAGGACTCGCCGACTCGGACCGGGCCCGCGCGAACCTCGGCCGCCGGGGCTTCCGCGCGATGCCCCCCAGGCTCGCCGCCGCCGCGGCCGTCCGGGCCATCGCCAGCAAGCGACCGGGCGTGGTGATCGCCGACATCGACTGGACGACAATCGAGGACACCCCTGTCGTCCATGACCTCATCGCCTCGACCACCGGTGGACGCACCGCCAGTACCAAGGCCCGGCCCACGACGGTCGACCTCCGCGGCACGCTCCGCCAACAGTCCGCCTCCGACCAGCGGGCGGCTCTGCTCGACCTGGTGCGGTCGCACGCGGCGGCGGTACTCCGGCACGCGAACCCCGGTGCGCTCGCGCCCGACCAGGCCTTCCGCGCGCTCGGCTTCGACTCGCTCACCGCCGTCGACCTCCGCAATCGGATCGGCAAGGAGACCGGCCTCCACCTGCCCGTCTCGCTGGTCTTCGACCACCCCACCCCGTCCAGGCTCGCCGCCTTCCTGCAGGCCGAGCTGACGGGCACGCGCTCGGACTCCGTCGACGCGCCGGTACCGGCACCTCGCAGCGAGGCCGACGAGCCGATCGCGATCGTCGGCATGGCCTGTCGCTTCCCCGGCGGAGTCACGTCACCCGAGGATCTCTGGCAGCTCCTCGCCTCCGGTGGCGACGCGATCGGGGAGTTCCCCGCCGACCGGGGCTGGGACCTGGAGAGCCTCTTCCATTCCGACCCGGATCACCCGGGCACCTCCTACACGAGGCACGGCGGATTCCTGTACGAGGCCGGAGAGTTCGACGCGGGATTCTTCGGGATCTCGCCGCGTGAGGCGCTGGCGATGGACCCGCAGCAGCGGCTCCTGCTCGAAGCCGCCTGGGAAGCCGTCGAACACGCCGGCATCAACCCCCAGACCCTCCACGGCACCTCCACCGGCGTCTTCACCGGCATCAACGGACACGACTACGCCGGCCACACCCACAAGACGCCGGACGACAGCGAGGGCTACACCCTCACCGGCACCGCAGGCAGCGTCGTCTCCGGCCGTGTCTCCTACACCCTCGGCCTCGAAGGCCCGGCGGTGACCGTCGACACGGCCTGCTCGTCCTCCCTGGTCGCCCTGCACCTGGCAGCCCAGGCCCTACGCGCCGGCGAGTGCACCATGGCACTCGCGAGCGGCGTCAGCATCATGGCCACACCACGCGTCTTCACCGAGTTCTCCCGCCAACGCGGCCTCGCCCCCGACGGACGGTGCAAGCCCTTCGCCTCCGCGGCCGACGGCACCAGCTGGAGCGAAGGGGCCGGCACCCTCCTCGTCGAACGACTCTCCGACGCCAGGCGCAACGGTCACCGGGTACTGGCGGTGATGCGCGGCAGCGCGGTGAACCAGGACGGCGCCTCCAACGGTCTCACCGCACCCAACGGGCCGTCCCAGCAACGGGTCATCCGCCAGGCCCTCACCAGTGCCGGGTTGACAGCTGCGGACGTCGACGCGGTAGAAGCCCACGGCACGGGGACGAAACTGGGCGACCCCATCGAAGCCCACGCCCTCCTCACCACATACGGCCAAGACCGCTCCCAGGAAAAGCCGTTGTGGCTCGGCTCAGTGAAGTCCAACATCGGCCACACCCAGGCCGCGGCCGGCATGGCCGGCCTCATCAAGATGGTGATGGCGCTGCGTCACGGCGTGTTGCCGCGGACGTTGCATGTGGACGAGCCGTCGTCGCACGTCGACTGGGCGTCGGGGAATGTGCGGCTGCTGACGGAGGCCCGACCGTGGGCCCCGGAAGCTGATCACGTGCGCCGGGCAGGGGTGTCCTCGTTCGGCGTGAGCGGGACGAACGCGCACGTGATCCTGGAGGAGGCACCCGAACCGAAGGCCGTCGAGCCGGCGGGGTCGGGGGCTTCGGGGCTGCCGTCGGTGTGGGTGCTCTCGGGCAAGTCGCAGGCCGCGCTGCACGCCCAGGCCACCGCCCTGCACACCCACGTCACCGCCCACCCCGACCTCGACCCCGCCGATGTCGGCGCGACTCTCGCGTCGGGCCGCGCGGTCTTCGAACACCGCGCCACCGTCATCGCCACCGACCGCGATCAGGCCCTGAACGCCCTCACCGCCCTCACCACCGGACAACCCCACCCCTCCCTCGTCATCGCGCCGGCCCGCGGGACACATGGAAAGACCGCGTTCCTCTGCTCCGGCCAGGGCACCCAATACCCCGGCATGGCCCACGGCCTCTACCAGGCCTACCCCACCTTCGCCACCGCCCTGGACGAAGTCTGCGCACACTTCGAACCCCACCTCGACGCACCCCTGCGCGACCTCCTCCTCAACACCGACAACGGTGACGGTGACGGGCTACTCGCCCAGACGCTCTACGCCCAACCCGCACTGTTCGCCCTCCAAGTCGCCCTGCACCGACTGCTCACCGACACCTACCACATCACCCCCCACTACCTCGCCGGACACTCACTCGGAGAAGTCACCGCAGCCCACCTCGCCGGAATCCTCACCCTCCCCGACACCACCCGCTTCATCGCCACCCGCGCCCACCTCATGCACACCATGCCCCCCGGCACCATGACCACCCTCCACACCACCCAAGACCGAATCACCCCCCTCCTGAACGGCCTGGACGACAAAATCTCCATCGCCGCCATCAACACACCCACCTCCATCGTCATCAGCGGCGACACCGACACCATCAACCACCTCACCACCCTCTGCCACACCCAAGGCATCACCACCAAACCCCTACATAGCACCAAAGCCTTCCACTCCCCACACACCGACACCATCCTCGACCAACTCCACACCGCCGCAAGCGAACTCACCCTCCACCAACCCCACACCCCCCTCATCACCGCAACCCCCGGCGACCCCACCACCCACCAGTACTGGACCCACCAAGCCCGCAACCCCGTCCACTACGCCAACACCACCCAAACCCTCCACACCAACAACGTCACCACCTACATCGAACTCGGCCCCGACCACACCCTCACCACCCTCACCCACCACAACCTCCCCCACCACACCCCCACCGCCACCGCCCTCCTCCACCCCCACCACCACAACCCCACCCACCACCTCCTCACCGCCCTCGCCCACACCCCCACCCCCTGGCACACCCACCACCACCACACCACCGGCACCACCGGCACCGGCACCGGCACCGGCACCGACCTCCCCACCTACCCCTTCCAACGCACCCACTACTGGCTCAAAACCCCCACCAACACCGCCGGAGTGACGGCCGCCGGCCTCGACACCCCCGACCACCCCCTCCTGTCCGCCGCAGTGGAACTCGCCGACGGCGACGGCCTCATCCTCACCGGCCGGCTCTCCCTCCAGAGCCACCCCTGGCTCGCCGACCACACCATCGCCGACACCGTCCTGCTCCCCGGCGCCGCCATGCTCGAACTCGCCCTCCACGCCGGCCGACACACCAACTGCCCCCACGTCGACGAACTCACCCTCCACACCCCCCTCGTCATCCCCGACACCGGCCACACCACCATCCAGGTAGCGCTCTCATCCACCAACGAGGCCGGCCAGCGCACCATCACCATCCACAGCCGCCCCGCCCACCACGACGCATGGACCCGCCACGCCGACGGTCTCCTCAGCCCACCCACCAACACCACCCCGCCCGCCGACGAGACCCTCACCGGCCCCTGGCCACCACCCGACGCACAACCCATCAACCTCGACCAGCTCTACGACCACCTCACCCACAACGGATTCAACTACGGCCCCCTCTTCCAAGGACTCACCACCGCCTGGCACCACACCGACGGCATCCTCGCCGAAGTCCACCTCCCCCACCACACCCCCCACCACAACACCCACGGCTTCGCCCTCCACCCCGCACTCCTCGACGCCGCCATCCAAACCGTCGCCCTCCTCACCCCCCACCACAACACCCCCCACCACAACACCCACGACCACGACACCCCCCACGACCACCCCCACCCCGCTCTACTACCGCACACCTTCACCCACACCGACCTCCACACCCACACCACCACCACCCTGCGCATCCACCTCACCCCCACCGACCACAACGCCACCACCCTCACCCTCCACGCCACCGACGAAACCGGCACCCCCGTCCTCACCCTCAACACCCTCACCCTGCGCCCCCTCCCCACCCCCACCCACGGCACCCCCACCCACGGCACCCTCCTCGAACTGCACTGGATCCCCGCCCCACCACACCCCACCCACCCCACACCCGACCACCCGGTGCTCGACTACCAGCTATGGCAATGCCCACCCGGCGACATCACCGACGTGACACACGCCGCCCTCCACACCCTGCAAACCTGGCTCACCCAAGACCACCCACCCCACACCCGCCTCGTCATCACCACCCAAAACGCCACCACCACCCCCACCCAAACCACCACCGACCCCGCCCACGCAGCCGTATGGGGCCTCGTCCGCACCGCCCAAACCGAACACCCCGACCACTTCCACCTCCTCGACACCAACCAGCCCCACCCCCACCACACCGACATCACCACAGCCCTCGCAACCGGCGAACCACAAACCGCCCTCCGCAACGCCACCATCCACATCCCACGCCTCGTACCGACAGCGGTGACGGGCACGGGACTGGTGCTGCCCGCTGGTACGGGGTGGCGGCTGGGCTGCGACGGCTCGGGGACGTTGGACGACGTTGTGCCGGTCGCTTCCGATGCCGGCGCGGCTGTTCTCGGGCCGGGTCAGGTGCGGGTCGCGTTGCGGGCGGCGGGGGTGAACTTCCGCGATGTGCTCGTCGCCCTCGGCCTGGGACCGGGACTCACCGGAATGGGCAACGAGGGTGCGGGGGTGGTGGTGGAGGTCGGGCCGGGGGTGGAGGGTCTGGTGGTGGGGGATCGGGTGTTCGGGGTGTTCGGGGAGGCGTTCGCGCCGGTGGTGGTCGCGCAGGCCGCGGTGTTGGCGCGGGTGCCGCGGGGGTGGTCGTTCGCGCAGGCGGCGTCGGTGCCGGTGGTGTTCGCGACCGCCTACCTGGGTCTGGTCGATCTGGCGGGCGTGCGGCCCGGTGAGCGGGTGCTCATCCACGCCGCGGCCGGCGGTGTGGGGATGGCCGCGGTGCAACTGGCCCGCCACCTGGGGGCGGAGGTCTTCGCCACCGCGAGCCAGGCCAAGTGGCCGCACCTGCACGCGCTCGGCATCCCCGCGGAGCGGATCGCCTCCAGCCGCACCCCGGACTTCGAGAAGCAGTTGCGCCAGGCCAGTGACGGGCTGGGAATGGACGTGGTCCTGAACTGCCTGACCGGACCCTTCGTCGACGCCTCCCTGCGTCTGTGCACCGAGCAGGGAGGCCGGTTCCTGGAGCTCGGCAAGACCGACATCCGCGACACACTGCAGGTGGAGCGGCAGTTCCCGGGGCGGTCCTACCGGGCGTATGACCTGATGGACGTCGGCGCCGAACGGGTGGGACAGATCCTGCGCACGATCGTGGACCTGTTCCACCGCGGCGTACTGCAACCACTGCCGGTGACCGCGTGGGACGTGCGCCAGGTGCGCGAGACGCTGCGAGCGATGCAGTGCGGCCGTCACGTCGGCAAGAACGTCCTCACCCTGCCCACCCCCCTGGACCCGGACGCGACGGTCCTGGTGACCGGCGGTACGGGTACCCTCGGTGCGGCCGTCGCCCGCCACCTGGCCGCCTCGCACGGAGTGCGGCACCTCCTCCTGGCCTCCCGGCGCGGGCCGCAGGCGCCGGGCGCCGAGGAGCTGATGGCCGAACTCGCCGCCCTGGGCGCCAAGGTGACGCTCACCGCGTGTGACGTCGCCGACCGCGGGCAGCTGGCCGAACTGCTCGCCGGCATCCCCGCGGACCGGCCGCTCACCGCGGTGGTGCACACCGCCGGCGTCCTGGACGACGCGACCATCACCGGCCTCGACGAAGCACGGCTGCGGGCGGTCCTGGCACCGAAATGGGAGGCCGCGCGACACCTGGACGAGCTGACCCGCCACATGGACCTGTCCGCGTTCGTGCTGTTCTCCTCCGCCGCCGGCGTCCTCGGCTCACCCGGCCAGGGCAACTACGCCGCCGCCAACGCAGCCCTCGACGCCCTCGCCCACCAACGCCACACCCACGGCCTGCCCGCCCTCTCCCTCGCCTGGGGACTCTGGGCACAGACCAGCGGCATGACCGGCCACCTCGACACCGGCGACCACCACCGCATCACCCGCTCCGGACTACGCCCCCTCACCACCCCCGACGCCCTCACCCTCCTCGACACCGCCCTGACCACCGGCCGCCCCGCCCTGCTGCCCGCCGACCTCCACCCCACCCACCCCACCCCACCCCTCCTCAGCCACCTCACCCCCACCACCCGCACGGGCCACCGCCGCCACCCGAACACGACACCCGCCACCGACCTGCCCGCCCGCCTCGCCGCCCTCACCCCCGACCAGCGACACGAAACCCTCCTCACCCTCGTCCGCACCCACATCGCCACCGTCCTCGGCCACCCCACCCCCCACACCATCGACCCCGACCACACCTTCCGCGACCTCGGCTTCGACTCCCTCACCGCCGTCGAACTACGCAACCACCTCACCCACACCACCGGCCTACGCCTACCCACCACCATCGCCTTCGACCACCCCACCGCCACCACCCTCACCCACCACCTCACCACCAGGCTGCTGGCCCCCGCCGACATGGGCGTCGACCCGGTACTGGCCGAGCTCGACAAGCTGGAGTCCGCACTCACCGCGCTGAACCGGGACGACACCGCCTGTGAGCGGGTCACCCGGCGGTTGCAGTCGCTGATGCTCAAGTGGAGCGGCTCCCGACAGCCCGCCTCCGAAGAGATGGACGACGACCACAGGTTCGCGTCGGCCACCCCGGACGAGCTGCTCGCCTTCATCGACCGGGACCTCGGTCTCTCCTGAACCAGATCAACCAGAACTCCCCCCGTGCGCAACGGGGTTCTCCCAAGGACGTGAAACCAGACGTGGCGAACGACGAAAAGCTCCTCGAATACCTCAAGCGGGTCACCGCCGACCTGGACCGGACCCGGCGGCGCCTGTACGAGGTCGTCGAACGGGAACAGGAGCCGATCGCCATCGTGGGCATGGCCTGCCGTTACCCGGGCGGCGTCGGGTCGCCCGCGGATCTCTGGGACCTCGTCAACTCGGGGACGGACGCGATCGGGGAGTTCCCCACGGACCGCGGCTGGGCACTCGACAGCCTCTACCACCCCGACCCGGACCACCCGGGCACCTCCTACACGAAGCACGGCGGATTCCTGTACGACGCAGGCGGGTTCGACGCGGAGTTCTTCGGCATCTCACCGCGTGAGGCGCTGGCGATGGACCCCCAGCAGCGGCTCCTCCTGGAGACCGCCTGGCAGTCACTCGAACACGCCGGAATCGACCCGACCTCGGTCCGCGGCAACCGGATCGGGGTCTTCACGGGGATCAACCCGCAGGACTACACGACCGGTCAGCACGGCCGGAGTTCGGAGGTCGAGGGCTACCTGCTGACCGGCGCCGCCGCCAGCATCGCGTCCGGGCGCATCTCCTACACCCTCGGCCTCGAAGGGCCCGCGGTCACCATCGACACCGCCTGCTCCTCGTCCCTGGTAGCCCTGCACCTGGCCTGCCAGGCCCTGCGCGCCGACGAGTGCACCATGGCCTTCGCGGGCGGTGCCTCGGTGCTCGCGACCCCGCTGGTCTTCGTCGAGTTCGCCCGTCATCACGGCCTCTCCATCGACGGTCGGTGCAAGGCGTTCTCGGACGCGGCCGACGGTACGGGCTGGGGCGAGGGCGCGGGAATGCTGCTCGTCGAGCGGCTCTCCGACGCCAGGCGCAACGGTCACCGGGTGCTGGCGGTGGTGCGTGGCAGCGCGGTGAACCAGGACGGCGCGTCCAACGGTCTCACCGCGCCCAACGGGCCGTCGCAGCGGAGGGTCATTCGCCAGGCCCTGAGCAACGCCCACCTCGCCCCCGCCGACGTCGACGCCGTCGAGGCCCACGGGACGGGGACGCGGCTGGGCGACCCCATCGAAGCCCAGGCCCTTCAGGAGGCCTACGGCGAGGACCGCTCCGACGGCCGACCGCTCTGGCTGGGGACGCTCAAGTCCAACATCGGCCACTCGGTCGCCGCGGCGGGTGTGGGCAGTGTCATCAAGATGGTGATGGCACTTCGGAACGACGTGTTGCCGCGGACGTTGCATGTGGACGAGCCGTCATCGCACGTCGACTGGACATCGGGGAATGTGCGGCTGCTGACGGAGGCCCGACCGTGGGTTCGGGACGAGGCACGGGTACGCCGGGCGGGAGTGTCGTCGTTCGGCGTGAGCGGGACGAACGCGCACGTGATCCTGGAGGAGACACCCGAACCGGAGGCCGTCGAGCCGGCGGGGTCGGGGACTTCGGGGCTGCCTTCGGGGCTGCCGTCGGTGTGGGTGCTCTCGGGCAAGTCGCAGGCCGCGCTGCACGCCCAAGCCGCCGCCCTGCACACCCACGTCACCGCCCACCCCGACCTCGACCCCGCCGATGTCGGCGCGACCCTCGCGTCGGGCCGCGCGGTCTTCGAACACCGGGCCACCGTCATCGCCACCGACCGCGATCAGGCCCTGAACGCCCTCACCGCCCTCACCACCGGACAACCCCACCCCTCCCTCGTCATCGCGCCGGCCAGCGGGTCACATGGAAAGACCGCGTTCCTCTGCTCCGGCCAGGGCACCCAATACCCCGGCATGGCCCACGGCCTCTACCAGGCCTACCCCACCTTCGCCACCGCCCTGGACGAAGTCTGCGCACACTTCGAACCCCACCTCGACACACCCCTACGCGACCTCCTCCTCAACACCGACAACGGTGACGGTGACAGTGACGGGCTACTCGCCCAGACGCTCTACGCCCAACCCGCACTGTTCGCCCTCCAAGTCGCCCTGCACCGACTGCTCACCGACACCTACCACATCACCCCCCACTACCTCGCCGGACACTCACTCGGAGAAGTCACCGCAGCCCACCTCGCCGGAATCCTCACCCTCCCCGACACCACCCGCTTCATCGCCACCCGCGCCCACCTCATGCACACCATGCCCCCCGGCACCATGACCACCCTCCACACCACCCAAGACCGCATCACCCCCTCCTGAACGGCCTGGACGACAAAATCTCCATCGCCGCCATCAACACACCCACCTCCATCGTCATCAGCGGCGACACCGACACCATCAACCACCTCACCACCCTCTGCCACACCCAAGGCATCACCACCAAACCCCTACACAGCACCAAAGCCTTCCACTCCCCACACACCGACACCATCCTCGACCAACTCCACACCGCCGCCCAACAACTCACCCTCCACCAACCCCACACCCCCCTCATCACCGCAACCCCCGGCGACCCCACCACCCACCAGTACTGGACCCACCAAGCCCGCAACCCCGTCCACTACGCCAACACCACCCAAACCCTCCACACCAACAACGTCACCACCTACATCGAACTCGGCCCCGACCACACCCTCACCACCCTCACCCACCACAACCTCCCCCACCACACCCCCAACGCCACCGCCCTCCTCCACCCCCACCACCACAACCCCACCCACCACCTCCTCACCGCCCTCGCCCACACCCCCACCCCCTGGCACACCCACCACCCCCCCCACACCACCGGCACCCCCACCACCAGCACCGGCACCGGCACCGGCACCACCACCCGCACCGGCACCACCACCGACCTCCCCACCTACCCCTTCCAACGCACCCACTACTGGCTCAAAACCCCCACCAACACCGCCGGAGTGACGGCCGCCGGCCTCGACACCCCGTCACCGCACGCCACCTCGCTCCGCGACACCCTCGCCGGCCGACCCCCGCAGGAGCGCGAAGAGGCCCTTCTGGACCTCGTCCGCACACAGGCAGCCGCCGTGCTCGGGCATTCCACACCGGACGCCGTCCACCCCGACAGGGCGTTCAAGGACCTCGGCTTCGACTCACTGGCCGCCATCAAGCTCCGCAACCGGCTCGCCGCCGTCACCGGCCTCGACCTCCCCAGCACGCTGGTCTTCGACCACCCCACCCCGGCGGCCCTCCGCCGGTACTTCCAGTCGGAGATCCTCGGCGCGGAGGACACCTCCAGCCGGCTCCCTCTCCGGGCGGCGGCAACCGACGAGCCGATCGCCATCATCGGTATGGCCTGCCGCTACCCCGGTCACGTACGGACGCCGGACGACCTGTGGCGCCTTCTGAGCGACGAGCACGACGCGGTCGGCGGGTTTCCGACGAACCGCGGCTGGGACCTGGCGGCACTGTACGACCCGGACCCGGACCGCCACGGAACGACCTATACCCAGCAGGGCGGATTCCTTTACGAGGCCGGGGAGTTCGACGCGGAGTTCTTCGGGATCAGTCCCCGTGAAGCCCTCGCCATGGACCCCCAGCAACGGCTTCTCCTCGAAACCGCATGGGAGGTCGCCGAATGCGCCGGCATCAACCCTGAGTCCCTGCGCGGCACCACCACCGGCGTGTTCGCGGGACTGATCTACCACGACTATGCGAGCCGGTTCCTCACCGCGCCGGATGGCTACGAAGGCTATCTGGGGCACGGGAGCGCCGGCAGCATCGCATCGGGCCGCATCGCGTACACCCTCGGCCTCGAAGGCCCGGCGGTCACCATCGACACCGCCTGCTCCTCCTCCCTGGTGGCCCTGCACCTGGCCGCCCAGGCACTGCGCTCGGGCGAGTGCACCCTGGCGCTGGTGGGTGGCGCGACGGTGATGTCCACTCCGCAGGCCTTTGTGGAGTTCTCGCGGCAGCGAGGGCTGTCGGCCGACGGCAGGTGCAAGGCGTTCTCGGACGCGGCCGACGGCACCGGTTGGGGCGAGGGTGTCGGCATGCTGCTCGTCGAGCGGCTCTCCGACGCCAGGCGCAACGGTCACCGGGTGCTGGCGGTGGTGCGCGGCAGCGCGGTGAACCAGGACGGCGCGTCCAACGGTCTGACCGCACCCAACGGGCCGTCCCAGCAGCGGGTCATCCGCCAGGCCCTCGCCAGTGCCGGGTTGGCAGCTGCGGACGTCGACGCGGTGGAGGCCCACGGGACGGGGACGCGGCTGGGCGACCCCATCGAAGCCCACGCCCTCCTGGCCGGCTATGGCCAGGATCGGCCGGAGGGGCGGCCGTTGTGGCTGGGTTCGTTGAAGTCGAACATCGGGCACAGTCAAGCCGCGGCGGGTGTGGGTGGGGTCATCAAGATGGTGATGGCGCTGCGTCACGGCGTGTTGCCGCGGACGTTGCATGTGGACGAGCCGTCATCGCACGTCGACTGGACATCGGGGAATGTGCGGCTGCTGACGGAGGCCCGACCGTGGGTTCGGGACGAGGCGCGGGTACGCCGGGCAGGGGTGTCGTCGTTCGGCGTGAGCGGGACGAACGCGCACGTGATCCTGGAGGAGGCACCCGAGACAGAAGCGCCGGAGCCGGCCCCTTCGGGGGCTTCGGGGCTGCCGTCGGTGTGGGTGCTCTCGGGCAAGTCGCAGGCCGCGCTGCACGCCCAAGCCGCCGCCCTGCACACCCACGTCACCGCCCACCCCGACCTCGACCCCGCCGATGTCGGCGCGACCCTCGCGTCGGGCCGCGCGGTCTTCGAACACCGGGCCACCGTCATCGCCACCGACCGCGATCAGGCCCTGAACGCCCTCACCGCCCTCACCACCGGACAACCCCACCCCTCCCTCGTCATCGCGCCGGCCCGCGGCTCACATGGAAAGACCGCGTTCCTCTGCTCCGGCCAGGGCACCCAATACCCCGGCATGGCCCACGGCCTCTACCAGGCCTACCCCACCTTCGCCACCGCCCTGGACGAAGTCTGCGCACACTTCGAACCCCACCTCGACACACCCCTACGCGACCTCCTCCTCAACACCGACAACGGTGACGGTGACAGTGACGGGCTACTCGCCCAGACGCTCTACGCCCAACCCGCACTGTTCGCCCTCCAAGTCGCCCTGCACCGACTGCTCACCGACACCTACCACATCACCCCCCACTACCTCGCCGGACACTCACTCGGAGAAGTCACCGCAGCCCACCTCGCCGGAATCCTCACCCTCCCCGACACCACCCGCTTCATCGCCACCCGCGCCCACCTCATGCACACCATGCCCCCCGGCACCATGACCACCCTCCACACCACCCAAGACCGCATCACCCCCTCCTGAACGGCCTGGACGACAAAATCTCCATCGCCGCCATCAACACACCCACCTCCATCGTCATCAGCGGCGACACCGACACCATCAACCACCTCACCACCCTCTGCCACACCCAAGGCATCACCACCAAACCCCTACACAGCACCAAAGCCTTCCACTCCCCACACACCGACACCATCCTCGACCAACTCCACACCGCCGCCCAACAACTCACCCTCCACCAACCCCACACCCCCCTCATCACCGCAACCCCCGGCGACCCCACCACCCACCAGTACTGGACCCACCAAGCCCGCAACCCCGTCCACTACGCCAACACCACCCAAACCCTCCACACCAACAACGTCACCACCTACATCGAACTCGGCCCCGACCACACCCTCACCACCCTCACCCACCACAACCTCCCCCACCACACCCCCAACGCCACCGCCCTCCTCCACCCCCACCACCACAACCCCACCCACCACCTCCTCACCGCCCTCGCCCACACCCCCACCCCCTGGCACACCCACCACCACCCCCACACCACCACCGACCTCCCCACCTACCCCTTCCAACGAGAGCACTACTGGCTCGAATCGTCGAAGCGCGACACCAACAGCACTACGACAGAGGGACGTTCCGGCCGGTCTCAGACGTCCGCGCTCGCAGCCCTCGAAGCCGACTTCTGGCGCGCCGTCGAGGACGAGGACGTTCACAACGTCTCCGCGACGCTGGATCTACCACCGTCCGCGACACTGAACGACGTCCTGCCCGCGCTCTCCACCTGGCACCAACGCCAACGCGACGACGCACACATCAACACCTGGACCTACCAAGAAACCTGGAAACCCCTCCACCTCCCCACCACCCAACCCACCACCCCCACCACCTGGCTCATCGCCTACCCCCACACCCACACCAACCACCCCCACATCACCAACCTCCTCACCAACCTCCCCCACCACAACATCACCCCCATCCCCCTCCCACTCACCCCCACCACCAACACCCACCACGCCTACCACCAAGCCCACCACAACACCCCCACCCCCATCACCGCCGTCCTCACCCTCCTCGCCCTCGACGAAACACCCCACCCCCACCACCCCCACACCCCCACCGGCACCCACCACAACCTCACCCTCACCCAAACCCACACCCAAACCCAACCCCCCACCCCCCTCTGGTACCTCACCACCCAAGCCACCACCACCCACCCCACCGACCCACTCACCCACCCCACCCAAGCCCAAACCATCGGACTCGCCCGCACCACCCACCACGAACACCCCACCCACACCGGAGGCCACATCGACCTCCCCCACACCCCCACCCCCACCACCCTCACCCAACTCATCACCACCATCACCCACCCCCACCCCCACCACAACACCACCATCCGCCACAACACCACCCACACCCGCCACCTCACCCCCACCACCCTCACCCCCACCCCCACCACACCCCCCAACCCCCACGGCACCACCCTCATCACCGGCGCCACCGGAGCCCTCACCCACCACCTCGCCACCCACCTCGCCAAAAACGGCCACCACCACATCCACCTCACCACCCGCACCAACCCCAACCACCCCAAAACCACCCAACTCCAACACCACCTCACCCAACTCGGCACCACCACCACCATCACCACCTGCGACCTCACCAACCCCCACCACATCACCAACCTCCTCAACCAAATCCCCACCCACCACCCCCTCACCACCCTCATCCACACCACCGGAACCCTCGACGACGCCACCCTCACCAACCTCACCCCCACCCAACTCAACAACGTCCTCCAAGCCAAAGCCCACACCGCCCAACTCCTCCACCACCACACCCAACACCTCCCCCTCACCCACTTCGTCCTCTACTCCTCAGCCGCCTCCACCCTCGGCGCCCCCGGCCAAGCCAACTACGCCGCCGCCAACGCCCACCTCGACGCCCTCGCCCACCACCGCCACACCCACGGCCTCCCCGCCACCACCATCAACTGGGGCACCTGGCAAGGAAAAGGACTTTCGAGCGGCGAGATCGGCGAGCACCTGCGCCGACGCGGCATGATTCCCCTGGACCCGGAAACGGCGGTCCGCGCCTTCGACCGGGCGGTCGCGAGCGATCGACCCTCCGTCTTCATCGCGAACATCGACTGGCCCAGGTTCGGTCGCACCACCTCGACCGCGCTCCGCGCCCTCTTCGAGGAGATCCCCGAAGCCCGGCAGCCCGAGCCGGTGCCAACCGGCCGCGCCAACCCGTCCTCTGAGCCAAGGGACCTCCGGGAACGGCTCCTCCGGCAGTCGCCGGCCGACCAGCTCGACACCCTGCAGACGCTCGTCCGCACCCACGCGGCCACCGTCCTGGGACGCGACCGACCGGAGTCCGTCGTGTCCGAACGCCCTTTCCGGGAACTCGGATTCGACTCACTGTCCGCCGTCGAACTCCGCAATCACCTTGCCGCCGACACCGGACTGGTCCTGCCGACGACGCTCGTGTTCGATCACCCGACACCGTCCAGGCTCGCGGCCTTCCTCCGCACCGAGCTCGTCGGTGCCCTCCCGGGCCCGGGCGCCACCGCCCCGGCCGTACGGGCCGAGGCCGACGAGCCCATCGCCATCGTCGGCATGTCATGCCGCTTCCCCGGCCGCGTCAGCTCACCCGAGCAGCTCTGGCACCTCGTCGCCGCCGAACACGACGCCATCGACGCGTTCCCCACCGACCGCGGCTGGGCACTCGACACCCTCTACCACCCCGACCCGGATCACCCGGGCACCTCCTACACCCGGCACGGCGGATTCCTCTACGACGCAGGCGAGTTCGACGCGGAGTTCTTCGGGATCTCGCCGCGTGAGGCGCTGGCGATGGACCCCCAGCAGCGGCTCCTGCTCGAAGCCGCCTGGGAAGCCGTCGAACACGCCGGCATCAACCCCCAGACCCTCCACGGCACCTCCACCGGCGTCTTCACCGGCATCAACGCCCAGGACTACGCCGCACACGCCCACGCGACCCCGGAAACCACCGAGGGTTTCGTGCTCACCGGCACCGCCAGCAGCATCGCATCGGGCCGCATCGCGTACACGCTGGGCCTCGAAGGGCCCGCCGTGACCATCGACACCGCCTGCTCGTCCTCCCTGGTCGCCCTGCACCTGGCAGCCCAGGCCCTACGCGCCGGCGAGTGCACCATGGCACTCGCGAGCGGCGTCACCGTCATGACCAGCCCGATCACGTTCACCGAGTTCTCCCGCCAACGCGGCCTCGCCCCCGACGGACGGTGCAAGCCCTTCGCCTCCGCAGCCGACGGCACCAGCTGGAGCGAAGGGGCCGGCACCCTCCTCGTCGAACGACTCTCCGACGCCAGGCGCAACGGTCACCGGGTACTGGCGGTGATGCGCGGCAGCGCGGTGAACCAGGACGGCGCCTCCAACGGTCTCACCGCACCCAACGGGCCTTCCCAGCAACGGGTCATCCGCCAGGCCCTCGCCAGTGCCGGGTTGACAGCTGCGGACGTCGACGCGGTAGAGGCCCACGGCACGGGGACAAAGCTGGGCGACCCCATCGAAGCCCACGCCCTCCTCACCACATACGGCCAAGACCGCTCCCAGGAAAAGCCGTTGTGGCTCGGCTCAGTGAAGTCCAACATCGGCCACACCCAGGCCGCGGCCGGCATGGCCGGCCTCATCAAGATGGTGATGGCGCTGCGTCACGGCGTGTTGCCGCGGACGTTGCATGTGGACGAGCCGTCATCGCACGTCGACTGGACGTCGGGGAATGTGCGGCTGCTGACGGAGGCCCGACCGTGGGCCCCGGAAGCTGATCACGTGCGCCGGGCGGGGGTGTCGTCGTTCGGCGTGAGCGGGACGAACGCGCACGTGATCCTGGAGGAGGCACTCGAACCGGTGGCCGTCGAGCCGGCGGGGTCGGGGGCTTCGGGGGCTTCGGGGCTGCCGTCGGTGTGGGTGCTCTCGGGCAAGTCGCAGGCCGCGCTGCACGCCCAGGCCGCCGCCCTGCACACCCACGTCACCGCCCACCCCGACCTCGACCCCGCCGATGTCGGCGCGACTCTCGCGTCGGGCCGCGCGGTCTTCGAACACCGCGCCACCGTCATCGCCACCGACCGCGATCAGGCCCTGAACGCCCTCACCGCCCTCACCACCGGACAACCCCACCCCTCCCTCGTCATCGCGCCGGCCCGCGGGACACATGGAAAGACCGCGTTCCTCTGCTCCGGCCAGGGCACCCAGTACCCCGGCATGGCCCACGGCCTCTACCAGGACTACCCCACCTTCGCCACCGCCCTGGACGAAGTCTGCGCACACTTCGAACCCCACCTCGACGCACCCCTGCGCGACCTCCTCCTCAACACCGACAACGGTGACGGTGACGGGCTACTCGCCCAGACGCTCTACGCCCAACCCGCACTGTTCGCCCTCCAAGTCGCCCTGCACCGACTGCTCACCGACACCTACCACATCACCCCCCACTACCTCGCCGGACACTCACTCGGAGAAGTCACCGCAGCCCACCTCGCCGGAATCCTCACCCTCCCCGACACCACCCGCTTCATCGCCACCCGCGCCCACCTCATGCACACCATGCCCCCCGGCACCATGACCACCCTCCACACCACCCAAGACCGTCTCACCCCCCTCCTGAACGGCCTGGACGACAAAATCTCCATCGCCGCCATCAACACACCCACCTCCATCGTCATCAGCGGCGACACCGACACCATCAACCACCTCACCACCCTCTGCCACACCCAAGGCATCACCACCAAACCCCTACACAGCACCAAAGCCTTCCACTCCCCACACACCGACACCATCCTCGACCAACTCCACACCGCCGCAAGCGAACTCACCCTCCAGCAACCCCACACCCCCCTCATCACCGCAACCCCCGGCGACCCCACCACCCACCAGTACTGGACCCACCAAGCCCGCAACCCCGTCCACTACGCCAACACCACCCAAACCCTCCACACCAACAACGTCACCACCTACATCGAACTCGGCCCCGACCACACCCTCACCACCCTCACCCACCACAACCTCCCCCACCACACCCCCAACGCCACCGCCCTCCTCCACCCCCACCACCACAACCCCACCCACCACCTCCTCACCGCCCTCGCCCACACCCCCACCCCCTGGCACACCCACCACCACCCCCACACCACCACCGACCTCCCCACCTACCCCTTCCAACGCACCCACTACTGGCTCAAAACCCCCACCAACACCGAAGTCGAGCCCCAGCGCACGGACTTCAGCGGATCAGCTCTTGAGAAGGTCGAGGCCGACTTCTGGCGGGCCGTCGAGGACGAGAACGTCGACGCCGTCGCCGACTCCCTGAACCTGGACAGCACCGTCCTCGACGACGTCCTGCCCGCGCTCTCCACCTGGCACCAACGCCAACGCGACGACGCACACATCAACACCTGGACCTACCAAGAAACCTGGAAACCCCTCCACCTCCCCACCACCCAACCCACCACCCCCACCACCTGGCTCATCGCCTACCCCCACACCCACACCAACCACCCCCACATCACCAACCTCCTCACCAACCTCCCCCACCACAACATCACCCCCATCCCCCTCCCACTCACCCCCACCACCAACACCCACCACGCCTACCACCAAGCCCACCACAACACCCCCACCCCCATCACCGCCGTCCTCACCCTCCTCGCCCTCGACGAAACACCCCACCCCCACCACCCCCACACCCCCACCGGCACCCACCACAACCTCACCCTCACCCAAACCCACACCCAAACCCAACCCCCCACCCCCCTCTGGTACCTCACCACCCAAGCCACCACCACCCACCCCACCGACCCACTCACCCACCCCACCCAAGCCCAAACCATCGGACTCGCCCGCACCACCCACCACGAACACCCCACCCACACCGGAGGCCACATCGACCTCCCCCACACCCCCACCCCCACCACCCTCACCCAACTCATCACCACCATCACCCACCCCCACCCCCACCCCCACCACAACACCACCATCCGCCACAACACCACCCACACCCGCCACCTCACCCCCACCACCCTCACCCCCACCCCCACCACACCCCCCAACCCCCACGGCACCACCCTCATCACCGGCGCCACCGGAGCCCTCACCCACCACCTCGCCACCCACCTCGCCAAAAACGGCCACCACCACATCCACCTCACCACCCGCACCAACCCCAACCACCCCAAAACCACCCAACTCCAACACCACCTCACCCAACTCGGCACCACCACCACCATCACCACCTGCGACCTCACCAACCCCCACCACATCACCAACCTCCTCAACCAAATCCCCACCCACCACCCCCTCACCACCCTCATCCACACCACCGGAACCAACCTCCACTCACCCCTGGCGGCGACCGACCCGGCCATGCTCGAATCCGTCCTCGCGGCAAAGGCGGCCAGCGCGGCACATCTGCACGAAGCTCTGCTGGATCACGACACGTTGGAGCACTTCATCCTCCTGTCCTCCGGCGCCGCAGCGTGGGGCAGCGGCAACCAGGGCGCGTACGCGGCCGCGAACGCGCACCTCGACGCGCTGGCGGCACACCGCCAGGCCCGCGGGCTGCCGGGCATGTCGATCGCCTGGGGACCGTGGGGCGGAGAGGGGATGTCCGCCGGCGAGGAGGCCCAGCGGTACCTCAGGGAGCGCGGCGTCCCTCCGATGGAGCCCCGGCTCGCCGTGAAGGCCTTCGACCTCGCGCTCAGGTCGCGGCCGAACTCCAATCTCGTCATCGCCGACATCGACTGGGACCGCTTCGTCCCGAGGTTCACCGCCCACGGCAGCAACCCGTTGTTCGAGGACATCCCCGAAGTCCGGCGACTGGCACGGAAGGCGGAGCTGGCGGAGACGTCCACGACCGTCGCGCCCGACGCCCCGCCCCTGCGCGAGCGTCTTGCCGGCCTGACCGCCGCCCAGCAGAACCGGCAGCTCCTCCGTCTGGTGCGCACGCACATGTCCGAGTTGCTCGGCCGGCACGAGGCGGACGAGGTCGACGAGCAGCGCGCGTTCAAGGATCTGGGGTTCGACTCGCTCACCTCGGCCCAGTTCAGTCGGCGTCTCGCCCAGGCCACCGGCCTCCAGCTCCCCACCACGCTGGTCTTCGACCACCCGACTCCGGCGGACTGTGTGTCCCTGCTGCGGTCCCGGCTGCTGCCGAGCGACTGCGACATCGCTCCTGATGGGCAGGTGGCTGACCGACGGAGTTCCACCGTCGACGAACCGATCGCCATCGTCGGGATGGCCTGCCGGTTCCCCGGCGGGGTGCGCTCCGCCGAGGACCTCTGGAACCTCCTCGCATCGGCGACCGACGCGATCGGCGGCTTCCCCACGGATCGCGGCTGGGACCTCGACGCCCTCTACCACCCCGACCCCGACCACCCGGGCACCTCCTACACGAGGCACGGCGGATTCCTCTACGAGGCGGGGGAGTTCGATGCCGACTTCTTCGACATCAACCCCCGTGAGGCGCTCGCGATGGACCCCCAGCAACGGCTCCTGCTCGAAACCACCTGGGAGACCATCGAACACGCGGGGATCAACCCTCAGAGCCTGCACGGCACTTCCACCGGCGTCTTCACCGGCATCAACGCCCAGGACTACGCCGGACATCTCCGCCAGGCCAAGGACGGTGTCGAGGGGTACGCACTGACCGGAAGCTCAGGAAGCGTGGCATCCGGCCGGGTCGCCTACACCCTCGGGTTGGAGGGGCCCGCCGTCTCGGTCGACACGGCGTGTTCGTCCTCCCTGGTCGCGCTGCATCTGGCGTGTCAGGCGTTGCGTTCGGGTGAGTGCTCGATGGCGCTGGCCGGCGGCGTCATGGTGCTCTCCTCTCCCGAGACCTTCCTGGAGTTCTCGCGGCAGCGGGGGCTGTCGGTGGACGGTCGGTGCAAGTCCTTCGCCGGTGCCGCCGATGGTACGGGCTGGGGTGAGGGCGTTGGCATGTTGCTCGTCGAGCGTCTGTCGGATGCGGAGCGCAACGGGCATCGGGTGCTGGCGGTGGTGCGGGGTAGTGCGGTGAACCAGGACGGTGCCTCGAACGGTCTGACGGCGCCGAACGGGCCGTCGCAGCAGCGGGTGATCCGGCAGGCGCTGACCAATGCGGGGCTGTCGGTGTCGGATGTGGATGCGGTGGAGGGGCACGGGACGGGGACGCGGCTGGGTGATCCGATCGAGGCGCAGGCGCTGCTGGCCACCTACGGTCAGGAACGTTCGGGAGAGGAGCCGTTGTGGCTGGGGTCGTTGAAGTCGAACATCGGTCACGCGCAGGCGGCGGCGGGGGTGGGCGGGGTCATCAAGATGGTGATGGCCTTGCAGAAGGGTGTGTTGCCGAGGACGTTGCATGTGGATGAGCCGTCGCCGCAGGTCGACTGGACGGTGGGGGACGTGCGGCTGCTGACGGACGCGCGGCCGTGGGTGCGGGACGAGGCACGGGTACGCCGGGCGGGGGTGTCGTCCTTCGGGGTGAGCGGGACGAACGCGCACGTGATCCTGGAGGAGGCACCGGAGACCGTCGAAGAGCCTGTGGTGGACGCCGGGGACCCGGTGCCGTGGGTGTTGTCGGCCCGGTCGGAGGCGGCGCTGCGGGCGCAGGCGCGGGGTCTGCGGGACTTCGTCCTGGCCGCCCCCGCGGTCCAGGTCGCGTCCGTGGGTGCGGGGTTGGCGCGGGGGCGGGCGGCGCTGGAGCACCGGGCGGTGGTCGTCGCCGCGCGGGGTGAGGAGTTCGTGGGAGCGTTGGAGGCGTTGGCGGCCGGCGAGCCGCATGTGTCCGTCACACAGGGGAGCGTGGGGGGCGGTCACGGTCAGGTGGTGTTCGTGTTCCCCGGTCAGGGTGGGCAGTGGGCGGGCATGGGCCTGGATCTGCTGCGTACCTCGCCGGTGTTCGCCGAACACATCACCGCCTGCGAGAAGGCCCTGGCGCCGTGGGTGACCTGGTCGCTGACCGACATGCTGCACCGCGACACGGAGGACCCCGCCTGGGAACAGGCCGACATCGTCCAGCCGGTGCTGTTCTCCGTGATGGTGTCGCTGGCCGCCCTGTGGCGCTCCTACGGTATCGAGCCGGACGCGGTGCTCGGGCACTCGCAGGGCGAGATCGCCGCCGCCCACGTCTGCGGGGCGCTCAGCCTGGACGACGCCGCCAAGGTCGTCGCCCTGCGCTCACGTGCCCTGGCGGTGCTGCGCGGCCGCGGCGCCATGGCGTCGGTCGCCCAACCCGCCGACACCGTACAAGCCCTGATCGATGCGCGGTGGGCGGGGCGACTGTGGGTGGCGGCGTTCAACGGCCCCCAGGCCACCACCGTCTCCGGTGACACCGACGCGCTGGACGAGCTCCTCGCGCACCACGCCGGCACCGACACCCGCGCACGGCGCGTGCCCGTCGACTACGCCTCCCACTGCCCGCACACCGAGACCGTCGAACGCGAACTCCTCGACACCCTCGGCGACATCACGCCCGTCGCATCGACCGTGCCGTTCTACTCCACCGTCGACGACGCCTGGCTCGACACCACCACCCTCGACGCCGGCTACTGGTACCGCAACCTGCGCCGGCCCGTCCGCTTCACCCAAGCCATCACCACCCTCGCAGCCGCCGGCCACCGCACGTTCATCGAGACCAGCCCCCACCCCACCCTCACCCCCGCCATCGAAGACCACCACCACGACCACCACGGCCTCACCGCCATCGGCACCCTGCGCCGCCACGACCACGACACCACCCGCTTCCTCACCTCCCTCGCCCACGCCCACACCACCGGCCACACCGTCGACTGGACCACCATCCACCCCCACACCACCCCCCACCCCCACCTCCCCACTTACCCCTTCCAACGCCAGCGCTACTGGCTCGACGCACCGGCCGGCACGGGGGACCTCTCCGCCGTCGGTGTCCAGGCGGCCGACCATCCCCTCCTCGGAGCCTTCGTCGAACTCGCCGACGGCACCCGCCTCCACACCGGGCGGCTCTCCCTCCACACCCACCCCTGGCTCGCCGACCACACCGTGGACGGCGTCACCCTCCTCCCCGGCACCGCCCTGCTCGACCTCGCCCTCCACGCCGGCCGACACACCGGCTGCGCCCATGTCGACGAACTCACCCTCCAGGCGCCCCTCGTCATCCCCGACACCGGCAACGTCGTACTCCAGTTGACGGTCGCGGCGCCCGACGACGCCGACCGACGCGCCTTCGCACTCCACTCGCGCGTCGTCGCCGGTGCGGACGCGGACACGGGCACGGACGCCGAAGACCCGGCACGCCACGCATGGACACGGCATGCCACCGGCACCCTCTCCCCCTCGACCGACCCCGGCGAACCCGACACCGTCACCGTCGGGCCCGCACCGTCCGCTCGACCGCTCGACCTCAGCGGCTTCTACGACCGCATGGCGGCGGCGGGCCTGGGCTACGGCCCCGCGTTCCAGGGGCTGCACGCCGCCTGGCGCGACGGCGGTGGCATCGTCGCCGAGGTGCGTCTGCCGCAGGAGGCCTCGGCCGACGCGTCGGGGTTCGGCGTGCACCCGGCCCTGCTGGACGCCGCCCTGCACGTGACGGCACTGGCCTCGGCGACTCACACCGCGCCCGACATCACGTCCGACTCCGCGCCGCACCACGGCCGGATGCCGTTCGCCTGGACCGACGTCGAGCTGTTCGCACCGGGCGGGACGACACTCCGCGTCCGGGTCGAACCGTGCGCGCCGGACACGTGGGACACCGTCTCCCTCGTGGCCGTGGACGAGGACGGTCGTCCGGTGCTGTCGGTCGGGGAGCTCGCCCTGCGTCCCGTCGTTCCCGACCAGCTCCGGGCAGCGGCGCAAGCGGCGGAAGGCGGCCGGCAGGAGTCGCTGTTCCACCTGGAGTGGGTACCGGCCACGGCCCCGGCTCCGCTCCCCACCGCACCGCCGCTCCCCTGGGCCGTGGTCGGCGCCGGCCCCGCGGTGGCGGGCCTGGCGCGGGCGGGCGTCACGGCCTACCGGTGCACCAACGACCTGATCGCCGACCTGGACGGCGGCGCGCCCGTCCCCGCCATGGTGATCCTGGGCGCCGGGACCGGTGCCGAACACGTCACCGACCCCGTCGACGCCGTCCACGCGGCTGCCGCCCATGCCCTGGCCGCCGCCGCGGCATGGCTGGCGGACGAGCGCCTGGCCGAGAGCCACCTCGTGGTCGCCACGTCCGGCGGCGTCGCCGCCTCGCCCGGGGAGGGGGTCACCGACGTACCGGGTGCGGCCGTCCGGGGCCTGATGCGGTCCGCGCAGTCCGAGCACCCGGACCGCATCACGTTGCTGGACTGCGCGAGCGGGACCTCCGCCACCCCGGACCTGTTCGCCGCCGCCCTCGCCTCCGGCGAACCGGAGCTCGCCGTCCGGGCCGGGACCCTCCACGCGCCCCGGCTGACCCGTCCGCACCGCGGTACCGCGGGCACGCCCGGGCCGCGGTACCTACTGCTCCCGTCGAGCGGCACGGTGCTGATCACCGGCGGGACCGGGCTGTTGGGCCGGCTGGTCGCCCGGCGCCTGGTGGCGGAGCACGGCGTACGTCACCTCCTCCTGGCCGGCCGGCGTGGTCCGGCGGCCGAGGGCGTGGAGGCGTTCACGGCCGAACTGCGCGAGCTCGGCGCGAGGGTCAGGATCGCCGCCTGCGACACGGCCGACCGGGCGCAGCTGGAGGCCCTGCTGGCCGGGGTTGCGCAAGAGCGTCCGCTGTGCGCGGTGGTGCACGCCGCGGGCGTGCTGGACGACGGCGTCCTGACCTCGCTGACGCCCGATCGGCTGGCGGCGGTCCTGCGGGCGAAGGCGGACGGGGCGCTGCTGCTGGACGAACTGACGGGGCATCAGGAACTGTCCGCCTTCGTCCTGTTCTCCTCCGCGGCGGGTGTCCTCGGCTCCCCCGGCCAGGGGAACTACGCGGCCGCCAACGCCGTCCTCGACGCGGTGGCCCATCGGCGCCGGGCCGCCGGCCGGCCCGCCCTCTCCCTCGCCTGGGGGCTGTGGGCGGAGGGCAGCGGCATGACCGGGCACCTCGACGGCGGCGACCGCGCCCGGATCGGCCGGGCGGGCATGGCACCGCTCCCGACGGCCGATGCCCTGGACCTGTTCTCCGCGGCGCTCGCCTCGGAGGAGCCCTTTCTCGTCCCGGCGCGCGTCGACCTGCGCGCCGTCCGTTCCCGGGCCGCCTACGGTCCGCTGCCGCCGCTGCTGCGCGGCCTGGTCCGGCTGCCCGGTGCCCGCAGGGGCCGGAGGGCGGCGGACCGGGCGCCCTCGGGTGGTGCGGACGAGGCCGCGCGACTGCGGGAGCGGCTGGGCCGCCAGAGCGAGGGCGAGCGCCGGGGCACCCTGCTGCGGCTGGTGCGTTCCCATGTGGCGGCGGTGCTGGGCCACGCGGGTTCGGAGTCGGTGTCCGAGTCGCGGGCCTTCCGCGAGCTGGGCTTCGACTCGCTGACGGCCGTGGAGCTGCGGAACCGGCTCAAGGTCGCGACCGGACTGGCCCTGCGGGCGACGCTCGCCTTCGACTTTCCGACGCCGGTGGCCCTGGCGGAGCACCTCACCGCTCGTCTGCTGCCGGCCGACGCCGTGCCCGCGGTGGGCGGGGAGGAACTGCGCGGGTTGCTGTCCTCGATCCCGGTCGACCGGCTGCGGGAGGCGGGCCTGCTGGACCGCCTGCTCGAACTCGCCGCCGCACCGGGTTCCGCCGTCCGCCCGGCGGAGTCCGGCCCCAGGCCCGTGTCGATCGAGGACATCGACGCCATGGACGTCGACAGTCTGATCGGCCTGGCTCACGACGGCACCGACACCGACTCGGCTCCGGCCGGGTACTGACCCCGACGCCGCAGGTTCACGGATGCGAGAGAGCACATGACGCAGAGTTCCCCACCCCCCGTCCCGGCCGCCGTCGTGACGGTGCCCACCCAGGGCACCGTGGAGCACGGCCGGGCGGCCCCGGACACCCGCCGAGGGCCCGTGCTCTGGTGGGCCGCGGCCGGGGCGGTGTTCCTGGCCCTCCAGTGCTACGTGTTCGTGCGCTGGGCGGCCGACGGCGGCTACCACCTCCTCGCCGTGCCGGGCCCGGACGACGGGACGGCCGGCGCGGGGACCGGCCACCGGCGGGTCGTGGACGTCCTCCTCCCGGCGCTGTCGGTGGCGGGCGTCGTCGGGCTGGCCGTCTCGCTGGTCCGGCGGGGGCGGACGGAGCGCCGGCTGTCCTTCGACGCGCTGCTGTTCGCGGGAGTGCTGTTCGCGGGCTGGCTCAGCCCGCTGATGAACTGGTTCCACCCCGTGTTGATCGCCAACACGCACGTGTGGGGCGCGCTGAGTTCCTGGGGCCCGTACGTGCCGGGGTGGCGGGGTCTGCCGCCGGGGATGGAGGCCGAACTGCCGCTGGTGACCTTCAGCCTCGGCTCGACGGTGCTGCTGGGCGTGCTGGGGTGCTGCCAGGTCATGACGCGGGCCCGGGACCGGTGGCCGGGCATCCGGCCGTGGCAGCTGGTCGGGCTGGCCTTCCTCACGGCCGTGGTCTTCGACCTGTCGGAGCCGTTCATCTCCTTCGCCGGGGTCTCCGTCTGGTCGCGGGCGCTGCCGGCCGTGACCCTGTGGAGTGGCGCGTGGTACCAGTTCCCGCTGTATCAGCTGGTGGGCACGGGCCTGGCCAGCGGTTCGCTGAGTGCCATCAGGTTCTTCCGCGACGAGCGTGACGAGACGGTGGTGGAGCGCGGGGCCTGGCGGCTGCCGGGGCGGATCCGGCCGTGGGTGCGGTTCCTGGCCGTGGTGGGCACCGTCAACGCGGTGATGCTGGGCTACGCCGCCCTCCAGGCGCTGCTGTCGCTGGCCGGCGGCCAACCGCCGGCCGGGCTGCCGGAGTTCTTCGGTCCGCCGGCCGCCTACTGAGCACCCACCACGCCGGGCAGAGGGAAGGGGGCCCGTCTCCGGGCCCCCTTCCCTCTGTCGTGCTCTCAGGCGCCTGGCCGGTCCGCTGTCAGGACGGCGCCGCCGCGGTCGCGGAGTCGGTCAGCGAATCGTGCGCGGGGCCGCGCGGGGGGCAAGGGGTGCGGGGTTCGGCGATCATCCGCAGGCGGTTGGGGAAGACATGGGTGGCCTTGGCCACCGGCCGGACGCGGTCCCCCGGGACGGGGCGCAGCCGCCAGCGCGAGGCGATCACCGCGATCGCCACGACCGTCTCCATCAGCGCGAAGTTGTCGCCGATGCACTTGTAGGTGCCGAGCGCGAAGGGGACCCAGGCACCCTTCGGCACCTCCCGCGTCGACTCCTTCGACTCCCAGCGGTCGGGGTCGAGCCGCTCCGGGTCGCGGTACCAGCGGGCGTCGCGCTGGAGCGCGTACGGGCTGTACATGACCTCCACGTCGGCCGGCAGCTCGTGGTCGCCGAGCCTGACCGGCCGCACGGTACGGCGGGAGCCGACCCAGCCGGGGTACTTGCGCAGCGCCTCCTTCACCAGGCGCTGGGTGTACGGGAGGAGCGGGAGGTCCGCTCCGGTGGGCGTCCGGCCGGCCAGGACCTCGTCGAGTTCGGCGTGCAGCTGCTGCTCGACGGCGGCGTCCTGGGCGAGCTCGTGGAAGATCCAGCAGGTGAGGGCGGCGGGGCCGCCGATCCCGGCGACCGCGAGCCCCATGATCTCGTCGTGCACCTCCTGGTCCGTCATGGTGCGTCCCTCGGCGTCCTGGGCGCGCAGCATCATGGACAGCAGGTCCCCGTGGTCGCGCCCGTCCGCCCGGTAGGCGGCGACCGCCGCCCGGATGGCGGCGCTGGTGCGGCCCAGGTTGCGCTTGGCCGCGGTGGGCAGGACGGTGTAGAGCCCCGGGGCCAGCGCGCTCAACCGGGCGACCTTCAGGATGTCGTGCCCCGTGACGCGCAGTTCCGCCTCGGCGGTGGCCCCGAGCTCGGACTGGAAGAGCGCCTTCGTGATCATCGCCAGCGACAGGTCGCTGGCGGTCCGCTGCACGTCCACCACCTCGCCGGGCCGCCAGGAGTCCGCGGTCTCCGTGGCGGCGGCGGTCATGCCGACGACGTAGTGGTTGAGCTGCCCCCGCTGGAACCCGGGCTGCATCATCCGCCGCTGACGGCGGTGCGAGTCCCCGGAGACGGCCACCAGGATCGGGCCGATGAAGCGGCTGGCACCGGCCGCGCCCTTGCTCCGGGTGAAGTCCGCCGAGTTCGACACCAGCATGGTCCGCACCAGCTCCGGGTGGGTGGCGAGGTAGACGGTGCTGGGGCCGAGCCGGACCCGGAAGAGGTCCCCGTGATCGGCCGCCGACGACAGGAATCCCAGCGGATTGCGGATGAGCGCCGGCAGGTGGCCGAGCACCGGCCAGGCGCCGGGGGCCTCGGGAATGCTCGACGGGGTCGAGGACACTGCTGCTCCTTACGGGGGGAAGCCCCGGGTGGGGCTGGGGAAGGGGTTGGCGGGCGGTGGAGGACTTGGACGGTGGGCCGTGGACGGTGTGCCGTGGCCCGCCCTGGCGGACGTCGTGTCAGTCCGCGCCGAGCTCCAGGTCGATGAGCGCGAACATCTCCTCGTCCGTCGTCTCGGCAAGGTCCTGGCGCGGTTCCGCCGCTCCGCCGAGCGTCTGGGCGAGCGAGCGGAGCCGTGACGCCAGCCGGGTGCGGGCCGCCTCGTCCAGGACCGCCGGGCCGGAGGACGGCGAGACCGCGGAGCTGAGCGCCGCCTCCAGCCGGCCGAGGTCGGCCAGCAGGGACCGCTCGGGCGCGGTCGCGCCGGGGTCCGCGACCACGCTGTCCGGGAGCAGCCGGGTCAGCAGGTGCCGGGCCAGGACGGTCGCCGAGGGGTGGTCGAACACCAGGGTGCTGGGCAGGCGCAGCCCCGTCGTCCGGGCGAGCCGGTTCCGAAGTTCGACGGCGGCGAGGGAGTCGAAGCCGAGGTCGCGGAAGGCGCGGTCGGGGTGGACGGCATCCGGTGTGGGGTGGCCGAGGACGGTGGCGATGTGGGTGCGGACGAGGGTGAGGAGGGTCTCGTCCCGCTGGTCGGGGCTGAGGGTGGCGAGGCGTTCGGCGAGGGTCGCGTCGAGGGCGGCCGCCGTCGACGGGCCATGCGCGGTGCGCAGCCGGTGGGTCCCCGGGACAAGGTGGCTGAGGAGGGGTGGGGTGGGGTGGGTGGGGTGGAGGTCGGCGGGCAGCAGGGCGGGGCGGCCGGTGGTCAGGGCGGTGTCGAGGAGGGTGAGGGCGTCGGGGGTGGTGAGGGGGCGTAGTCCGGAGCGGGTGATGCGGTGGTGGTCGCCGGTGTCGAGGTGGCCGGTCATGCCGCTGGTCTGTGCCCAGAGTCCCCAGGCGAGGGAGAGGGCGGGCAGGCCGTGGGTGTGGCGTTGGTGGGCGAGGGCGTCGAGGGCTGCGTTGGCGGCGGCGTAGTTGCCCTGGCCGGGTGAGCCGAGAATGCCGGCGGCGGAGGAGAACAGCACGAACGCGGACAGGTCCATGTGGCGGGTCAGCTCGTCCAGGTGCCGCGCGGCCTCCCATTTCGGTGCCAGGACCGCCCGCAGCCGTGCTTCGTCGAGGCCGGTGATGGTCGCGTCGTCCAGGACTCCGGCGGTGTGCACCACCGCGGTGAGCGGCCGGTCCGCGGGGATGCCGGCGAGCAGTTCGGCCAGCTGCCCGCGGTCGGCGACGTCACACGCGGTGAGCGTCACCTTGGCGCCCAGGGCGGCGAGTTCGGCCACCAGCTCCTCGGCGCCCGGCGCCTGCGGCCCGCGCCGGGAGGCCAGCAGGAGGTGCCGCACCCCGTGCGAGGCGGCCAGGTGGCGGGCGACGGCCGCACCGAGGGTACCCGTACCACCGGTCACCAGGACCGTCCCTGCGCCGCTCCACGACGAGGTGCCCGGCTGCTCGCCCGTCGCCGGCAGGCGGGTCAGGCGCGCCGCCAGCAGTCGATCGGCGCGCACCGCCAGTTGTGGCTCGCCGCAGGCCAGGGCCGCGGCGAGCGGCAGGTCACCGACGGTGTCGGTCCCCGTGTCGATGTCAAGGAGGATGAAGCGGTCAGGGTGCTCGGCCTGGGCGGAGCGCACCAGGCCCCACACGGCCGCTCCCGCCGGGTCCGCGACATCGTCGCCGGGGCCGGTGGCCACGGCTCCCCGGGTCACCACGACCAACCGGGCGTCGAGGAGACGCTCCGCCGCGAGCCAGGTCTGCAGCGTGCCCAGCACCTCGCCCAGGACGTCCGCCACCGAACCCTGCGGGCACCTCAGCAGCACCGCCTCCGGCGTGGGCGCGCCACCGTCCGGCTCGATCAGCAGGTCGGCGAGGTCCGGCCCCATCCAGTCGGGGCCCAGCATGGTCGGCCGGACGATCGGGGCGGGGGGCGGCGAACCCGGGGTGACGTCCGTCCAGGTCACGTCGAAGAGTGAGGCGCTTCCGGTCGTGCGCGCCGACGCCCGGCGTTCGCCGGCGTCCAGCGGTCGCACGGCGAGGGCGTCGATCGACAGGATGCTCCGGCCCGTCTCGTCCGCCAGCAGGACGGACACGGCTGCCTGGTCACCGCCCTCCGTGGCAGGGGCCACCCGGACCCGCGCGGCGGCCGCGTTCACCGCGTGCAGGGTCACACCGGTGAACGCGAACGGCACGGCCCCCGTCGGCAGCCCGTCCGTCGCGCCGAACGCCACCGAGTGCAGAGCCGCGTCCAGCAGCGCCGGGTGCAGGTTGTACGCGGACGCCTCGTCCGCCACGACCTCTGGCAACCGGACCTCCGCGAACACCTCCTCACCCCGCCGCCAGGCGGAGTGCAGCCCTCGGAACGCCGGACCGTAGGCGAACCCGCTCTCTGCGTACGCGGCGTAGAGGCCGTCCAACTCCTCGGCCGTACATGGCACTGCGCCCTCCGGCGGCCAGCTGCGGAGCAGGTCGTCGTCGGCCGCCGGTTCTTCGGTGTCCAGCAGGCCGGTGGCGTGGTGCTGCCAGGGGTCGTCGGGGTGGGCGTCCTCATGGCGCGAGGAGACCGTCAGGGTGCGGGTGCCGCTGTCGTCGGGTGCCGTGACGCGGACCTGGAGGTCCACGCCAGCGGCCTGCGGAACGGCCAGGGGGGCGTGCAGGACCAGCTCCCGGACGTACGGGAAGTCGCACGCCTGGAGGGCGATTTCGAGCAGGGCCGCGCCGGGGAGCAGGACGGTGTCGGCGATGGTGTGGTCGGCGAGCCAGGGGTGGCTCTGGAGGGAGAGCCGCCCGGTCTGGAGGCGGGTGCCGTCGGCGAGCTGGAGGGTGGCCGTGAGGAGGGGGTGGTGGGTGGGGTGGAAGCCGGCGGCGAGGAGGCGTACGGGGTCGGTGGTGGGTGCGTCGAGCCAGTAGCGCTGGCGTTGGAACGGGTAGGTGGGGAGGTCGGGGTGGGGGGCGGCATCGGGGGAGGAGGCGGTCCAGCCGACGGTGTGGCCGGTGGTGTGGGCGTGGGCGAGGGAGGTGAGGAAGCGGGTGGTGTCGTGGTCGTGGCGGCGCAGGGTGCCGATGGCGGTGAGGCCGTGGTGGTCGTGGTGGTGGTGGTCTTCGATGGCGGGGGTGAGGGTGGGGTGGGGGCTGGTCTCGATGAACGTGCGGTGGCCGGCGGCTGCGAGGGTGGTGATGGCCTGGGTGAAGCGGACGGGCCGGCGCAGGTTGCGGTACCAGTAGCCGGCGTCGAGGGTGGTGGTGTCGAGCCAGGCGTCGTCGACGGTGGAGTAGAACGGAACGGTCGATGCGACGGGCGTGATGTCGCCGAGGGTGTCGAGGAGTTCGCGTTCGACGGTTTCGGTGTGCGGGCAGTGGGAGGCGTAGTCGACGGGCACGCGCCGTGCGCGGGTGTCGGTGCCGGCGTGGTGCGCGAGGAGCTCGTCCAACGCGTCGGTGTCACCGGAGACGGTGGTGGCCTGGGGGCCGTTGAACGCCGCCACCCACAGTCGCCCCGCCCACCGCGCATCGATCAACCCCTGTACGATGTCGGCGGGTTGGGCGACCGACGCCATGGCGCCTCGGCCGCGCAGCACCGCCAGGGCACGTGAGCGCAGGGCGACGACCTTGGCGGCGTCGTCCAGGCTGAGCGCCCCGCAGACATGGGCGGCGGCGATCTCGCCCTGCGAGTGCCCGAGCACCGCGTCCGGCTCGATACCGTAGGAGCGCCACAGGGCGGCCAGCGACACCATCACCGAGAACAGCACCGGCTGGACGATGTCCGCCTGTTCCCAGGCGGGGTCCTCCGCGTCGCGGTGCAGCATGTCCGTCAGCGACCAGGTCACCCACGGCGCCAGGGCCTTCTCACACGCCGCGATCCGCTCCGCGAACACCGGCGAGGTACGCAGCAGATCCAGGCCCATACCCGCCCACTGCCCACCCTGACCGGGGAACACGAACACCACCTGACCGTGACCGCTCCCCACGCTCCCCTGTGTGACGGACACGTGCGGCTCGCCGGCCGCCAGCGCCTCCAGTGCCCCCACGAACTCCTCACCCCGCGCGGCGACGACCACCGCCCGGTGCTCCAGCGCCGCCCGCCCCCGCGCCAACCCCGCACCCACGGACGCGACCTGGACCGCGGGGGCGGCCAGGACGAAGTCCCGCAGACCCCGCGCCTGCGCCCGCAGCGCCGCCTCCGACCGGGCCGACAACACCCACGGCACCGGGTCCCCGGCGTCCACCACAGGCTCTTCGACGGTCTCCGGCGCCTCCTCCAGGATCACGTGCGCGTTCGTCCCGCTCACCCCGAAGGACGACACCCCGGCCCGCCGCACCCGCGCCTCGTCCCGCACCCACGGCCGCGCGTCCGCCAGCAGCCGCACGTCCCCCACCGTCCAGTCGACCTGCGGCGACGGCTCATCCACATGCAACGTCCTCGGCAACACACCCTTCTGCAAGGCCATCACCATCTTGATGACCCCGCCCACCCCCGCCGCCGCCTGCGCGTGACCGATGTTCGACTTCAACGACCCCAGCCACAACGGCCTACCCTCCGGCCGTACTCGGCCGTAGGTGGCCAGCAGGGCCTGCGCCTCGATCGGGTCGCCGAGCCGCGTCCCCGTCCCGTGCCCCTCCACCGCATCCACATCCGACACCGACAGCCCCGCATTGGTCAGCGCCTGCCGGATCACCCGCTGCTGCGACGGCCCGTTCGGCGCCGTCAGACCGTTCGAGGCACCGTCCTGGTTCACCGCACTACCCCGCACCACCGCCAGCACCCGATGCCCGTTGCGCTCCGCATCCGACAGACGCTCGACGAGCAACATGCCAACGCCCTCACCCCAGCCCGTACCATCGGCGGCACCGGCGAAGGACTTGCACCGACCGTCCACCGACAGCCCCCGCTGCCGCGAGAAGTCGACGAAGGTGCCCGGTGAGGACATCACCGTGACGCCGCCGGCGAGCGCCATCGAGCACTCACCCGAACGCAACGCCTGACACGCCAGATGCAGCGCGACCAGGGAGGACGAACACGCCGTGTCGACCGTCACCGCCGGGCCTTCCAGGCCGAAGGTGTAGGCGACCCGGCCGGTGGCGACGCTGCCCGCGTTGCCGTTGCCGATGTAGCCCTCGGCTCCTTCGGGGACGGTGGTCAGGCGGGAGGCGTAGTCGTGGTACATCACCCCGGCGAACACGCCCGTCTGCGACCCGCGGACGGCCGTCGGGGCCAGGCCCGCATGCTCGATGGTCTCCCAGGTGGTTTCGAGCAACAGCCGCTGCTGGGGGTCCATCGCGAGCGCCTCACGAGGGCTGATCCCGAAGAAGTCGGCATCGAACTCCCCCGCCTCGTAGAGGAATCCGCCGTGCCGGGTGTAGGAGGTGCCCGACCGCTCCGGGTCCGGATCGAAGAGGGAGTCCACGTCCCAACCGCGATCCGCCGGGAACTCCCCGATCGCGTCCCCGCCCGAGGCGACCAGCCCCCACAGCCCCTCCGGTGAGCGCACTCCGCCCGGGAAGCGGCACGCCATGCCGATGATGGCGATCGGATCGTCACGGTCGACGGCCGACGCGCTGCCGACAGGCGCTCGACCGGCCTCGACGTCCTCCTCGACCAGTTCGGTGCGGAGCATCCGCGCCACGGCCGCCGGGCTCGGCTGGTCGAAGACCAGGCTGACCGGGAGCCGCAGGCCCGTCTCGGCGCTGAGGCGGTTCCGCAGATCCACCGCCGTCAGCGAGTCGAAGCCCAGGTCGCGGAAGGCCGAGTCCACCGGGACGGCCTCCGGCGCCGGATGGCCGAGGACGGTGGCCACGTGCGAGCGGACGAGCGAGAGCAGGACGTGGTGCTGCTGCTCCGGTGTCCGGCCGGCCAGCCGGGTGCGCAGCGCCGCGGCGCTGTCGCCGGCCTGCGCGGGGACCGTGCGACGGCGGGTGCGGGTGGGCGCGAGCTCGGCGAGGAGAGGCGGGACGGGGTGCGTCGGTCGCAGGTCGGCGGGCAGCAGGACGGCACGGTCGCCGGCCACTGCCGCATCGAGGAGGGCGAGGGCGTCGGGGGTGGAGAGGGGGTGCAGGCCCGAGCGTGAGATGCGGTGGCGGTCGCCGGTGTCGAGATGGCCGGTCATGCCGCTCGCTGCCTCCCACAGCCCCCAGGCGAGGGAGAGAGCGGGGTGTCCGGCGGCACGGCGCTGGTGGGCGAGCGCGTCCAGGGCGGCGTTCGCAGCGGCGTAGTTCCCCTGCCCCGGGGAACCGAGAACGCCGGCGGCGGACGAGAACAGCACGAACGCCGACAGCTCCATGTCTCGGGTCAGCTCGTCCAGGTGCCGCGCCGCATCGACCTTGGGCGCCAGGACGGTGCGGAGCCTGCCCTCGTCGAGCGTGGTGAGGGTGGCATCGGCGAGGACGCCGGCGGTGTGCACTACGGCGGTCAGCGGCCGATCGGCGGGAATCCCCTTGAGCAGCGTTGCGGCCTGCTCGCGGTCGGACAGGTCGCAGGCCTCGACCGTGACCGTCGCCCCCAGTGCGGCGAGTTCGGCCACCAGCTCATCAGCACCGGGCGCCTCCAGTCCGCGCCGGGAAGCCAGGACGAGGTGCCGCACCCCGTGTTCGGCGGCGAGGTGACGGGCGACGGCCGAGCCGAGCGTGCCCGTACCACCGGTGACCAGCACCGTCCCCGTGCACACCCCGCTCCACGGCACACTCCCCGGCGTCCCCGTCACCGCTGTCGGTACGAGGCGTGGGATGTGGATGGTGGCGTTGCGGAGGGCGGTTTGTGGTTCGCCGGTTGCGAGGGCTGTGGTGATGTCGGTGTGTTGGGGGTGGGGCTGGTTGGTGTCGAGGAGGTGGAAGTGGTCGGGGTGTTCGGTTTGGGCGGTGCGGACGAGGCCCCAGACGGCTGCGTGGGCGGGGTCGGTGGTGGTTTGGGTGGTGGTGGTGGCGTTTTGGGTGGTGGTGGCGTTTTGGGTGGTGATGACGAGGCGGGTGTGGGGTGGGTGGTCTTGGGTGAGCCAGGTTTGCAGGGTGTGGAGGGCGGCGTGTGTCACGTCGGTGATGTCGCCGGGTGGGCATTGCCATAGCTGGTAGTCGAGCACCGGGTGGTCGGGTGCGGGGTGGGTGGGTGTGGGGTGGGTGGGGTGTGGTGGGGCGGGGATCCAGTGCAGTTCGAGGAGGGTGCCGTGGGTGGGGGTGCCGTGGGTGGGGGTGGGGGTGGGGAGGGGGCGCAGGGTGAGGGTGTTGAGGGTGAGGACGGGGGTGCCGGTTTCGTCGGTGGCGTGGAGGGTGAGGGTGGTGGCGTTGTGGTCGGTGGGGGTGAGGCGGATGCGCAGGGTGGTGGTGGTGTGGGTGTGGAGGTCGGTGTGGGTGAAGGTGTGCGGTAGTAGAGCGGGGTGGGGGTGGTCGTGGGGGGTGTCGTGGTCGTGGGTGTTGTGGTGGGGGGTGAGGAGGGCGACGGTTTGGATGGCGGCGTCGAGGAGTGCGGGGTGGAGGGCGAAGCCGTGGGTGTTGTGGTGGGGGGTGTGGTGGGGGAGGTGGACTTCGGCGAGGATGCCGTCGGTGTGGTGCCAGGCGGTGGTGAGTCCTTGGAAGAGGGGGCCGTAGTTGAATCCGTTGTGGGTGAGGTGGTCGTAGAGCTGGTCGAGGTTGATGGGTTGTGCGTCGGGTGGTGGCCAGGGGCCGGTGAGGGTCTCGTCGGCGGGTGGGGTGGTGTTGGTGGGTGGGCTGAGGAGACCGTCGGCGTGGCGGGTCCATGCGTCGTGGTGGGCGGGGCGGCTGTGGATGGTGATGGTGCGCTGGCCGGCCTCGTTGGTGGATGAGAGCGCTACCTGGATGGTGGTGTGGCCGGTGTCGGGGATGACGAGGGGGGTGTGGAGGGTGAGTTCGTCGACGTGGGGGCAGTTGGTGTGTCGGCCGGCGTGGAGGGCGAGTTCGAGCATGGCGGCGCCGGGGAGCAGGACGGTGTCGGCGATGGTGTGGTCGGCGAGCCAGGGGTGGCTCTGGAGGGAGAGCCGGCCGGTGAGGATGAGGCCGTCGCCGTCGGCGAGTTCCACTGCGGCGGACAGGAGGGGGTGGTCGGGGGTGTCGAGGCCGGCGGCCGTCACTCCGGCGGTGTTGGTGGGGGTTTTGAGCCAGTAGTGGGTGCGTTGGAAGGGGTAGGTGGGGAGGTCGGTGCCGGTGCCGGTGGTGCTGGGGGTGCTGGGGGTGGTGTGGGTGGTGTGGGGGTGGTGGTGGGTGTGCCAGGGGGTGGGGGTGTGGGCGAGGGCGGTGAGGAGGTGGTGGGTGGGGTTGTGGTGGTGGGGGTGGAGGAGGGCGGTGGCGTTGGGGGTGTGGTGGGGGAGGTTGTGGTGGGTGAGGGTGGTGAGGGTGTGGTCGGGGCCGAGTTCGATGTAGGTGGTGACGTTGTTGGTGTGGAGGGTTTGGGTGGTGTTGGCGTAGTGGACGGGGTTGCGGGCTTGGTGGGTCCAGTACTGGTGGGTGGTGGGGTCGCCGGGGGTTGCGGTGATGAGGGGGGTGTGGGGTTGGTGGAGGGTGAGTTCGCTTGCGGCGGTGTGGAGTTGGTCGAGGATGGTGTCGGTGTGTGGGGAGTGGAAGGCTTTGGTGCTGTGTAGGGGTTTGGTGGTGATGCCTTGGGTGTGGCAGAGGGTGGTGAGGTGGTTGATGGTGTCGGTGTCGCCGCTGATGACGATGGAGGTGGGTGTGTTGATGGCGGCGATGGAGATTTTGTCGTCCAGGCCGTTCAGGAGTGGGGTGATTCGGTCTTGGGTGGTGTGGAGGGTGATCATGGTGCCGGGGGGCATGGTGTGCATGAGGTGGGCGCGGGTGGCGATGAAGCGGGTGGTGTCGGGGAGGGTGAGGATTCCGGCGAGGTGGGCTGCGGTGACTTCTCCGAGTGAGTGTCCGGCGAGGTAGTGGGGGGTGATGTGGTAGGTGTCGGTGAGCAGTCGGTGCAGGGCGACTTGGAGGGCGAACAGTGCGGGTTGGGCGTAGAGCGTCTGGGCGAGTAGCCCGTCACCGTCACCGTTGTCGGTGTTGAGGAGGAGGTCGCGCAGGGGTGCGTCGAGGTGGGGTTCGAAGTGTGCGCAGACTTCGTCCAGGGCGGTGGCGAAGGTGGGGTAGTCCTGGTAGAGGCCGTGGGCCATGCCGGGGTATTGGGTGCCCTGGCCGGAGCAGAGGAACGCGGTCTTTCCATGTGTCCCGCGGGCCGGCGCGATGACGAGGGAGGGGTGGGGTTGTCCGGTGGTGAGGGCGGTGAGGGCGTTCAGGGCCTGATCGCGGTCGGTGGCGATGACGGTGGCGCGGTGTTCGAAGACCGCGCGGCCCGACGCGAGAGTCGCGCCGACATCGGCGGGGTCGAGGTCGGGGTGGGCGGTGACGTGGGTGTGCAGGGCGGTGGCCTGGGCGTGCAGCGCGGCCTGCGACTTGCCCGAGAGCACCCACACCGACGGCAGCCCCGAAGGCAGCCCCGAAGCCCCCGACCCCGCCGGCTCGACGGCCTTCGGTTCGGGTGCCTCCTCCAGGATCACGTGCGCGTTCGTCCCGCTCACGCCGAACGACGACACCCCTGCCCGGCGTACCCGCGCCTCGTCCCGAACCCACGGTCGGGCCTCCGTCAGCAGCCGCACATTCCCCGACGCCCAGTCGACGTGCGACGACGGCTCGTCCACATGCAACGTCCGCGGCAACACGCCGTGACGCAGCGCCATCACCATCTTGATGACCCCACCCACACCCGCCGCGGCCTGACTGTGCCCGATGTTCGACTTCAACGAACCCAGCCACAACGGCCGCCCCTCCGGCCGATCCTGGCCATAACCGGCCAGCAGCGCCTCAGCCTCGATCGGATCACCCAGCCGCGTCCCCGTCCCGTGCCCCTCTACCGCGTCGACGTCCGCCGCCGACAGACCCGCCCCGCTGAGCGCCTGCCGGATCACCCTCTGCTGGGCCAACCCGTTCGGCGCGGTCAGACCGTTCGACGCGCCGTCCTGGTTCACCGCGCTGCCCCGCACCACCGCCAGCACCCGATGACCGTTGCGCCGCGCATCCGAAAGCCGTTCCAGCAGCAGCATCCCCACGCCCTCGCCCCAACCCGTCCCGCCAGCACCGGCCGCGAAGGAACGGCACCGACCGTCCTCCGACAACCCACGCTGCCGCGAGAACTCAACGAAGGGCGTGGGGGTGGACATCACCGTCACGCCGCCCGCGAGCGCCAGCGTGCACTCGCCCGAGCGCAATGCCTGGGCGGCCAGGTGCAGAGCCACCAGGGAGGAGGAGCAGGCGGTGTCCACGGACACCGCGGGGCCTTCAAGTCCGAAGGTGTAGGAGATGCGTCCCGACGCCACGCTGCCCGAGGTGCCGGTCAGGACATAGCCGTCGACGTCGGCTTCGACGTGCTGTCGGGTCCGTGGCGCGTAGTCCTGCGGCATGACGCCGGCGAACACGCCGGTCCGGCTGCCCCGCACCGTCCGCGGATCGATACCGGCCCGTTCGAACGCCTCCCAGGTCGTCTCCAGGAGCAGCCGCTGCTGGGGGTCCATCGCCAGCGCCTCACGCGGTGAGATGCCGAAGAACCCGGCGTCGAACTCGCCTGCGTCGTAGAGGAATCCGCCGTGCCGGGTGTAGGAGGTGCCCGGGTGATCCGGGTCGGAATGGAAGAGGCTCTCCAGGTCCCAGCCCCGGTCGGCGGGGAACTCGCCGACCGCGTCGGTGCCGGACGCGACCAGCTCCCAGAGGTCCTCGGCCGACGCGACTCCGCCGGGGAAGCGACAGGCCATGCCGACGATCGCGATCGGCTCGTGGCTGCCGGTGATCGGTGCGACGGCAGCGGGTTCCAGGGGGGCGCGGGAGTCCTCCGCGCCGACGAGCCTGGTGGTGAGGTGGTGGGTGAGGGTGGTGGCGGTGGGGTGGTCGAAGGCGATGGTGGTGGGTAGGCGTAGGCCGGTGGTGTGGGTGAGGTGGTTGCGTAGTTCGACGGCGGTGAGGGAGTCGAAGCCGAGGTCGCGGAAGGTGTGGTCGGGGTCGATGGTGTGGGGGGTGGGGTGGCCGAGGACGGTGGCGATGTGGGTGCGGACGAGGGTGAGGAGGGTGTCGTGTCGCTGGTCGGGGGTGAGGGCGGCGAGGCGGGCGGGCAGGTCGGTGGCGGGTGTCGTGTTCGGGTGGCGGCGGTGGCCCGTGCGGGTGGTGGGGGTGAGGTGGCTGAGTAGGGGTGGGGTGGGGTGGGTGGGGTGGAGGTCGGCGGGCAGCAGGGCGGGGCGGCCGGTGGTCAGGGCGGTGTCGAGGAGGGTGAGGGCGTCGGGGGTGGTGAGGGGGCGTAGTCCGGAGCGGGTGATGCGGTGGTGGTCGCCGGTGTCGAGGTGGCCGGTCATGCCGCTGGTCTGTGCCCAGAGTCCCCAGGCGAGGGAGAGGGCGGGCAGGCCGTGGGTGTGGCGTTGGTGGGCGAGGGCGTCGAGGGCTGCGTTGGCGGCGGCGTAGTTGCCCTGGCCGGGTGAGCCGAGGATGCCGGCGGCGGAGGAGAACAGCACGAACGCGGACAGGTCCATGTGGCGGGTCAGCTCGTCCAGGTGCCGTGCGGCCTCCCATTTCGGTGCCAGGACCGCCCGCAGCCGTGCTTCGTCGAGGCCGGTGATGGTCGCGTCGTCCAGGACGCCGGCGGTGTGCACCACCGCGGTGAGCGGCCGGTCCGCGGGGATGCCGGCGAGCAGTTCGGCCAGCTGCCCGCGGTCGGCGACGTCACACGCGGTGAGCGTCACCTTGGCGCCCAGGGCGGCGAGTTCGGCCATCAGCTCCTCGGCGCCCGGCGCCTGCGGCCCGCGCCGGGAGGCCAGGAGGAGGTGCCGCACCCCGTGCGAGGCGGCCAGGTGGCGGGCGACGGCCGCACCGAGGGTACCCGTACCGCCGGTCACCAGGACCGTCGCGTCCGGGTCCAGGGGGGTGGGCAGGGTGAGGACGTTCTTGCCGACGTGACGGCCGCACTGCATCGCTCGCAGCGTCTCGCGCACCTGGCGCACGTCCCACGCGGTCACCGGCAGTGGTTGCAGTACGCCGCGGTGGAACAGGTCCACGATCGTGCGCAGGATCTGTCCCACCCGTTCGGCGCCGACGTCCATCAGGTCATACGCCCGGTAGGACCGCCCCGGGAACTGCCGCTCCACCTGCTGTGTGTCGCGGATGTCGGTCTTGCCGAGCTCCAGGAACCGGCCTCCCTGCTCGGTGCACAGACGCAGGGAGGCGTCGACGAAGGGTCCGGTCAGGCAGTTCAGGACCACGTCCATTCCCAGCCCGTCACTGGCCTGGCGCAACTGCTTCTCGAAGTCCGGGGTGCGGCTGGAGGCGATCCGCTCCGCGGGGATGCCGAGCGCGTGCAGGTGCGGCCACTTGGTCTGGCTCGCGGTGGCGAAGACCTCCGCCCCCAGGTGGCGGGCCAGTTGCACCGCGGCCATCCCCACACCGCCGGCCGCGGCGTGGATGAGCACCCGCTCACCGGGCCGCACGCCCGCCAGATCGACCAGACCCAGGTAGGCGGTCGCGAACACCACCGGCACCGACGCCGCCTGCGCGAACGACCACCCCCGCGGCACCCGCGCCAACACCGCGGCCTGCGCGACCACCACCGGCGCGAACGCCTCCCCGAACACCCCGAACACCCGATCCCCCACCACCAGACCCTCCACCCCCGGCCCGACCTCCACCACCACCCCCGCACCCTCGCTACCGATCCCCGACAGCTCCGGCACCATCCCCAGCGCCACGATCACGTCGCGGAAGTTCACCCCCGCCGCCCGCAACGCGACCCGCACCTGACCCGGCCCCAGCACGACCTCGTCCGCGTCCGCGTCCACCGGACCCACCGCGTCCAACGTCCCCGAGCCGTCGCAGCCCAGCCGCCACCCCCCACCAGCGGGCAGCACCAACCCCGACCCCGACCCCGCCCGCACGAGGCGTGGCACCCGCGGCACCCCGGCCCGCACGGCCACCTGTGCCTCACCGCATGCGACAGCCGCCGACACGCCCACACCATCGGTGCCGGGGTCGGGGTCGAGGTCGACCAGGACGAAGCGGTCCGGATGCTCCGACTGCGCGGAGCGCACCAGCCCCCAGGCCGCCGCACCCGCCGGATCCACCACGCCCTCCCCGGGGCCGGTGACGACCGCACCCCGCGTCACCACGACCAGCCGGGTTTCGGAGGGACGCTCATCCGCGAGCCAGGCCTGTACGGTCGCCAGCGCCGCGGCGGTGACGCCGGCGACGTCGCCGTCCGGGCACTCCCACACCTCGAACCCGGGTACGGGCACCGGCACATCGGCCTGCGCCTCACAAGGGATCCACTGGAGCTCGAACAACGAGCCCCGGCCGGCCGCCAGTCCCGCCAGTGACACCGGCCGCAGCACGAGGGACTCCAGCGAGAGGACCGGCGCACCCGACCCGTCGACCACCCGTAGGGCCACCGTCGTCCCGGGCTCGCCCACAGGTGTCATCCGGACGCGCAGACCGGTCGCGCCCCGGGTGTGCAGCGCGGCACCACTCCACGCGTACGGCAGGCACTCCCCCGGCGAGAGCAACCCCACCGCCTGAACGGCTGCGTCCAGCAAAGCGGGGTGGATCCCGAACCGCCCGGCGTCCGCCAACATCCCTTCCGTTAGGCCGACTTCGGCCACGATCTCCTCGCCCCACCGCCAGGCCGCGGTGAGCCCCTGGAACGACGGCCCGTAGCCGAACCCGGCCTGGGCGAGCCGCTCGTACACGTCGTCCAGGTCGACGGGCCGTGCGCCGGGCGGCGGCCACGCACCGGCCAAGACCTCGTCCCGGGCCGGACCGGCGTCAAGGGCCGGGCTCAGAAAACCCTCCGCCTGGCGCGTCCACACGCCGTCGGTCCAGCCGTCACCCACCGGCCGCGTGTACACGCTCAGCGCGCGGCGCCCGGACTCGTCCGCGGACGACACCACCACCTGGAGCAGCACAGGCTCGGATTCGGGGACCACGAGCGGTGCGTGGAGGGTGAGTTCGTCGACGTGCTCGCAGCCGGCGCGCACGCCGGCATGGAGAGCGAGCTCCAGCATGGCGGTGCCGGGGAGGATGACCGTACCCGCGATGGTGTGGTCGGCGAGCCAGGAATGGGTGTGCAGGGAGAGCCGCCCGGTGAGGACGAGACCGTCGCCGTCGGCGAGTTCGACGAAGGCTCCGAGGAGGGGATGGTCGGCCGCCTGGACACCGACGGCGGAGAGGTCCCCCGTGCCGGCCGGTGCATCGAGCCAGTAGCGCTCGCGCTGGAACGGGTAGGTGGGGAGGTCGGGGTGGGGGGTGGTGTGGGGGTGGGTGGTGGTCCAGCCGACGGTGTGGCCGGTGGTGTGGGCGTGGGCGAGGGAGGTGAGGAAGCGGGTGGTGTCGTGGTCGTGGCGGCGCAGGGTGCCGATGGCGGTGAGGCCGTCGTCGTGGTCTTCGATGGCGGGGGTGAGGGTGGGGTGGGGGCTGGTTTCGATGAACGTGCGGTGGCCGGCGGCTGTGAGGGTGGTGATGGCCTGGGTGAAGCGGACGGGCCGGCGCAGGTTGCGGTACCAGTAGCCGGCGTCGAGGGTGGTGGTGTCGAGCCAGGCGTCGTCGACGGTGGAGTAGAACGGCACGGTCGATGCGACGGGCGTGATGTCGCTCAGGGTGTTGAGGAGTTCGCGTTCGACGGTTTCGGTGTGCGGGCAGTGGGAGGCGTAGTCGACGGGCACGCGTCGTGCGCGGGTGTCGGTGCCGGCGTGGTGCGCGAGGAGCTCGTCCAGCGCGTCGGTGTCACCGGAGACGGTGGTGGCCTGGGGGCCGTTGAACGCCGCCACCCACAGTCGCCCCGCCCACCGCGCATCGATCAGGGCTTGTACGGTGTCGGCGGGTTGGGCGATGGAGGCCATGGCACCTCGGCCGCGCAGCACCGCCAGGGCACGTGAGCGCAGGGCGACGACCTTGGCGGCGTCGTCCAGGCTGAGCGCCCCGCAGACATGGGCGGCGGCGATCTCGCCCTGCGAGTGCCCGAGCACCGCGTCCGGCTCGATACCGTAGGAGCGCCACAGGGCGGCCAGCGACACCATCACCGAGAACAGCACCGGCTGGACGATGTCCGCCTGTTCCCAGGCGGGGTCCTCCGCGTCGCGGTGCAGCATGTCCGTCAGCGACCAGGTCACCCACGGCGCCAGGGCCTTCTCACACGCCGCGATCCGCTCCGCGAACACCGGCGAGGTACGCAGCAGATCCAGGCCCATACCCGCCCACTGCCCACCCTGACCGGGGAACACGAACACCACCTGACCGTGACCGCCCCCCACGCTCCCCTGTGTGACGGACACATGCGGCTCGCCGGCCGCCAGCGCCTCCAGTGCCCCCACGAACTCCTCACCCCGCGCGGCGACGACCACCGCCCGGTGCTCCAGCGCCGCCCGCCCCCGCGCCAACCCCGCACCCACGGACGCGACCTGGACCGCGGGGGCGGCCAGGACGAAGTCCCGCAGACCCCGCGCCTGCGCCCGCAGCGCCGCCTCCGACCGGGCCGACAACACCCACGGCACCGGGCCCCCGGCGTCCACCACAGGCTCTTCGACGGTCTCCGGCGCCTCCTCCAGGATCACGTGCGCGTTCGTCCCGCTCACCCCGAAGGACGACACCCCCGCCCGGCGTACCCGCGCCTCGTCCCGCACCCACGGCCGCGCGTCCGCCAGCAGCCGCACGTCCCCCACCGTCCAGTCGACCTGCGGCGACGGCTCATCCACATGCAACGTCCCCGGCAGCACACCCTTCTGCAAGGCCATCACCATCTTGATGACCCCGCCCACCCCCGCCGCCGCCTGCGCGTGACCGATGTTCGACTTCAACGACCCCAGCCACAACGGCCTACCCTCCGGCCGTACTCGGCCGTAGGTGGCCAGCAGGGCCTGCGCCTCGATCGGGTCGCCGAGCCGCGTCCCCGTCCCGTGCCCCTCCACCGCATCCACATCCGACACCGACAGCCCCGCGTCGGCCAGGGCGTCGCGGATCACCCGCTCCTGCGCGGGCCCGTTCGGCGCGGTGAGACCGTTCGAGGCGCCGTCCTGGTTCACCGCGCTGCCCCGCACCACCGCCAGCACCCGGTGCCCCAACCGCCGTGCGTCGGAGAGGCGTTCGACGAGCAGCAGGCCCACGCCCTCACCCATGCCGGTGCCGTCGGCGGCGCCCGCGAAGGACCGGCACCGCCCGTCGGGTGACAGTCCCCGCTGCTTGGAGAACTCGACGAACAGGTGCGGGGTGGACATCACCGTGACCCCGCCGGCCAGCGCCAGGTCGCACTCGCCCGCGCGCAGCGACCGGCCGGCCAGGTGCAGCGCGACCAGAGAGGAGGAGCAGGCCGTGTCGACCGTGACCGCCGGTCCTTCGAGGCCCAGCGTGTAGGCGACCCGGCCGGAGGCGACGGCGCCGCCGCTGCCGTTCCCGATGTAGCCCTCGAACCCCTCGGGGATGGTCGTCAGCCGGGAGGCGTAGTCGTGGTACATCATCCCGGCGAACACGCCCGCCCGGGCGCCCTGCAGCGAGGACGGGTCGATCCCGGCCCGTTCGACGGCCTCCCAGGAGGTCTCCAGCAGCAGCCGCTGCTGCGGGTCCATCGCCAGTGCCTCCCGCGGCGAGATCCCGAAGAATCCCGCGTCGAACTCCGCGGCGTCGTACAGGAATCCACCGTGCCGGGCGTAGGAGGTGCCGGACCGGTCCGGGTCGGGGTCGTACAGGCCGTCCAGGTCCCAGCCGCGGTCCGCCGGGAACTCCCCGATCGCGTCCCCGCCCGACGCCACCAGCTCCCACAGCCCCTCCGGCGTGCGCACCCCTCCCGGGAACCGGCAGGCCATCCCGATGACGGCCAGCGGTTCGCTCGCCGCCTCGACGGCCGCGGTGAGTTGCCGGTTGCGCGTCCGCAGCGTCTCGTTGGCCTTCAGGGATGCCCTCAGCGCCTCGACGAGCTTCTCGCTGGGCGTGGTCATCGGTGTCTCCAAGTCTGGGAGGGTGTCGAGTCCGGAGGTGCGAACGCGGTGGTGGGACCGAGGGTCAGCGGCGCCGGTCGGTCAGTTCGGTCAGCCAGGTGTGGACATGCCGGGCGGTGGCGTCCGCGTGCTGTTCGAGCATGGTGAAGTGGTTGCCGTCGACGTCGAGGACGCTGTCCGGTTCGCCCCACACCGGGGGCGGCTGCTCGCCCTCGCGGGCGCGGAGGAAGAGCGCAGGGGTCACGAGGTCGGGTGGTCGCCAGCCGGCGAAGATGCGGAAGTAGCCGCCCATGGCCGCGAGGCGGGCGTAGTCCAGGTCGACGAACGCGGTGACCCGGTCGAAGATCTCGCTGGTGAGGGCGGCCGCGACGGGGGCCATGCCCTCGTCGGGCAGGTAGGCGTCCATGGCGATCACGGCCTGTGGCGGGGAGCCCAGCTGTTCGAGGCGACTGGTGACGGCGTAGGCGAACCAGCCGCCCGCGGAGTGCCCCGCGAGGGCGAAGGGCGCTCCGTCGGTGTGGCGGAGGACGGCCTCGGCGAACAGCGTGGTGATGGTGTCGACGTCGGCGGGCAGGGGTTCGCCGTCGACGAAGCCGGGTGCGGGGAGGTACCAGACGTCGCGGAGCCCGTCGAGGGCGGCGGCGAAGCGCGAGTACTGGTACACGCTGGACACGGCCGCGACGGTGGGCAGGCAGATCAGCGCGGGGCCGGTGCCGCCCCGGGCGATGCGGACGAAGGACGGTGCGGGCGCGGCCGCGGGGTCGGCGAAGCTCGGCCGGAAGGCGGAGGCGGCGGTGAGCAGGGCCATGGACTCCTCGACGCGCCCGGCGTCGTGGCCGATCCAGAACAGTGCTTCCACGGTCTCGTCGGACGGCACGGCGCCGGCTCTCCCCCGCACGCCGCTCTCCCCTGCCGCTCCTGCCGCCCCCACCTCGCCAGCCAGGTCGGAAGGCACGGCGCCGGCACCCTCGCCGGCCACTCCGTCGGCCAGGAGCTCGCCCAGCCGGGTGGCGAGCGCCTCCGCCGTCGGGTGGTCGAAGACGAGGGTGGTCGCCAGCCGGAGGCCGGTCACGGCGTTGAGGCGGTTGCGGAACTCGACAGCGGTCAGCGAGTCGAAGCCGAGCTCGCGGAACTGCTCGCCGGGCGCGACCGTGTCGGCCGTGAGGTGGCCGAGCACGGCGGCGGCGTGGGTGCGGACCAGCTCCAGCAGGAGGGCGGCGCGTCCCGCGGCGGCGGGGGTCGCGGCCAGCCGCTTCCGCAGCTCGGCGGGGGCCTCCGTGCCGAGGTCCCGGTCGACGCTCCGGCGGGCGGGGGTGCGGACCAGCCCGCGCAGGACGGGCGGCAGTGCGCCCGCCGCCGCCTGTCGCCGCAGGGCGCCCGGGTCGAGCGGGGTGGCGAGCAGCACCGGGTGGTCGAGGCCGAGGGCGGTGTCGAGGAGGGCGAGTCCGTGGGCGTTGGTGAGCGGGAGCAGGCCGCCGCGGGTCATCCGGCCGAGGTCGGCGGCGGTGAGGTGCCGGGCCATGCCGCCGGCCTCGGCCCAGTGGCCCCAGGCGAGGGAGTGGCCGGGCAGGCCGAGGGCGTGGCGGTGGTGCATCAGGGCGTCCAGGTAGGCGTTGGCGGCCGTGTAGTTGCCCTGGCCGGGGCTGCCGAAGGAGGCGGCGGAGGAGGAGAAGACGACGAAGGCGTCGAGTTCGGTGTCACGGGTCAGCGCGTGCAGGTGGGCGGCGCCGTGGGCCTTGGCGCGCAGGACGGCGTCCAGGCGGTCGGGGGTCAGGGCGGTGAGGACGCCGTCGTCGACGACGCCGGCGGTGTGGATGACGGCCCGGAGCGGGTACCGCGCCGGGACATCGCCCAGCAGCGCGGCGACGGCCGCGCGGTCGCCGAGGTCGCAGCTCACGACGGTCGTCTCGGCTCCCGACGTGGCGAGTTCGGCGCGGAGTTCCTCGGCGCCGGGCGCGGTGGGACCGCTTCGGCTGGTCAGCAGCAGGTGGCGGACACCGTGGTGTTCGGCGAGGTGACGGGCGACGAGCCGGCCGAGGTGGCCGGTGCCGCCGGTGATGAGGACGGTGGCGTCCGGGTCCCAGCGGGCCGGCTCGGTCCGGCCGTCGGCCGGGATCCTGGCCAGCAGCGGGGTGCGGGCGGCTCCGTCGCGCAGCGCCGTCTGCGGCTCCCCGGAGTGCAGGGCGGCGATCAGGGCGCGCCGGCTGGCGTCGGTGTCGTCGACGTCCACGAGGAGGAACCGGCCGGGGTGCTCCGTCTGCGCGGAGCGGACCAGGCCCCAGACGGCGGCGTGCGCGAGGTCGTGGAGGGGTTCGCCCGGCGCGGTGGCGACCGCGCCACGGGTGACGAACGCGAGGCGGGAGTCGGCGAACCGCTCGTCGGCGAGCCAGCCCTGGATCAACCGCAGGGCCCGGGCGGCGGCGCGCCCGGTGGCGGCCGGATCGGCCGGGTCTTCGCTCCGGCCGCAGTGCACGACCACCGCCTCGGGCGCACCGGCGGCCGCCAGCTCCGCGAGGTCTGCCGGGTCCGCTGGATCACCGCGCTCCGAGCCGAGCACCGCCGGGTCCGTCGCCGCGGGAGGGGACTCGGGCAGCGGCACCGGAGCCCAATCGAGCCGGAAGAGGGCGTCGTGGTGGGCGGCCCCGGCCGCCCGGAGCCGGTCGGCCGTGACGGGCCGGAAGACCAGCGCCTCGGCCGCGAGGACGGTCCGTCCGGTGCCGTCCGTGGCCAGCAGTGCGACGGTGTCGGCCGATCGGCGGCTGAGGCGGATGCGGAGCGCCGACGCGCCCGAGGCGACCACCGTGACGCCGCTCCACGAGAACGGCAGCCAGCCGTGGCCCTCGGTCGTGCCGGCCTCGGCGAAGCCCGGGACGACGGGGTGGAGGGCCGCGTCGAGCAGCGCCGGGTGGACGGCGTAGCGGGAGGCGTCGCCCGCCGGCCCGTCGGGCAGGGAAACCTCCGCGTACAGGTCGTCGCCGTCCCGCCAGAGCGCCCGCAGGCCCTGGAACGCCGGTCCGTAGCCGAGGCCGGCGTCGGCCAGCGTCTCGTACCAGTGGTCGAGGTCCACCGGTGTCGCGCCGGCGGGCGGCCACGGCGCCGGCAGGGCGCCGGCGGACTCCCGGCCGCGGGCCAGGACGCCGGTGGCGTGGCAGGTCCAGTCGGCTCCGGTCCCCGCTGTGGCCCGGTCGAGGCCGTCGTCCTCCCGCGCATGCAGCGCGAAGGTGCGCCGTTCCACGCCGTCCGGCGCCGACTCGGGTGCGCCGACCATGAGTTGGAGGAGGATGGAGCCGCGTTCCGGCAGGACCAGCGGCACCTGGAGGGTCAGTTCCTCGATGACCGCGCAGTCGACCTCGTCGCCCGCCCGTACGGCCAGTTCCAGGATCGCCGTCCCGGGGAGGAGCACGGTGCCGAACACGGTGTGGTCGGCGAGCCAGGGGTGGGTGCGCAGCGAGATCCGGCCGGTGAGCAGGAGTTCCTGGGACTGCGGGGAGCCGGCCAGGGCCACCGCGGAGCCGAGCATGGGGTGGGCGGCCGCGGAGAGTCCGGCGGCCGAGACGTCCCGAATCGCCGTGGCCGCGGTATCGAGCCAGTAGCGGCGGTGGTCGAAGGCGTAGGTGGGCAGGTCGAGGCCGCGGGCCGAGCGGGGTGCCGCGCCGAGGACAGCAGTCCAGTCGACCGCCGTGCCGCCGGCCGGGGCGCGCTGGACGTGGAGGCGGGCGAGTGCGGTGAGCAGGGCCTGCGGCTCGGGGCGGTCGGCGCGCAGCACCGGGACGAGGAGGGTGTCCGTGGCGTCGGCCAGGCACTCCTCGGCGAGGGCGGACAGGGTGCCGTCCGGGCCGAGCTCCAGGAAGGTGCGGACGCCCTGTTCGTGCAGGCGGCGGACGGCGTCGCCGAAGCGGACGGTGTGGCGTGCCTGGCGGACCCAGTACTCGGGGTCGAGGGTTCCGGCGGGGGTGTGGTCGCCGGTGAGGGTGGAGACCAGGGGGATCGCCGGTTCGGCGTGGGCGACGGCGGTCGCGGTCTGCCGGAGCTCGGCCAGGGCGGGTTCGGTCAGCGGGGAGTGGAAGGCGCGGTCGACGGGCAGGCGCTTGGTCCGGATGCCGCGGGCGGCGAGGACCGTTTCGGCGGCCTGTACCTCCGGTTCAGCTCCGGAGAGCACGACCGAGCGCGGTCCGTTGACGGCGGCGACCGCCGGCCGGGCGGCCCGGCCGGCCAGCGCCTCGGCGATTTCGGCCTCGCTCGCGCGGACGGCCACCATGGCGCCGGGGGGCATCCGGTCCTGCATGAGGCGGGCCCGGGCGGCGACCAGGCGTGCCGCGTCGGGGAGCGTGAGCACTCCGGCGACGTGCGCGGCGGCGATTTCGCCGACCGAGTGGCCGGCGACGTGGTCCGGGCGGATCCCGGCGTGCTCCAGCAGCCGGAACAGCGCGACCTGCAAGGCGAACAGGGCGGGCTGGGCGTCGCCGGTGCGGTCGAGCGGCGCGGCCGCGGCCGCGTGCGCGTCGAGGAGCAGCGGGCGCAGCGGCCGGGCGAGCAGGGGTTCCAGCTCGGCCAGGACTTCGTCCAACGCCGTGGCGAAGACCGGGTAGACCCGATACAACTCGCCTCCCATACCCGGGCGTTGGGTTCCCTGGCCGGAGAACAGAAAGGCGGTACCGCCGCGCGCCGGGTGGGTCGGGGGTTCGATGAGGCCGGCCGCGGGTGCGCCGTCGGCGAGCGCCTCCAGCAGCCGTGCGAGCTCGTCGCCGTCCCCGGTGACCAGCGCGGCCCGCCGGTCGAGGGCCGGTCGGCCGGCCAGGACGTGCGCCACGTCGCGGAGTCTGACGTCCGGGTGGGAGGCGAGGTAGCTGCGCAGCCGCCGGGCCTGTGCGCGGAGCGCGGGGTCGGTCTTCGCCGAGAGGAGCCAGGGCAGCGGGGTGGCCGGTCCGGTACCGGTACCGGTACCGGCGTGGGCGTCGGCGTCGGTTTCAAGGCCGGCGTCCTCCGGTCGGTCCTCGTGCGGTGTCTCCTCCAGGATGAGGTGGGCGTTGGTGCCGCTGACGCCGAAGGCCGAGACACCCGCCCGGCGGATGCGCTCCCCGCGCTGCCACGGCACCGACTCCGTCAACAACCGCACCGCACCCGCGGACCAGTCCACGTGCGGCGACGGCTCGTCCACGTGCAACGTCCGCGGCAACGACCCGTGTCGCAACGCCATCACCGTCTTGATCACCCCGGCCACACCCGCGGCAGCCTGCGCATGACCGAGATTCGACTTCACCGACCCCAACCACAACGGCCGCTCCCCCGAACGCTCTTGACCATACGTGGCCAACACCGCCTGGGCCTCGATCGGGTCACCCAACGTCGTCCCCGTCCCGTGCCCCTCCACCACATCCACATCCGACACCGACAACCCCGCATTCGCCAGCGCCTGCCGGATCACCCGCTGCTGCGACGGCCCGTTCGGCGCCGTCAGCCCGTTCGACGCACCGTCCTGATTCACCGCACTACCCCGCACCACCGCCAACACCCGGTGACCGTTGCACTCCGCATCCGACAACCGCTCCAACAACAGCACCCCCACACCCTCGGACCAGCCCACCCCGTCCGCAGCCGCCGCATACGCCTTGCACCGACCATCAGGCGACAGACCACGCTGCCGCGAGAACTCCACGAACGCCCCCGGCGTCGACATCACCGTCACCCCACCCGCCAGCGCCAACGTCGACTCCCCCGACCGCAACGACTGACACGCCAGATGCAACGCCACCAACGACGACGAACACGCCGTATCCACCGTCACCGCCGGCCCCTCCAGACCGAACGTGTAGGAGAGCCGACCGGAGAGCACGCTCCCGGAGACGCCGGTGAGCGCGTAGCCCTCCAGGTCCTCGCCGCCGCGGCGCACCAAGTCCGCGTAGTCCTGGTTCGCCACTCCGGCGAAGACGCCGGTGCGGCTGCCCCGCAGCACCCCGGGGTCGATCCCGGCCCGCTCCAACGCCTCCCAGGACACCTCCAGCATCAACCGCTGCTGCGGATCCATCGCCAACGCCTCACGCGGCGAGATCCCGAAGAAAGCGGCGTCGAACTCCGCCGCACCGTCCAGGAATCCACCCCGCCGCGTGTACGACCGCCCCGCCCGACCCGGCTCCGGATCGAACAGCACGTCCACATCCCAACCCCGGTCCACCGGGAACCCCCCGATCACGTCCCCACCCGACGCCACCAACTCCCACAACTCCTCCGGCGACCCCACACCCCCCGGAAAACGGCACCCCATCCCCACGATCGCGATCGGCCCCTCGCTCACCCCGGACACAACCGCCACCGGCACCGCCGCCACCGACCCGCACAACTCACCACCCAGAAACCCCGCCAACACAGCCGGACTCGGATGGTCGAACACCAACGTCGTCGGCAACCGCAACCCCGTCACCCCGCTCAACCGGTTCCGCAACTCCACCGCGGTGAGGGAGTCGAACCCCAACTCACGGAAGGCCCGGTCCGCCGGGACGCCGTCGGCGTCGCGGTGCCCGAGCACCGCGGCCGCGGAGCCGCGGACCAGGTCCAGCAGGAGTTCCGTCCGGGCCGGCGGTGTCAGGGCGGCGAGGCGGTCGCGGAGGGCTCCGGCCCCGGCCGGGCCGGGGGCGGCGGGACGGGCGAGTGCGCGGACCTCCGGGAGGTCGCCGATCAGCGGGGTGCGGCTGCCGGTGGTGTCGCCGTCGGCGGCGAAGCGCTCCCAGTCGATGTCGGCGAGGGTCAGGCCGCTCTCGCCGCGGTCCAGTACCTGGGCGAGGGCCGCGAGCGCACGCTCGGGTGGCAGCTCCGCGAGGCCCCGGCGGCGCAGCCGGGCCGCCGCGTCCGGCCGGGTGGCGGCGCCGTGGCCGCTCCAGGGCCCCCAGGCCACCGCGGTGCCCGGCAGTCCGAGACCGCGCCGGTGGGCGGCGAGGGCCTCCAGGTAGGCGTTGGCCGCGGTGTGGGTGCCCTGGCCGGCCGAGCCGAAGGTGGCGGCGGCGGAGGAGAAGACCAGGAAGGTGGCGAGGTCGGCGCCCCGGGTGAGCTCGTGCAGGTGCCGCGCGCCGAGGGCCCTGGTCGCCAGTGCCCGCTCCAGGCGCTCCGGGGTCAGGGCGTCGAGCGTCCCGTCCTCGACGAGGCCGGCGGCGTGGACGACCACCCCGAGCGGGCAGTCCTCCGGGACGGCGGTGGCGAGCAGCTCGGCGAGCGCCGCCCGGTCGGCAACGTCACAGGCCGCCCGGGTGATCCTGGTGCCCGGGGCGGCCGGTCCTTCGGGGAGTCCGAAACCGTCACCCGAGGTGGAGACGAGCAGCAGGTGCTCGGCGCCTCGGTGGGCCAGCCAGCGGGCGAGGTGTGCTGCCGGCTGGTCGGCGTCGGCGTCCTCGCCGGTGATGAGGACGGTGCCGCGCGGCCGCCACCCCTCCACCGCCTCCCCCAGACCCGCCCGCACCAACCGCCGGACGAACACCCCCGACGACCGGACCGCGAACTCCCCCTCCCCACCCGACTCCACCACCACACCCAACAACCGCTCCACCACCCGCCCATCCACCACCGACGGCAGATCCACCAGACCACCCCACCGATCCGGCACCTCCAACCCCGCCACCCGACCCAACCCCCACACCCCAGCCACCTCCGGCACCGCCAGCAGATCCCCCTCCCCCACCGACACCGCACCCCGCGTCACACACCACACCGGCACCCCCACCCCGGCCAAAGCCTGGAGCAGCACCAGCACCTGTCCGACGGCGGACCACCCCCCGCACAGAGCGAGGACTCCGCGCGGTGCGCCCTCCGCCACCGCCGCGGCGAGGGCGTCCCGGTCCGCGCCGTCGACGTGGACGACCCGCGCCGCGTCGCGTGCCAGCCCGGCGAGGACCGGCTCGTGCCAGGCCTCCTCCCCGGTGGTGATCACCAGCCACGTCCCGTCCGGGGCGCTCGCACGTCCAGTTCGGGCGAGCGGCTTCCACACCGGCCGGTAGCGCCATCCCTCGACCACGGCGCGCTGCCGGGCGGCCCGGCGCCACTCGCCCAGGGCGGACACCACCGACCCCAGCGGCGCGTGCTCGTCGACGGCCAGCAGCCCGGCCACGGCCGCAGGGTCCGCGCTCTCGATCGCCTCCCAGAGCGGGCCGTCGGCTCCGGTGCCCGCCACCGGTGCCGGCTCGGTCACGTCGAGCCAGAACCGCTGCCCCTCGAAGGGGTACGTCGGCAGGTCGGCCCGGTGCCCGGCGGCCCTGGCCGCCCCGCCCAGCACGGCCGTCCAGTCCACCCGCACCCCGGACACGAACAGCTCGGCGGCGGACTCCAGGAAGCGACGCAGGCCGCCCTCGCCCCGGCGCAACGAGCCCACCACCAGGCTGTCGGCCGCCCCGAGGTCGTCGAGCGTCTCCTGGACGGCGACGGCGACCGCCGGGTGCGGGCTCGCCTCGACGAACACGGTGTGCCCGTCACGGGCGAGCGCCCGGGTGGCGTCCCGGAAGCGTACGGGCTCGCGCAGGTTGCGGTACCAGTAGGCGGCGTCGAGTTCGGTGCCGTCGACGGGCTCGCCGGTGACGGTCGAGTACAGCGGGATGTCGGCGGGGCGCGGGGTGACCGGGGCGAGGAGGTCGAGCAGCCGCTCGCGGATGGCCTCGACCTGCGGGGAGTGCGAGGCCCAGTCGACCTTGAGGCGGCGGGCCGGGACGTCCTCCCGGGTCAGTTCCTCGACCAGGGCGGCGACGGCCTCCGGTGGCCCCGACACCACGGCCGACCGGGCGCCGTTGTCGGCGGCCACGACCAGGCCGGGGTGCAGGGCGGCGAGACGGGGTTCGAGGTCCTCCGCCGGCAGGCCGATCGAGGCCATGGCGCCCTGCCCGGCGAGGGCGGCGAGGGCGCGGCTGCGCAGGGCGGTGACCCGGGCCGCGTCCTCCAGGGTGAGGGCGCCGGCAACGCAGGCCGCGGCGATCTCGCCCTGGGAGTGCCCGACGACGGCGTCGGGGCGGACCCCGCAGGAGTGCCAGAGCGCCGCCAGGGAGACCATCACCGCGAAGAGCACGGGTTGGACGACGTCGACCCGGTCCAGTGGCGGGGCGCCCGGCTCGCCGCGCAGCACGCCGAGCAGTTCCCAGTCGAGGTGGGGTCGCAGGGCGTCGGCGCAGTCGGTCATCCGTGCGGCGAACACCGGTGAGGAGTCGAGGAGTTCGGCGGCCATGCCGTCCCACTGGGTGCCCTGGCCGCCGAACAGCATGGCGATCCTGCCGTCGGCCGCCGGGCTGGTCCGGCCGGTCACCAGGCCGGGCGTCGGCCGGTCTCCGGCGAGCGCGTCGAGGCCGCGCCGCAGGCCGTCGAGGCCGTCGGCGAGGACGACTGCGCGGTGCTCGAACGCCGCGCGCTCGACCGCCAGGGCACGGCCGATCTCCACCGGACCCGCCTCCGAGTCGCGGGCATGGCCGCTCAGTTGCCGTGCCTGCGCGCGCAGGGCCGACTCCGTCCGGGCGGAGACCACCCACGGCACGACGGCCGGACCGGGGTCCGCCGGCGGCGGTTCCTCCCGTCGTGGGGCCTCCTCCAGGATGAGGTGGGCGTTGGTGCCGCTGACGCCGAAGGCCGAGACACCCGCCCGGCGGATGCGCTCCCCGCGCTGCCACGGCACCGACTCCGTCAACAACCGCACCGCACCCGCGGACCAGTCCACGTGCGGCGACGGCTCGTCCACGTGCAACGTCCGCGGCAACGACCCGTGCCGCAACGCCATCACCGTCTTGATCACCCCGGCCACACCCGCAGCAGCCTGCGCATGACCGAGATTCGACTTCACCGACCCCAACCACAACGGCCGCTCCCCCGAACGCTCTTGACCATACGTGGCCAACACCGCCTGGGCCTCGATCGGGTCACCCAACGTCGTCCCCGTCCCGTGCCCCTCCACCACATCCACATCCGCCGCCACCAACCCCGCGTTCGCCAGCGCCTGCCGGATCACCCGCTGCTGCGACGGCCCGTTCGGCGCCGTCAGACCGTTCGACGCACCGTCCTGATTCACCGCACTACCCCGCACCACCGCCAACACCCGGTGCCCGTTGCGCTCCGCATCCGACAACCGCTCCAACAACAGCACCCCCACACCCTCGGACCAGCCCACCCCGTCCGCAGCCGCCGCATACGCCTTGCACCGACCATCAGGCGACAGACCACGCTGCCGCGAGAACTCCACGAACGCCCCCGGCGTCGACATCACCGTCACCCCACCCGCCAGCGCCAACGTCGACTCCCCCGACCGCAACGACTGACACGCCAGATGCAACGCCACCAACGACGACGAACACGCCGTATCCACCGTCACCGCCGGCCCCTCCAGCCCGAACGTGTAGGAGAGCCGACCGGAGGTGACACTGTTGGACAGGCCGGTGAGCGCATACCCCTCCAGGTCGGCGGTGCCGCGCCGGACGAGGTCGGCGTAGTCCTGGCTGCACATCCCGGCGAAGACGCCGGTGCGACTGCCCCGCAGCACCGCGGGGTCGATCCCGGCCCGCTCCAACGCCTCCCAGGACACCTCCAGCATCAACCGCTGCTGCGGATCCATCGCCAACGCCTCACGCGGCGAGATCCCGAAGAAGGCGGCGTCGAACTCCGCCGCACCGTCCAGGAATCCACCCCGCCGCGTGTACGACCGCCCCGCCCGACCCGGCTCCGGATCGAACAGCACGTCCACATCCCAACCCCGGTCCACCGGGAACCCCCCGATCACGTCCCCACCCGACGCCACCAACTCCCACAACTCCTCCGGCGACCCCACACCCCCCGGAAAACGGCACCCCATCCCCACGATCGCGATCGGCCCCTCGCTCACCCCGGACACAACCGCCACCGGCACCGGCACCACCGACCCGCACAACTCACCACCCAGAAACCCCGCCAACACAGCCGGACTCGGATGGTCGAACACCAACGTCGTCGGCAACCGCAACCCCGTCACCCCGTTCAACCGGTTCCGCAACTCGACGGCACTGAGCGAGCCGAACCCCAGCTCACGGAAGGCCCTGTCGGGGCGGACGGCGCCGGCGTCGCGGTGTCCGAGCACCGCGGCCGCATGGGTGCGGACCAGGTCGAGCAGGGTCCGCTCGCGCTCGACCCGGTCCAGCCCGGCGAGTCGCGCGCGCAGCGACCCGGACGGCTCAGGGGCGGTGGCCGGCAGCGCCCGGCGGGCTTCGGGGATGTCGCCGATCAGCCGGGCGGGAGCGCCGACGGCTGTGGCGGCGAGGCGCTCCCAGTCGATGTCCGCGATGGTCAGGCAGGTGGCGTCCCGGTCCAGCACCCGGCCGAGGGCCGTCAGTGCCGTCTCGACGTCCATGGGCCGGATCCCGCGGCGGCCGAGCTGCTCGGCCGCCTCCGCCTGCCCGGCCATCCCGCCCCCAGCCCAGGCCCCCCAGGCCACCGCCGTGCCGGGGAGCCCGAGACCACGCCGGTGCCGGACGAGCGCTTCGACGTAGGCGTTGGCCGCCGCGTAGGCGCCCTGGCCGGCGGAGCCGAAGGTGGCGGCGGCGGAGGAGAAGACCAGGAAGGTGGCGAGGTCGGCGCCCCGGGTGAGCTCGTGCAGGTGCCGCGCGCCGTCCGCCTTCGCGGCCAGCACGTGCGCCAGGCGCTCCGGGGTGAGCTTCTCCAGGAGGCCGTCCTCGACGATGCCCGCGGCGTGGACGACCACGCCGAGCGGGCAGTCCTCCGGGACGGCGGTGGCGAGCAGTTCGGCGAGCGCCGCCCGGTCGGCGACGTCACAGGCCTCGATGGTCACCCGGGCGCCCGCGGCGGCGAGTTCCTCCCGGAGCTCGGCCGCGCCCTTGGCCTCCCGGCCACTGCGGCTGACCAGCAGCAGGTGTTCGGCGCCGCGCCGGGCCAGCCAGCGGGCGACGTGTCCGCCGAGTTCCCCCGTGCCTCCGGTGATGAGGACGGTGCCGCGCGGCCGCCACCCCTCGACCGCCTCCCCCAGACCCGCCCGCACCAACCGCCGGACGAACACCCCCGACGACCGGACCGCGAACTCCCCCTCCCCACCCGACTCCACCACCACACCCAACAACCGCTCCACCACCCGCCCATCCACCACCGACGGCAGATCCACCAGACCACCCCACCGATCCGGCACCTCCAACCCCGCCACCCGACCCAACCCCCACACCCCAGCCACCTCCGGCACCGCCAGCAGATCCCCCTCCCCCACCGACACCGCACCCCGCGTCACACACCACACCGGCACCCCCACCCCGGCCAAAGCCTGGAGCAGCACCAGCACCTGTCCGACGGCGCCGTCGCACAGCGCCAGCACCCCGGTCGGCACCTCGCCGTCGAGCGCGTCGTGCAGGCGTGCGGCCAGCGCGTCCCGGTCCACGCCGTCCACCGGCACCGTGCGGACGCGTGCGCCGGACCGCTCCAGTCCTGCGGCCACGGCGGCGGCTTCCTCGGCGCGCCCGGACACGGCCAGCAGCCAGGTCCCGCCGGTCGCCGCCGGCCCGCCGGACCGGGACAGCGGGCGCCACTCCTCGCGGTAGGACCAAACGTCGACGGCCGCGCGTTCCCGGGCGGCCCGGCGCCACTCGCCCAGGGCCGCCACCACGGACCCCAGCGGCGCGTCCTCGCCGACCTCCAGCAGCGCCGCGACCGCGGACGGATCCGCGCTCTCCACCGCCTCCCACAGCGGGCCGTCTCCGGCCGTGGAGACGGCGGTGGGCGGCTCGCCCGCGTCCAGCCAGTACCGCTCGCGCTCGAAGGCGTACGTCGGAAGATCCACGCGGCGCCCGGCCCCGCCGGGGCCGCCGCTCAGCACGGCCGTCCAGTCCACCCGAGCCCCGCGGACGGAGAGCCCGGCCACGGCGGCGAGCACCGACCCGCCGTCGGACCGGTCGGGGCGCAGGGCGGGGAGCAGGGCGGCGGGCCGGGTGAGGGCGTCCTCGCCGAGCGCGCAGAGCGTGCCGTCGGGGCCGAGTTCGAGGTAGGCGGTGACGCCCTGCTCCTGGAGCCAGGCGAGGCCGTCGCCGAAGCGGACGGTGTGGCGGGCGTGCCGAACCCAGTAGTCCGCAGTGCCCATCGTCTCGACCGGCAGCGGGGTGCCCGTGAGGTTGGAGACGACGGGGACGCGCGGCGGACTGAAGGTGATCCCCGCGGCGGCGCTGCGGAGCTCGTCCAGGACGGTGTCCAGGTGCGGCGAGTGGAAGGCGTGGCCGGTGCGCAGCCGCCTGGTGCGGCGGCCCCGGGCCGTCCAGCGGCCGGCCAGGTCCAGCACGGCCTGCTCGTCGCCGGAGAGGACGACCCCACGCGGGCCGTTGACCGCGGCGAGGTCGGCGCGCCCCTCGAACTCCGCCAGCAGAGGCCGGACTTCCTCCTCCGAGGCCTCGACGGCCACCATCGCCCCGGTGCCCGGCAGGGCCTGCATCAGCCGGCCCCTGGCGGTCACCAGGGCTGCCGCGTCGGGGAGGGAGAGCATCCCCGCGACGTGCGCGGCGGCCAGCTCGCCGACGGAGTGCCCCAGGACGAAGTCGGGCGTCACCCCCCAGCTCTCGACCAGCCGGTGGAGCGCGACTCCGAGTGCGAACAGGGCGGGCTGGGCGTACTCCGTCCGGCCGAGCAGCTCGCTCGCGGGCGAGCCGGGGGCTGCGAACACGACCTCGCGCAGGGCGTGGCCGGCGGCGCCGAGCGGGCCGAACCCCGCGGACACCTCGTCGAAGGCGTCCGCGAAGGCGGGGAACCTCTGGTGCAGTTCACGGCCCATGCCCGCCCGCTGCGTGCCCTGGCCCGGGAACAGGAACGCCAGCCTGCCGTGACCGGTGGCGGCGCCGCTGACGAGCTGCGGCGCGGGCCGGCCCGCGGCGAGGGCGTCGAGGCCGTGCCGCAGGCCGTCGAGGCCGTCGGCGAGGACGACTGCGCGGTGCTCGAACGCCGCGCGCTCGACCGCCAGGGCACGGCCGATCTCCACCGGGCCCGCCTCCCCGCGACGAGCGTAGTCGCTCAGGCGTCGCGCCTGCGCGCGCAGCGCGGGCTCCGACTTCGCCGAGAGGAGCCACGGGACGGGGGACGGCCCGGGGGCCTCCTTCGCGGGCGGGTCCTCGCGCGGTGGCTCCTCCAGGATCACGTGCGCGTTGGTGCCGCTGACCCCGAACGACGACACCCCGGCCCGCCGGATCCGCGCCTCGGCCCGGGGCCACGGCTGCGCCTGCGTCAGCAGCCGGACGGCGCCGCTGTCCCAGTCGACATGTGGTGACGGCTCGTCGACGTGAAGGGTCCGCGGCAGTTCGTCGTTGCGTAGCGCCATGACCATTTTGATGACTCCGCCGACCCCGGCCGCCGCCTGCGCGTGCCCGATGTTCGACTTCACCGACCCCAGCCACAACGGCCTTTCCCTCGAACGCTCCTGACCGTACGCGGCGAGGACGGCCTGGGCCTCGATCGGGTCGCCCAGCGTCGTTCCGGTGCCGTGGCCCTCCACCGCGTCGACGTCCGCCGGCGACAGCCCCGCGCCGGCGAGCGCCTGCCGGATCACCCGCTCCTGCGACGGCCCGTTCGGCGCCGTCAGCCCGTTCGACGCACCGTCCTGGTTGACCGCGCTCCCCCGCACCACCGCCAGTACCCGGTGACCGTTGCGCTCCGCGTCCGACAACCGCTCCACCAGCAGCACGCCGACGCCCTCGGACATGCCCGTGCCGTCGGCCGCCCCCGCGTACGGCTTGCAGCGCCCGTCCGGCGAGAGGCCGCGCTGGCGCGAGAACTCCACGAACATGGCGGGCGTGGACATCACGGTGACACCGCCGGCGAGCGCCAGCGTGGACTCGCCCGACCGGACGGACTGGCAAGCCAAGTGCAGCGCCACCAGGGAGGAGGAGCAGGCGGTGTCGACGGTCAGCGCCGGGCCCTCGAACCCGAAGGTGTAGGCGAGCCGCCCGGACAGCACGCTCGCCGCGTTCCCGTTGCCGAGGTAGCCCTGCAGTTCGTCCGGGACGGAGAACAGGCGGGCGGCGTAGTCGTACGACATCATCCCGGCGAAGACGCCGGTGCGGCTGCCGCGCAGCACGGCGGGGTCGATCCCGGCCCGCTCCAGCGCCTCCCAGGACACCTCCAGCATCAACCGCTGCTGCGGGTCCATCGCCAACGCCTCACGCGGCGAGATCCCGAAGAAGGCGGCGTCGAACTCCGTTGCCCTGTCGAGGAATCCACCACGTCGCGTGTACGAGCGCCCCGCCCGGCCCGGCTCCGGATCGAACAGCGCGTCCACGTCCCAGTCCCGGTCCGCCGGGAACTCCCCCACGGCGTCCCCGCCCGAGGCCACCAGCTCCCACAGCTCCTCCGGCGACCCGACACCTCCAGGGAAGCGGCAGCCCATCCCCACGATCGCCACCGGCTCCTGCCGGCCGGCCTCGACCAGTTCCAACCGGCGCCGGACGCGCAGCAGATCGGCGGTCGTCCGCTTGAGGTACTCGCGGAGCATTTCCTCGTTGGCCATAACCGGGGTGTCCTCGCCGCTGCGTTGGAGGTGGCACGAAACCCTCACAGCCTAGGGCGGACAAGTCATCCCCAATACCCCTAGAGACCCCAGACTGGCGACACAGGGTGAATATCCATTCAAATAGGGGGAATAGCGGCACCCATGGATCGTTACTCGAAGCGCTTCAGCGACCGGCTGGTGCTGGTCACGGGTGCCGGCAGCGGCATCGGGCGGGCCACGGCCTGCCGGTTCGCCGCCGCCGGTGCCCGTGTGGTGTGTGTGGACCGGGACGGCCCCGGGGCCGAGGAGAGCGCCGGCCTGGCGCGCGGGCTGGGCGCGCGGGCAGCCTGGGCCGAAGTCGTCGACGTGTCGGACGAGTTGGCGATGGAGGGGCTCGCGGAGCGCGTCGCGCGTACGTACGGAGTGGTGGACGTGCTGGTGAACAACGCCGGTGTCGGCATGTCAGGGCGGTTCCTGGACACTTCGGTCGAGGACTGGCAGCGCACTCTTGGCGTCAACCTGTGGGGCGTCATCCACGGTTGCCGCCTGCTGGGCCGGGGCATGGCCGAGCGCGGGCAGGGCGGCCACATCGTGACGGTGGCCTCGGCCGCCGCGTTCCAGCCGACCCGGGTGGTCCCGGCGTACGCGACCAGCAAGGCCGCGGCGCTGATGCTGAGCGAGTGCCTGCGCGCGGAGCTGACGGAGTTCGGCATCGGCGTGAGCGCGATCTGCCCCGGCCTGGTCCGGACGCCCTTCGCCGGCGCGATGCACTTCGCCGGCGCGTCCCCCGACGAGCAGGGCGTGCTGCGCACGGCCTCGGCGATCCGCTTCGGGAACCGCGGCTGCACCCCGGAGCGGATCGCCGAGGCCGTGCTGCGCGCGGTCGTTCGCAACAACGCGGTGGTCACCGTCACCCCCGACGCCCGTGCCGTGCGCCTGCTCGGCCGCTTCAGCCCCGGGCTGCGCGCCGTCGTGGCCCGCATGGAGCCATAGGCCGCCGCCGAACCGGCTCTGTCGGGGCGCGCGTCGGCTCCGAGTCGGAACGGACCGGAAGTTCACGCCGGCGGCGGCCAACGCGGAGCGAACGGACGCACGTGGGGGCGCACACCTGGCGGTGTGCGCCCCCACGATCAGGACCGTCCGGCGGAGCCGCCGGTGCTACTCGGATCAGTAGAAGAGGTCGAAGTCCAGCTTGACCTGCGTGGGGCTGTCCGTGGAGCCGTGGATGCTGCCGCGGACTCCGACGAAGTCCTTGGTGCCACCGGTGACGGCGGCGTCGAAGGTCTTCGGCTCGTTCGTCAGAATGCCGGACGAGGCCGACTGCGCCGTGATGTCACCCGCGTTCGAGCTGAAGGTGAAGGTGCACTGCGCCTCGCCGCCGGCCGCCTCGGTGATGATCGTGCAGACGGCGGAGTCCGAACCGACCTTGTTGCCGTTGCTGTCGAGGAGGTCCTCGGTGAAGACGACGTAGTCGCCGGGGCCGACGTGCCCGTCCTGAGCCACGTCGACGATGGTCTGCCCGGTCGCCTTGCCGGTCAGCGAGAACTTCGTCTCGCTGCGGGTGCTGGGCCTGTCGGCCGCGTCGGCGCCGGACGCACAGACGATCAGGGCGGACAGCGCGACGGCCGTTCCGAGACCGACAGCCTTGAGGGATCGCATCACACATCTCCTACGGATTCGAATACGGGAGGGCGAGTTGACGGCTGCGCGCCAACCCGAACCCGTTTGTATACTCTCGAATCACGGCACGTCCAGTCCGCAGCCGTGGCGCCGCGCGGAATCGACTGGTCGGCCTAATGCCGCAGTCCCGAAGTCCCAGCCGCCCCGGCCGCGTGGGGATTGATCAGACGGTAGTGCTTACTTCCCATGACGGCCGACCGGAACGCCTGACGGGACTCAGTCCTCCGGATCCGCGATCAGTGTGTACAGGGTCAGTGCGGCCGAGGTGGGGCAGAATGGCCGGCGTCCCGCGCGGGCCTCCTCGGCGCCTGCCGGTCCGGCCGCCGCGCGGGCGCAGCCGTACCTGCCAGTCGATTTGCCCGGATGCGTTGACGCTCGCTAAGCGTCTCAAGGCGACGGGTGCGGCAGACCGGCGAGCGCGTCCGCGACGGGCGACGGCTCCAGACCGACGGTCGAGACGGTGACGACCACGGTGTAGGTCATGGCAGGCTCCTTCTCATCGGCGTCGGTGGGCGACAGGGCTTCGGCCGGGGCGCCGAACGCGCGAGGACGGACCCGGCGGGCGCCCGCCCGGACCGCCGGGGAACGGGCGCCGTTCTGTGCGCCACAGCTCAGCGGTGCTCGGGGTTCTCGAAGTCGAAGCGGCAGCCCGCGTCCCACTCCGAGCGCTGGTTGCCGTGCGCCGGGATGCCGCCGGCGTCCTTCAGCATCCGCGCCATGTGCAGCAGGTTCCAGGTCATGAAGGTGGTGTTCCGGTTGGTGAAGTCGTTCTCCGGACCGCCCGACCCCTCGTCCAGGTACGACGGCCCCGGCCCCGCCTCCCCCACCCACCCCGCGTCCGCCTGCGGCGGGACCACGTACCCCAGGTGCTGCAGGCTGTAGAGGACGTTCATCGCGCAGTGCTTCGCACCGTCCTCGTTACCCGTGATCAGGCACCCGCCGACCCGACCGTAGTACGCGTACTGACCCTGCCCGTTGAGGATCGAAGAGCAGGCGTACAGCCGCTCGATCACCCTCTTCATCACCGAGGAATTGTCTCCCAGCCACACAGGCCCAGCTAGCGTCAGGATGTCGGCCGACATCACCTTGTTGTAGATGACCGGCCACTCGTCCGTGTCCCAGCCGTGTTCCGTCATGTCCGGCCAGACGCCCGTGGCGATGTCGATGTCCACCGCGCGCAGGACCTCGACCTGGACGCCCTGGCGCTCCATGATGCCCCGGCTCACGTCGATCAGCCCCTGGGTATGGCTGCGCTCCGGCGACCGCTTCAGGGTGCAGTTGATCACCAGGGCGCGCAGATCCCCGTAGGACGTTCCGGCGTCAGCCATCGCACATCTCCTTCAAGCAACACGGACGGACGGCACCCGGCCGCCGCGACAGCCGGCCCTCGACCGGGGCCACGGATTCACTCCACCAGTCCCGGCCCCGAGACGCCCTTCCCGCTGGGCCACCTGCCCCAATCACTCCTCCCCTGGTGGCACCGCGGAGCCGGCAACCATGACCGTCGGCCTTCGATAGCTCACTTCGACGCCGTCGGGAGTGCTGAACTCGACTACTTCGATCCCCAGCCGGCAAAGGACTGGGGACGGCACCTGACGCAGCACCTCCAGTGCCCTGAGACTGTCTCCAGCAAAGTCCCGGGACGAGGTGGTCAGACAGAACAACCCGAGTTCCGGAGCGGCACGGAGGAGGAAGACCAGCTCGCTGTCCGGCTTCGGCCCCAGCCCACGCAGCGCGGCCGCCCTGCGAGCAGTCAGCGTCGGTGGGCAGCCGCAGGCGGTTCCCGCAAGACTATGTGCCAACACGGTTCGCCTGCCGCTTCTCCGAGCGCGGGAAACCCGAGATCGATCCGGCCGACCACGCCGCAGCGGCGACTTGGCCGAGGGAGCGGGCACGGGGCGAGCGCATCGTTGGCGGGTACTGCGGGCGAGGTGCACGTGCGCATGTGGAACTCCGGCGGTCGCTGGGCAACACCTCAGCTTCCGGTTATCCGGTCCGGCGTTCGGCGGCGATGAGGAGGAATGGATCGTCAGGCTGGGCCGAGTTCATCCTGGAGAACCAGGCTTCGGTGACGTACTGCTCCACCTTGTTGTAGATGACCGGCCACTCGTCGGTCTCCCAGCCGTGCTCCGTCATGTCCGGCCAGACGCCCGTGGCAATGTCGATGTCCACCGCCCGGAGCACCTCGACCTGGACGCCCTGACGCTCCATGACGCCTCGGCTGACATCGATCAGACCCTCGGTGTGGCTGCGCTCGGGCGAGCGCTTGAGGGTGCAGTTGATCACGAGGGCACGCAGGTCGTCGTGGGCCACCGGTGTGGTCGTCATGGGGGCGTTTCCCGTTTTCGTCAGGTCAGGTCCGGCGGGGCGTCCCCGGTGGGTACCCCGTCGTCCGGCGGCGGCGAGCCCGCCCGTGGTGAGCCCGGCGACGGTCTGCGCGGACGACGTTCCCACTCCCCCAGCGTGCCGGGCGCGCCGCTGCTCGGACCGGCCCGGTCGGCTGACGGCGAGGTGCACGCCCCACGGCAGGCGCCGTGACGGACGGCCCATGCCCGGGCGGGCGGGTCAGGCGCCGTCGCCGTCCGGCTTCGGCGCGCCGCGCCGGCGGCGGGTGCCGGGCTCGGCCGTCCCGCGCAGGACTGAGATGATGCCGACGCCGGCGGCGCTGAGCGGAACCGCGAGCAGGGCTCCGATCGCCCCGGCCACGCCCGCGCCGGCCACCACGGCGAACATGATGGTGGCCGGGTGCAGCTGGACGGTCCGGCTCTGGATGAGCGGCTGGAGGACGTTGCCCTCGATCGCCTGGACGGCCAGCACGATGCCGAGGGCCCACAGCGCGGTGGCCAGGCCGCCGTCGGCGAGCGCGACCAGGACGGCCACCGTCCCGGACAGGAAGGCGCCGATGAACGGGATGTAGGCGCCGATGAAGACCAGGGCGCCGAGACCGGGCGCGCCGGGCACGCCGAGGACGAGCAGGCCGATGGTGATGAAGAGAGCGTCGATCAGGGCGATGATCGTGGTGCCGCGCATGAAGCCGGACATGGCGAAGAACGCCTCCTGCCCGCAGTCGATCACCGTCTCCGCATGGTGCCCGGCCAGGTAGGCACGGACGGTGTCGCCGGTGCGATGGCCGTCCCGGAGGAAGAAGAAGACCAGGGCGAGGGCCAGCACGCCGCTCGTGATGAGCTGCACCGCCACGCCGAGGCCGGAGAGCACGCCCCCGGCCAGCGAGCTCACCAGGGAGGTGCCCTCGCCGGCGGCGTTCTTCAGCGAGTCCTGGATCCTCGCGCCGGTCGGGCCGAGCCAGTCGGCGAGCTGGTTTCCGGCGTCCCGGAGCGAGGAGGCGATCTGCGGGGCACTGTGCGCGAGGGAGTTGACCAGCAGCGCGATCACCCCGCCGACCGCCACCACCAGGACGACGCAGGTCAGGGCCGCCGCCGCCCCTCGACCGAATCCGCGCCGGAGCAGCCAGGGCATCACCGGGTGCAGCAGCGCGGTGCCGAGCAGCGCCATGATCAGCGGAATGGTGGCCGCCCGCAGGGCGACGAAGGCGTAGACGACAAGCGCGCCGACGGTGACGAAGAGGATCACCGCGATCGACCAGGCGGCGGCCGTGCGGACGGCCGGCGGCAGACCGCCGTACGGCGGGCGGTCTCCTCCGGGGGCGCGCGCCGGCGGCTGGTCGGGCGAGGGTCGTCGATCCGGTGGGTCCGCTGCTGACATCCCGCCTCCGACGCCGTTCGATGTGCCCCGTCCGCTCCGATGGCCGCAGACCAGGACATATCAGCACATCATCTGACGGAATACCGGCACCACGGGTCCCGGGCGTGGCCGGGACCGCTGGGACCGCCGGACCGCGCGACCGGACGACCGGACGACCGGACGGTCTAAGGGGGTCACGCCCCCGCCGGGGCCTCGATCCGGACGTCCCCGCCGCCTGCGAAGTCCAGCAACCTCCCGGCCTCCGCCTCGGCCGCTGCCGCGTCCCGCCGGCCCAGCGGGACGTACGGACGCACCCGGACCACCCGCTTCTCAGCACCGGCGCGGCCGCCTCGGCCCTCCGTCAGCTCCCAGCTCCCGGCCACGAAGCCGTCGACCAGCAGCGTCCCGGGGATGAGCCCGTTCACGGTCATCACCCGCGACCGGTGCTCCTCCGGCAGGATCCGACTGCGGTCGGCGTGCGAGAGCAGCAGGTTGTCGAACGGCGCGACCAGCCGGACCGGCGCCGGGGTGGCCTCCTCGGGCCGGGGTGCGTCCGGCAGGTCGTACAGCAGTCGGCCCCGCTCGTCCTGGAAGGTCGTCAGGTGCGGGGCGAGTTCGGCGAGAACCCGTCCGAGCCGGGTCAGCCCGCACCATTTCTGCACGTCGGCCACCGTGGCGGGGCCGAAGGCGGCGAGATAGCGCAGCACCATCCGCGCCGGCGACGGATCCGGCTCCGGGCCGCGCCCCAGCCAGTGCTCGGCCGTGGTGTGCGCGGCCGGGCCGCCCTGCCCCCAGATCCCGCGCGGCGGCACCTGGACGAGCGGCAGCCGACAGCGGACGGCCTGCGCGAGCGCCACCGGGTCGGCGCCCGGCCGGTCCTCGGCCAGCAGCTCCCCGAGCTGCTGGAAGGTGCGCGGCTGCGCCTCGACCAGGGCCCGGCCGGCCGAGGCGACGGCGTCCAGGTCGACGCCCGTCAGACGTTTGCCGTAGCTGCTGCGCAGCGCCTGGTCCAGCACCGGCTGCAGGAGCGGGCGCAGGGTCAGGCAGTCCTCGGCGGTGACCAGATGGATGGTCCCGCGCTGGAGCGCGATCCGGACCACCTCGCGCCGCTCGATCAGCTCGGTGAGCAGCTCCGGGACGAAGTCGTCCAGGCGCGACCAGAGACCGAGGTAGGGCGGCTGGGGCGCGGCCTGGGCCTGTAGGCCGAGCAGGTGGGCGACCATCGCGGCGGGCGCCATGGGTGACCGCTCCAGCAGGTGCTGGCGGGCCAGCAGGGCGCGCCCCAGCTCCCGGGTGGTCAGCACCGGGGCACCGACACCTCGCCGGGCCCCCGCCCGCGCGGTCACGGAGAAATCGGACGTCGATACATCGGACGCCGACACATCGGCGGTCGGGGCATCCGAGGTCGATACATCGGACGTCGGAGCATCGGACGTCGGAGCGCCGGGCCCGGGCGGCCCGGTAGCGGGTCTCCGGGTCACCGGGCACCGTCCAGCACGGCCCGAAGCAAGCCGACGCGGTTGCTGGTGATCGAGTCGACGCCGGTCCGACGAAGCCTGCGCATCGTGCGCCGGAGGTCGGCCGTCCAGGTACTGACGGAGAGTCCGGCCTCGTGGGCGGCCGCGACGAACTCCGGGGTGGCCAGGCCGAACGGCGGGTTCAGGTAGTGCGGACGCAGATCGGCCAACAGGGCCTGGTCCGGCAGCCGGGGCTGCTTCCAGGTGAGCGCGATGTCGGCCTCCGGCGCGATGTCCCGGACGGCGAGCATGGCGGCGACCGGCCCGCAGAACGCGACCCGGCGTTCGGCCCCGAGACCGGTGACCGTCGCCCAGGCGGCGGCGGCCGGTCCGGCGTCGTCGAGGTCGATCAGCAGCTGGGCGGCCGGGGTCTCGGTGAGCGTCTTGACCGCGTCGGCGAGGGTCGGCACGCGCAGGCCGGAGCCGACCTCCCCACCGACGTGCTCCAGCTGCTCCAGGGTCACCGAGCGAACGGCGCGCGGATCGCCCCAGAGTCGCTCCAGGGTGGCGTCGTGCAGCAGCACCGGCACACCGTCCCGGGTCAGACGGACGTCGACCTCGACGGCGTCGGCGCCCGCCGCCAGGGCGGAGCCGATCGAGGGAAGGGTGTTCTCGCGGTACCGGTACGGGTCGCCGCGATGGGCCACCGCCAGCACGCGGGGGGCCGGGACAGGCCCGGAGCCGGGCGCGGGCCCGGGCCCGGCTCCGGGCGCGGAGCCGGACGCGGAGGCCGGGGCCGGGAGAGGGGACGCCTTGCGCGAGGCGGCGGGCAGAGGCGGACGGGCCATGGGTGCGGCGACCTCTTCCTGATGGCGGTCGGGGGTCCGAGTGAGAGTCCGAGCGGAGTCCGAGCAGAGTGGGGCGGAGCGGAACGAAGTCCCCCGGGGCGACCGAGCGGGCCCGGGACCCGACGGGTCGGACCGTCGGAGACGTCCGGGAGCCGGTCCGGCTCTCAGGCGAGCTCGACCATCACGTTGGTCGACTTGATCACGGCGGTCGCGGCGGCCCCGGCCACCAGCCCGAGTTCCTCGGCCGACTCCCGGCTGATCAGCGAGACCACCCGGAAGGGGCCGGCCTGGATCTCGACCTGTGCCGCGACGTCGCCGAGCACCACGTCCGTCACGATGCCGGGGAAGCGGTTGCGGGCCGAGGACGGCCGACCCGTCTCCGGGTTCTCGCTGCGGGCCAGCTCCCGGGCGAAGGCGGCGAGCTGCGCACCGGGGATGATCCGGTGCCCGTGCTCGTCGCGCTCGGCCGCGACCCGCCCGGCGTCCACCCACCTGCGCATCGTGTCGGCACTGACCCCGAGCATCGCCGCGGCCTCGCCGATGCGGTACGGGTTGACCGGCGCGGGCAGGCCCATGAGCGACTCCTGGCGGTGTGTCGGCGATTCGTTGTCGCCGCCATCCTGCCGTACGCGACGGGCCGTCGGCCAAGTGGAGCGCCGGGTTCGCCCGCCGCGCGAAGGGATCCACCGAGGGATGTTCACGCGCTTTTCCCACGTAAACTATGGAAAACGGACAGCGGCCGTGTTCGGACGCGTCGTGGACCGGCGCACCGACCGCACACCGCACACCGCAGGGTGCGCGGCAACCCCGGACGCACGCCCCGGACGCACGCCCCGACCGTACGGCGCGAACGCCCCGGACACCCCGACCGCACGGCGCGGACACCCGGACGCACGGCGCGGACAACGCAGGCGACGCGGACGACATCGAGAGGACCCGGCACCATGGCCCAGACGGCGGAGCCCGTCCCGTTCGCGTTCGTCGCCGAGGCCGGACGGCGGCAGGGACGCGCGCCGTCCGTGCGAAGCGACGGCTACACGAGCAACATCGCACCGCCCGGCCGCGAGCGGGTCCCGCTGCGGACGGCGTGCGGACGGGCCGCGGTCGGCCTGGTCCTGCTGGCCGGACTGGTCGCGGCGGTGGTCCTCGGCACGCCCGCACTGTCCGCGCCGTCCGGGACCGGCACCGCACCGGACGCCCGGCCCGCCCTGGTGAGCGGCCGGCCCTGAGCGCCGGCGGCCGTTCCGGTCACAGACCCTTCCGGTCGCTCAGGGGCCGCCGAAGAGCTCCCGGCGGGCGGCGTCACCGGCGGTGAGGACGGCTCCGCCGAGCACCGCGCCGCCGCCGACCAGGCCGGCCCGTACCTCGGTGCGCAGCGGGGAGATCTCGGCCAGCCGCCGGCCGACCCGCCCGGCGAGTTCGGCGCCGCCCGCCCGGCCGACCTCTCCGCCGAGCACCACGCAGCCGGGATCCAGCACCACGCAGAGGGCCGCCACGCCCACGGCCACCCGCCCGGCGAACTCGTCGAGGAAGGCCTCGCCGGCCCGGCCGGCCGCGATCGCGGCCTGGACGACCGCCTCGGCGGCGGGCGCGTCGTCCGCGGGGTCGGCCGGTAGTCCGTGGTCGCGGGCGAGCGCGCAGACGGCCCGGCTGCCCACCAGGGCGTGGAAGCCGCCCTCACAACCCGAGGAGCTGGGGAGCCCGCCGGTGCCGGGCACCGGGAGGAAGCCGATCTCCCCGGTGCCGCCGGAGGCGCCGCGCCGCAGTCTGCCGTCCAGCACCACGCAGGCGCCGACACCGTGACCGAGCCAGAGCAGCACGAAGGTGTCCCGGTCACGGGCGGCGCCGATCCGGTGCTCGCTGATGCCGGCGAGGTTGACCTCGTTCTCCAGGATCAGTGCGGTGTCGGGCAGGTCGCGCAGCGCGGCGAGCAGCTCGGCGTGCCAGGCGGGCAGGCCGCCGATGTTGTTGAGCCGCCCGGTGGCCGGGTCGACCAGGCCGGGCACACCGACGGCGACAGTGTGCAGTTGCTCGACGCCGGCTTCGCGGGCGACGGCGAGCAGGGTGCGTACAGTCTGCGCGGCCAGTCCGGGAGGGCCGGCAAGGGCGGCCGGCCCCGGGGCGGCGAAGGCCGGATCCGGAGCAGCAGCGGCGGCCGGGCCCGGGGCAGCGGAGCCAGCAACCGGGGCGGCGGAGCCGGCGGCCGGGGCGGCGGCCTCGTCCGGCCACGGGCCGACGGGGATCTCGGCGGTGGCGAGGGTCCGCCCGGCGAGGTCCGCGACGACCAGGCTGACGCCGACCGACCGCACGTCGACCGCGGCGATGTGGGCGCGGGAGGCGACCAGCGCGTACAGCCGGGCGTTCGGCCCCCGGCGCTGCTCACCGCGTTCACCGGCCTGGGCGACCAGGCCGCCGCGCTGGAGCCGCTCCAGCAGGTCGGAGACGGTGGGGCGGGAGAGCCCGGTGAGCTCGCGCAGCTCGGTCGCGGTGAGCGGGCCCTGTTCGAGCAGCAGGTTGAGAGCCAGCCGGTCGTTGATGGCCCGGGCGGTGCTCGGCGTGGCCGTACGCGCGGTCGTCATGAGGCTGCATCCTTCCAGAGAATTCGGCCTGACTGTTTCTATCAGGGTCCCTTCCTGATAATTTATCGAACCGAGGGCCCGTGCGGGCACTCCGTCCACCGGACGGCACTGTCGCGCCCGTGGCGCGGCTCGGAGGAAGCGTCGGATGCAAGAGACCCTCAAGGACCCCCGCAGGGCCAGAGTGACCATCGCTCTGGTCTTCGCCGTGCACGGCGCGGTCGCCGGCACCTTCGCCACCCGCATCCCCTGGATCCAGCATCACCTGCACCTCAGCGCCGGGCAGCTGGGCCTGGCGCTGGTGATGCCGGCCCTCGGGTCCTCGCTGGCGATGCCGCTGGCCGGCCGCCTGGTCCACCGGTACGGCGGCCGGGCCGCCGTCCGCGCGCTGCTGACGCTCTGGTGCCTCGCACTGACGCTGCCCGCGCTGGCGCCCTCCCTGCCCCTGCTCTGCCTGGCCCTGCTCGTCTTCGGCGCCACCGCCGGGACGGCCGACGTCGCCATGAACGCCCAGGGCGTGGAGATCGAGCGGCGGGCAGGCCGGTCCATCATGTCCGGCCTGCACGGCATGTGGAGTGCCGGTGGCCTGGTCGCCTCCGGCTTCGGCGTACTGGCCGCCCACCAGGCGATCGACCCCCGCCCCCAGCTGGCCGTCACCGCGCTGATCCTGGTCCTCGCCGCGCAGCTGGTCGCCCGCCGACTGCCGGCCCTGCGTCCCGGAGCGGAGGAGGAGGCGCCGCCGCGCTTCGCCCTGCCGCCGCGCAGCGCCCTGGCGATCGGCCTGGTGGGCTTCTGCGCGGTCTTCGCCGAGGGCGCCTCGATGGACTGGAGCGGCGTCTACCTGCGGGACATCACCGGTGCCTCGGCCAGTGTGGCGGCAGCCGCGTACACCGCGTTCGCCCTCACCATGACCGTCAGCCGGCTCGCCGGGGACGCCCTGATCAGCCGGCTCGGACCGGTGCCCGCCGCCCGGATCAGCGGGACGGTCGCCACCGCCGGCGGCCTGCTGGTGATCGTCTCGGACACCCCGTACCTGGCCATCCCCGGCTTCGCGCTGATCGGGATCGGGATCGCGGTCGTCGTACCGCTCGCCTTCGCGGCGGCCGGGCGCACCGGCGGCAACCCGAGCCAGGCCATAGCCGGCGTCGCGACCGTCACCTACACCTCCGGGCTGATCGCCCCCGCCGTGATCGGCGTCCTGGCCCAGGCCACCTCGCTCACCGTCTCGTTCACCCTGGTCACCGCGCTGACCGCCGCCATGGTGCTGGGCGCGGGCGCACTGCGCCGCCCGGCCCGGACGCAGACCGTGCCGGTGCCCGTCCCCGTGCCCAGCGACGCGCCGGCCGGCTGACCGACTCCGCACGCACCACCGGCCCGCACGAGCGCCGAGGGCCCGCACCCCACCGGCCGCCCCCGCCCTCCCCGCCGCGGGCGGCCGGTGGGGTGCGGTGGCGGGGTGCGGTGGGCTGCGGCGGCCGGGGCCGGGCCGGGTACGGACCCTCCCGTGGCCGGTCGGGGCGCGTACCGGTCTATGCTCGGCCGGTGCCTCCCGCTCCCCCACCGCCCGCACCCGCGCCGCCGGCCCCGCCCACCCCCGCGCCCGCACCCGGGCCGGCCCCCGCCCCCGCGCCGGCCCACGCTGCGACACCGGCGCCACCGGCCGTGGCCCCGACCGCCGGCGCATCAACGACCGGCGCATCAACGACCGGCGACCGGCTGCGCCGCGCGGCGCGCTCGCCCTGGAGCAGACTGGCCCTCCTGGTGACGATCCTGGGCGCGGCGGCCGCCTCCCTGCTGCTCTGGGATCCCTCGGCGCTGCTCTCCGGTGGCCTGGCGACAGATGTGCCGGCGGTCTGGCGGGCCCCGCTCTTCCTCGCGGTGTACACGCTCGGCACGCTGGCCTTCGTCCCGCGCCCGGCGCTGAACGCCGCCGCCGGGCTGATGCTGGGCATCGGGGAGGGCCTGCTGCTCGCCGTCCTCGGCAGCGCCCTCGGCGCCGCCCTCGCCTTCGCGCTCGGCCGCCGGCTCGGCCGGGACGCCCTGCGGCCGTTCCTGCGCGGCAAGGTGCTGACCGCGCTCGACCGCCGGTTCACCGAACAGGGCTTTCGCAGCGTCCTGCTGCTGCGCCTGTTCCCCGGGCTGCCGTTCCAGGCCGGCAACTACGCCGCCGCCTTCTCCGGTGTGCGCTTCGCGCCGTTCCTGGGCGCCACCGCGCTGGGCGTGCTGCCGGCCACGGCCGCGTACGTGATCGCGGCCGCGAGCGCGAAGCAGCCGGGCTCGGCGGCCTTCCTGGTCTCGGCGGGCGCGATCGCGCTGATGACGCTGTTCGGTCTGGCGGCGGCGGTGCGGGCCGCCAGGCGCCGGAGCGCGGGCGCGGGCGCCTGAGCCCGTCTGCCGGATCTCCGGCGACGGCGACGGTCCGGTCCCGGCGACGGCTCCCCGACGGCGGACACCCGCACCGGCACCGGGCGGCAGGCAGCCAGCACCAGCACCAGCACCAGCACCAGCACCAGGCTCCGGAGAGCGCGCGCGGCAGGACGTCCGCGGCGCCGAAAGGGGTCCGTCCGGCGCGCCCACCCGACTATTCGGTCGCGACTGTCGGTGCCCTGCGCCAGGATGGCCGCCATGAACCGCACCCCCGGCCTCACCCGGACCGACGCCCCCTACGCCGCCGACGAATTCGCCATGCTGGCCGCATTCCTGGACTTCCAGCGGGCCACTCTCGCGATGAAGTGCGAGGGCCTGACGGACGACCAGCTGCGGCTGCGCGCCGTACCGCCGTCCGGACTGTCCCTGCTCGGCCTCGTCCGGCACATGTCCGAGGTGGAGCGCGCCTGGTACCAGATCCACCTGCTCGGCGCGGAGCCCGGTGAGGGCGGGCTCTACTGGACGCCGCAGGACGAGGACGGCGAGTTCACCGGGGTCGACGACGCCGACGTCGCCGAGGCCTTCGCGACCTGGCGCACCCAGACCGAACTCTCCCGCCGGGCCTGCGAGGGCCTGCCGCTGGAGACGGTCGCCCGGCGCAAGCGCAAGGGCTCGGACGTCACGCTGCGCTGGATCCAGGTGCACATGATCGAGGAGTACGCGCGCCACAACGGGCACGCGGATCTGCTCAGGGAGCTTGTGGACGGCTCCACGGGGGAATGAACCTTTCCCCCACCGGATTGACGGTCGGTCAACTCAGGGCTGACGCGAACCGGAGTCGTATACGCGCGCAACCGTACGTCGAGCTGCGGCGTCGCTTCAGGTACCCGGGAACGCCCGGGCACGCGGCGCGCCACAACCCGTACGGCGGCCGCGAGCGGGCACCGAACCGGTGATCAGTGCGATACTCGGACAGTTCCGACGAGTGGATGACGTGTCAAAAGGGCACGCGCCCCCGGGGGACGGGTTCGGGACGAGACAGGGAGGCGCGGCATGGGAGCACTTCGCGACGAGCACCACAACGGGTGGCTGATGCCCTCCGGAAACTACCCCGCCGCGGTCTACGACGATCCGTGGGCCGACCAGGAGACGGTGGCCGCCGCACCGGCCCCGGCCAAGATCGTCTCGGTGCGGCCCACCGGTTTCGAGGCCGCCCGGGTGGTGGGCGAGCACATCCGCGCCAGCACTCCCGTGGTGATGGACCTGACCGAGATGGACGACGCCGAGGCCAAGCGCATGGTCGACTTCGCCTCCGGCCTCATCTTCGGCACCTGCGGCGGGATCGAGCGGATCGCCCGCCGGGTCTTCCTGCTCACGCCGGCCGAGGTCGAGGTCATGGTGATCGACCGGCCGCTGGACGACACCGGCTTCTACAACCAGAGCTGATCCCCGCCGGGAGCAGCGGTACGCAGGGCCCCACCGGGGACGGTCGACGCCGTCCCCGGTTTTTCGGCGCTCGTGGCCGGTCGGCCGCGCCTCAACTGAGGCTTCCATCCGAAAAATGAGACATGGATGTCTCATCCGATCTACACTTGCCCCATGGCCACCGATCGTGACTCCGTCCTCGAAGCCGCCGTCGGCATGCTCTCCCGCCGCCCGACCGCCCACCTCGACGAGATCGCGCGGGCCGCGGGCATCAGTCGCGCCACCCTGCACCGGATCTTCCCGGGCCGGGAGGCGCTGATCCGCGAGGTCGGCGCGCTCAGCCTGCGCAAGGTGGCCGGCGCGCTGGACACCGCGGCGATCGAGGAGGGCGACGCCGAGGCGGCGCTGCGCCGCCTGATCGAGGCCGTCGTGCCGGACGCGGCGCTCTGCGCCTTCCTGGCCGGCGAGAACCAGCTCTACGACGACCCCGAGATCAACGAGCTCTGGGAGGTCCAGGACGCCCGGATCCGCGCGCTGTTCCTGCGCGGACAGCAGGAGGGCGTGATCCGGATCGAGCTCTCGGCCGGCTGGCTCAGCGAAGCCTTCTTCGATCTGGTCGCCGGCGTCGGCTGGGCCGTCCAGGACGGACGCCTGGCCCCGCGCGACAGCGCATTCTCGCTCGCCGAGCTCTTCCTCGGCGGCGCACTCAGGAGAACCCCGAAACCATGAGCACCACCATGCTCCGCCCCACCCCCACGACCACCCGCCGGCGCTGGACCGGCCTCGGCGTCCTCGTCGTGGCCGTCACCCTGGTCGCCGTCGACGCGACCGTCCTCTCCCTCGCCATCCCCTCCATCAGTGAGACGCTGCGGCCCAGCGGCACCCAGCTGCTCTGGATCGGCGACGCCTACTCCTTCGTACTGGCCGGCCTGCTGGTCAGCATGGGCGCGCTCAGTGACCGGATCGGCCGCAAGAGGCTGCTGCTGAGCGGCTCCGCCGCGTTCGGGGTCGCCTCGCTGCTCGCCGCGTACGCGCCCGGCGCCGGCTGGCTGATCCTGGCCCGCGCGCTGCTCGGCGTGGCGGGCGCGACCATCATGCCCGCCACGCTGTCGTTGATCCGCACGCTCTTCCCCGACTCCCGCGAGCGGGCCACCGCGATAGGCGTCTGGGGCGCCGCGGCCACCGCGGGCGCGGCGCTCGGCCCGGTGGTCGGCGGGATCCTGCTGGAGCACTTCTGGTGGGGCTCGGTCTTCCTGCTGAACATCCCCGTCGTCCTCCTGCTGCTGGTGCTGGGCGCCTGGCTGCTGCCCGAGTCGAGGGACCCGCGGCCGGGCCGCTGGGACGTGCTCAGTGTGGTGCTGTCGCTGGCCGGTGTGATCGGCGTGGTCTACGCCGTCAAGGAGGCCGCCGCGCACGGGCCGGCGCGCTGGGACGTCGCGCTGACCGCCGTGCTCGGCGCGACGGCACTGACCGTGTTCGTCCGCCGCCAGCTGCGGCTGGCCACTCCGCTGCTCGACGTCCGGCTGTTCGCCGACCGGCGGTTCACGGCCGCCGTGCTCGCCTCGCTGACCGCGCTGATCGGTCTGTCCGGTGTGGTGTTCGTGATGTCGCAGTACCTCCAGCTGGTCCGCGGCTACCCGCCGCTGCGGGCCGGCCTCGCCGAACTGCCCGCCTTCGCCGGCGCCGTGGTCGGCGGTCTGCTGACGGCGCGCCTGGCCCGCCGGGCCGGGGTCCGGGTGGCGCTGACCGCCGGGCTGCTGGCCATGGGCGTCGGCCTGGGCCTGCTCGGCCTGCTGCGGGAGGACAGCACGTACCTGCTGCTGGCAGTCGCCTTCCTGATCGTCGGCACCGCCGAGGGCGTGGTCTACACGCTCGCCGCCGACGTGGTGCTGGGCTCCGCTCCGGCCGAGAAGTCCGGCGCCGCCTCCGCGGTCTCCGAGACGGCGTACGAGTTGGGTACCGCACTGGGCATCGCCCTGGTCGGCTCGGTGGTCGGCGCGGCCTACGCCGGCTCGCTGACCGTCCCGGCGGGCACGGACGGGGCGACGGCCGCACTGGCGGGCGAGTCGATCGGCGGCGCGGTGGAGGCCGCCGGGACGCTGCCCGCGCAGCTCGCCGGGCCACTGCTGGCCTCGGCGCGCGGGTCCTTCGTGAGCGGCATGAACCTGGCCGCGGTGCTCGCCTGCGGGCTGCTGCTGGCGGCCTCCGGCATGGCGTGGTTCCTGCTCCGGCAGCGGGGCGAGGCCGGTCGCGGCGCCTCGGCGGACGATCGGGCGGAGCACGCGGAGCCGGCCGCCGAGCGGGTGGCGGCCTGACCGGGTGGCGTCGGCCGGCGACCCGAGCGCCCGAGGAGCGCCCCATGAGCGCCCGATGAGCGCCCGAGGACCTGATCGGGTGGCGTGGGCTCAGCCGGAGCTGCCGAGCGGCAGCTCCAGCTCGGCCCACACCACCTTGCCCTCCTTGGTGAGCCTGCTCCCCCAGCGGTGGGCCAGCTCGCCGACCAGGAACATCCCCCGCCCGCCCTCGTCCTGCTCGCCGGTCTCGCGCAGCTGCGGCGACTGGCCTCCCGCGTCGGCCACCTCGACGGTCAGCACCCGGTCCCGGAAGAGCCGCAGCCTGCGCGGCGCGTCCGCGTGCACCAGGGCGTTCGTGACCAGCTCGCTGACCAGCAGCTCGGCGAAGTCGGACACCGCCGCCAGGCCCCAGCGGTCCAGCGTGTCGCGGGTGAACCGGCGGGCCAGACCGGTCAGCCGACCGCTGCCGTTGAGCGAGAGGGTGGCGATCCGGTCGGCCGGCACGGGCAGGACCCGGCCCATGATCATCGCGATGTCGTCCTCGGTGCCGTCGGTGACCAGCGCGGCGAGCACCGCGTCACAGCTCTCCTCCAGCGTCAGACCCGACCGGGAGAGCGTGCGGGCCAGCCGGTCGATTCCGACGTCGAGGTCCTCGCCCCGCCGCTCGACCAGCCCGTCGGTGTAGAACGCCATCACGCCGCCCTCGGGGACGGTGAACCCGGTGCTCTCGAAGGCCACGCCACCCACCCCCAGGGGCACGCCCGGCGGCAGGTCCACCCGGCGCGCGGTGCCGTCCGGGGCGACCCAGACCGGCGGGAGGTGGCCCGCCGAGGCGACCCGGACGGAGCGCTCGACCGGGTCGTAGACCGCGCAGATGCAGGTGGCGAACTGGCTGTCCCCGATTCCGGTCGCGGTCTCGTCCAAGCGGGTGAGGACCTGCTCCGGCGGCAGGTCCAGGGTGGCCAGCGTGCGCGCCACCGTCCTCAGCTGCCCCATCGTGGCGGCGGCCCGGATGCCGTGGCCCATCACGTCGCCGACCACCAGCGCGACCCGGCCGCAGGAGAGCGGCACCACGTCGAACCAGTCCCCGCCCACCTCGCTCACCACGCTGCTGGGCAGGTACCGGTAGGCGATCTCCAACCCGAGGGTGCGGTGGATCTCCTGCGGCAACAGGCTGCGCTGGAGGGTCAGCGCGGTCTCCCGCTCGCGCCGGTACAGCCGGGCGTTGTCGATGGCGATCGCCGCCCGGGCCACCAGCTCCTCCGCGAGCGCCACGTCCGCCGGCGTGAAAGGTTCCGAGTTGCGCATCCGCACGAACTCCGAGCCCCCGATCACCATGCCCCGGGCGAGCAGCGGCACCATCAGGTAGGAGTGGACGCCCGCCGCCATCCCCGGCGCCACCCGGTCGGGCGAGGAGACCAGACTCGCGAGGATCTCCTCGGTCACGTGCGAGCGCAGCAGCGGGCGCGCGCTGCGCAGGCACTGCGTGTAGGGCCGCTCGGCGTCGTACGCGGAGGTCTCGCCGACCGTGTCGGCGGTCTGCACCATGCCGGACTCGTACGCCTCGCCGACCGCGACCGCCTTCAGCCGCACCGCGCTGTCGGCGGCGAGGTGGACGGGCTCCTCACCGCGCAGCACCGGCTCCAGCAGATCGACCGTGGCGAAGTCGGCGAAGCGCGGGACGACCGCCTCCACCAGCTCCTCGGCGGTGCGCTGGAGATCCAGTGTGGTGCCGATCCGGGCGGTGGCCTCGGCGATCATGGCCAGGCGCTCCTGGGCCCGGGCGGCACGGGCCTCGGCCTGGAAACGCTCGGTCACGTCGATGATGGACGAGCTGACGCCGAGCACCTGGCCGGTGGTGTCCTCCAGGCGGAAGTAGGACGCCGACCACGCGCGGTCCCGGCGCGGGTCGCCGGGGGTGCGGCCGTGCGAGCGGGCGTCGATCACCGGGCGTCCGGTGACCAGCACCCGTCGCATCGCCTGCTCGATCTCGGCGCTGTTGAGCCCCGGCAGCAGGTTGCTGATCCGGCGGCCGAGGTGCGCGTCGACCGGAAGCCCGTTGATCCGGGCCAGCGCCTCGTTGATCCGGACGAAGCGGAGGTCGGGGTCGTAGACGGCCAGGCCGATCGGGGACTGGCTGAAGAAACCGTTCAGGATCGCCAGACCGCCCTCGACCTCCCGCAGGGCACTCACGTCGGAGGCGGTGGCCAGCAGCAGCGGGACGCCGCCGGGCCCCCGGATCGGATAGGTGCGGAACTCCAGCTCGACCACGCGGCCGTCGCGGTGGCGCAGTGGGAAGACGCCGGACCAGCCGTGGCCGTTCAGGATCCGCCCGAACAGCTCGGTGACGTTGGGCAGCTCCGCCTCGCTGACCAGCAACCTGGCCGCGTAGCTTCCCACGGCCTCCTCGGCGGTGTAGCCGAGCAGTGCCTCGGCGTCCTCGCTCCAGTGCAGGATCCGGCCGTTGCCCTCCAGCAGCGCGGTGGCGAGCGGCACCAGCCGGTGACCGTCCGGGCGTGACGGATCCGGACCCGGCCTCTCCCGGCGGGCGTCGTCAGGCCTGTCCCACTCGAATCCGCGCATGATCAGGAAACCAACCCGTCGGCACGTCCCCGGGCGGGCCGCCTTCCGGCCCGGCCGGGTTCCTCTCCAGATTGCACGGTCATCGGCGACCCGGCGACCGCGCTACAGGCCGGGCAGCGCCTCCTGGTCGCCCGCGACCACCCGGACCGCGTCCTCGGGGCCCCGGCACTCGCGCCCCAGGCGCAGTATCCGCGCCTGCGGGTCGTGCAGCGGTCGCCCGCAGCGGCGGCAGCGGACGGTCTGCGGCAGCCGGGCCGGGATCGGTCCGATCGGCAGCGGCGGTTCTGGGGTGGTGGGCTCCGGCACCCGTACAGTCTGCCCCGGCCGGTCGGCCGGTGGCGCGTGGGGCACGGTCTGCCTGGGTAGGCGCTGGTGCGGGCCGGGGGCAGCGGGAGGGCCTAGCCTGCGGGCAGGACTCGGATGATCGTCGAAGGAGAACGTGATGGTGGATGTGCGGGCCGGGCTGACGGCGCAGGCGGGGGATCTGGTGGATGTGGCGCGGTTGGTGACGGCGTACTACACCCTGCGTCCGGATGTGCGGGAGGTGGGCCAACGGGTCGCGTTCGGGACCTCGGGGCACCGGGGGTCCTCGCTGGACACCGCGTTCAACGAGGACCACATCGCGGCCACCACGCAGGCCATCTGCGAGTACCGGGCCGCCCAGGGCACCGCCGGGCCGCTGTTCCTGGGCGCGGACACCCACGCCCTGTCCCAGCCCGCCCTGGCCACCGCCCTGGAGGTGCTCGCGGGCAACGGCGTCCGGGTACTGGTGGACAGTGCGGACGGTTACACCCCCACCCCGGCGGTCTCGCACGCGATCCTCACCCACAACCGGGAGCACTCCGGCGCGGCGGCGGCGGACGGCATCGTGGTGACCCCCTCGCACAACCCGCCGCGCGACGGCGGCTTCAAGTACAACCCGCCGCACGGCGGACCGGCCGACTCCCGGGCCACCGGATGGATCCAGGACCGCGCCAACGAACTCATCGCCGCCGGTCTGTCCGGCGTACGCCGCATCCCCTACGGCCGCGCGCTGAGCGCCGACACCACCGGGCGGCACGACTTCCTCACCGCCTACGTCGAGGACCTGCCCTCGGTGCTGAACCTGGACGCGATCCGCGCGGCCGGCGTGCGCATCGGCGCGGACCCGCTGGGCGGCGCGTCCGTCGACTACTGGGGCCGCATCGCCGAGACCCACCACCTGGACCTCACCGTGGTCAACCCCCTCGCCGACCCGACCTGGCGCTTCATGACCCTCGACTGGGACGGCAAGATCCGCATGGACTGCTCCTCCCCCTATGCGATGGCCTCCCTCATCGACCGCAAGGACGACTACACGGTCGCCACCGGCAACGACGCGGACGCCGACCGGCACGGCATCGTCACGCCGGACGGCGGCCTGATGAACCCCAACCACTACCTCGCCGTCGCCATCGACTACCTCTACCGCCACCGCCTCGACTGGTCCCTGACCGCCGGCATCGGCAAGACCCTCGTCTCCTCCTCCATGATCGACCGCGTCGCCCGGGAGCTGGAGCGCACCCTGGTGGAGGTCCCGGTCGGCTTCAAGTGGTTCGTCGACGGCCTGCTGGAGGGCTCCGTCGCCTTCGGCGGCGAGGAGTCCGCCGGCGCGTCCTTCCTGCGCCGCGACGGCGGCGTGTGGACCACCGACAAGGACGGGATCCTGCTGGCCCTGCTCGCCGCCGAGATCACGGCCGTCACCGGCCGCAGCCCCTCCGAGCGCTACGACGACCTCACCGCCCGCTTCGGCGACCCCGCGTACGCCCGTATCGACGCCCCGGCCACCCGCGAGCAGAAGGCCCTGCTCGCCTCCCTCACGCCCGACCGGGTCAAGGCCGACCAGCTCGCCGGCGAACCCATCACCGCGATCCTCACCGAGGCCCCCGGCAACGGACAGCCCATCGGCGGGCTCAAGGTCTGCACCGACAACGCCTGGTTCGCCGCCCGCCCCTCCGGCACCGAGGACGTCTACAAGATCTACGCCGAGAGCTTCCAGGGACCGGACCACCTCGCCCTGGTCCAGGACGAAGCCCGCACCCTCGTCACGGACGTCCTGCACGCCTGACGCCGCACCACCGGCGCAGCACAGCACCGCCGCCCGGGATCGTCTCCGGGCGGCGGTGCTGTGCTGTCCTGTGCTGTCCTGTGCCGTGCCGTGCCGTGCCGTGCCGTCCTGCGGTGGTGCGGTGCCGGTGTGCCGCCGCCTGCCCCCGACGGGTCGGGGGCAGGCGGCGGGTCGCGGCGGCGGGTCAGGACAGGCGGTGGGCGCCCTGGGCGGCGAGGGCCGTGAAGATCCTGGGGGCCGTGAGGCCGGCCTCCGCGAAGGCCGCCGTGACCGCGTCGGCGACGCCGTCGGCGCCGTCCTCGGTGACCAGGGCGATCACCGAGCCGCCGAAGCCGCCACCGGTCATCCGGGCGCCCAGCGCCCCGGCCGCCAGCGCGACCTCGACCACCAGGTCGGTCTCCGCGCAGGAGACCAGGAAGTCGTCCCGCAGCGAGGCGTGCCCGGCGGTGAGAATCGGACCGAGCGCGGCCGGGTCACCCTTCACCAGGGCCTCGACGGCGGCCTCGACCCGGGCGTTCTCGGTCACCACGTGCCGGGTCAGGGACCGCAGCCCGTCGTCGGGCAGGGTGGCGAGAGCGGCGTCCAGGCCGTCGGGCGCGAGGTCGCGCAGGGCGGTCAGGCCGAGCAGGGCGGCGGCCTTCTCACAGCCCGAGCGGCGCTCGGCGTACGCGCCGTCCGCCAGGTCGTGCTTGACACGGGTGTCGATCACCAGGAGCCGCAGCCCGGCCGCCGCGAGGTCGACCGGCAGCTGGCGGGCGGAGAGCGACCGGGTGTCCAGGAACATCGCCCGCTCGGCCTCGCAGCAGGTGGAGGCGAGCTGGTCCATGGCTCCGCAGGGCACGCCGACGAATCCGTTCTCGGCGCGCTGGGCGAGCAGGCCGAGCTCGACCGGCCCGAGGCCGAGGTCCCAGAGGTCGTTGAAGGCGGTGGCGACCACGCACTCCAGTGCGGCCGAGGAGGAGAGGCCGGCGCCGGTCGGCACGTCGCTGTCCAGGTGGATGTCGGCGCCACCGACCGCGTGGCCCGCCTCCCGCAGGGCCCAGACCACCCCGGCCGGGTACTTGGCCCAGCTCTCGACGGTGCCGGGCACCAGCTGGTCCGGCGTCAGTTCGACCACGCCGCCCTCCGCCTGTGCGCTGTGCAGCCGCAGGACGTCGTCCTCGCGGCGGCGCACGGCGGCGCGGGCGGTGTGCGGAAGGGCGATGGGGAGCACGAAACCGTCGTTGTAGTCGGTGTGCTCGCCGATCAGGTTGACCCGCCCGGGAGCCGCCCAGACGCCCTCGGGCCGGCCGCGGTGGACGGCGGTGAACGCCTCGGTCAGACGGTCGGTACTCAGCTGGTTCACAGGGCCACCTCACGCAGGCGCCGGGCCGCGGCCTCGGGCGAGACATCATTGACGAACGCGTCCATGCCCGACTCCACGCCGGCCAGGTACTTCAGCTTGCCCGCCGTCCGGCGGACGGTGAACAGTTCCAGGTGCAGGGCCAGCTCGTCCAGCCCCGGGGTGCCGTCGTCGGACGGCGCCTGGTGCCAGGCCGAGATGTACGGGGTGGGGGACGCCTGGGCGCTCTGCCCCGGTTCGACGAACAGCCGGTCGAAGCGGCCGAGCAGGTCGAGGTAGAGGCGCGGGAACTCGGCGCGCTCGGCCTCGTCCAGCGCGGTGAGGTCGGCCACCCGGCGGTTGGGGTAGAGGTGCACCTCGTACGGCCAGCGCGCCGCGAAGGGCACGAACGCCGTCCAGTGCTCGCCGGCCAGCACCACCCGGTCGGCGCTGCGGTCGCCCGCCGCCACGGCTTCGGCGTGCGCCGCGCGCTCGGCGGCCAGCAGGTCCTCGGCGAGGTTGCGGCCGGTGCGCTCGCGGTGGGCCGCCGCCTGCCGGGCCATCCGGGCGGTGCGCGGAGTGACGAAGGGCAGGGCGTAGATCTGGCCGTGCGAGTGGGCCAGCGTGACGCCGATCTCGGCGCCCCGGTTCTCGAAGCAGTAGACCTGCCGCACACCCGGCAGCTGGGCCAGCTCGGCCGTACGGTCCGTCCAGGCCGCCAGGACCAGGGCCGCGCGCTCGGGGCTGAGGTCGGCGAAGGAGGCGTCGTGGTCGGGCGTGAAGCAGACCACCTCGCAGCGGCCCGTCCCGGGGGCGGCGGTGCGCAGCGGGTCGGCGCCGGCCGGATCTCCCGACGCGACCTCGGCCGCGTCGGCGCCCAGGGAGGGGAAGCGGTTCTCGAAGACGGCGACGTCGTAGTCGGCGTCGGGAATCTCGCTGAGCCGCCCGTCCCGGGACGGGCAGAGCGGGCACTCGTCGGCCGGCGGGTGGTAGGTGCGGCCCTGCCGGTGGGCCGCCACGGTCACCCAGTCCCCGGTCACCGCGTCGCGGCGGATCTCCGAGAGGCAGGCGACGGGCTCCAGCTCCCGGGCGTCCACGGCGTCCCGCACGGCGCGGGGATGCTCGTCGTAGTAGATCAGCTCGCGGCCGTCGGCCAGTTTGGTCAAGGTCTTGTTCACGGTTTCCGCTCTCTGGCTGCGCTCCGGCCCGGCGTCGCAGAGCCGAGCATGCCAACATAATCAAACGCGATGCGACATTAGTCAACATCTTCGGTCGGATTGGACCGCTTCGGAACGTGCTCGGGTGCGTCTGCCCGCCTGCGCGGCTCTCAGCCGCACCGGCGCGGCGGTCCGCAGGCGCCGGGGCCCACCGGTCCGAAGCCCCCGGGGCGCCGGGGCGTGGACGCGCGGGAGCGGCGCCGGGGGAGAGTCACCCCGCCGCGAGAAGCCGTCCGCGACCGCGCCCGGTCAGAGGCCGGCGGCCAGCGTGGCGTCCAGGATCCGTGCCCACTGGCGCACCACGCCGGCCCGGCGGGCGCCGTCGTCGGTCAGCAGGTTGGCCAGCCCCAGGCCCCGGGCCATGTCCAGCGTCGCCCGGACGGTCTCCCGCACGCCCGGGGCGCTCTCGTCCGCGCCGAGGAACTCGACCGCCGCGCGGTGGGACTCCCGTCCGACGTGGTTCTCCAGGGCGACGATCCGCGCCCGCAGCGGCTCCTCGGTCGCGGCGGCCACCCACAGGTGCAGCGCCGCGCGGAACAGCTGGCCCGTGTAGAGGCGCACGATCAGATCCACCACGGCCTCGGTGCGCAGCGGGCCGGGCTCCGGCAGCTCGTCCGCGTGGGCGCGCACCGCCGCCAGCCGCTCGGCCGTGACGTGCTCGACCGCGGCGGTGAAGAGGTCCTCGCGGGTGGGGAAGTGGTGCTGCGCCGCACCCCGGGAGACACCGGCGCGCTCGGCGACCACGGAGACGGTGCTGCCGTTCCAGCCCAGCTCGGCGAGGCAGTCCACGGCCGCCTCCAGCAGCCTCCGCCGGGTGGCGCGGCTGCGGTCCTGCTGGGGCGTGCGGGAGGCGGCGTGGGCGGTCATCGGCGGTCGGCGTCCCTGTGGGTGCGGGGTGATCTGAGGTGGTCGGGCCGCCGGGCCCCGGGGGCGCGCCGGCGGCCTCGATCCTCGCAGATCACCCCGCCGCCGCCCGCTCGCGGTCCCGCAGTTCGCGGCGCAGGATCTTGCCGCTGGCCGACTTCGGGACGGCGTCCAGGAACTCCACGGCCCGGATCTTCTTGTAGGGCGCCACCTGGCCGGCCACGAACTCGGCGACCTGCTCCTCGGTCAGGCCGCTGCCGGGCGCGCGCACCACGAATGCCTTCGGGCGCTCCACCCCGTCGGCGCCCTGGACGCCGATCACGGCGGCGTCGGCGATCTGCGGGTGGGTGAGCAGGAGCGCCTCCAGCTCGGCCGGCGCGACCTGGTAGCCCTTGTACTTGATCAGCTCCTTCACCCGGTCGACCACGAAGAGGTAGCCGCGCTCGTCCACGTACCCGACGTCACCGGTGTGCAGCCAGCCGTCCTCGTCGACGGTGGCGGCGGTGTCGGAAGGACGGGCGAAGTAGCCCTTCATCACCTGCGGCCCCCGGATCAGCAGCTCGCCGCTCTCGCCCACCCCGCAGTCGGTCCCGGGGTCGTCCAGCGCGGTCACCCGCAGCTCGGTGGACGGCACCAGCCGGCCGACCGAGCCGCGCGCCGGGTCGGGGTCGGAGGGCGCCACCACGTGGGTCACCGGGGAGAGTTCGGTCATGCCGTAGCCCTGGAGGATCCGCGGCAGGCCGAGCCGGCGGGCGCAGGCGTCGGCGAGGTCGGCGTCCAGCGGCGCGGCGGCGCAGAGCACGTACTTCAGGGAGGAGAGGTCGTACCGGTCGACCAGGGGGTGCTTGGCCAGCGCGAGCACGATCGGCGGGGCCACGATCAGCGCCTCCACCCGCTGCTCCTGGATGGTGCGACAGAACTGCTCCAGGTCGAAGCGGGGCAGCACCACCACGGTGGAACCGCACCGAAGCGGCTGGCTGAGCAGGGCGGCGAGGCCGTAGATGTGGAAGAACGGGAGAACGGCGAGCACCCGCTCGCCGACGGCCGGGCGGTACAGCGCGTCGGTCTGGGCGAGGTTGGTGGCCAGCGAGCGGTGGGTGAGCATCACGCCCTTGGGCAGGCCGGTGGTGCCGCTGGAGTACGGCAGCACGGCGACGTCGGTGGCGGGGTCGATCGCCGGGGCGGGCTCGGGGGCGGTGGAGGCCAGCAGGTCGGCTAGCGAGCGGTGGCCCGCGGCGCCGTCGCAGACGATGATCTCCCGGATCGGCCTGCCCTCGTCGGCGAGCGCCTCGGCGGCGGCGCGGGCCACCGGCAGGAACGGCGAGACGGTGATGATCCAGCGGGCCCCGCTGTCGCGCAGCTGGGTGGCGAGCTCGCCCGCGGTGGTCAGGGAGCTGACCGTGGTGACGGTCGCCCCGGCGGCGGTGGCGCCGTAGTAGGCCACCGGGTAGGCGATGGTGTTCGGGCTGTAGAGGGCCAGCACGTCGCCCGGGCGCACCCCCGCCTCCGCGAGTCCGGCGGCGGCCCGGCCGACCGAGGCGGCGAGCCGGCCGTAGCTGACCGACTCGCCGGTGATGCCGTCGATCAGCGCGATCGCGTCCGGGTGTTCGCCGGCCGTGCCGAGCACGGCCGAGTGGACGGGCAGGTCGACGGGCTCGACGTCGGGGTACTCGCTGCGGAACACCATGCACTGCCTCCGGACCGGATCGATGGTGACGGCTGCCCCCAGCCTGCCGGGTGCGGCGGCCGGGGACCAGGGGTGCGACGGGTCCGGTCAGTACGACCGGGGCAGGCCCAGGGTGTGCTGGGCGACGTAGTTGAGGATCATCTCCCGGCTGACCGGTGCCACCCGGCCGACCCGGGTCGCGGTGAGCAGCGCGCCGAGCCCGTACTCCTGGGTGAGGCCGTTGCCGCCCAGGGTCTGGACGGCCTGGTCCACCGTGCGGGCGGCGGCCTCGCCGGCCGCGTACTTGGCCATGTTGGCGGCCTCCCCGGCGGCCGCGTCGTCACCCGCGTCGTAGAGCAGCCCCGCCTTCTGGGTCATCAGCCGGGCGAGTTCGATCTCGATCGCGCACCGGGCGAGGGGGTGGGCCAGGCCCTGGTGGGCGCCGATCGGGGTGTCCCAGACCGTGCGGACCCTGGCGTAGTCGACGGCCTTGTCGAGGGCCTGGCGGGCGAGGCCGAGCGAGAAGGCGGCGGTCATGATCCGCTCGGGGTTGAGCCCGGCGAAGAGCTGGAGCAGCCCGGCGTTCTCGTCGCCGACCAGGGCGTCGGCGGGCAGCCGGACGTCGTCCAGGAAGACCTGGAACTGCTTCTCGGGGGCGACCAGTTCCATCGGGATCGGCCGGTACTCGAAGCCGGGGGTGTCGCGCGGGACGACGAACAGGGCGGGCCTGAGCCTGCCGGTGCGGGCGTCCTCCGTGCGGCCGACGAACAGCACGGCGTCGGCGTGGTCGATGCCGGAGACGAACACCTTGCGGCCGGTGAGCAGCCAGTCGCCGCCGTCCCGGCGGGCGACGGTGGAGATCCGGTGGGAGTTGGAGCCGGCGTCGGGCTCGGTGATGCCGAAGGCCATCCGGCGGGTGCCGTCGGCGAGGCCGGGCAGCCAGCGCCGTTTCTGCTCCTCGGTGCCGTAGCGGGCGATGACCGTGCCGCAGATCGCGGGCGAGACGATCAGCAGGAGCAACGGGCATCCGGCGGCGCCGAGTTCCTCCAGCACGATGGCGAGGTCGGTGATCCCGCCGCCTCCGCCGCCGTACTCGGCCGGGAGGTTGACGCCGAGGTAGCCCGACTTGCCGGCCTCGGACCACAGTTCCTCGGCCTGGACGCCCTTGCGGGCCTTGTCGAGGTAGTAGGCGGAGCCGTAGCGGCGCCCGAGGTCGCCGACGGCGCGGCGCAGGGCCTGCCGTTCGGGAGTCTCGATCAGGGCGCCGGCGGTGCTGCTCGTGGTGCGCGGTGCGGACATGAGGGGGTCCTTCCGGGCGGGGTCGGGGTCAGTCTGCGGGGTGGACGACGGCGAGCAGGGCGCCGAGTTCGACCTGTTGGCCGGGAGCGACGCGCAGTTCGGTGAGGATCCCGTCGGCCGGGGCGGTGACGCGGTGCTCCATCTTCATCGCCTCCAGCCAGAGCAGCGGCTGGCCGGCCTTGACGGTGTCCCCCGCCCCGGCGGCGGTGCGGATCACGATGCCGGGCATGGGGGCGAGCAGGGCGCCCGGTTCGACCTGAACGGCCGGGTCGGGAAAGCGGTCGAGTGCGGTCAGGACGGTGGCGCCGCCGGGCCCGTCCACCTGGACCAGCGAGCCGTACGCGGCGACCTCGTAGGTGTGGCGCAGGCCGGCGACGGCGAGCACCACCCGGTCGGCGGTGGCGGCGACCAGCTCGGTGTCCGGGTGGTGCTCGGCGTCCAGACGGCCGTCCCTGGTGAGGCGGTAGCGGACCTCCGACTCGGTGTCGTCGGCGGCCCGGTAGCGCTTGATCTGGGGCGCGGAGGGCAGGTTGCGCCAGCCGGAGGGCAGCGCGCCGCGGCGGGCGGCGGCGTCCGCGAGGGCGGCGGCCAGGGCCGGCAGCGGGTCGGCCCCGGCCGACGGGGGCAGCAGGCTCTCGGCGTGCTCGGCGAGGAAGGCGGTGTGCACCCGGCCGTCCAGGAAGGCGGGGTGGCGCAGCGCGGCGACCAGCAACTCCCGGTTGGTGGTGAGTCCGTGGATCCTGGCCCGGGCCAGCGCGTCGGCCAGCCGGCGGGCGGCGGCGGCGCGGGTGGGTGCCCAGGCGATCACCTTGGCGAGCATCGGGTCGTAGTGGATGCCGATCACGCTGCCGGCCTCGGCCCCGGAGTCCAGCCGAAGCCCCGTTTCCGTGCTGCCGGTGGCGAACCTGGCCTGGACGCCCGGCAGTTCGAGCCGGTGCAGGGTGCCGGTCTGCGGCTGCCAGTCGGCCGCCGGGTCCTCCGCGTAGAGCCGGGCCTCGATGGCGTGGCCCCGGCCGGCGGGCGGCTCGGCCGGCAGTGCCTCGCCCTCGGCGACCCGCAGTTGGAGCTCGACGAGGTCCAGGCCGGTGACGCACTCGGTGACCGGGTGCTCGACCTGCAGGCGGGTGTTCATCTCCAGGAAGAAGAACCGCCCGTCGGGGGCGAGCAGGAACTCGGCGGTGCCGGCGCCGGTGTAGCCGATCGCGCGGGCGGCGGCGGTCGCCGCGGCGCACAGCGCCTGGCACAGCCCGGCGTCCAGGCCGGGCGCGGGGGCCTCCTCGATGACCTTCTGGTGCCGGCGCTGGAGCGAGCAGTCCCGGATCCCGACCGCCCAGACCGTCCCGTGGGTGTCGGCCAGCAACTGCACCTCGATGTGCCGGCCGGTGGGCAGGTAGGGCTCGCAGAAGACCTCGTCCGACCCGAAGGCCTTCGCGGCCTCGGCGCGGGCGGCGGCGAGGCCGGCCGGCAGTTCGTCGAGTGAGCGCACCACCCGCATGCCGCGGCCGCCGCCGCCGGCCGCCGCCTTGACCAGCAGGGGGAGGTCGGCCTGCGACGGTTCGTCGGCGACCGTGAGGACGGGTACGCCGGCGGCCGCCATCAGCCGTTTGGCCTCGGTCTTGGAGCCCATCGCGGCGATGGCGGCGGGCGGCGGCCCGATCCAGGTCAGTCCGGCGTCGAGCACGGCCCGGGCGAACTCCGCGCTCTCGGAGAGGAATCCGTAGCCCGGGTGGACGGCGTCGGCGCCCGCGTCGAGGGCGGCCCGGACGAGACGGTCGGCGCGCAGATAGGTGTCGGCGGCCGCCGCGCCGGGCAGCCGCACGGCGCTGTCGGCCTCCCGGGTGTGCGGGGCGTCGGCGTCGGGGTCGGCGTACACGGCGACGGTGGAGATGCCCAGGTCGCGGCAGGTGCGGAAGACCCGGCGGGCGATCTCGCCGCGGTTGGCGACCAGCAGAGAAGTGATCATGTCGGTGGGACCCTCACATCCGGAAGACGCCGTAGCCGCGCGCGCCCTCGACGGGGGCGTTGTGGATCGCGGAGAGGCAGAGGCCGAGCACGGTACGGGTGTCGCGCGGGTCGATGACGCCGTCGTCGTAGAGCCGGCCGGAGAGGAACACCGGCAGCGACTCGGCCTCGATCTGCTGCTCGACCATCGCCCTGATCGCCGCGTCCGCGTCCTCGTCGTAGGGCTGTCCCTTGGCGGCCGCGGACTGCCGGGCGACGATCGACAGCACACCGGCCAGTTGCTGAGGGCCCATCACGGCGGATTTCGCGCTGGGCCAGGCGAACAGGAAGCGCGGATCGTAGGCCCGGCCGCACATGCCGTAGTGCCCGGCGCCGTAGGAGGCTCCCATCAGCACGGAGATGTGCGGGACGGTGGAGTTGGCGACGGCGTTGATCATCATCGCGCCGTGCTTGATGATGCCGCCCTGCTCGTAGTCCCTGCCCACCATGTAGCCGGTGGTGTTGTGCAGGAAGAGCAGCGGGATGTCGCGCTGGTTGGCGAGTTGGATGAACTGGGCGGCCTTCTGCGACTCCGGGCTGAACAGCACACCCTGGGCGTTGGCGAGGATGCCGACCGGATACCCGTGCACCCGCGCCCAACCGGTGGCCAGGCTCGCCCCGTAGAGCGGCTTGAACTCGTCGAAGTCGGAGCCGTCGACCACCCGGGCGATCACCTCGCGCGGGTCGAAGGGCACCTTGAGGTCGCCCGGGACGATGCCGAGCAGCTCCTCCTGGTCGTACACGGGCGGGGGCGCGCAGGCGTCCGGGGCGGGGCCGGGCTTGCGGTGGTTGAGCCGGGCCACGATCCGGCGGGTCAGGCGCAGCGCGTCGGGTTCGTCCAGCGCGAAGTGGTCGGCCAGGCCGGAGGTGCGGGCGTGCATCGCGGCGCCGCCCAGCGACTCGTCGTCGGACTCCTCACCGGTGGCCATCTTGACCAGCGGCGGGCCGCCCAGGAAGACCTTGGCCCGGTCCTTCACCATCACGGTGTGGTCGGACATGCCGGGGACGTAGGCGCCTCCGGCCGTGGAGTTGCCGAACACCACGGCCACGGTGGGGATCCCGGCGGCGGAGAGCCGGGTGAGATCGCGGAACAGTGCGCCGCCGGGGATGAAGATCTCCTTCTGGCTGGGCAGGTCGGCGCCGCCCGACTCGACCAGGTTGACCAGCGGCAGCCGGTTCGCCAGCGCGATCTCGTTGGCCCGCAGGGCCTTGCGCAGGGTCCAGGGGTTGCTGGCGCCGCCGCGTACGGTCGGGTCGTTGGCGGTGATCACGCACTCGACGCCCTCGATCACGCCGATGCCGGTGACCAGGGCCGCGCCGACCGGGTGGTCGCTGCCCCAGGCGGCGAGCGGGGAGAGTTCGAGGAACGGGGAGTCGGGGTCGACCAGCAGCTCGATGCGCTCGCGGGGCAGCAGCTTGCCGCGAGCGCGGTGGCGCTCGACGTACCGGGGGCCGCCGCCCGCCAGCGCCTTGGCGTGTTCGGCGTCCAGGGCGGTGAGCCGGTCGAGCATCGCGGCGCGGTGGCCGGCGAACTCGGCCCCGGCCGGGTCGAGTCGGGTGGGCAGCGCGGTCACAGCAGGACCTCCGGAATGTCGAGGTGGCGGGAGCGCAGCCACTCCCCCAGGGCCTTCGCCTGCGGGTCGAAGCGGGCCTGGGCCCCGACGCCCTCGCCGAGCAGGCCCTGGACGGTGAAGTTGACCGCCCGCAGGTTCGGCAGCAGGTGCCGGGTGAGGACCGATTCGGCCGTCTCCGGCAGCAGTTCGCGCAGCAGACCGGTGGTGAGGGTGTGCGCGAGCCAGCGCCAGCCGTCCTCGTCACGGGCCCAGACGCCGAGGTTGGCGTCGCCGCCCTTGTCCCCACTGCGGGCGCCGAGGACCAGGCCCAGCGGGACGCGTCGGGTCGGGCCGGGGGCGAGCGGCCGGGGCAGCGCCGGGGCGGGGGCGTCGGCGAGCGGGCGGGTGACGGGGGCCGGCGGTACGGCGGTGCGGGCGCCGTCGGGGAGTACCGCGGTGTGCTCGACGCTCTTCGCGGGGACGTGCACCGCCTCGAAGACCCCGTAGGGCGTGCCCGGGCCCGGCGGGGCGGTGAGGTGGAAGCCCGGGTAGCTGGCCAGGCCGAGTTCGACGGCGGCGGCGCTCAGGGCGCGGCCGACCCGGCGCTGGTCGCGGTCGCGGGCGGTGAGCCGGAGCAGGGCGCTCGCCTCCTCCTCGACGGCGGCGTCCGCGTGGTCGGTCCGGGCCAGGGTCCACCGCAGCTCGGCCGGGCGGTCCTCGCCCAGCGCCCGGTCGAGCTGGGCGCGGACCAGCGCGGCCTTGGCCTCGACGTCCAGTCCCGTGAGGACGAACACCACCTCGCTGCGCCAGCCGCCGATCCGGTTCAGCCCGGTCTTGAGGGTGGGTGGCGGGGCCTCGCCGCGCACACCGCTGATCCGTACCCGGTCCGGGCCCTCGGCGGTGAGGCGGACGGTGTCGAGCCTGGCGGTGACGTCGGGGCCGGCGTAGCGCGCGCCTGCGGTCTCGTAGAGGAGTTGGGCGGTGACGGTGCCGGTGGTCACCGCGCCGCCGGTGCCCGGGTGCTTGGTGATGACGCTGCTGCCGTCGGCGTGCAGTTCGGCGATCGGGAAGCCTGGCCGGGTGACGTCGTGCTCCCGGAAGAAGGCGTAGTTGCCTCCGGTGGCCTGGGCTCCGCATTCGAGGACGTGGCCGGCCACCACGGCGCCGGCGAGGGCGTCGAGGTCGGCCGGGCCCCAGCCGAAGTGGGCGGCGGCCGGTCCGGCCACCAGGGCGGCGTCGGTGACCCGGCCGGTGACGACGAGGTCGGCGCCGCCGCGCAGGCACTCGGCGATGCCGAAGGCGCCGAGGTAGGCGTTGGCCGCCAGCAGGCCCTCCGGCAGGCCGAACTCGGCGGCGCGGGGCAGCAGATCGTCTCCCTCGACGTGGCCGACCCGCAGCGTGCGGCCCTGGTCGGCGGCGAGTTCGCGCAGCGCGTCGGCGAGCCGGGCGGGGTTGAGGCCGCCGGCGTTCACCACGATCCGCACCCGCCGGTCCAGGGCCAGGCCGAGGCAGTCGTCCATCTGGCGCAGGAAGGTCCTGGCGTAGCCGAGGCCCGGATCCTTCAGGCGGTCCCTGGCGAGGATCAGCATGGTGAGTTCGGCGAGGTAGTCGCCGGTGAGGACGTCCAGCGGGCCATCGGTGAGCATCTCCCGGACGGCCGTGAAGCGGTCACCGTAGAAGCCCGAAGCATTGCCGATCCGCAGCACCGAGACGCCTCCCCTGCTCTGCCGTCTGCCGTCGCGCAGCAGCGTGGCACCGGCCCGGAGAAAAAGCAAGCATGCCTGCTTGTTTTGTGCCCTTGGTGCTCCTGGACGGGTACGGGCGCCACCCTGACCGTCGGCGACGGACGTCGATGCACCCTGACCGACCGCAGCCGACGGCCTCGGTCGGGGCACGACGGGTGGAACCTGGCCGGGCGTGTCGGACCCGCTAGAGACGTGTCGCCGTCCGGACGAGGTCGGCGACGGCTCTGGAGCGGCTGTGCGGTGGCCAGGCGATCACCGTGGTGACGGTCGGCGCGTCCAGCACGGGCACGGCGGCGAGGTCACCGTGCAGCTGGGCCCGGCAGGACTCCGGTGAGACCGCGCAGGCACGGCCCAGCGCGACGAGCTGCAACAACTGCGCGTGGTCACGGACCTGCGGACCGGGTCCGGGCGGGTAGGTGCCGTCGGAGGCGGGCCAGCGGGGCAGGGGCAGGCCCGGCAGGCCGGAGATGTCGGCCATGTGCACATGGGCCCGGGTGGTGAGCGGATGCCCGGCCGGCAGGACCACGACCTGGCCCTCCGTGCCGAGCTCCTCGGTGTGGAACCCGGCCGTCGAGTCGAACGGCCGGTGCAGCAGCGCCACATCGGCCCGGCCCTCGCGCAGGAGTCGTTGCTGCTCGGCCGGGCCGCACAGGATGACCTCCACGGGGACCGCGCCGGGTTCGGCGGCGTACGCGTCGAGCAGTTTCGCCAGCAGTTCGCGGGACGCGCTCGCTTTGGTGACCAGCGCCAGGCCGGGACGGCCGGTCGCGGAGAGGGCGGCGCGGCGGGTCCGGCGCTCGGCCGCGTCGACCGCGTCGAGCGCCGCCCGGCCCTCGACCAGCAGCACCGAGCCGGCGTCGGTCAGCGTGACAGTGCGGCTGGTCCGGTCCAACAGCGCCGCCCCGAGCCGGCGTTCGAGCAGCTGGATGGCCCGTGACAGCGGCGGCTGCGCCATCCCGAGCCGTTGCGCGGCGCGCCCGAAGTGCAACTCCTCGGCGACGGCGACGAAATAACGCAGTTCCCGGGTCTCCATACCGCCACGTTACTCCGGATCAATACCTGGACGGTATCGTTGGCCACCCGATCGGTGTTGGACCCCCGCCGGGCGCCGCGGCAGCATCGTCCCTATGAGCGAACGGACGATTGCGCTGGTCACCGGCGCGAACAAGGGAATTGGCTACGAGATCGCCGCGGGCCTGGGAGCCCTCGGCTGGCGCGTCGGCGTCGGCGCCCGCGACGATCAGCGCCGCGAGGCCGCGGTGGAGAGACTGCGTGCGGCCGGCGTCGACGCGTTCGGCGTACCACTGGACGTGACCGACGACGCGAGCGCGACCACCGCCGCACGGCTGATCGAGGAACAGGCCGGGCGCCTCGACGTGCTCGTCAACAACGCCGGCATCACCGGCGGCATGCCGCAGGAGCCCACCCTGGTCGATCCCGCCACCATCCGGACGGTCGTGGAGACCAACGTGATCGGCGTCATCCGTGTCACCAACGCGATGCTGCCGATGCTGCGCCGCTCCGCCTCACCACGGATCGTGAACATGTCGAGCAGTGTCGGCTCCCTCGCCCGGCAGTCGGGGCCCGCTGCTGAGCAGACGGCCGGTCCGGTGGCCGCGGCGTACCCGCCGTCGAAGACGTTCCTGAACGCTGTCACCCTCCAGTACGCCAGGGAGTTGAGCGGCACGAACATCCTGATCAACGCCGCGTGCCCCGGCTACGTCGCGACCGACCTCACCGGCTTCCGCGGCGTGCGCACCCCCGAACAGGGCGCGGCGATCGCCATCGAACTCGCGACCCTGCCCGACGACGGCCCGACCGGCACGTTCTTCGACGACGCAGGCGTGCTGCCCTGGTGATGTGCCCGGCGGTCGTCAGCCGCCGGGCCGAGGGCGGGTCGGCCGCCCCGCGAGCGGCGTCCGGGCAGCGACGGTCCCTTCGAGGCACGTGGTCCGTCGGAGAGGGACTTCGCCCGGACCGTGTCGGGAGCCCCCGGACCGTGTCGGGAGCCCGGATGACCGACCCGCTGCACGGCCGGACGCGATGGGCCACCGGCCACCGGCACGAGATCCAGCGCCGCCTCGCCAACCAGCGCTGTCCCACCGACCAGCGCTGTCCCACCAACCAGTACTGCCGGTCACAGCCGCCACCGGGCGTGCTGTGGCCTCTGAACGTCGATGATCACCAGGGGGTAGCCATGCCGGACGAGGTCAGCGTGCGAGGAACGGTCGCGGAGGGGTTCGAGGGTGTCCGGGAGGAGTTCGCCGCCGTACTCGCGGAGGAGCCGGACGAGCCGGGCTCCCAGCTCGCGGTCCACCTGCACGGGCGGCGAGTGGTCGACCTGTGGGCCGGCGAGGGGCTGACGGGTGATTCGCTGACCGCCGTCTACTCCTCCGCCAAGGGCGCCGCGCACCTGGTCGTCGCGCTGCTGGTGCAGGACGGCGTACTGCGGCTGGATCGCGAAGTGTCCTTCCACTGGCCGGAGTTCGCCGCTGAGGGCAAGGGCGCCCTGACTCTGCGGCAGCTGCTGGAGCACCGCTCCGGGGTGATCGGTGCGGAGGGCGGCCTCAGCCCCGCCGAGCTGGCCGACGACCGACTGGCCGCCGCCCGGCTGGCCGGTCAGCGCCCGTACTGGACACCCGGCGAGGGGTACGGCTACCACGCGCTGGTGATCGGCGCCCTGACCGGCGAGGTGGTCCGCCGCGCCACCGGGCGCTCGATCCAGGAGCTGTTCGAGGAGCGGGTCAGGCAGCCGTACGGGCTGGACCTGTACCTCGGGCTGCCCGAGGCGCTGGAGGCGCGGTACGTCCCGATCCGCCCGCCCCGGCCCACCGAGGGCCGGCCCGCCGAGGCCGCGGTCGCCGCAGCGGCCCCGAACCCGCTGCTGATCGTCGCCCTCAACCAGAACGGCGCGGTACCGACCGACCTGGTGGAGTACGCCAACAGCCGGGCGGTCCGGGCGCTCGGCCCCACCTCCGCGGGCGGGGTCGGCAACGCGCGCGGGCTGGCCGGGATGTACGCGGCGGCCCTCGGCGGCCCGGACGGCCGGGCGCCCCTGCTGAAGCCCGACACCGTGGCCGAGTTCGGCCTCCTGCGGACGCCCGGCACCGACCTGGTCACCGGCGAGCCGGACCACTTCGGCCTCGGCTTCGAGGCCCAGCACACGCGCTACCCCTCCCTGGGCCCGGACGCCTTCGGTCACGGCGGCGCGGCCGGCTCCCAGGCCTTCGGCGACCCCCGCAGCGGCGTCGCGTACGGCTACACCAGGCGGCGGTTCGCCCTCGCCCCGGGCCCGGCCGCGGAGAACGACCGGCTGGTGGCGGCGGTGCTCCGGGCGGCCGGTGCGTGACGGCCGGACCCGGCACGTCCGGGCCCCGGCCCCCGGCCTCGGTGTGGCGCCCGGGGTCCGGGGTCCGGTCCGGTCCGCTACCCCTGGTAGGTGCGAAGGTAGTCGAAGCGGGCCGTGGCACCCGACCTGTTCATCGAGACCAGGCCGATTTTCAGGGCGCCCCTGACCGGCAGGGTCCACACACCGCCGTACACCCAGTGCACGCCGTCGCGGCTGGTCGCCGCCCGGACCTCGTTCTCCTGGTGCGCGGTGTCCAGGTGGCGGGCCAGCCGCAGCCACAGGGTGTCCGCGGTCGGGCCGCCGAACATCGGGGCGTTCGCCACCGCCGTCGGCGGCGTGGTGGTCGGAGCTTCGCCCTCCTTGCCGAACTCGCTGACGTTCAGCAGCGCTCCGCCTCCGTTGTTGAGCGGCAGGACCGAGTGGACCAGCTTGAACCAGCGGTCGTCGTTCTCGTAGAGCACCAGGCCCGCCTGCTGGGACGCCTGGCCGGGCGCGAAGTGGATCTCCGTCTCGACCGTGTAGTCGCCCTGGGGCGCGTCCCGCAGCAGGACCGAGGCGGTGTTGGTGCCCAGGTAGAGCTCGGCGTCCTGGGTCGGCCAGGCGAGCTGACCGCCGCCCGCCGTGGCGCCGGCGGCCGGTCCGCGCACCCAGCTCCAGGGCGAGCCCGCGGTGGTGCCCGGCACGCCGCCCGCGTCGAACTCGTCGCTGTAGGCGGGGAGCAGGGCCCCCGGCACCGGGGTGGCCACCCTGCTGGTCACCGGTGTGTGGAGGGTGGCCGCGCCGACGTTGTCGCCGGCCGCGCCCGGCCCGCGGGCGGCCAGGCCGACCGCCCCGCCACGGGCGGCGCCCGCCGGTACGGTGCGCTGCTGGACGGCCACCGGATCGTGCAGCCGGTCGTGGCTGACCTCGACGCTGAGCGCCGTCCCCCGCAGTTCGGCGCTGACGTTGTGCCAGGTGTTCCAGGTGAAGCCGGCCGGCAGCGCGGTGACCTGCTCACCGGCCGCGACCCCGCCCACGGTGACCTCCGTGACCAGGGCGCCCCGGCCGCGGTCCAGCCAGGCCGTGATCCGGTCGCCGGGCCCGGCGTAGCCGAGCGTGAGGCCGGCGGCGCCACCTGCCGCGGTGACCCGCAGATCCGCCTCGGCCCGGACGTTCGCCGCCGCACCCGTGGTGCTGACCAGGTACGCCGGGGCGGCGCCGGAGTCGGCGTGCTCGGCGTGGCCGCCGGAGTCCTGCTCGGTCGGCGTCGACCAGCCACCGGTGCCGGCGCCCTCGGCGCGCCAGCCGTTCAGGGTGGCGTCGTTGAACGTCCCGCCGGCCGTCCAGTTGGTCACCGGCGCGGCGGTGGCGGTGTCCGAGGGGCCCGCACCGGCCCGCAGCACGGGCCAGCCGTCGATCCAGTCGAGCCGGTCGATCAGCATCGGACGCCGGGTCAGTTTCAGCGTGCCGCCGGAGGCCGGGGCGAGGTCGGGCGCCTCGGACGGTATGGCGTGGTAGACCAGCCAGTCCTGGCCGGCCAGGTCGGTCTGGATCGCGTTGTGGCCGGGGCCGATCCAGCGGTCGCCGTTGGCGCCGGCCACGAAGCCGGCCTTGCTGGTGAGCGCGGTCAGGTCGACGCCCTGGTCGTCGAGGAAGGGACCGAGCGGACCGGTGGCCCGGCCGACCTTCACCTGGTAGCCGCTGAAGGCGCCGGAGCAGCAGCCCGCGTCGGAGTAGAACAGGTAGTAGTAGCCGTCCCGGTGGACGACGAAGCCGCCCTCGACCCGTCGGCCCCGGGCGACCTGGGTGACGGCGCCCTGGGTGCGGGTCCGGTCACCGGTCAGCTCGGCGACGCAGATGGTGTCGTAGCTGCCCCAGTACAGGTAGGGCCGGCCGTCGGTGTCGGTGAACTGCGCCTGGTCGATGTTGCCGGACGGGCAGCCGCTGGGCGAGGGGAGCACCGAGCCGCCGTCCGTCCAGGGGCCGGTCGGGGTCGGGGCGGTGGCGATCGCCACCGTGCCGGCGCCGGGCACCGAGTAGTACAGGCTGTAGTGGCCGTCGAAGTACCGGATGTCCGGCGCCCACAGGCGGGATCCGCCCTCCCAGGCCGGCTGGGTCGCCGGGGTGAAGACCTCCCCGGCGTACGTCCAGTGCACCAGGTCGGCCGAGCGCAGGATCGGCAGGATGCGCTCGCCGTCCTCGCCCTTGCTCTGGAAGACCGGGTTCTGGGTGCCGTAGGCGTACCAGAGGCCGTCCTTGCCGCGGATCATCGACGGGTCGGGGAAGGTGTCCACCGTGCCGGCCGTCACCGGGTTGGTGTAGGTGGACACCGTACTGACGGTCGGCACGCCGGCTCCGTGGGCGGCCGGCAGCGGCCCGGCGGTGAACCCGAGCAACAACGCGACGGCTCCGGCGGCCCGGGCCCAGCCGGTCCGCCTCGACCGGGGTGTGGGGGTCATGACCTCTCCTCGGTGGTGGGTGCCCGGCCCGGCTCGAAGGCACTCAGGCTCGGGTCGTGGTCGGCGGCACCGATGTCGTACATCGGCGTCATCCAGTGGTAGAAGTTGTCGCCCCGCTCCCGCAGCAGGTCGTACAACCGCCGCATCAACCGGCCTCGCACGGCGTGCAGTTCGGGGTGGCGGTAGCGGTTGGCCAGTTCGTGCGGATCCTGCTCCAGGTCGTACAGCTCGTTGACCGACTCGGGGTTGACGACCAGCTTGTAGCGGTCGTCGCGGATCATCCGCTGCGGGTACGGGAAATGGTGGCCGTGGTACTCGGCGACCAGTTCGGCCGCCCAGGGCGGCCGCTCGCCGCGGACCAGCGGCAGCAGGCTGCGGCTGTCGACGGCGGGTGCGGTGTCCAGGCCGGCGAGGTCCAGGATGGTCGCGGTGCAGTCGGTGAGCGAGACGAGTTCCCCGCGCACCTGCGGAGCGGCGCCGGGCACCCGGAGGATGCCGGGGATGCGGTAGATGTCCTCGTACATCGCCGGGCCCTTGTCGTGCAGGCGGTGCGCACCGGTGAACTCGCCGTGGTCGGCCGTGAAGAACACCGAGGTGTTTTCGGCGAGGCCGAGTTCGTCCAGCCGGGTGAGGATGCGCCCGATCTGTTCGTCGATGAGCGTGACGTAGCCCCAGTACACCGCGATCAGCTTGCGGCTGACCTCGATCGGGATGGTGTCGAAGGCCCAGTGCTCGCTGTAGTTGCGCTGGACCGGCGGCTTGCCCTCGAAGGTCTCGGCGATCGACGGCGGCAGCTCGACCAGCTCCGGGTCGTACAGGTCGAAGTACTCGTCGGGCAGCAGGTAGGGCAGGTGCGGTCCGAAGAAGTGGGTGGCCAGGTAGAACGGACGGCCGTCCGGATCGGCGGCGTACCGCTCCAACTGCTCGATGGCCCGGGTGGCGAGGTAGTACTCGAAGGTCGCCTCCACCGGCTGGTGCAGCCGGGCCGCGAGCAGGTTGCTGGGGTTGCCGTTGGGTGTGGTGCCGCGGATCGGCTCGGAGATCCGGTAGGGCGGCAGGCCCCGCTCGGCGAGGTGGGCCAGGTAGTCGGGATGGTCGACCGGGTTGTGCCAGCCCGGCAGGTCCGGCCCCTCGAAGCCGTACGAGGCCGCGTTGCGCTCGGTGCCGCCGTGCCACTTGCCGATCAGGCCGAGCCGGTACCCGTGCTCGCGCAGCGCTCCGGCGAAGGTGAAGACGTCCGCGCGCAGGTCCTCCAGGTACCCGACGTTGCGCTCCTGGTTGGCCAGCAGCCGGTGCCGGAAGGGCGCCTGGCCGGTCAGCAGACTGGCGCGGGCCGGGGTGCAGATGGCGGTGGGGGTGTAGAACCGTTCGAAGCGGGTGCCGGTGGCCGCCAGCCGGTCCAGGTGGGGGGTGGCGACGTGCGGGTTGCCGTAGCAGCCGAGGGTGTCGACCCGGTGCTGGTCGGTCATCAGGAAGAGCAGGTTCACTTCCCGTACGCCTTCGTGTAGAGGTCGCCGGAGTAGTAGGCCGACGGGTCCGGCGAGGAGGGCAACTGGCCGGTGGCGACGAAGAAGTCGCCGAGGCCCTTGAGCCAGGTCCCCACCGTGCCGTCCTCGGTCCTGGCGACCAGCTCGGCGGTGGTCATGGTCTGCACGTTGGCGGCGTCGGCCTTCACCTTGGCCGGGTCCAGTCTCAGCAGGGCGGCGGCCTCGGTGATCGCCTCGTCGGGGTGCGCGGCGCGCCAGTCGTTGGCCTTCTGCAGCACCTTGACGACCTTCTCGGTGAGCTTCGGGTCGGTCTTCGTCCCCGAGACGAAGGCGGTCGGGAAGGCCCGTCCGTCGAGGTCGCGGGTGCTGGCGACCTCGGTCAGACCGGGCTTCCTGGCCTTGATGGTGTCGATCAGGGGGTACCAGATGCCCGCCGCGTCGATCTGGCCGGCGGCGAAGGCCGAGACGATGGTGGCGGCGTCCATCGGCACCTTCTGGACGTCCTTGGGGCTCATGCCGGCCTGCTGGAGCGCGAGGTTGAGCACCATCTCGCCGGAGGTGCCGGCCGGCACCCCGACCTTCTTGCCCTTGAGATCCTTCACCGAGGCGATGCCGGGCTGGGCGATCACCCGGTCGGCGTACGTGAGGGTGTCGATCGCGACGATCTTCGCCTTGCCGGAGGCGGGCAGCCAGATCGCGCCGGGGCCGATGTAGCCGAAGTCGAGGTCGCCCGCGCCCAGCGCGGTGATCTGCAGCGGCCCGTTGGTGAACACCTTGGCCTCGGGGCTGAGTCCCTGCTCCTTCCAGAGGCCCTGCTTGTCGGCGATGGCCAGCAGGCTCGCGCCGTTGAAGTCGCTGATGTAGCCGAAGCGGACCTTCTGGGCCCCGGCGGCGGCGCCGTCGGAGCAGGCCGTCACGGAGAGCGACAGCAGGGTCGCCACGGAGGCCGCCGCGAGGGCGCGCTGGAGTATACGCATGGCGTGGGAGTCCTTCGGGAGTGTGCGGGTGTGCGGAGCGTGTGCAGCGGCGCGGCACGAGAGACGGGGCGAGAGGCGGGGCGGGTGGGCGGGTCAGCGTGCGGCGGCGACCGCCGGCTGGTGGTAGACGGCGTGCCAGACCTGGTTGCGCAGGCGGGCGAACCCGGGCGAGAGCCGGATCTCCTCCGTCCGGGGGTAGGGCAGATCCACGTCGATCACGCTGTGGATCCGGCCCGGCCTGGCGGCCATCACGATCACCCGGCCGGCCAGGTAGACGGCCTCGTCCACGTCGTGGGTGATGAACAGGACGGTCCGGCGCTGCCGGCTCCAGGTCTCCAGCAGCTGGTCCTGCAGCTGGACCCGGGTGAGCGCGTCGAGCGCGCCGAACGGCTCGTCCATCAGCAGGACTTCGGGGTCGACGGCGTACGCCCGGGCGATGGCGCAGCGCTGCTTCATGCCGCCGGAGAGCGTCTTGGGCAGCGCGTCGGCGAAGTCGCCGAGGCCGACCAGCTCGATCGCCCGGTCGGCGCGCCGGCGGCGTTCGGCGGCCGGCACCGCGGCCACCTTCAGGCCGAACTCGACGTTGCCCCGCACGGTCAGCCACGGAAAGAGCGCGTACTGCTGGAAGATGACACCCCGGTCGGGCCCGGGGCCGGTGACCGCCCGGCCGTCCACGAGCACCTCTCCCCCGGTCGGTGCGACCAGGCCGGCGGCCATGCCGAGCAGCGTGCTCTTGCCGCAGCCGGACGGGCCGACCACGGTGACGAACTCCCGGTCGGCGACGTCCAGCGAGACGTGGTCGACCGCGGTGAAGTCCGCGTCGTTGACCCGGTAGGTCCGCGAGACGTCCCGGAAGGAGATCTTGGCGTTCATCGTCGCTCCTGCCAGCCGGTGAGGCGTCGTTCGGCGAGCAGCAGCAGCCGGTCCATGAGCAGACCGAGCAGGCCGATCGCGATCAGGCCCACGAAGATCGTGGGGAGGTCGTAGTAGAGCTCGGCCTGCTGCATCCGGAAGCCCAGACCCTCCTGGGCCGCGATCAGTTCGGCTGCCACCAGGGTGCCCCAGGCCGAACCGAGGCCGATCCGCATGCCGACCAGGATGAACGGCGCGGAGGCCGGCACCACGACCTTGAGGAAGATGGTGCCGTCCCTGGCTCCGAGCACCCGGGCGGCGTCGATCAGCGTCCGGTCCACGCCGATCACCCCCTGGAAGGCCGCCACCACGCTGGACAGGAAGGCAGCCAGGAAGATCACGAAGACCTTCGGCACCTCGCCGATGCCCAGCAGGACCACCGCCAGCGGGATCAGCGCCAGGGGCGGGATGGTCCGGAAGAACTGGACGTAGGGCTCCAGCAGCCCGCGTGCCACGGGGTACCAGCCCATCAGGAAGCCGACCGGCACCGCGGCCAGGGTGCCGAGCGCGAAGCCGATGAGCACCCGGCGCAGGCTGGCCAGGACGTCGTCCGGGAGGGTGCCGTCCGCGATCAGCTCGCCGGCCCGCTGGGCCACCGCGACCGGCCCGGGCAGGCCCTGCACCCCGGTCGCCGCCAGCAGCGCCCAGCCGGCCAGGCCGACGCCGAGCGCGGCGAGGTTGAGCCACAGTGGCCGCGGACGGCGCCGGGGGGCGCGCTCCGCCGCCGGGGCGGGCCGCCCGCGTGTCGCGGCGGCCGGCACGTCCGTGGCGGTGTCGGCCCTGCTCATACGTCCTCCTTCGGTTCCGGCTGCGCCGGGTAGCGGGCGAGCAGCGGTGACTCGCGCAGGACCAGGGCGATCCCGCCGAGGGCGCCGCCGGCCTCGCCCAGGGAGGCCCGGCCGATCGTCACCCGGCCTCGGGAGACCGGCAGCGCGTGGGCGTCGAGCGCCCGCTCGACGGCGCCGACGAGGGCCGGGCCGGCCTCGGCGAGTTCGCCTCCGAGCACGATCACGCCCGGGCCGAGCGCGTTGCAGACGGCGGCGAGCACCGAGCCCACCCGGTCGCCGACCGTGGCCAGCAGGGCGAGCGCCGCCGGGTCGCCGGCGTCGACCGCCGCGAGCAGGGCGGGCAGGTCCTCGGCGGCGCCGCCGGCCGCGCGGTGTGCGCCGAGCACCGCGCCGACCGAGGCCACCGTCTCCAGGCAGCCGGCGCCGCCGCACTCGCAGGGGGCGCCGGCCGGGTCGACGGTGATGTGCCCGAACTCGCCGGACAGGCCGTCCACTCCGCGGTGCAGCGAGCCGCCGACCACCAGTCCACCCCCGACGCCGTGCGACAGCCGCAGGTAGACCACGTCCTCACAACCGGCCGCGGCACCCCAGGTGGCCTCGGCGAGGGCCGCCAGGCGGGTGTTGTTGTCGAGCAGCACGGGCGCCCCGAAGCGCTCGCCGAGCAGCGCCGCAAGCCCCTGCGCCGGGCCGCCCCCGGCGCCGGCCGTTCCGGCTCCTGCACCGGCACCGGCACCGGCACCGGCAGCGGCAGCGGCAGCGGACGACGGTGCGGGCGGCGGGGGCGGCGGGGCGGGGAGCGCGGGAGGCGGTCCGGTGCGGCCGACCGGTCCGACCACTCCGACCCCGATCGCGCCGACCGCGCCGACCGGTCCCAGCCGCAGCGCGCCGCCGGCCAGGGTGGCGACCAGCCGCTCGGCGAGGTCGATCCGGTCCGCCCACGGCAGGTCGGCGGGGTGTGCCTCGGTCGCGGAGCCGATCAGCTCGTGCGCGACGTTGACGGCCGCCACGTGCACGGCGCGCCGGGCGAAGTCGATCCCGATCGCCTGACCGGCCGCCGGATCGAGGGTCAGCAGTTCGACCGGACGGCCGCGTCGGCGCGGGCCCGGGTCCTTCGCCGCGGCCACCACCGCTCCGGCGGCGATCAGGCCGCCGACGATGTCGTACAGGGTCGTCCGGGAGAGCCCGGCGTGCCGGCCCAGCTCTCCCCGGCTGAGCGGGCCGTGCCTGCGCAGCAGGCCGAGGACGAGCTGCTCGTGCCCGCGTCTCAGCTGCGCCAGCGGGCCACCGTGATTGTGCATGCCGCCCAGCATGCTGACGCCCGTATTTTTTCGTCAACACCCCGGAAAAATGTTCATGCGGTTGCAATGGCGGACTCCCGGGCCGCCCGGTGCCGCCCGTACGGCGCCGACCGACGGGGGCTCAGACGTCCCCGGCGCAGCGGAAGCCGACGTTCCCGGAGGTGCTGTCCGGGGTGTTGCCGGTCCGCGCGGCCACCCGGTAGCGGTTGCAGTAGGAGTGGTGGCACAGGTACGAGCCGCCGCGCATCACCCTCGCCCCGCCGCTCGCGGGGCCGGTGGGCGCGGTGAGCGGCCCGGCCGGGTGGTCGGTGCCCCACCGGTCGGCGCACCACTCCCAGACGTTGCCCGCCACGTTGTACAGGCCGTACCCGTTGGGCGCGAAGGCGTCGACCGGCGCGGTGCCCCGGTAGCCGTCCTCGGCGGTGTTCCTGGTCGGGAACCTCCCGCGCCAGATGTTGCAGCGGTACCGCCCGTCCTGGTCCAACTCGTCGCCCCAGGGGTAGCGGCGCTGCTCCAACCCGCCCCGGGCCGCGTACTCCCACTCGGCCTCCGTCGGCAGTCGCTTCCCGGCCCAGCGGCAGTAGGCGGCCGCGTCGCTCCAGGCGACGTGCACCACCGGATGGTCGGCGCGGCCGTCGAGCCCGCTGCCCGGTCCCTCCGGCTCCCGCCACCGGGCGCCCTCCACCCCGCACCACCAGGGCGTCTCGGCCGGTCGCGGCGCGCCCCGGCGTAGCGCCCCGGGCAGGAAGCCGGCGAACACGTAGGACCAGCCGAACCGCTCCGCCTCGGTCACATGGTCGGTGGCGTCGACGAATGCGCCGAACCGGCGGTTGGAGACGGCGTGCACGTCGATCAGGAAGGGCCGGACCGTGACCTCCCGGACCGGGCCCTCGCCGTCGGCCGGAAAGCCCTCCGGGTCCTCGGTGCCCATCAGGAACGGCCCGCCGGGCAGCAGCACCGTGCCGGCGCGCCCGGCCGCGGCGCCCGATCGGGGCTCCGGCCCGGGGCCGGACCCCTGGGCGGCGCCCACCGGGACCACCGGCCCGGGATCGGCCGGGCGGGCGCCGCTCGCGCGCGAGGGCGGGCAGCAGCTGTTCGCGCTGGGCGCGGCTTCCTTCATGTCGGCTCTCCCGGCGTTGGTTTGGGACCGTTCCTTGATCATATGAGCCGGCCGTCCGGCCCGGCGGGCGCGGCGGTCGGAGGGGAGGCGGGGCCGCCCGACCGCCGGGCTGACGAGGGGTCGGCCCGGCGGCGGATCAGCGGGAGCGCGACATGGACCCCGGCGGTCGATCAGGCTATGGTTAGCCTAACCTAACCCTGCGGACGGGCCCGCCCGGTCGTACCGCCATGCCCTCGACCGCTCTCTCCCGAAGGATCCCGATGCCGTCTCCCGCGCGTCCCCCGGCCGCCCGCTCCACCGCACGCCCGGCCACGTCGGCGGCGGTGTGAGGGTGACCGACACCGATCTCGAATTCGGGGGCAGGATCGCCCTGGTGACGGGCGCGGCCCGGGGCATCGGCGCCGCGGTGGCCCGCCTGCTCGCCGAGCGCGGCGCCCAGGTGGTGGCCACCGACCGCGAACCGGGCGGACCGGCCACCACGGCACTGGACGTCACGGACGGCGCGGCGGTCGACTCCCTGGTCGCCGAGGTCGAGCGGGAACGCGGCCCGATCGGGATCCTGGTCAACGTCGCCGGGATCCTGCGGATCGCCCCGATCCTGGAGACCACTGACAGCGACTGGGCGCAGACCTTCGCCGTCAACACCACCGGCGTCTTCCACACCAGTCGGGCCGTCGGGCGCCGGATGGCCGCGCGCCGGGCCGGCAGCATCGTGACGGTGGGTTCGAACGCCGCCGGAGTGCCCCGGACCACCATGGGCGCGTACGCCGCCTCCAAGGCAGCCACCACCATGTTCACCCGCTGCCTCGGGCTGGAGCTGGCCCGCGACGGCGTGCGGTGCAACCTGGTCTCCCCCGGCTCGACCGACACCGACATGCAGCGCGGCCTGTGGGCCGACCCCGGCGCCGAACAGCGGGTCGTCGACGGCGATCCGGCCTCCTACCGGGTCGGCATCCCGCTCGGCCGGATCGCGGCCCCCGAGGACGTCGCCGAGGCGGTGGCCTTCCTCGCGGGCGACCGCGCCCGGCACATCACCATGCACGACCTGTACGTCGACGGCGGCGCGACCCTGCGCGCCTGACCGCCCGTCAGCGTCACCGCGGCCCGGAGCCCCGCCCGCCCGGTCGCCAGCGTCCCCGTGCCCACGCACCGGGAGAACGGAGCACACATGTCCACGGCCACCCAGGCCCACGAGGCGACGCCGGCCCGGCCGCAGGGCAGCACCCTGCTCGCCGCCTACCGGCCGGGCCCCACCACGGCGTTCTTCGCCGGCCCGCGCGGCACCCTGCTGACCGAGGGAGCACCGCACGCCGTGCCCGACCCGGCCGACGCCCCCCGGGCGCTGCGCGAGGCCCGCTCCTCGGGCGTGCGGAACCCGCTCGTGGTCGGCGCCGTACCGTTCTCGGCCGACCGCCCGGCGCGGCTCGTCGTACCGGCCGCCGCCCGGTGGGCCGCACCGGTCGGCGACGACCCGCTGCTCCAGCTCGACGTGCCCGCGCCCGGCGGTCCGTCCTGGCGGCAGCGGCCCGTCCCCGCGCCGGAGGTCTACCGGGCGGCGGTCGCCGAGGCGGTCCGCGCGATGGCGCGCGAGGCGGGGCTGCGCAAGGTCGTACTGGCCCGGACCCTGGAGCTGACCGCGCCGGGCGGGGCGGACCTGCCCACCATGCTGCGCCGGCTGATCCACCGCGACCCGCACGGCTACACCTTCGCCGTCCCCGGCGACGAGGGCGCGACCCTGATCGGGGCCAGCCCCGAACTCCTGGTATCCCGCCGGGGATCCGCGGTGGTCTCCAACCCGCTGGCCGGTTCGGCGGCGCGCAGCGCCGACCCCGCCGAGGACGCCCGCCGGGCGGGCGCCCTGCTGGAGTCGCCCAAGGACCTGCACGAGCACGCCGTGGTGGTGGAGGCCGTCCGCCGGGCCCTGGAGCCGTTCTGCCGGGAGCTCAGCGTTCCCCGGCGTCCGGTGCTGATACGCACCGCGGCCATGTGGCACCTGTCGACCACGGTCACCGGTACGCTGGCCGACCCGGCCACGAGCTCGCTGGACCTGGCGAGAGCACTGCACCCCACGCCCGCCGTCTGCGGCACGCCGACCGCCCGGGCCCGCGAACTCATCGGCTCGCTCGAACCCTTCGACCGGGGCCTGTACACAGGTGTGGTCGGCTGGGAGGACACCCGGGGCGACGGCGAGTGGGTGGTGACCCTGCGGTGCGCCGAGTCGCAGGGCGACCGGCTGCGGCTGTTCGCGGGAGCCGGTGTGGTCTCGGCCTCCGATCCGGAGGCCGAACTCGCCGAGACGGAAGCGAAGTTCGGCACCTTCCTGGACGCGGTCGGCCTCGGGGGCACCCGGTGACGAACCCCCTCGACGCCTGGCCGGCCGCGTTCGCGCAGCGCTACCGGGAGGCCGGCCACTGGACCGGCCGGACGCTGGACCTGATGATCCGCGAGCACGCCGCCGCGCACCCCGACCGGATCGCCGTCACCGACGGCGACCGGCACTGGAGCTACGCCGAGCTGGACGGCCGGGTCGACCGGCTGGCCGCCGGGCTGCTCGCCCGGGGGCTTCGCCGGGGCGACCGGGTGGTCCTCCAACTGCCCAACATCGCCGAGTTCTTCGAGGTCTTCTTCGGCCTGCTGAGGGCCGGCGTCGTCCCCGTGATGGCGCTGCCGGCCCACCGGCGGGCCGAGCTCTCGTACTTCTGCGAGTTCACCGGCGCCCGGGCGCTGATCATCGCCGACCGGCACGCCGGCTTCGACCACCGGGGGCCGGCCGCCGACGTGCTGGCCGCCGTGCCCGGCCTGGGCGAGGTGGTGGTGGCCGGTGATCCGGGGCCCTTCACGCCGCTGGACGCGCTGCGGGCCGGCGAGCCCACACCGGTGACCGACCCGCCCACCGCCGCCGACCTGGCCTTCCTCCAGCTGTCCGGCGGAAGCACCGGCCTGCCGAAGCTGATCCCGCGCGCCCACGACGACTACCTCTACAGCGTCCGGGAGTCGGCGCGGATCTGCGAACTCTCCCCCGCGACGGTCTACCTGTGCGCGCTGCCGGCCGCGCACAACTTCCCGCTCAGCTCACCCGGCACCCTGGGCACCCTGTATGCCGGCGGACGGGTCGTGCTCGCCCCGGATCCGAGCCCCGGGACGGCCTTCCGGCTGATCGCCCGGGAGCGGGTCACCCTCACCGGTCTCGTACCGCCGCTCGCGCTGGCCTGGGCGGACGCCGCGCCGAACAGTGAACTGGACCTGTCCAGCCTGGAGTTGCTCCAGGTCGGCGGCGCCAAGCTCAGCGCGGAGGCCGCCCGCAGGATCGGCCCGGCGCTGGACTGCCGGCTCCAGCAGGTGTTCGGCATGGCCGAGGGACTGGTCAACTACACGCGCCCGGACGACCCGGAGGAGACCGTGCTGACCACCCAGGGCCGGCCGATCTCCCCCGACGACGAGGTCCGCGTGGTCGACGAGGAGGACAACGACCTGCCGGACGGCGGAACCGGCCACCTGCTCACCCGGGGGCCCTACACCATCCGCGGGTACTGGAACGCGCCGGAGCACAACCGGCTGGCCTTCACCCCGGACGGCTTCTACCGCACCGGGGACGTCGTGCGCCGCACCCCGACCGGGCACCTGGTGGTCGAGGGCCGGGCCAAGGACCAGATCAACCGCGGCGGCGAGAAGGTGGCCGCCGAGGAGGTCGAGAACGTCCTGCTGGCCCACCCCGCCGTGCACGACGTGGCCGTCGTCGCCACCCCCGACCCGTACCTGGGCGAGCGCAGCTGCGCGTACGTGATCCTGCGGCCGCAGGCCCCGCGTCCGCGCCCGGTCGAGCTCAGGGCCTTCGTCCGGACCGCCGGGCTCGCCGACTACAAGGTGCCCGACCGGATCGAGTTCGTCTCCGCCTTCCCCCGTACCGGCATCGGCAAGGTCAGCAAGAAGGACCTGCGCTCCACCGCCGACTGAGCCGCAGCCGACCGGCCCTGCCGCCGGGGGCTCCCGTCGCTCCCCGGACGGGAACCACCGTCGGCGCCCCAGCAGTGCACCGCCCGCCACCGGTTCGCCCCCGGCCGCCCGAAGGACTCCACACCGCCATGGCCCTGCCCCGCATCGCCCCGTACCCGCTGCCCGGCCCCGAACGGTTCCCCGAACCGCGCGTGCCCTGGCAGGTCGACCCGGCCCGCGCCGTGCTGCTCGTCCACGACCTGCAGAACTACTTCCTGGACGCGTTCGCTCCCGACGCCCCGCCGCTGGCCCCCGCGCTGGCCAACACCGCCCGGCTGCTGGCCTGGGCCCGCCCGGCCGGCGTACCGGTGGTCTACTCGCACCAGCGCGGCGGCCAGAGCCCCGAGGAGCGCGGGCTGCAACAGGACTTCTGGGGCCCCGGCCTGCCGGACGACGACCACGCCCGGGGCGTCCCCGCCGTGGTGGCCCCGGCCGACGGGGACGTCATGCTGACCAAGTGGAAGTACAGCGCGTTCGTCCGCACCGACCTGGCGGAGCAGCTGGCGGCGGCCGGGCGCGACCAGCTGGTGCTGGTCGGCGTCTACGCGCACATCGGCGTCCTGATGACGGCCTGCGACGCCTGGAGCCGGGACGTCCAGGCCTTCGTGGTCGGCGACGCGGTCGCGGACTTCTCCGAGCAGCGGCACCTGGAGGCCCTGGAGTGGGCCGCCGGCAAGTGCGCGGTCGTGGTCGGCACGGACCGGCTGCTGGAGGGCCGGTGAGTGCCGCCCGGCCGACCCGGCCCTCGCCGTCGCCCGACCGGCCGACCGATTCAACGGCCGGTGCCACGGCCGGTGTTACGACCGGCGCCGCGAGCAGAGCCACGGGCGGCGCCACGACCGACCGGCTGACCGCCGAGGGCGTCGCGCTGCGCTACGGCGACCGGGCGATCACCACGGATCTCTCCGTCGGCATCCCCGACGGGTCGTTCACCGTCATCGTCGGCCCCAACGCCTGCGGGAAGTCCACCCTGCTGCGCGCCTTCGCCCGGCTGCTCAGGCCCGCCGCCGGCCGGGTGCTGCTGGACGGCGAGCAGATCAGCGGCCTTCCCGCCAGGGAACTGGCCCGCCGGCTCGGCCTGCTGCCGCAGAGCTCGGCCGCACCGGACGGCATCACCGTCGCGGACCTGGTCGCCCGGGGCCGTTACCCGCACCAGGGCCTGCTGCGCCAGTGGTCCCGCGAGGACGAGCGGGTGGTCGCCGAGTCGATGGCCGCCACCGACGTGGAGGAGCTGGCCGAGCGGTACGTGGACGAGCTCTCGGGCGGGCAGCGCCAGCGGGTCTGGCTGGCCATGGCGATCGCCCAGCAGACCCCGCTGCTGCTGCTCGACGAACCCACCACCTTCCTGGACATCGCGCACCAGGTCGAGGTGTTGGACCTCTGCGCACGCCTGCACGAGGAGCAGGGCCGCACCCTGGTGGCCGTCCTGCACGACCTCAACCAGGCCGCCCGGTACGCCACCCACCTGATCGCGATGCGCGACGGCGCGGTGGTCGCCGAGGGAGCGCCGGCCGAGATCGTCACCGCCGAACTGGTCGAGCGGGTCTTCGACCTTCCCTGCCAGGTGATCGAGGATCCGCAGACCGGCACTCCGCTGGTGGTCCCGATGGCGCCCGCGCGACGGGCCGTGAGCGCGTGAGGCGGAGCGTGGCGCAGGCTCCCCTCCGTCCGGCGACCGCCACCACCGCGCCGGTCCGCCTCGCGACCCTCGGCACGGCGCCCGTCCGGCCCGCGACCGGGGCGGACGCGGCGGCGCTGCACGCACTGTCCGAGCCGTTCATGCGCTCCGGTGAACTGCGGGTGCGCACGGCCGCCGACTACCGGGCCGCGGTCGGCCAGTTCCTCCTCGTCCCCGGTCCGCCGTCGGCCGGTCCCGACGGGTGCGTCGCCCTGCGCCGGCTGCCGGCGGAGCCCGGCCATCCCGCGGCCGGGCTGCTGCACAACCTCTGCGTACGCCCGGAGCGGCAGGGGACGGGCCTCGGCTCGCGCCTGCTGGCCGCCCTGCTCGACACGGCGGCGCGCGGCGGCCTGCGGACGGTCCACGCCGCCACCACGGGCAGCGGTGAGCTGTTCCGCCGCTTCGGCTTCGTCCCGATACCGGCCGCGCTGGCCCCGCGGAGCTGGGCCGCCGGCCTGGATCCCGCGCGCGGTTCCGAGGTCTACCGCCGGATCCTCGCCGAGCCCGGCCGGGCGGTCGGTCAGGCGCGGCCGGACCTCCACCCGCGGGCGATCAGCCAGACCAGGTAGCACCCGCCGACCAGCCCGGTGAGCACTCCCACCGGCAGCTGGGTGGGCGCCAGCAGGCGCTGCGCCGCGAGGTCGCTGACGGCCAGCAGCAACGCACCCGTCAGCGCGGATCCCAGCAGGTTGGGCCCGGTCGCCCGGGTGAGCCGCCGGACGACCTGCGGGGCGACGAGCGCGACGAAGGGGATCGGGCCGGCCGCGGCGGTGGCGGCCGCCGTCAGGCCGACCCCCACCAGCACCAGCAGGATCCTGACCCGCTCGGTGGAGACCCCCAGCGCGGAGGCCGCGTCGTCGCCCATCTCCAGCATCCGCAGCGGCCGCCCGAGCAGCAGCGCGGCGGGGAGCAGGAGCAGCAGCAGCACGGCCATCGGGCCGCAGTGCTCCCAGCCGCGCGCGTTCAGACTGCCGGTCAGCCAGACCGCCGCGCTCTGCGCGTCGCCGAACGAGGCGCGGGCGATCAGGTAGGCGTTGACCGAGGAGAGCAGCGAGCTGACGCCGATGCCCACCAGCACCAGCCGGTAGCCCTGCGTCCCGCCGCGACGGGAGAGCAGGTGGACCAGGAGTGCCGTGACCAGTCCGCCGACGACCGCGCCGCCCGCCACCACGGCCGCACCACCGCCGATCACCAGGATCACCGCGAGCGCCCCGGTGGCCGAGCCGACGGTGAACCCGATGACGTCCGGGCTGCCGAGCGGGTTGCGGGCCAGGGTCTGGAACAGCGCGCCCGCCAGGCCCATCGCCGCGCCGACCAGCAGCGCCGTGATCAGCCTGGGCAGCCTGACCTCAAGGACGATGTACCGCTGGCCGCGGGTGCCGCCGCCGGTGAGCACGTCGAGGACGCCGGAGACCGGCAGCGGGAAGTCACCGGTGATCAGGGTCCGGACGGCGACGGCGAGCAGAGCCGCCAGCAGCAGCGCGCAGACGGCGGTCGCCCTGGGGTGGCGGCGCAGCGAGCGGCCGCCCGGCAGCCGCACGGCGTGCAGCGGGACGGGCCGGCGGGCGGCCGGCGGGTGCCGGGGAGTGTCGGCGGGCCGGTCGACCGCCGTGGTGCTGTTCACAGGTGGGCGATCCTCCGGCCCCGTACCAGGGCGATGAAGAGCGGTGCGCCGACGAACGCCGTCACGACGCCGGCCTGGAGTTCGGCCGGGTGCAGGACGAGGCGCCCGACGATGTCGGAGCCGACCAGCAGGACCGGCGCGAGAACGGCCGACAGGAGCAGCACCCAGCGCTGGTCGGGGCCGCAGACGTGGCGGGCGAGGTGCGGCACGGCCAGTCCCACGAAGACGATCGGGCCGACCGCCGCGGTGGCCGCGCCGCACAGCAGGGTGACGGCGAGCACGCTGAGCATCCTGGTCCGGCCCGGGTGGGCGCCGAGGGCGTGCCCCGCGTCGTCGCCCAGGGCCATCGCGTTGAGCGGCCGGGCGAGCAGCAGGGCGAGCACGCCGCCGGCCGCGAGGAAGGGCAGCACCTGCCGGAGCACCGCGGCGTCCACTCCGGCGAGGGTGCCGATCTGCCAGTACCGGAATCGGTTCAGGGTGAGCGGGTCGAGCAGGACGAGTCCGTTGACGAGGGCGGTCAGCACGGCCGTCACGGCGGTGCCCGCCAGCGCGAGGCGCACCGGCGTGGCCGACGGACGGCCGCCGGCCCCGAGGACGTGCACCACGGCGGCGGCGACGGCCGCACCGGCGAGGGCGAACCAGACGAACGAGCCGAAGCCGTGCAGGTCGAACACCGCGGTGCCGAGGGCCACCGCGGCGGCTGCGCCGCCGTTCACGCCGAGCAGGCCGGGGTCGGCCAGCGGGTTGCGGGTGAGTGCCTGCATCAGCGCGCCGGAGAGCCCGAGGGCGGCGCCGACGGCGATGCCCAGCAGGGTGCGCGGGATCCTGGCGTGGTGCACCACGATCCAGTCCTCCGAGGTCGGCTCCCGGTGCATCAGGACGTGCAGGACCCGGCCGGGCGGGATGTAGCGGGCGCCGACGGCGATCCCGGCGATCGCCAGGACGGCCAGCAGCGCCAGCGCGCCGAGCAGCCAGGCCACCCGCCGGGGCGTGCCGGATCGGCGGTCCGGCACGGCGGGGGTGGCCGCGGGCGGAGCCGGCGCGGCGACGGTGGCGGGGGGCGGAGCCGGTGCGGGGGTTCTCGCAGTGGTGGAGGTCATGCGTGGTCGGCGTCGTCCTCGTGGTGGTCGTGGTTGGCCACGCCCCGCTTCCAGTAGCCGTCGACGTCGACCTGGTCCTTCGACAGGCCGCGCTCGCGCCGCAGGTGACGGCGGATCGGCTTGAGCGAGGTGGCCTCGCCGGCCACCCAGGCGAAGCCGAGGCCCGCAGGCAGGTCGGCCGCGCGGATCGCGCGCTCCAGCAGGTCGGTGCTGCCGGAGGGGGCGTCACCCCGGTGCAGCCAGGTGAGGGTGAGGTCGGCGGCGCTCTCGATCTGCTGCTCGTCCTCGGGCCCGGACACCTCGGCGAACGCGATCACCCTGACCCCGGCCGGCAGCATCTCCGCCCAACGGGCCAGGGCCGGCAGGGCGGTCTCCTCGGCGCCGAGGAGGTACCAGTCGTGGACGAAGGGGAGTTCCTCGGAGCCGCGGGGGCCGAAGACGCCCAGCCGCATGCCGGGCTCGGCGCGGCCGGCCCAGGCGGAACCGACCCCGGTGCCGTGCAGCACCATGTCGACGTCGATCTCCTGCTGTTCGCGGCGGTGGTGACGGATCGTGTAGTCGCGGGTCAGCGGCTCCGACATGCCGTCGGGCGCGTCCATCCAGGTGTCGTTCTCCACCACCGGCTCGACCGGGAGGTCGGCGCCCGGCTCGGCGAAGCAGAGCTTGACGTGGTCGGTCGGCGCCTGCTCGCAGAAGCCCTCCAGTGCCTCGCCGCCGAAGGTGACGCGGACGGTGCCCGGCGTGATTCGCTGCACCCGCCTGACTTCCAGGAGGCGGTACTTGAGCGGATGGCGGACGATCCGCATGCGCGGCGGAGCGGTCTCGGTGGTCATCGTTCAGCCCTATCCGGTGTGAGAGGTGGCGCCCGGACGGCGGCCCGGCAGCCGCCATGTCGATTAGGTTAGCCTAACCTCATGCATGGGTACCAGTGGTGGCCCCCACCGGAAGCCGCCCGCCCTCCAGCCGGATCACCCGGGGCATCCGGGCGATCGTCTCCGGCCGGTGCGCGATCACCACCAGCGTGCAGTCGGCGCGCAGTTCGTCCAGCGCGTGCTCCAGCCGGCCCGCCGTCACCGGGTCGATGTCGGCCGTCGCCTCGTCCAGCACCAGGACCGCCGGGTCCGCCAGCACCGCCCGGACCAGGCCGAGGATCTGCCGCTCCCCGGCCGACAGGTTGCCGCCGCGCCGGCCGACCTCGGCGTCCAGGCCACCGGGCAGACCGGCGATCCACTCCCGCAGGCCGAGCCGGTGCACGGTGTGCTCGATCAGCTCGCGGTCCGGCGCGCCCTGGACCAGCGCCAGGTTGTCGGCGATCGTGCCCGACACCATCCTGACCTCCTGCGGCACCAGCACCACCCGGCGGCGCAGATGCGCCTCGGGGACGTCCCGCAGATCCTGCCCGGCGAACGTGACGACGCCCTCGTCCGGCCGGTAGAGACCGCAGAGCAGCTTGGACAGCGTGGTCTTGCCGGAGCCGGTCTCACCGACCACGCCCGTCCGGCTGCCCGCCGGGAAGTCCAGCGTGATCCCGGACAGCGCCGGGTCATCCGAGCGGTAGGAGTACGCGACCCCCTCGCAGCGCAGGTCGCCGCGCTCGGGCAGCGCCGCTCCGGCCGCCCCGGGTGCCACCGGCTCCGGCTCGGTCGCGGCCAGCAGATCGAGCAGCCGGGCCAGGCCCGTCCGGGCCGTCTGCACCTCGCCGACCAGCTGGGAGAGGTCGGTGAAGGAGTCGAAGAGGTTGCGGCCGGCGACCACGAAGACGACGACCGCACCGATGCTCAGGCTCCCCTGGCCGACCAGCCGGCCACCGGCCACCAGCAGCGCCACCAGGGCCGCGCCCTCGACCAGGCTCACCAGGTCGATCCGGTTCTCCACCCGCAGGGCGCGGCGGGCGGCCCGCACCGCCCGGGCGTTCTCCCGGTCGAAGCGGCGTGCCCAGCCCGGCAGCCCCCGGGAGGTCTGCAGCGCCTCACGGGCGGTCAGCGTCTCGGTGAAGGTCGCCGCCACGGTCGCCTCGGCGCCGGCCTTGCCGCCGAAGGCGGCGGCCGCGTCCCGCTGGAACCAGCGGGTGACCAGCAGCGTCAGCGGCAGGAAGACCGCCAGCTGGACCAGGAGCAGCAGCCAGGAGTACCCGGCGAGCACCACGAGCGTGAAGGCCAGGGTCGCCGTCGAGGCCACCAGGTTGCGCAGGTGCAGGCGGACGAACGCCGCCAGTTCGGCCACCTCGCCGGTCGCCCTGCGCAGCAGCTCCCCGCTGCGGTGGGTCTCCAGGAAGCGGAGCGGGGCGGTGGCGAGGTTCTCCACGCACCGCTCGCGCAGGCCGCGCACGACCTGTTCGCCCGCCCGGATCAGCAGCAGCTCGCCTGCCCGGGCGAATCCCAGCTGGGCGAGGGCCAGCAGGACGAGCAGCAGGACCGCGACCACGAGCCGGGTGCGGTCACCGGAGCCGACCGCGTCGGCCGCCAGCCCGATCAGCGGCGCGACGGCCACCAGGGCCGCCGAGTCGGCCAGCCCGACGCCGAGCGCGACGCCGAGGCGGCCGCGGTGCGGGCGCAGGTACGGCGCGGCGCGGCGCAGCACCGCGCGCTGGTCGGCCTCCTCCTGGAGCAGGGGCTGCTCAGCCACGGCCGGCCTCCCCTTCGGTCGCGGACGACTCGGCGGTGGCCGTCGGTACGGCGGTGACGGGCGGCACGGCGGTGGCCGTCCCGGCCGTCGCGGTGTCGGAGGTCGTGGTCACGGCGGGCCTTTCGACGGGTGCGGCAGCCGGGGCGCCGACCGGCGCGAGGATCCGCACGACGCGGTCGGCGGCCGTCAGGACGGCGCCGCGGTGGGTGGCGAAGAGGACGGTACGGCCCACGGCCCAGCCGCGCAGCCGGTCCAGCACGAGCCGTTCGGTGGTGGTGTCCAGGGCCGAGGTGGAGTCGTCGAGCAGCAGCAGTACCGGATCGCCGAGCAGCGCCCTGGCGATGGCGAGACGCTGGACCTGGCCGCCGGACAGGGCGGTGCCGCCTTCGCCGAGTTCGGTGCGGTAGCCGTCCGGCATGGCGGTGAGCTGGTCGTGGACACCGGCGATCCGACAGGCCTCGTACAGCGCCTCGTCGTCGAGTTCGCGGCCGAGCCGCAGGTTGTCCGCCACGGTGCCGGAGAGCAGGACGGGCCGCTGGGAGACGTACGCGATCCTGCTCCTGATCTCGTCGAGGGCCACGGTCCGCAGATCGGTGCCGCCGTAGGCGACCGCTCCGGCGGCGGGGTCGTCGAGCCGCACGGCCAGGCGCAGCAGGGTGCTCTTGCCGGCGCCGGTGGCGCCGCTGAGGGCGACGAACTCGCCGTGCCGGACGGTGAGGTCGAGCGGGCCCAGCACGGTGCGTCCGTCCCGCACGGCGCTGACGCCGGTGAGGGTGAGCGCGCCGGTGGCCGGCAGCGGGCGGGCGGCGACGGGGTCGGGTTCGGTGACCTCGGGCAGCAGGGAGAGCGCCTCGTCGATCCGGGCGGCGGCGACGTCCGCCTGGCCGCGCTCCAGGAGCCGGTCGACCAGCACGCGGGTGGCCAGCGTGATGACGGCCATCCAGGAGGTGAAAGCGACCAGAGCGCCCAGGGTGAGCCGGCCGTCCATCACCGCCAGGCCGCCGATGCCGACACCGGCGGCCACCGCCAGGCGCGGGACGAACGGGGCGACGGCCGCCCAGGTCGCCTCGATCCGGGCCGCCGTGACGGTGCGCCCGGTGACCTCGGCGCTGGCCCGGTGGTGCCGCTCGACGAGCGGACGGTGGCCGCCGGTGCCGCGCAGGCCGGTGCCGACCTGGAGCAGGTCCGCGACGGCGTCGGCCCGGACGCCGTGCGCGCCGGAGAGCTCTCCGCTGGCGGCGGCGAACCGCTTGGGGAAGTACAGGTTGACCAGGACCAGGAACGGCAGCGTGGCGAGGGTGACCAGCAGCAGGCTGAGATCGAGGGCGGCGAGGGCGGGCAGCACCACCACGAAGGTGGTGCCGAGCACCACCCAGACGGCGAGGCCGTGCACCCACTCACGCACGAGGTCGGTGTCGCGGGTGGCCCGCATGGCGAGGTCGCCGTGGCCCCGGGAGGCGAGCGCGGCCCGGTCGAGGCCGGAGAGGTGGCGCAGCAGCCGGGAGCGCAGGTCAGCGCCGACCTTGGCGTCGGCGTAGCCCGCCCAGTACTGCCAGCCGTAGAGTCCGGCGAACTGGACGAGCGCGGTGACGGCGGTGGCGCCGCACCAGAACAGCAGGGCCCCGCCGTCGTCCGCGACGAGCCCGTCGTCCAGAGCCCGCTGGACGCACCACGGCACCGCGAGCAGGGCGACCTGCCGGATCGCGGCGGCGATCATGGCGGCCACCACGGTGGCCCGGTGCGGGCGCACCGCGCCCCACAGCAGGGCCCGGGCGCGCCGGCGGAGCTCGGGCCGGAGCGCCCCGGGCCCCGCCTCCTCGGCGTCGGCCGGCTGCTCGTCGGTCGATACCTCGAAGCCGGCCGGCTCCTCGGCGGCGGGTCGCCGCGTGGCCGGTGTCTCTCGGGTCGGCTGCTGCGCGGCGGTCAGCCGCTCTTCGGCCGGGGCCGTCTGTGGGGTGCTCACGTGGATCGGTGGTCCGTCCGGTCGCAGCGGTCAGGGCCGGGGCTGGGGGGACGGCGCGCCGCCGTCCCCCCGCGCTCCGTCAGGCGTCGGCGGACTCGCTGCGGGCCACCAGCGAGGCGGGCCGCATGTCCGTCCAGGTCGCGTCGACGTACGCGGTGCAGCCCTGGCGGGAGTCCTCGCCGTGGGTGACCGTCCAGCCGGCCGGGATCTCCGCGAAGGCGGGCCACAGCGAGTGCTGGTTCTCGGCGTTGACGAGGACGTAGTAGCGGGCGTCGTCGTCCTCGAAGGGGTTGGTCGCGGTCATGGTCGTACTCCTCGGGGTGGCTCGGATGTGGGGAAGGACGGTCAGTCGGAGCAGGGGGCGGCCGTGCCCTCGGGGAGGCCGAGGGCCATGTCGACGGTCCGCTCGACCAGGAGTTCGGCGAGCGCGGCGACGGTGGGCCGGCCCAGCAGGTCGGCGAGGGTCAACTCGCCGTCGAAGGCGGCTCGCAGACGCTGCAGCAGCGACAGCGCGAGCAGTGAGTGGCCGCCGAGGTCGAAGAAGTTCTCGTCGATCCCGAGGCCGGGCAGGCCCAGGACCTCGGTGAAGACGGCGTGCACCGCCTTCTCGCCGGCGTACCGGGGTTCGCGCAGCGGTCCGGCCGCCGAGAAGTCGGCTGCGCCGGGTGCGGGCAGGGCCTTGCGGTCGAGCTTGCCGTTGACGGTCAGCGGCAGCGCGTCGAGGACGACGAACGCGGACGGGACCATGTACTCCGGCAGGCGCCCGGCCAGCATACGACGAACTGCGGGGGTCTCGATAAGGGTACCCTCACCCGGGACGAGGTAGGCGGCGAGGCGCTTCACGCCGGGGGTGTCCTCCCGGACCACCACCGCCGCCTGCGCGACCCCCGGATGCGCCGCGATCGCATCCTCGACCTCCCCCGGCTCCACCCGGTAACCCCGGATCTTCACCTGATCGTCCACCCGCCCCAGAAAGTCCAACAGACCCTCCCGACGCCACCGCACCACATCACCCGTGCGATACATCCGCCCACCCGGCACACCGAACGGATCCGCCACGAACCGCTCCGCCGTCAACCCCGCACGACCCAGATACCCCCGCGCCAACCCCACACCCGACACATACAACTCACCCGACACACCCACCGGCACCGGACGCAACGACCCGTCCAACACATACGCCCGCGTGTTCCGGATCGGCCGCCCCACCGTCGCCGTCACCGAATCCGACGTCCCACCACCAAGCGTGTTGATCGTGTACTCCGTCGGCCCGTACAGGTTGTAACCCAACACCCCCGGCGCCTCCCGCAACCGCGACCACAACGACTCCGCCACCGCCTCACCCCCCAACAGCACCAGCACCGGACGATGCCGCCCCTCCTCCAACAGACCCCACTCCACCAGAGCCTGCGCATAGGACGGCGTGACGTTCACGACATCGATCCGGTACTCGGCGCAGTAATCCACCAGGCCCTGGGCATCCCGGCGCAGCGCCTCGTCGAGGACGTGCACCTCGTGACCCTCGACCAGCCAGAGCAACTCCTCCCACGACATGTCGAAGGAGAACGACACCGTGTGCGCGATCCGCAGCCGACGACCACCCGCCGACTCCACCACCGGATCGAAGATCGCCTCCCGGTGGTTCAACTGCATGTTCGTCAGCCCCCGATACGGCGTCACCACACCCTTCGGCCGACCCGTCGAACCCGACGTGAAGATCACATACGCCGGCGAGTCCAGATCCACCGGCACCCTGAACGCCTCAGCGGAGAGCTCCGCCAGCTCGCCGCGGACCTCCGGCGAGTCGAGCAGCAGCACGCCGGCGACGTCGGGCATCCGGGCGACCGCGGTCGAGTCGGTGACCAGGCAGACCGGCCCGGTCTCCGCCACCATGAACGCCAACCGCTCCACCGGGTGGTCCAACTCCAACGGCAGATACGCCGCACCCGTCCGCAACACCGCGAACAACGCCGCCACCATCTCCAACGAACGCGGCAACCCCAACGCCACCACCCGCTCCGGCCCCGCACCCCGCGACACCAACAACCGCGCCAACCGGTTCACCCGCGCATCCAACTCCGCATACGTCCACGAAACCGAACCGCACACCAACGCCGTCGCCCCCGGCACCAGCACCGCACGCTCCGCCAACAGATCCGCCACCGTCACCTCCGGCAACTCCCGCGACGTCGCCACCCACTCCCCCAACACCAGACCCCGCTCCCGCACCGTCAACACGTCCAGGGCGCCGATCCGGCGCCGCGGGTCGGCGGCGACCTGCTCCAGGACGGCGAGCAGCCGCTCGACCAGGGCCTCGGCGGTGCCGCGGTCGTAGAGGTCGGTGGCGTACTCGAAGGCGATGTCGATCTCCTCCGCACTCGGGGTCTCCTCGAAGTTGAAGTCGAGTTCGAACTTGGCCGCGCCCAGCTCGAACGGCACGATCCGGCTCTCCAGTCCGAGCAGCCGGCCGGCCTGTCCGTCGCTCTGCCGGTAGCCGAGCATCACCTGGAACAGCGGGTGGCGGCCGGGCACGCGCGGCGGGTTGACGGCCTCCACCAGGCGGTCGAAGGGCAGATCCTGGTGGGCGAAGGCGGCCAGGTCGGTGTCCCGGGTACGGGCCAGCAGTTCGGCGAAGGTCGGATCGCCGGAGAGGTCGTTGCGCAGGACGAGGGTGTTGACGAAGAAGCCGACCAGTGCGTCCAGCGCGGCGTCGGAGCGACCGGCGACCGGCGCCCCCAGGGGGATGTCGGTTCCGGCGCCGAGGCGGTGCAGCAGGGTGGCGACGGCCGCCTGGAGCACCATGAAGGTGGTGGCGCCGGCCGCCCGGGCCGCCTCACGCAGGCCCCGGTAGACGGCCGGCGGCACCTGGGCGTGCACGGTGTCGCCCCGGTACCCGGCCAGCGGGCGGCGCGGCTGGTCGGTGGGCAGCGCCAACTCCTCGGGAATCCCGGCGAGGGCCTCCCGCCAGTAGCCGACCTGACGGCCGTGCAGGCTGTCCGGGTCGTCGGCGCCGGCCAGCAGCTCCTGCTGCCAGAGGGTGTAGTCGGCGTACTGGACGGGCAGCGGCGCCCAGCCGGGTGTCCGGCCGTCGCCGAGCGCGGTGTAGGCGGTGGTGAGGTCCTCGACGAAGGGCAGCATCGACCACTCGTCCCCGGCGATGTGGTGGAACAGCAGGACGAGGGCGTGGTCGTCCGGGGCGATCTCCAGCAGGGTGACCCGCAGCGGCAGCTCGGTGGCGAGGTCGAAGCCGTACCGGACGGCGGCCTCCACGTCCGCCGCCAGGCGCTCCTGCGAGGAGGGGACGATGTGCACGGCGGCGGCCGGCTCACGCACCTGCTGGAACACGTCGCCGGCGCGCTCGGTGAAGACCGTCCGCAGGCTCTCGTGGCGCTCGGTCACCGCGTGGACGGCGCCGGCCAGGGCGTCCCGGTCGAGCGGGCCGGTGACCCGGACGACCAGCGGCACGTTGTAGGTGGCCCCGGAGCCGTCCAGGTTCTGCAGGAACCACATCCGGCGCTGGGCGTGCGAGAGCGGCAGCTCGGCGGGCCTGGTCCGGCGGGTCGGCGCGGTGCGCGGCCGCCCGCCCTCGGTGATCCGGTGGGCGAGCCCGGCCGGCGTGGGCGCCTCGAAGAGGTCGCGGACCGTCAGCGTGCCGGCGAGCACCGTCCGGATGCGGCCTACCAGGCGGGTGGCGAGCAGCGAGTGGCCGCCGAGGTCGAAGAAGTGCTCCTCGGGGCCGACCGAGCCCAGGCCGAGCACCTCAGCGAAGAGGCCGCAGAGGATCTCCTCCCGGGCGTCCCTCGGGGCGCGGCCGGTGCCCGCGCTCTCGGGTGCGGGCAGGGCCCTGCGGTCGAGCTTGCCGTTGACGGTCAGCGGCAGCGCGTCGAGGACGACGAACGCGGACGGGACCATGTACTCCGGCAGGCGCTGCGCGAGGTCGTTGCGCAGGGCGGCGACGTCCGGGACGGCGCTCTCCGGGCCGGTCATGACCGGGACGAGGTAGGCGGCGAGGCGCTTCACGCCGGGGGTGTCCTCCCGGACCACCACCGCCGCCTGCGCGACCCCCGGATGCGCCGCGATCGCATCCTCGACCTCCCCCGGCTCCACCCGGTAACCCCGGATCTTCACCTGATCGTCCACCCGCCCCAGAAAGTCCAACAGACCCTCCCGACGCCACCGCACCACATCACCCGTGCGATACATCCGCCCACCCGGCACACCGAACGGATCCGCCACGAACCGCTCCGCCGTCAACCCCGCACGACGCAGATACCCCCGCGCCAACCCCACACCCGACACGTACAACTCACCCGACACACCCACCGGCACCGGACGCAACGACCCGTCCAACACATACGCCCGCGTGTTCCGGATCGGCCGCCCCACCGTCGCCGTCACCGAATCCGACGTCCCACCACCAAGCGTGTTGATCGTGTACTCCGTCGGCCCGTACAGGTTGTAACCCAACACCCCCGGCGCCTCCCGCAACCGCGACCACAACGACTCCGCCACCGCCTCACCCCCCAACAGCACCAGCACCGGACGATGCCGCCCCTCCTCCAACAGACCGCACTCCACCAGAGCCTGCGCATAGGACGGCGTGACGTTCACGACATCGATCCGGTACTCGGCGCAGTAACCCACCAGGCCCTGGGCATCCCGGCGCAGCGCCTCGTCGAGGACGTGCACCTCGTGACCCTCGACCAGCCAGAGCAACTCCTCCCACGACATGTCGAAGGAGAACGACACCGTGTGCGCGATCCGCAGCCGACGACCACCCGCCGACTCCACCACCGGATCGAAGATCGCCTCCCGGTGGTTCAACTGCATGTTCGTCAGCCCCCGATACGGCGTCACCACACCCTTCGGCCGACCCGTCGAACCCGACGTGAAGATCACATACGCCGGCGAGTCCAGATCCACCGGCACCCTGAACGCCTCAGCGGAGAGCTCCGCCAGCTCGGCGCGGACCTCCGGCGAGTCGAGCAGCAGCACGCCGGCGACGTCGGGCATCCGGGCGAGCGCGGTCGAGTCGGTGACCAGGCAGACCGGCCCGGTCTCCGCCACCATGAACGCCAACCGCTCCACCGGGTGGTCCAACTCCAACGGCAGATACGCCGCACCCGTCCGCAACACCGCGAACAACGCCGCCACCATCTCCAACGAACGCGGCAACCCCAACGCCACCACCCGCTCCGGCCCCGCACCCCGCGACACCAACAACCGCGCCAACCGGTTCACCCGCGCATCCAACTCCGCATACGTCCACGAAACCGAACCGCACACCAACGCCGTCGCCCCCGGCACCAGCACCGCACGCTCCGCCAACAGATCCGCCACCGTCACCTCCGGCAACTCCCGCGACGTCGCCACCCACTCCCCCAACACCAGACCCCGCTCCCGCACCGTCAACACGTCCAGGGCGCCGATCCGGCGCCGCGGGTCGGCGGCGACCTGCTCCAGGACGGCGAGCAGCCGCTCGACCAGGGCCTCGGCGGTGCCGCGGTCGTAGAGGTCGGTGGCGTACTCGAAGGCGATGTCGATCTCCTCCGCACTCGGGGTCTCCTCGAAGTTGAAGTCGAGTTCGAACTTGGCCGCGCCCAGCTCGAACGGCACGATCCGGCTCTCCAGTCCGAGCAGCCGGCCGGCCTGTCCGTCGCTCTGCCGGTAGCCGAGCATCACCTGGAACAGCGGGTGGCGGCCGGGCACGCGCGGCGGGTTGACGGCCTCCACCAGGCGGTCGAAGGGCAGATCCTGGTGGGCGAAGGCGGCCAGGTCGGTGTCCCGGGTACGGGCCAGCAGTTCGGCGAAGGTCGGATCGCCGGAGAGGTCGTTGCGCAGGACGAGGGTGTTGACGAAGAAGCCGACCAGTGCGTCCAGCGCGGCGTCGGAGCGACCGGCGACCGGCGCCCCCAGGGGGATGTCGGTTCCGGCGCCGAGGCGGTGCAGCAGGGTGGCGACGGCCGCCTGGAGCACCATGAAGGTGGTGGCGCCGGCCGCCCGGGCCGCCTCACGCAGGCCCCGGTAGACGGCCGGCGGCACCTGGGCGTGCACGGTGTCGCCCCGGTACCCGGCCAGCGGGCGGCGCGGCTGGTCGGTGGGCAGCGCCAACTCCTCGGGAATCCCGGCGAGGGCCTCCCGCCAGTAGCCGACCTGACGGCCGTGCAGGCTGTCCGGGTCGTCGGCGCCGGCCAGCAGCTCCTGCTGCCAGAGGGTGTAGTCGGCGTACTGGACGGGCAGCGGCGCCCAGCCGGGTGTCCGGCCGTCGCCGAGCGCGGTGTAGGCGGTGGTGAGGTCCTCGACGAAGGGCAGCATCGACCACTCGTCCCCGGCGATGTGGTGGAACAGCAGGACGAGGGCGTGGTCGTCCGGGGCGATCTCCAGCAGGGTGACCCGCAGCGGCAGCTCGGTGGCGAGGTCGAAGCCGTACCGGACGGCGGCCTCCACGTCCGCCGCCAGGCGCTCCTGCGAGGAGGGGACGATGTGCACGGCGGCGGCCGGCTCACGCACCTGCTGGAACACGTCGCCGGCGCGCTCGGTGAAGACCGTCCGCAGGCTCTCGTGGCGCTCGGTCACCGCGTGGACGGCGCCGGCCAGGGCGTCCCGGTCGAGCGGGCCGGTGACCCGGACGACCAGCGGCACGTTGTAGGTGGCCCCGGAGCCGTCCAGGTTCTGCAGGAACCACATCCGGCGCTGGGCGTGCGAGAGCGGCAGCTCGGCGGGCCTGGTCCGGCGGGTCGGCGCGGTGCGCGGCCGCCCGCCCTCGGTGATCCGGTGGGCGAGCCCGGCCGGCGTGGGCGCCTCGAAGAGGTCGCGGACCGTCAGCGTGCCGGCGAGCACCGTCCGGATGCGGCCTACCAGGCGGGTGGCGAGCAGCGAGTGGCCGCCGAGGTCGAAGAAGTGCTCCTCGGGGCCGACCGAGCCCAGGCCGAGCACCTCAGCGAAGAGGCCGCAGAGGATCTCCTCCCGGGCGTCCCTCGGGGCGCGGCCGGTGCCCGCGCTCTCGGGTGCGGGCAGGGCCCTGCGGTCGAGCTTGCCGTTGACGGTCAGCGGCAGCGCGTCGAGGACGACGAACGCGGACGGGACCATGTACTCCGGCAGGCGCTGCGCGAGGTCGTTGCGCAGGGCGGCGACGTCCGGGACGGCGCTCTCCGGGCCGGTCATGACCGGGACGAGGTAGGCGGCGAGGCGCTTCACGCCGGGGGTGTCCTCCCGGACCACCACCGCCGCCTGCGCGACCCCCGGATGCGCCGCGATCGCATCCTCGACCTCCCCCGGCTCCACCCGGTAACCCCGGATCTTCACCTGATCGTCCACCCGCCCCAGAAAGTCCAACAGACCCTCCCGACGCCACCGCACCACATCACCCGTGCGATACATCCGCCCACCCGGCACACCGAACGGATCCGCCACGAACCGCTCCGCCGTCAACCCCGCACGACGCAGATACCCCCGCGCCAACCCCACACCCGACACGTACAACTCACCCGACACACCCACCGGCACCGGACGCAACGACCCGTCCAACACATACGCCCGCGTGTTCCGGATCGGCCGCCCCACCGTCGCCGTCACCGAATCCGACGTCCCACCACCAAGCGTGTTGATCGTGTACTCCGTCGGCCCGTACAGGTTGTAACCCAACACCCCCGGCGCCTCCCGCAACCGCGACCACAACGACTCCGCCACCGCCTCACCCCCCAACAGCACCAGCACCGGACGATGCCGCCCCTCCTCCAACAGACCGCACTCCACCAGAGCCTGCGCATAGGACGGCGTGACGTTCACGACATCGATCCGGTACTCGGCGCAGTAACCCACCAGGCCCTGGGCATCCCGGCGCAGCGCCTCGTCGAGGACGTGCACCTCGTGACCCTCGACCAGCCAGAGCAACTCCTCCCACGACATGTCGAAGGAGAACGACACCGTGTGCGCGATCCGCAGCCGACGACCACCCGCCGACTCCACCACCGGATCGAAGATCGCCTCCCGGTGGTTCAACTGCATGTTCGTCAGCCCCCGATACGGCGTCACCACACCCTTCGGCCGACCCGTCGAACCCGACGTGAAGATCACATACGCCGGCGAGTCCAGATCCACCGGCACCCTGAACGCCTCAGCGGAGAGCTCCGCCAGCTCGGCGCGGACCTCCGGCGAGTCGAGCAGCAGCACGCCGGCGACGTCGGGCATCCGGGCGAGCGCGGTCGAGTCGGTGACCAGGCAGACCGGCCCGGTCTCCGCCACCATGAACGCCAACCGCTCCACCGGGTGGTCCAACTCCAACGGCAGATACGCCGCACCCGTCCGCAACACCGCGAACAACGCCGCCACCATCTCCAACGAACGCGGCAACCCCAACGCCACCACCCGCTCCGGCCCCGCACCCCGCGACACCAACAACCGCGCCAACCGGTTCACCCGCGCATCCAACTCCGCATACGTCCACGAAACCGAACCGCACACCAACGCCGTCGCCCCCGGCACCAGCACCGCACGCTCCGCCAACAGATCCGCCACCGTCACCTCCGGCAACTCCCGCGACGTCGCCACCCACTCCCCCAACACCAGACCCCGCTCCCGCACCGTCAACAGGTCGAGTTCACGGACCAGGAGCCCGGGCCGGTCGGCGATCTGCCGGAGCAGCGAGAGCAGCCGCTCGGCGTGTTGCTCGACGGTGTCGCGGTCGAAGACGTCGGTGCGGTACTTCCACTCGAAGGTGAGTGCCTCTCCCGGGTTGGTGACGAAGATCAGCGGGAAGTGCGTGGCGTCCACGTCGGTGACCTGCCGCACGCCCAGTGCCTCCCGGATGCGGTCGCGCACGCCCTCGTCGGCGGGGGTGTTGCGGAGCACCTGGAGGGTGTCGAAGAGGCGGCCGAACCCGGCGCCGCGCTGGATCTCGCCGAGGCCCGTCTGGTGGTGCGCCAGCAGGGCCGACTGCTCGGCCTGCAGTCGGGCCAGGAAGGCCGCCACCGTCTCGTGGCCGGCCGGCCGTGCCCGGACGGGCACGGCGTTGAGGAACATGCCGATGGTGGCGTCGATACCGGGCAGCTCGGCGGGCCGGCCGGAGACGGTGGCGCCGAAGACGACGTCCTCACGGGCAGTCAGACCGGCCAGCAGCAGGCCCCAGGCGCCGGACACCAGGGTGTTGAGGGTGAGTCCGTGCTCGCGGGTGAAGGCGGCGAGGCGCTCGGTCAGCTCGACGGAGATCCCGGCCGTGACCTCCTCGGGCAGCAGGGCGGCCCGCTCGCGGGCCTGGGGCGCGAGCAGCGTCGGCTCGGCCAGACCGGCCAGCGACTCCCGCCAGGCGGCCCGGCCCTCCTCCTGGTCCTGGGCGGCGAGCCAGCGCAGGAAGTCCCGGTAGGGCAGCGCGGGGCCGGCCGCGGCGGCGACGTCCGCGACGGCGGGCGAGCCCTCGGCCAACTGGAGGTGGCAGAGCGTCAGCAGCTCCTGGAGGAAGAGGCCGGAGGACCAGCCGTCCCAGAGCAGGGCGTGGTTGGTGATCAGGATGTGCTGGTGGCCGCCGGGGGCGAGCACCGAGACCAGGCGCAGCAGGGGCGGAGCGGTCAGGTCGAAGCGGACGAACGCCTCGGCCTCCTTGAGCCGGCGCAGTTCGGCCTCGAACGCCTCGGGCGCGAGGTCGCCGAGGTCGATCTCGGTGAGCGGGACGTCGACGGCGCGGGGCAGGAACTGCACCGGCCGGTCCAGGCCGTCTTGGAGGAAGCCGGCCCGCAGGTTGGGGTGGCGGGTCAGGACGGCGGTGACGGCGGCCCGCAGCACGGTGACCGGGACGCGGGTGGTCAGCGAGACGACGTCCCGGGAGGTGTAGACGTCCAGCGCCCGATCGTCGTAGCCCGCTTCGAACAGCAGGCCCTCCTGGAGCGGGGAGACCGGCCAGACGTCCTCGATCTCCAGCCCCGGGGCGGCCGCGCGGATCGTGGCGAGCTCGGCCGCGGTGGGCGTGGGGAGGTCGGCGAGCACCGGCTCGGGCCCGGCTCCGCGCAGGTCGGCGAGGGCTGCCAGCGCGGCCGGGGTGCGCTGCTCGAAGACGTCCCTGGGGCTGACGGCCAGGCCCTCGGCGCGGGCGGCGCCGATCAGCCGGATGGAGGAGATGCTGTCACCGCCGAGGCGGAAGAAGTCGTCGTCGGCGCTGGTGCCCGGCAGGCCGAGCACCTCGGCGTAGATCTCGCAGAGCAGCCGCTCGGTCTCGGTGGTGGCCGCGCGTCCGGTCGAGCCGGCGGTGAGGTCCAGGGCGTCGTCGGGCAGCGCCGCGCGGTCGAGCTTGCCGTTGACCGTCAGCGGGAGGGCGTCGAGGACGGCGAAGGCGGAGGGGACCATGTGGGCGGGCAGCCGGGCCGCGGCGGCCTCGCGCAGTGCCGCGGTGTCCGGCGCGGCCGCGCCCGGGGCGGGGACGACGTACGCGACGACCCGCTGGACGGCGCCGTCCCGGACCAGCACGGCGCACTGGCCGACGCCGGGCCGATCGGCCAGGACCGCCTCGATCTCGCCGAGTTCGATCCGGTAGCCGCGGATCTTCACCTGGTCGTCGACCCGGCCGAGGTAGTCGATGGTGCCGTCGGTGCGGCGGCGCACGAGGTCGCCCGTCCGGTACATCCGCTCGCCGTCCTGGAACGGGTCGGCGACGAAGCGCTCCGCCGTCAGGCCGGGGCGGTCGAGGTAGCCGCGGGCCAGCTGGACGCCCGCGAGGTAGAGCTCGCCGGGCGCACCTGCGGGCACCGGCCGGAGCAGGGAGTCGAGGACGTACGCGCCGCCGTTGCGCAGCGGGCGGCCGATGCCGGGAACGGCGCTGTCGGCGAGGTCGGCCACCAGGGCGTCGACGGTGAACTCGGTCGGACCGTAGTAGTTGATCGCGGTGACGCCCGGCTCGGCCCGCAGCAGGCTCCAGAGCGCCTCGGGCAGCGCCTCGCCGCCGAGCAGCAGCACCGGCGGGCGGTGCGCGCCCGCGAGCAGGCCGGAGTCGACCAGCTGCCCGGCGTAGGTCGGCGTGACGTCCAGGGTGTCGATGCGGTGGGCGCGGGTGTAGGCGACCACGGTCTCGGCGTCGCGGCGGTCGTCCTCGCCGAGGACGTGCAGTTCGTGCCCGCCGATCAGCCAGATCAGCTGCTCCCAGGAGGAGTCGAAGGAGAACGAGGCGGTGTGCAGGGCGCGCAGGCGCTCGCGTCCGGTCGCGCGGACGGCCTCGGCGAAGGTGGTGGCGAGGTGGTCGTGGGCGAGGTTCGTCAGCCCCTGGTGCGGGACGACCACGCCCTTGGGACGGCCGGTGGAGCCGGAGGTGTGGATGACGTACGCGGCCTGCGCGGGGTGGACCGGGCCGCCGCGCTCGGTGTCGTCGAGCGGGCCGCCGGGCAGGGCGGCGAGCGCCGCCGCGGTGTCCGGCTCGTCCAGCAGCAGGGTGACGGCGCCGGGCACCTCCGGGAGGCGAGCGGCGACCTGGCGGGTGGTCAGCAGGACGGCGGGGCGGGCGTCGTCCAGGACGGTCGCGAGCCGCTCGGCCGGGTGGTCGAGGTCCAGCGGCAGGTAGGCACCGCCGGCCCGCAGGACGGCGAGGATCGCCACCACGGCCTCGACGGAACGGGGCAGTGCCAGGGCGGCGATCCGCTCGGCGCCGAGCCCCCGGCGGAGCAGCAGCCGGGCGAGGCGGTCCGCCCGGTCGTCCAGCTCGGCGAAGGTCAGCTCGGCGGCGCCGCCGTGGAGGGCCGGCCCGACCAGGGCGCGGGCGTCCGGGGTGCGGGCGGCCTGCGCGCCGAAGAGGTCGGCGACCGTCCCTGCGGGTACGGCGTGGACGGCGCCACGGGTGTGCCGGGCGAGTTCGGCGCGCTCGTCCGCGCCGAGCAGGTCGAGCCGGGCGAGCGGGGTGTCCGGGTCGGCGGCGAAGGCGGCCAGCAGGCCGAGGAAGCGGCGGGCGATCCGCCGAGCCTCGGCGGGCTCGAAGACGTCCGGGCGGTATTCGAGTTCGAGGCGCAGTTCGGCGCCGGGCAGCAGCGTCATGCCGAGCGGGTAGTGGGTCGCGTCCCGCGCACCGAGGCCGGTGACGGACAGGCCCCGGGTCTCCCCGAGCGCCTCGCGGAGCGCGTCGCCGCCGCCCTGGTAGTTCTCGACCACCAGCAGGGTGTCGAAGAGCGTGCCCTCGACGGCGGCGCGGCGCTGGATGGCGGCCAGGCCCAGGTGCTGGTGGGCGATCAGCTCGGCCTGCTCGCGCTGCACGGCTGCGGCGGCGCCGGCGAGCGTGTCGCCGCCCCGGAGCCGGACTCGAACCGGCACGGTGTTGATGAACAGGCCGACCATGCCGTCGGCGCCCGGCAGGTCGTCGGGGCGGCCGGAGACGGTCGTGCCGAAGACCACGTCGGCGGTGCCGGTGAGCGAGCCGACCAGCACGCCCCACAGGGTGTGGGCCAGGTTCCCGAGGGTCAGTCCGCGTCCGCGCGCGGCGGCGGCCACCGCGGCGGAGAGCCTCGCGTCGGCGTGCAGGGTGACCACGGCCGGTTCGACGGCGGTCGCGGTTCCGGCGCCCGGCGCCACCGGGTGGACCCGGTCGAGCCCGGCCAGGGCGGCGCCCCAGGCGGCCTCGGCGGCGGCGGTGTCGCGGGTGGCGAGCAGCGCGAGGTGGTCCTTGTACGGGCGGACCGGCGCCAGCGCCGAGGGGTCACCGGCCGAGCCGTACAGCGCGAGCAGTTCGCGCACCAGGATCGGCATCGACCAGCCGTCCAGCAGCAGGTGGTGGCAGGTGATGACCAGCCGGGCCCGGTCGTCGGCCAGCCGGATCAGGGCGATCCGCAGCAGCGGCGGGGCGTCCAGCTCGAAGCGGTGGTGCCAGTCCTCCTCCATGACGGCCAGGACGGCGGCCTCCCGGGCCTCGCCGGTCAGGCGGGTGAGGTCGGCCTCGCGCAGCGGGGTCGCCACCGTGCGCTGGACGAACTGGACGACCGCCTCCGGGTCCTCGTACCAGAAGCCGGCCCGCAGGTTGGCGTGGCGCAGCAGCAGCGCGTCCACCGCGGCGGCCAGCCGGGCGCCGTCGACGGCGCCGGCCAGGTCGAGGTGGGACTGGACGACGTAGACGTCGCGCGCGGTGTCGTCGTACAGGGCGTGGAAGAGCAGTCCCTCCTGGAGCGAGGAGAGCGGGTACACGTCCTCCAGGGCCGGGGCGGCCGCGCCGGTCCCCTCCGGTGCGCCGGCGTCCGCCGGCGCGGCGTCGGTCGCGGCGGGCCCGGTCGCGGCGGCCCCGGTCGCGGTGGCGTCGGTCGCGGCGGGCCCGGTCGCGGTGGCGTCGGTCGCGGCGGGCCCGGTCGCGGTGTCGTCGGTCGCGGCGGGCCCGGTCGCGGTGGCGTCGGTCGCGGCGGTGGCGGTCGGGGCGGTGGCGTCGTTCGTCACGGTGTTCTCGGTCCTCGGGGTGGTGGGGAGGGGCGCGGCGGGGTCGGCGGCGTTCATCGGCGCCTGCGCGGGCGGGGCTCCGAGCGGGATCCCAGGCGGGATCCCAGGCGGGACTCCAGGCGGGACTCCAGGCGGTCGATCTGGGCCTGCCCGAGCGAGACGAGGCTCAGGTCCGACGGGGTGACCCCGCCGGCCGCGCCGCCGGCGGTGTGCCGGGCGAGGGCGTCGAGGGCGTCGAACCAGGCGTCCGCCAACTCGGTGACCTCGGCCTCGGTCAGCAGGGCCCGGGGCCAGCTCCACTCGACGGCCAGCTCGGGGCGTCCGTCCGGGCCGGCCTGGACGACGGCGTCGATCTCCAGCGGATAGCCGGCGGCCATCTCCGGGTCCGGCCCGGCGGCGGCCGCCACGGCGCTCCGCTCGTCCTGCGGGGCGAGCGGCCAGCCGCCGAGCGGGCCACCTGCGCCATCGGTGCGGCCCCGGTAGTTGAACAGCACCTCGGAGCGCGGCAGGGCCGCGACCTGCGGCGCCGTCTGCGGGTTGAGGTGGCGCAGCAGGCCGTGGCCCAGACCACGGTCGGGGACGGCCCGCAGCTGCTCCTTGACCTGCTTGAGGGCGCGTCCGGCGGCCGCCGAGCCGGTGAGCGCGTCCGCCGGGTCGATGCCCGCGAGGTCGAGCCGGACGGGGTGGACGGTGGTGAACCAGCCGACGGTACGGGCGAGGTCGGGGGTCAGTGCGGCGCTCTCGCTGCCGCCCCGGCCGTGCCCCTCCAGATCGACCTGGAGGGCCGGCGCGGCCTGCGGACGGGCGGCGGCCACGCCGAGGGCGAGGGCGGTGAGCAGCACGTCGTCCACGCCGGCGCCGAAGACCTGCGGCACGGCGGTCAGCAGGGGGGCCGTGCGGTCGGCCGGCAGGATCCGGCGCAGGGTGCGCAGGGTGGCCACGGTGTCGCGCACCGGGTCGGCGGCGAGCGCCGCGAGGGGGCCGCCCGGTCCGGCCAGGGCGGAGCGCCAGTAGCCGAGTTCGGCCGTCCGGGAGCGTTCCTGGGCGTGCCCGAGCAGGCGCTCCGACCAGGCCCGCAGGGTGTGGCCCTCCGGTTCGGGCGCGGGGCGGGCGCCTCCGGCGAGCGCGGTGTAGGCGGTGGCGAGCCCGGGCAGCAGGGTGCGCCAGGAGACACCGTCCACGGCGAGGTGGTGGACGGTCAGCAGGAGTCTGCCGTCCTGGCCGGCCCCGGCGTCGAACCAGACGGCGCGCAGGATCCGGCCCCGGTCGGGGTCGAGTGCGGCGACGGCCGCGTCGGCCTCGCGGCTGATCAGGGCCAGGTCGGCGCCCTCCACCCGGCGCAGGGTGGCGGGGTCGGTGGCGGCGGGGGCGACGCCCACCGGCAGAATCTCCTCGGTCCAGACACCGTCGGTGCGGTCCAGCCGCAGCCGCAGCGCCGGGTGGTCGCCCGCGAGAGCGGCCAGCGCCCGGCGCAGCGGCTGCTCGCGCAGCGTCGGCGGGACGGTCAGCAGGACGGACTGGTTGAACCGGTCGATCGGGCCGCCGCGCTCGCGCAGCCAGTGCACGACGGGCAGGACGGGCAGTTCGCCGTCGGCCTGGACGGGCTCGGGGGCCCGAACGGCGGGTATTGGCCGGGGCGTTCCCTTCGCGGCGGCGGCGAGGGCGGCCGGGGTCGGGTGGGTGAAGACGTCCTTGGCGGCGATCTCGAAGCCGGCCTTGCGGGCCCGGCTGACCAACTGGATGGAGACGATGCTGTCGCCGCCGAGAGCGAAGAAGTTCTCCTCCTCGGCGACCTCGGGCAGGCCGAGCACCTCGGCGAAGACCCTGGCCAGCGCCTTGGCGGGGGTGTGGCCGACGGGGGCGGCAGCGCGCTCCCGGCGGCCGGGCGCGGGCAGTGCCTTGCGGTCGAGCTTGCCGTTGACGCTCAGCGGCAGCGCGTCCAGCACGGTGACCACGGCGGGCACCATGTGCGCGGGGAGCACGGCGGCGACGGCGGCGCGCACGGCCTCGCCGTCCACGGCGGCGCCGGGCCGCGGCACCACGTACCCGGCGAGCTGCCGGGCGCCGCCCTCGGTGAACGGACGGGCGCTGACGGCGGCCCGGCCGACACCCGGCGCGGCCGCCAGCGCGGCCTCGACCTCGCCGAGTTCGATCCGGAAGCCGCGGATCTTCACCTGGTCGTCGGTGCGGCCGAGGTACTCGACCTCGCCGTCGACCCGGCGGCGCACCAGGTCGCCGGTGCGGTACATCCTCTCCCCGGGGCGGAACGGGTCGGCGACGAAGCGACCCGCGGTCAGCCCCGGCCGGCCCAGGTAGCCCCGGGCCAGCTGGACGCCGCCGAGGTAGAGCTCACCGGGCACGCCGACCGGCACCGGCCGCAGCCGGGCGTCCAGCACGTGCAGGCGGGTGTTCCAGACCGGCCGCCCGATCGGGACCACCCCCGAACCGGCCCAGGCCCGGTGGTAGGTCACGTCGACGGCGGCCTCGGTGGGCCCGTACAGGTTGTGCAGGTCGATCTGCGGCCAGAGCGCGGCGAAGCGGTCGACGGCGCCGGCCGGCAGGGCCTCGCCGGAGCAGAAGACCCGGCGGACGCCGCTGAAGCCCGCGCGGATCGCCTCGTCCTGCTCGGCCGCCGCGGTGAAGGCGGCCAGCATGGAGGGTACGAAGTGCGCGGTGGTGACCCGGCGGTGGGCGGCCAGGGCGGCCAGGTGCTCCGGTTCGCGGTGGCCGCCGGGCCGGGCCAGCACCACGGCGGCGCCGCTGACCAGCGGAAGGAAGAACTCCCAGACCGAGACGTCGAATCCGGCCGGGGTCTTCTGCAGGACGCGGTCGGCGGCGGTGATGCTGTAGACCTCGCGCATCCAGTCCAGCCGGTTGACGATGGCGCGGTGGCTGACCAGGACGCCCTTGGGGCGGCCGGTGGAGCCCGAGGTGAAGATGACGTACGCGCCGTGGTCGGGGCCGGGGGCCACCGGCTCGGCCTGCGGACGGTCGGCCCGGGCTCCGGCGGCACCGGTACCGGCGTCAGCGGCGGTGTCAGCGGCGTCAGCGGCGGCGGCTGTGTCGACCAGCAGGACGGGCACGCCGGGCACCCGGGGCAGCCCGGCCTCCTGGCCCGGCAGGGTCAGCACGCAGACCGGCCCGGCGTCCTCGATCATGGCGGCCAGCCGCTCGGCGGGGTACTCGGTGTCCAGCGGCAGGTAGGCGGCGCCGGACTTGAGGACGGCCAGCAGGGCGACCATCAGCTCGGTGGAGCGCGGGACGGCGACGGCCACGATCCGGTCGGGGCCGGCCCCAGCGGCGGCCAGCACCCGGGCCAGCCGGGCGGCTCGTCCGTCCAGCTGCCGGTACGTCAGCCGCTCGTCCTCGAAGAGCACGGCGACGGCGTCCGGCGTTGCCTCGGTCCGTTCGGCGATGCGGGTGAGCAGGGTACCGGGGCGGACTTCGCGCTCGGTGGCGTTCCACTCGCCCGCCAGGCCCCGGCGCTCCTGGGCGGAGGTCAGTTCGATCCGGGCGGCCGGACGGTCGGGGGCGGCCAGCGCCTGCTCCAGCACCCGGAGCAGCCGCTCCCCGAACAGGCGGGCGGTGGAGCGGTCGTACAGGTCCTCGGCGTGGATGACGGTAAGGTCGGTGCGGGCGCCGTCGGCGGACTCGGCGAAGGTGAGCGCGAGGTCGAAGCGGGCCGCGTGCACCGGATCCGGCAGCAGTGCGGTGCGGGCACCGAGCAGGCGGTCCAGCCCGCCCGCCTCCTTGCGGTGCTGGACCATCACCTGGAACAGCGGGTGGCGCCCGAGCGAGCGCTCCGGGTTGACGATCTCCACCAGCCGGTCGAAGGGGAGGTCCTGGTGGGCCAGCGCGCCGAGCACCACCTCCCGGGAGCGGGTGACCAGCTCGTCGAAGGTCGGCTCGCCCGCCAGGTCGTGGCGCAGCACCAGGGTGTTGACGAAGAACCCGACGACCTGCTCCACCGCTTCGTCCGACCGTCCGGCGACCGGGGTGCCGAGCGCCACGTCGGTGGTGCCCGCCAGCCCGCCGAGCAGCAGCGCGGCGGCGGCCTGGGTGACCATGAAGGGGGTGCTCGCGGTGCGCCGGGCGTAGTCGCGCAGGGCGGTGTGCAGTTCCCCGGGCAGGCGCAGGCGGACGGCGCCGCCCCGGCCGGTGGCCTCGGCGGGGCGGGGCCGGTCGGCCGGCAGGGCCAGCTCGGCGGGCAGCCCGGCGAGGCGCTGCGTCCAGTAGGCACTCTGGGCGGCGGCCGGACCGTCCTGCTCGCCGAGCAGCTCGGCCTGCCACAGCGCGTGGTCGGCGTACTGCAGCGGCAGCGGGGCGAACGCCGGCGCGGAGCCGGCCAGCCGGGCGGCGTAGGCCCGGTCGAGGTCGCGCAGCAGCACGCCCTCGGACCACTCGTCACCGGCGATGTGGTGCAGCGCGATGCTGAGCACGTGCCGCTCGGGCCCGGCGCCCAGCAGGGTGGCGCGCACCGGGATCTCGGTGGCCGGTTCGAAGGCGTACGCCCCGGCGGCGGCGACCGCCGCGTCCAGCAGGTGCGGCGTCACCTCCTCCACCGCGAACGGCAGGCCGGCCTCGGCCGGAGTGAGGATCCGCTGGTACGGGCGGCCGTCGAGGTCGGGGAAGACCGTGCGCAGCGCCTCGTGCCTGGCCAGCACGTCGCCGAACGCCGCCCGCAGCGCGTCGGGGTCGAGCGGGCCGTCGATCCGCAGCGCGCAGGGGATGGTGTACGCGGTGCTCGGGCCCTGGAGGCGGTGGAGGAACCAGAGCCGGGCCTGTGCGGCGCAGAGCGGCGGCAGCGCGGGGCGCGGCCGGGCGGCGGGGCCGGGCCGGCTCGCGGCGGCGGTGCGCAGCCGGGCGGCGAGGCGGGCGGCGGTGCGGGTCTCGAAGAGGTCCCGCACGGCGGCCTCCACGCCGAGCGCGGCCCGGACCCGGCCGATCACGCGGGTGGCCAGCAGCGAGTGCCCGCCGAGGTCGAAGAAGTCGTCGTCGACGCCGATCCGGGGCAGGCCGAGCACGTCGGCGAGGATCCCGCAGAGCACCGCCTCGCGCTCGTCGCGCGGCGCGCGGCCGGCCGGGGCGTCGAGGGCCGCGGCCTCCGGCTCGGGCAGGGCGCTCCGGTCGAGCTTGCCGTTGACGTTCAGCGGCAGCGCCGCCAGCGGGAGGATCGCCGCGGGGACGAGGTACTCGGGCAGCGACTGCGCGAGGGTCTTGCGCAGCGCGACCGGGTCGAGCGAGGCGGGGGCCACGTAGCCGACCAGGCGGCGCACCGCGCCGCTGCCGCCGACCACGACGGCGGCCCGGGCGACGCCGGGCAGCGCGGCGAGGGCCGCCTCCACCTCGCCGGGCTCGACCCGGAAACCGCGGATCTTCACCTGGTCGTCGTCGCGGCCGAGGTAGTCGAGACTGCCGTCGGCGCGCCGGCGCCCGACGTCGCCGGTGCGGTACATCCGGGTGCCGTCGCCCGCGAACGGGTCGGCGACGAAGCGTCCCGCGGTCAATGCGGGCCGGTTGCCGTACCCGCGGGCGAGTCCCGGTCCGGCGATGTACAGCTCACCGGGCACCCCGGCGGGGACGGGACGCAGCCGGGCGTCCAGGACGTACACCCGGGTGTTGCCGATCGGGCGGCCGACGAAGGGGGTGGCGCTGTCCGCCAGGGCGGCGCCGAGGGCGTCGACGGTGTACTCGGTCGGTCCGTAGAAGTTGTGGCCGATCACCCCCTCGGTCTCCCGGATCCTGGTCCACAGCGCCTCGCCGCAGGGCTCGCCGCCGACCAGGAACAGCACCGGGCGGTGCTCCTCGTTGTCCAGCAGGCCCCACTCGACGAGCTGGCCGCCGAAGGACGGGGTCACGTCCAGGGTGTCGATCCGGTCGGCGATCAGCCGGGCCGTCAGGGCCTGCGGGTCGCGGCGCAGATCCTCGTCGTAGACGTGCAGTTCGTGGCCGCCGATCAGCCAGAGCAGCTGCTCCCAGGAGGAGTCGAAGGAGAAGGAGGCGGTGTGCGCGGCGCGCAGGCGCCGGCCGCCGGCCGCCTCGACGGCCCGGGCGAACACGGTGGAGCCGTGGTGCTCCAGCATGTTGGCCAGGCCCCGGTGCGACACCTGGACGCCCTTGGGCCGGCCGGTGGAGCCGGAGGTGTGGATGACGTACGCGAGGTCGTCGGCGTGCGGGCGGGCCGGCTCGGCGTCGCGGGTGCCCAGCTCGGCGAGCAGGACGGCGCCCCGGCCGTGGGCGGCGAGCACCGGGTGCCGGGCGGCGACCTCGGCGGTGGTGAGGGTGAGCAGCGGTTCGGCGTCCGCGAGCATCAGGGCGATCCGCTCGGCCGGGTGGTCGAGGTCGACCGGCAGGTAGGCCGCGCCGGCTCCGAGCACGCCGAGCAGCGCGGCGACCAGGTCGGCGGAGCGCGGCAGGGCGAGGGCCACGACCGTGCCGGGGCCGGCGCCGAGGGCGGCAAGGTGGCGGGCGGTGCGCTCCGCGCGGGCCGCCAGTTCGGCGAAGCCGAGGCGCTCGGCGCCGAAGACGACGGCGGTGGCGTCGGGGGTGGCGGCGGCCTGCGCCCGGAACGCGTCGACCACGGTGCGGTCGGGCACCGGACGGGCGGTGGCGCTCCGCTCGTCGAGGAGGCCGGCGCGTTCGGCGGCGTCCAGGATCTCCAGCGCGCCGACCGCGGTGGCGGGGGCGGTGGCGATCTGCTCCAGCAGGCCGAGCAGGCGGCTGCCGGTGGCGCGGGCCTGCTCGGCGGTGAGGACGTCGGGGCGGTACTCGACGGTCAGCCGCGGGGCCTCGCCGGGCAGGGTGAGGACGGTCAGCGGGTAGTGGGTGGCGCCGTGGTGGGTGATGCCGGCCACCCGCAGGCCTCGGGCGGTCAGCAGATCGGGGTCGACGGGGTAGTTCTCGAAGACCAGCAGGGTGTCGAAGAGGGTGCCGTGTCCGGCCTCGGCCTGGATGTCGGCCAGACCGAGGTACTGGTGGTCGAGCAGCGCGGACTGCTGCGCCTGGAGGCGGCCGAGCGCCTCGGCGACCGGCTCGTCCTCCTCCGGCGCGAAGCGCACCGGGACGGTGTTGCTGAACAGGCCGACCATCGACTCCACGCCGGGGATGTCGCTGGGGCGCCCGGAGACGGTGGCGCCGAACACGACGTCCCGGCGGCCGGTGAGGCGGCCGAGCAGGATCGCCCAGGCGCCCTGGACGACGGTGTTCAGCGTCAGTCCGTGTCGGCGGGCGGTGGCGGTGAGCCGTGCGGAGAGCGCGGCGGGGATCGGCAGGTCGATCTCGGCGCCGGCGGCGGCCGGTCCCTCGACGGGCCGGCCGAGGACGTCGGCGAGCAGCGTGGGCGCCTCCAGGCCGGCCAGCGCGGCCCGCCAGGCCGCCGTGTCGGCGGCGCCGTCGCGGGCGGCCAGCCAGGCCAGGTGGTCGGCGTAGGGGGTCACCGCGGGCAGCGCGTCGGCGCTGCCCGCGCCGTACGCGCCGATCAGTTCGCGCAGCAGGACCGGTGTCGACCAGCCGTCCATCACGATGTGGTGGCGGGTCAGGACCAGGCGGTGGTGCTCCGGGCCGAGGGTGACCAGGGCGCAGCGCACCAGCGGCGGGCGGGCCAGGTCGAAGCGCCGGGCGGCCTCCTCGTGCTCGATCCGGGCGATCTCGACGGCCCGGCGGTCGGCGGTCACCGTGCTGAGGTCGTGGACGGTCCAGGGCACGGTGACCCGTTCGGCCGTCAGCTGGAGCGGGCGGCCGGGGACGGCGGCGGTGAAGGCGGAGCGCAGCGCGGCGTGCCGGTTGACCACCGCGTCGACCGCGTCGAGCAGCGCCTCGCGGTCGAGCGGGCCGCGCAGGTCGAGCGCGGTCAGCGAGGTGTAGAGGTCGTCCGCGCCGTCCGCGTCCTGGTAGAGGCCGTGGAAGAGCAGGCCCTCCTGGAGCGGGGAGAGCGGCAGGACGTCCACGGTGGCGGGGTGCTCGGCGGCCAGCGCGTCCAGTACGGGCTGGGTGACGGCGGCCAGCGGCACGTCCGAGGGGGTGAGGCCGCCGGCGTCGGCGCGGCCCGCGTAGGCGGTCAGCGCGTCCAGGGCGGCGAACCACCGCTCGGCGAGGTCGCGGACGGCCTGCTCGGTGAGGACGCCCTGCGGCCAGCCGAGGTGGACGGCCAGCTCGGGGCCGTCGGCGCGGTCGTGGACGAAGGCGCCGATCTCCAGGGCGTGAGCGGCGGGCATCGCGGGATCGGCGCTCGCCGCGAAGGCCTCGGCGCCGGTGCTCCAGGGCTCCTGCCCGGCACCGAACCGGCCGAGGTAGTTGAACAGCAGCTGGGGGGCCTCGGTGTCGGCGAGGGCGGCGGCGCCGACCGGATCGAGGTGGCGCAGCAGGCCGTACCCGGCCCCGGCGTCGGGCAGCGCGCGCAGGTGCTCCTTGACCCGGGCCAGGGCGCGCCCGGCGGCGGGGCCGCCGGCCAGGGCCTCGGCGAGGTCGATCCCCGCCAGGTCGAGGCGGACCGGGAACTCGGTGGTCAGCCAGCCGACCGTACGGGCGGTGTCGGCGCCGGGGACGAGCGCGTCCTCGCGGCCGTGGCCCTCCAGGCGGAGCAGCAGGTCGGGGCGGCTCGCCCCGCCGTGCCTGGCCCGGCGGCGCCCGAGCACCGCCAGCGCGAGCGCGGTCAGCAGGACGTGGTCCACGCCGGCCCGGTGGGTGGCGGGCACGGCGCCGAGCAGCGGGGCGGTTCGGGCGGGTGGCAGGGTGAGGGTGAGGTGACGGGTGCCGGCCAGGGTGTCGCGGGCCGGGTCGAGCGGGCGGTCGCCGAGCAGCGGACCGGCGCCCTCGGCCAGCACCGCCTGCCAGTGCGGCAGCTGGGCCCGGACGGCGTCGGAGCCGGCGGCGTCGGCGAGGCCGGTGGCCCAGCGGCGCAGCGGGGTGGTCACCGGGTGGAGGTCGCGGCCCTCGTAGGCGTCGCGCAGGTCCGGCAGCAGGATGCGCCAGGAGACGCCGTCGACCACGAGGTGGTGCAGGGCCAGCACCAGCCGGCCCGGGGTCCCGGGCCCGGCGTCCAGATGGACGGCCTGTAGGACGACGCCCCGCTCGGGGTCGAGACGGTCGGCGGCGCTCTCGCGCTCCCGTGCGGCGGCGGCGTCGAGCTCCCCCGGGGCGACCTCGACGTGGCGCAGCAGCTCGGCCCGGGGTGCGGCCGGCCGGATCTGCTGGATCCAGCGGCCGTCGGGCTCGATCCGCAGGCTCAGCCGCAGCGCGTCGTGACGGTCGGTCAGTGTCTGCAGGGCGGCAGCCAGCCGGTCCCGGTCGAGGGCGGCCGGCAGGGTGACGACGGCGTGCTGTCCGAACCGGGCGACGGGGCCGCCACGGCCGCGCAGCCACTCGCTGACGGCGGTGGGCGGCAGGTCGCCGAGGGCGTCGGCGGCCGGCTCGGCGGGGGCCGCCGACGCACGGGTGGCCTCGGCCGCGGCGGCGATCCGGGCGACCGTACGGCGCTCGAACACCACCCGAGGGGTGATCTCCCAGCCGGCCCCGCGGGCGCGGCTGCCGAGCTGGATGGCGGAGATGCTGTCGCCGCCGAGCGAGAAGAAGTTGTCGTCGACGCCGACCTCCGGCAGCCCGAGGATCTCGGCGACCAGGGCGGCGAGCACCCGCTCGGCCTCGGTGCGCGGGGCCCGGGCGTCCGCGTCGCCGCGGGCCGGGGCGGGCAGCGCCCTGCGGTCGAGCTTTCCGTTGAGGCTGAGCGGCAGGGTGTCCAGGCCCACCAGGACGGCGGGCACCATGTGCTCGGGCAGGGTGCGGGCCAGAGCCCCGCGCAGGGCCTCGGGATCGGCGGGGGCCGGGACCACGTAGCCGACCAGGTGCCGCGCGCCGCCCGGGGTGGTTTCCCGGGCCGTCACGGCGGCCCGGGTGACGCCGGGCTGCGCTTCGAGGGCGGCCTCGATCTCGCCGAGCTCGATCCGGAAGCCGCGCACCTTGACCTGGTCGTCGGTGCGGCCGAGGTACTCGACGGCGCCGTCGGGGGCCCAGCGCGCCAGGTCGCCGGTGCGGTACAGCCTGGTGCCGTCGCCCGCGAACGGGTCGGCGACGAAGCGTTCGGCGGTCAGTGCGGGCCGGCCGAGGTAGCCCCGGGCGAGCTGGACGCCGGCGAGGTACAGCTCGCCGGGCACGCCGACCGGCGCGGGGCGCAGCCGGGCGTCCAGGACGTACAGACGGGTGTTCCAGACCGGGCGTCCGATCGGGACGACGCCCGCGGCGGGCTCGGTGCGGTGGTGGGTGACGTCGACGGCGGCCTCGGTCGGCCCGTACAGGTTGTGCAGCGGGACGGCGGGCAGCGTGGCGTGCCAGCGCTCGACGACGTCGCCGGGCAGCGCCTCGCCCGAGCAGAACGCCCGGCGCAGACCGGTGCAGAGCGCGGCGACGCTCGGCTCCTCCAGGAAGGCGCGCAGCATCGAGGGCACGAAGTGCAGGGTGGTGACGCGCTGTTCGGCGATCAGCGCGCAGAGGTAGGCCGGGTCCCTGTGGCCGGCCGGGCGGGCCAGCACGACCGCGGCGCCCTCGCACAGGGCCCAGAAGAACTCCCAGACGGAGACGTCGAAGCCGGCCGGGGTCTTCTGCAGGACCCGGTCGTCGGCGCGCAGCCGGTGGGCGTGCTGCATCCAGGCGAGCCGGTTGACGATGGCGCGGTGGGTGACGACGACGCCCTTGGGGCGCCCGGTGGAGCCGGAGGTGTAGATGACGTACGCGGCGTGGTCGGGGCGGGCCTCGGGGAGCCGGACGTCGGGCGCCGGCTCGTCCCCGAGGGCGAGGGCGAGGGCGCGGGCGTTCGCGGGCAGGCGCTCCAGCACCTCGGGGACGGTGACCACGCGCACCGGGGCGGCGTCCTCGACCGTGTACGCGAGGCGCTCGGCCGGGTACTCGGTGTCCAGCGGCAGATAGGCGGCGCCGGACTTGAGGACGCCGAGCAGGGCGACCATCAGCTCGGCGGAGCGCGGCACCGCGACCGCGACCACCCGGTCGGGCCCGGCCCCGGCGGCGACCAGGGTGCGGGCGAGGGCGTCGGCGCGCCGGTCGAGTTCGCGGTAGGTCAGGGCGGCGCCCTCGAAGACGACGGCCACCGCGTCCGGGGTGGCGGCGGTGCGTTCGGCGACCCGGCCGACCAGCGTGCCTTCGCGCACGGCGTGGGCGGTGTCGTTCCAGTCGTGCAGGACGGCGCCGAGTTCGGCGTCGGCGAGCAGTTGGAGTTCGCCCACCGGCCGCTCGGGATCGGCGGCCAGCCGGATCAGCAGGCCGGCGCAGCGCCGGGCGTGCCCGGCCAGGCCGGCGGCGGTGTGGAGGGCCGGGTTGGCGTCGAACTCCAGCACGAGCCGGTCGGCCGGGGTCTTGCTGACGGAGAGCGAGAAGTCCTCGATCGGGCCGGAGGCCAGGTTGACGGTCCGTCCGGGGGTACCCGCGAAGTCCAGGTCGAGGTCGAAGGGCTTGAGGTTGAGGAGCGGGCCGTACAGGCGGTGGTCGGTGCCGACCAGGCCGAGCTCGCGGCGGATCTCCTCGCCGCGGTGCAGCTGGTGGCGGCGGGCGTCCTTGAGTTCGCCGGCGGCGCGGCGCAGCAACTGCCCGAAGGTGTCCGTACCGGTCACGGCCAGCCGGACGGGGAGGATGTTGACGGCCATGCCGGGCACCCGCAGGGTACCGGGGGCGGTGCGGGCCATGAAGTGCATGCCGAGGACGGCGTCCCGGGTGCCCGTCATCCGGTGCAGGTAGACCGCGAGGGCGGCGGTGGCCGCCTCGGCCCACGTGGTGCGGGTGGCCCGGGCGGCGGCGAGCACGGTGGCGGACTCCGTCGCGGTGAGCTCGATCCGGTGGCGCAGTGCGGCGGGCGCGGCGGGGGCGCTCTCCTCGGTGAGGCCGGTGACGGCGGGCCGGTCGGCGAAGCGCCGCGTCCAGTGGGCGCGGTCGGCCTCGGCCCGTTCCGAGCCGAGGTGCTCGCGCTCGGCCTCGGCGAGCAGGGCGGCCGGGCGGAAGGCGGCGGCGGGCGCGGGGGCGCCCTCGGCGAGGGCGGTGTACACCTCGGCCACCCGGCGGGTGAACAGGGCGACGGCGTAGCCGTCGACGACCAGGTGGTGGAACCACTGGAACCACAGGTGGCTGCTCTCCCCGGTGCGGACCAGCAGGGAGCCGCTCAGCGGACCGGCCTCGGGCCCCTCCAGGGCCACGGGGACGGCCAGTTGGCCCTGGACGAGGGCGACGGCGGCGGCGACCGGATCGGCGGCGCCGCGGGTGTCCAGGTGTGGCAGGCGCCACTGCTCGGCGGCGAAACGGGTCGGGAGCTGCACGGTGCGGCCCTGGTGCTCGGCGAGCCGGACGTGCAGCCCGTCGGCCTCGGCCAGGGTGCTGCGCAGGGCCGCCTCCAGCAGCTCCGGCCGCAGCGGGCCGTCCAGCTCGACGTACTGGCCGACGTTGTACGCCGGGCTCCCGGGGTCGATCCGCTGTGCGGCCAGGACGCCGGCCTGGGCCGCCGTCAGCTCCACCGGGCCGGTGGGCCCGGCCTGCGGTGTGTCGGTGCTCGCCTCTGCCATGGTCGGGCCTTCCGGTTACGTGCCGCCCCGCCGGACGGGCCGGCCCGGGCGCTGGTGCGCTGCTGCGCTGTCCTGGGTGGTGGTGCTGCCGCCCCGGGCTGCCGCCGCTCGCACGACGGCGGCCCGGGGCACGGGGAGGCCGGGCCGGGCCGCGTCCGGGGGGTCGCGCCCGGCGGGGATCCTCGGACGCGGCCCGGTGGCGGCCCGGTGCGGCCTAGAGGCCCTTGAGGATCGTCTCGATCTGGTTCAGCACGTCGATGGAGGTGCCGTAGCGGTCGGTGGTGGCGTAGGTGACCGGCAGGACCTTGCCGGCCTTGACGGCCTTCAGGTTCTGCCAGGACGGCTGCTTGTCGAGGTCCTTGGTGTCCTGCGGGATCTCACCGGTGGCGGCCGTCCGCGGCACCAGGATCACGTCGGCGTCGGCCAGCACGTCGATCTTCTCGGTGGAGTAGGTGACCTCGTGCTCCTTGGTGTCCGAGGACGCCTGGGAGAACTTCGCGCCCGCGTCGGCCAGCACCCGGCCGACCCAGGAGGTGCTGGTGTCCACCAGGAACTCGCCGCCGCCGTAGGACGAGGCGATGGACCACTTGACGGTGTTGAGCCTGTCCGCGTAGTCGGTCCTGATCTTCGCGGCCTTGGCCTCGTAGTCCGACTTCAGCTTCTTGAACTCGGCGTCCCTGCCGACGGCGGTGGCGATCTTCTCCTGGGCGTTCAGCAGGTCGACCGGCGTGTCGATGCCGAAGTAGAGGGTGGGGGCGATGCCTTCGAGCTTCTTCACGCCCCAGTCGAAGGCGGTGGCGCCCTCGACGATGATGAGGTCCGGGTCGAGGGAGGCGACCTTCTCGATGTTGATCTCGATGCCGGAGCCGATCGGCTCGATCTTCTTCGCCGCCTCCGTCTGGGAGGGGAGCAGCTCCACCGGGTTGTTGTCGTCGATGGTGCTGGTGCCGACCGGCTGGACGCCGAGGTCGAGCAGCGCGCCGGTGGCGTAGGAGATGCTGACGATCCGCTTGACGTCCGCCGGCACGGTGACCTTGCCGTTGGTGGCCTCGACGACCTTGGGGCCGGACGCCGGGGCGCTCTCCTTGCCGCCGGCGGCGGCGTCACCACCGCCACCGTCCGACCCGCAGGCCGCCAGCGAGAGCACGGCCAGGGCCGAGACGGCGGCGGCGAGTCCGCGACTGCGGACGGACAGGGCACGGGTGTTCATGGTTCTCCTCGGAGGTGCTGCGGGGTACGTGTGTCGGCGGGGGGCATCGCCGCCGCCCCCGGCTGCCCGGCCCCGGCGGGGCGAGGCGGCGGACCGGACGGGCGGGGGCGGGAGGGGCGAGAGTGGGACGGGCGGGGGCGGGGCGGCAGGCCGGAAGGCGGCTCAGTGACCCGACAGGTGGGCCGACCAGGCCCGCACGGTGGGCGTGGGCCCGGCTTCGGCGAGGTCGGCGAACTCGGCCTTCGCGCCCCGGGCCCGCCAGGTCTCCACGAGGCTCATCAGCCTGATCGAGTCGAGCCCGAGGTCGCGCAGGTCGTCGTCGTCGCCGATGTCCTCGGGCCGCTCACCGAGCACGTCGGCGAGGTCGGCGCGCAGGGTGTCGCGGTCGAGCCCGCCGGGGGCGCCTGCTCCTGACGTCATGGTCACGGGTCCGTTCGGGTCCGGGGTGGAATCGGGGGCGGGGGCGGGGGCGGGGGCGGGGGCGTGCGGCTCCGGCCGGGTGGCGGGCGGGGCGGGTACGGCGGCCGCAGCTGAGCCGCCGGTGGGATCGGGTACGGCGCTCACCGCGCGGCCGCGCCGATCCGCTCGTCCTGGTCACCGGCGAGATCGGCGTGCAGCTGCCGCCCGGTGCGGCGCAGCAGCAGCGAGTCGCAGATCTCGCCGGAGCGCACGGCCAGCGTGGACAGCAGGGAGGAGGTGATGCCGTGGGTGTGCTCGGTGCCGCCCTGCAGGTAGATTCCGGCGTCCACGTGATCGGACGTCAGGATCCGGTGGTCGCGGTCCACCCGGAGCCGGCCGTCCCCGTCGGTGAGGCAGGCGGGGGCGAGGGGGCCGAGCAGTTCGCGCGGGTCGACATGGGTGTAGCCGGTGGCCAGCACCACCGCGTCCGACTCCAGGGCGTACTCCTCGCCGGTGGCCAGGTTGCGGACCAGGGCGCGGGCTCCGTCGGGGGTGTGCTCGACACCGGTGAGACGGGTGGTGTTGAGGATCCGCAGACGTTCCCGGCCGCTCACCCGGTCCTGGTAGAGCGTGCGGTAGAGCGAGGTGATCAGATCGCCGTCGACCACCGCGTAGTTGGTGTTGGCGTGGTAGTCGAGCAGGCTCTTCTTGACGCTCTGCGGCGCGGCGTAGAAGTCGTCGACCGCCGAGGGATCGAAGATCCGGTTCGCGAAGGGGCTGTCGTCGGCGGGGCTGTAGCCGTAGCGCGAGAAGACGGCGCAGATCTCGGCGTCGGGGTACGTCCGGTAGAGGTGCTCGACCGCCTCGGCGGCGGACTGGCCCGCACCGACCACGGTGAACCGGCGGTGGCGGCGCTCCGTCAGCTGCGGCTCCCGGTGCAGCAGGTCCCGGGTGTGCCAGACCCGCTCGCCGGCGGTGACGCCCTCCGGCAGGCGGGGCCGCAGTCCGGTGCCGACCACGATGTTGCGGGCCCGGCGGACCTGCCGGCCGGCGCCGTCGGCGGCCGCCTCGGTGACCACGTCCACGGCCCCGATCCGGCCGCCCGTCTCGACCGGCCGGATCTCGACGGCCCGGCGCCCGTAGCCGACCCGGCCGGCGAACTCGGCGGCGCACCACTCGAAGTAGTCGTGGAACTCGACCCGGGTCGGGTAGAAGGTCCTCAGATTGATGAAGTCCGCGAGCCGGCCGCGCTCCTGCAGATACGTCAGGAACGTGAAGCGGCTGCGCGGGTCGCGCATCGTCACCAGGTCCTTGAGGAAGGACACCTGCATGGTGGCACCCTCCAGCAGCATGCCGCGGTGCCAGCCGAAGCGCTCCTGCCGTTCGACGAAGCCGACCCGGAGGGCCTCCGCCGGCGCCCGCCGGTTGTGCTCGTCGATCGCTATGGCCAGGGCCAGGTTGGCGGGGCCGAAGCCTATGCCGATGAGGTCCTCGACGCCGTCGCCCCGGTCAGGTGCGCTCTCCTCGGGCGATCGCGGCATGCTCGTCCTTCCGTTGACTGCTTGCTGGTCGGTCCTCACGAAGCGGCGGCCGGGCGTCCCGCGGCGAACCCCGGACCAGCTTGAGCAAGGTAAGGCTTGCCTAACTTCCATCATGATCGAGCGGGAGTCAAATTCCCTCCCTGTGCGCACCGTTCTCGCGCGCGTGGCGGCGCCGGGGCGACCGACGGCGGCTCAGGCCGCGCCGGCCACGGCCACTTCGGCGCGGGCCGTCTGCGCGTCGGCCACCTCCGCGTCGGGCACATCCACCTCGGCCGGCTCGGCCGCCCCGGCCGGGACCGGTCCTGCGCCGGGAGCGTCCGCGACCACCTGCGTCCCACCCCCGGAGCCGACGAAGGCCCCCAACAGCCCGTGCCGCACCCGTCCGTCCAGCACCCGCGCGGCCCCGACGCCCGAGCGGACCGCCCGCAGGCAGGCCTCCATCTTCGGGAGCATGCCACTGGACAGGCCCGGCAGCATCGCCTCCAGCTCCGCGGCACCGATCCGCCCGATCACCGAGTCGGACACCGGCCAGTCGGCGTAGAGCCCCTCGACGTCCGTGAGCACGAGCAGCAACTCGGCGCCGAGCGCCACAGCGAGCGCGGCGGCGGCGGTGTCCGCGTTGACGTTGTAGACGTGGCCGTCCGTTCCGCGCGCGATGCCCGAGACCACCGGGATCCGGCCGTCCCGGATCAGCGTGCGCACCACGCCGGCCTCGGTGTCGACGACCTCGCCGACCAGGCCGATGTCGACCCGTTCACCGTCCACCACCGCGTAGCGCTTGACCGCCGTCATGGTGTGCGCGTCCTCGCCGGTCAGCCCGACCGCGAACGGGCCGTGCCGGTTGAGCAGCCCCACCAGTTCGCGCTGCACCTGACCGGCCAGCACCATCCGGACCACGTCCATCGCCTCCGGCGTGGTCACCCGCAGGCCGTTGGTGAAGGAGGACTCCAGACCGAGTCTCTCCAGCTGCGCGCTGATCTGCGGGCCGCCGCCGTGGACGACGACCGGGTGCAGTCCGGCGTAGCGCAGGAACACGACGTCCTGCGCGAAGGCCGCCTTCAGCTCCTCGTCGACCATGGCGTTGCCGCCGAACTTGATCACGACGATCCGGCCGCGGAAGCGCTCCAGCGACGGCAGCGCCGCCAGCGGACCGGGCCCGGGCCGAGGCCGGCTCCCCTCGTGGGGCCGGGCCGGAAGACTGCTCACTGTCCCCCCAGAATCAGGTACTTCTCGGATACCTCGCCGGAGCCGGACACCACCGCCCGGCCGGCGCCGGCGGCCCCGGACGAACGCGTGGCCCCTCCTCCGACCATGGCTCCCACCAGCACCGGAGCATTAGGCAAGGCTTACCTTACCGCTCTTCGGGGTGTGCGTCACCACCCCCGGGCAGGCGCTCGGACACCCGCGGGCCCGTCCGGTCCGCCGCCGACGGGCCTCGGGCTCCGCCCGGAGGATGTGCCCCGCGGGGGTTCAGGGGTTGTACGCGGCCCCCGCGTGTCCGACCGGCCGACGGTACGGCCTTCGCGCCGGACGACGCCGGTGCCCGCGAGGATGCGCCGCCCGACGCTCCCGACCGGGCGTCACCAGCCGCGCAGCCGATCGCGCGAGCGGTGAATTCACAAGATGGGGACAGGAATTCACGACCGGTCGATGCCTGATCCAGGGGGTTGCATCGGTGGTACGAGGTGAGATCCTGAGAGAGACGGTTCCCGCCGCGCGGGAACCGATACGGGTGAAGACGCACCCGTCTCACCGGATCGGTGGGACGGCGCGCCGCCGAGGACCGCATGTCGACGGCCGGATTGCCGGGTGCGGTGCGGCCTCCTCCACGCTGGAATTCCGTACCACCCGAAGGGTTCGTCATGTCTGGCGAATACGCGCTACCTCCCCCGGGACTGTCCGATGTGGGAGGCATCAATCTCGGACCGATTCTTGATCCGCCCTTTTCCGACGCCCCGGACTTCCGCGCCCAGGTGCTGTCGGTGACGACCACGCCGGTCGCCGTCCAGAGCTCCGAGCCGATCGTCGACGAGGCGGGAAGCCGGCGCGCGGCGGAGCTGGCACTGCAGTCGGAGGACGTCACCAGGGAGCTCACCGAACGGCGTTACGAGGTCATCGGCGTGGGCTCCGCCGCGACCGGCCGGGACGCCGAGTATCCACTGGTGATCATCTACGACTACACGGAGAACCTCGCCGTGGAGGTCGCGGTCGATCTCGACGCGGGCGCGGTCCGCGAGGTCCGCAGGCGCCGCTACCAACCGCAGCTGTCGGCGTCCGAGGAGCGCCGGGCCATCGAGCTCGTGCGGCAGGACGGACGGCTGTCGGCCCATGGGAGCGACCTCGAGTCCGGATCCGGGATCCTGGTGGAGGACGTGGACTTCCGCAGCCCGCGCCACGGGCACCGGTTGCTCGACCTGCGCTTCGGCCCGAGGACCAGAAGGCTTCCGAGCGCCTTCGCCGTGGTGGACCTGACAGACCGCGACGTCGTCCGCGCGGGGCCGGTCCCCGGCGCCCACGGGGGTGCGTCATGACCGTCTCCGGCACGGTGAAGTGGCCTCCCGAGGCTCCGGTCTGGAGTTTCAGATGGCAGATGGTGGACGGCGACAGCGAGGCCATCGCCTTCTACGACCTCGTCTTCAAGGACCGGCTGGCCCTGCACAAGGCCAGTCTGCCCATGATCCGCGTGCAGTACGACGGCCCCGCCGGCCCCTACAAGGACCAGCTCAGCACCGGGAACATGCACGGATCGGTCGGCGTCTACGAGGGGAGCCCCAGTCCGTCCTTCCGGTTCCTCGTGGTCGAGAGCTACCACGAGATCGGCCACTACCGGCTGACCAACCGGTGGATCTTCCGCAGCGACGGCATCATCCTGCCGCAGCTGTACAGCGCCGGCCTGCAGGCCCCGTACAACCACCGGCACCACGCCTACTGGCGATTCGACTTCGACATCATCGGGGCGTCCGACAACCTGGCCCTGGAACACCTACCGGTGGGCACGGACTGGGGCTGGGGCCCCGGCTGGAGGCCGTACACGGTGGAGACCCAGGCCGCCCACTCGCCGCGGAGCACCTACGCGGTGCTGAACAAGTCGAACCCCTTCGGACACCTCCAGGGGTACACGATCGCCCCGGGCCCGTTCGACGGCGTGGCGGACGCCTTCGGCCGGCTCGACGCGGCGGTCACCGCCTACCAGGGACCGGAGGATCTGCGCGGCCGCCTCGGGACGTCCACCGACGACCAGATCGGCACCCAGATCAACGGCGAGAACATCGACGGCAAGGACGTGGTGATGTGGTGGTGCGCCCACCTCGACCACCACGCCAGCGAGGGCGGCGACGACTGGCACGTGTGCGGGCCGATCCTGCAGCCGTTCGGCTATCCGTGACCCGCGCCGCTGTTCGTGACGCTCCCGGCCTGAGCCCGCCTCACTGGGCCAGGTGAACGAGCACCGCGTCCCGCGGGTCGTCCAGGCGTGGTCGACCTGCCGTCAGGAGGTCACTGGTGGGCTGCCGGGATCTTCGCCGCCGGCGCGGTGACCACCGGTCTGCTCCGCCGCAGCCACAACGCCACCGAGCCCGGCCTCCACCAGCACGCGGAGCCCCTCACGATCGCCTGGACGACCCGCCCCGCCGCCGAGCGCATCGCAGCCGACGCATCGCAGCGGGGCGTCGAACCGCGCTCCCCTCACCCCGGTCTCCGGGGGCTGACTCCTGCCACGGTCAGGTCGAGCAGTCGGTGCGCCTCGGCGGCCGGGTCCGGGTGGTGTTCCGTGGCCAGGACGATGCCCGTGACCAGCGCGACCAGGTCGGCGACGGTGACGTCCGGCGCCACCGCGCCGGCCTGCGCGGCGTTCTGGAGCAGCGGGTCGGCGGACCCGCTGAGCCTCACCGAGCAGGCGTTCACATGTTCCGGGCCGTCCGTCCCGTCCTGGAGCAGTGCGTCGGCCATGCCCCGTGCGGAGGCGGCGTACGTGGTGAGCGCGCGCAGCCAGTCCACGAGCGCGGCCTGCGCATCGGCCGCGCCGGCCAGCTCCTCGGCGTGGGCGCACAGCGTCTCGATCCGTTCGCCGAACACGGCCTCCAGCAGTGCGCTCCTGCTGGGGAAGTGCCGGCGCACGGTGGCCGATCCGACTCCCGCGGTGCGGGCGATCTGCTCGAGGGACGCGTCGGCGCCGTGCGCGGCGACTTCTTCCTCGGCCACGGCGAGGATCCGCGCGTAGTTGCGCCGGGCGTCCGCGCGCTGGGCGGTCATGGTCGTCACCTCTGGGCTTGTTAAACGGCGGGGCCCTCCGTATCGTAACGGAAACCTAAGTGGCGGGCCTCGCCACTTAGCTGTGTGCCGCCACCCCAGGAGCGCGATGACTACCGAATCCGCACCCGTCCTGATCACCGGAGCCACCGGTCAGCAGGGGGGTGCCACCGTCCGCGCCCTGCTGGCGACGGGCATCCCCGTCCGGGCCCTGGTACGCAACCCCGCCGCCGACCGGGCGACGGCGGTCCAAGCGCTCGGCGCCGAACTGGTCGCCGGCGACCTCGACGACCTCGACTCCGTGATCCGGGCCGCTGAAGGAGCCCGCGCCGTCTTCTCGGTACAGATGCCCGACATGAACGGACGGGCCTTCGAAGGCGAGGTGGCCCAGGCCGCCAATCTGATCGAGGGTGCGAGGATCGCCGGTGTGCCGCAGTTCGTGCACACCTCCGTCTCCGGAGCCGGGCAGCACACCAGCTGGGTCAAGGGCCCCTGGGCGTGGCTGGCCCCCTACTTCACCGCGAAGGCCGGCATCCAGGACCGGGTGCGTGAGGCGGGCTTCACGCACTGGACTCTCATCAAACCGGGATTCTTCATGGAGAACTTCCGCCCCTCCGCGGAAATCATGTTCCCGCACGGGGTCGCAGGCGGCCTGGTGAGCCTGCTGAAGCCCACGACCGAACTGTCCCTCGTCGCGGTGGAGGACATCGGCAGGACCGCTGCCGCCGCCTTTGCCGCCCCTGAGCGGTTCGACCGTGTCGAACTGGAGCTGGCAGGCGACCACCTGACCATGACGGACATCGCCGAGGTCCTCTCCCGCAACCTGGGCACCGAGCTGACCGCGCCAGACCTGACGGCGGAGAGGGCGACCGCCGCCGGCATGCCCGACATGGGCTTCGCGCAGGCACATCTGAATGAGCATCCTCAGCCGGCCCACCCGAAATTCGCGAGGGACCTCGGACTCCCCCTCACCACCTTCGAGACCTGGGCCCGAGAACATCTGCGGTCCACGGCCTGAGTCTGCCCGGGGCCGGTCGCTCCGTTCACTCCTGGTCCAGGCCGATGCCTTCCGGCGCATCCGGGAGCAGGTCGGTCGAGGCCGCGACGGACCAGCGGTCGGATCGACCGAAGGGCCGGCGGGCGCCTATGCCCCGGTCGCCTCATGAAAGGTGACGATCGCCTCACCGTTGCGTCTCGCCCATTCGGTGAGATTCCTGATGGGCTCCTCCAGGGTGCGCCCGAGTTCGGTCAAGCCGTATTCCACTCGCGGTGGCGCTTCGGCGTACGCGCGCCGCTCGACGAGCCCGTGGGCCTGGAGGCGGCGCAGCGTCTGCGTCAGTACCTTGCGGGACACGCCTCCGATCAGCTCGACCAACTCGCCGTGCCGTAGCGGGCCGTCGCTCAGCGCGAAGAGCGTGACCACGGCCCATTTGGCGGCAATGATCTCGATGGCCAGGCGGGCGGGGCAGTCCGCGAGGAAGACGGTGCCGGGACGGAGGCTCATGAGCCGAAGGGTACCTTCGGGTACCTTTCGGCTGCCTAGTGTCGAGGACATGCACCACACCGCGCGAAAGGCCAAGGAAACACCCATGCCCAACCCGACCACCTACGTCCTCGTCCACGGCGCTTGGCACGACGGGCGCTCCTGGAATCGCGTCGCCCCGCTGCTCGCCGCCCAGGGCCACCGAGTCTTCACGCCGTCCCTCACCGGTCACGGGGACAAGGCACACCTCCTCAGCCCCGAGGTCGGGCTCACCACCCACGTCGACGACGTCGTCGGCCTCATGCTCGACCACGACCTGAACGACGTCGTGCTCGTCGGACACAGCTACGCGGGAATGGTGATCTCCAGCGTGGCGAACCGCGTCCCCGAGCGCATCTCACGACTGGTGTACCTCGACGCGATGGTGCCGACGCACGGCGAGAACGCCGTCGATGTCATGCCGGTCACGCAGATCATGATCGACGGCGCCGCCGGCAGCGCCCACCCCTGGCGCATTCCGCCGCTGCCGGAGTTCCCCGCGCCGCTCGGCCTGTTCGGCGTCACCGACCCCGGTGACATCGCCTGGCTCAGGTCCACGCTGGTGGACGAGTCGGTCCTCTGCTTCCAGCAGCCGACCGAGATGGACAACCCCGCGCAGGCCCTGATCCCCCGGGTTCACGTTCTCTGCGTCGGCAGCGAGCCCGAGGGCGTCACCCGTCGAGCCGTCCCGCAGACCCAGCCCAACGGCGAGCCGTCCCGCGTCCTCGAACTGGAGACCGGTCACGACGCCATGATCACAAAGCCCGTGGAGCTCAGCGGCCTGCTGCTCGAGAACGTCTGACAGGGAAGCAGAGGATCCCGCGGCCGCCGCGGGTCGGCCCCGTGCCGGAGCCACGGCCCGTGGTTCGGGGGCGGTGTCGGCCGCGGAGCGAGGGCGGTGCGAGCCTCGGACGGGTCGGCGCCACCCGGACCGTCCGACCCGGCACCGTCCGACCCAGGCCGACGGCCGACGCGGCACCGTACGCCCCAGGCCGACGGCCGCGCGCGCACCGGAGCGGTCGGCGCCGCGCGGTCGCAGCCGGCCTCTCAGGCGGATTCGATCCGCTCCACGATCAGCTCGCACAGCTCGTGCGTGCGCAGCGCGTCGCTCGCGGAGAGGGTCCTGCCGGCCCGGACGGCGTCCAGGAAGCCCACCACGACCTGCTCGATGCCGCGCTGGCGGGCGACGGACACCCAGTCGCCCCGGCGGCGGATCGTCGGCTGGCCCCGGTGGTCGATCACCTCGGCGAGGTTCACCACCTCGCGCTTGGAGTCACCCCCGGAGACCTGGAGCACCTCCTCGGTGGAGCCGCTCACCCGGTTCATGATGCCGAGTGCGGTGAAGCCGTCGCCGGCCAGGGTGAGCACCAGGTGCTCCGTCAGGCCGGCCCGGCTGCGGGAGCGGACGTCCACATGCTCGATCTCGCCGGGGACGAGGAAGCGAAGCGTGTCGACCACGTGGATGAAGTCGTCGTAGACCAGCGTCCGGGGCGCCTCGGCGAGGCCCTCACGGTTCTTCTGCAGCACGATCAGGTCGCGGGGACGTTCCTTCGCCTGCACGTAGCCCGGGGCGTGCCGGCGGTTGAAGCCCACCATCAGCGACCGGCCGGTCCGGTCGGCGAGGTCGACCAGCCGGCGGGCGCCCCGCAGGGTGTGGTCGAGCGGCTTGTCCACGTAGACGTCGATGCCGGCGGTGAGCAGCGCTTCGACGATCGGGACGTGCTGGTCGGTGGCGGCGTGGACGAAGGCGGCGCGGAGGCCGCCCTTGCCGATCAGCTCGTCCAGGTCGGTGAAGCGGTGCTCGGGGTCGATCCGGTAGCCGTCGCCGAGCCGGTCGAGCTTGCCGCGGTCACGGGTCATCAGCCGCAGGTCGAGCCCGGGCAGCGCGGTGAGGACGGGGAGGTAGGCCTTCTGCGCGATGTCCCCGAGGCCGATCACCGCGACCGGGAGCAGTGCGTCGGGGGCAGGGGTCGGGCTCATCGGGTCTCCTCTGGTGCGGACGATCATCGGCTGGCCCCACCCTATGCGTCGGGCGTCGCGGAGGACCTCGTCGGCGGTGGAGTCAGGGCCGACCCGTCGTCGACCGGCCGGATCACTCGGAACTCCGCCCACGGACGTTCCGCCCCGGCCGGGGAGAAGGCCGGGCTCCGCGGCCGAGTCGATCTCGTGGCGAGCCCGTGATTGCCATAGGCTGGATAACGTTGTCCAAGGCGGGCCGCAACCGCCGGATCCGGACCCGGCCCCGGCGCAGTCCCATCGGAACCACACCGGAGACGTCACTATGAGCGATTCGCGGGACATCGGCAGGACCGCACACGAGGCCCCGGTCCTGCCGCTCCGCGCAGCTCTCGACATCGGCGGAACCAAGATCGCGGGTGGCCTCGTCGACTCGGCCGGCCGTCTCCTGCACCAGGTGCGGCTCCCCACTCCGGCGCGCGAGAGCGCCGCGACGATGCTCGGGGCGGTCCATCAGGTCGTCGGCGTGCTCGCCGGGCACCCGCTGTGGGAGCAGGTCGGCGCGCTCGGGATCGGCAGTGCCGGGCCCGTCGACATCGAGGCCGGCACGGTCAGCCCCGTCAACATCCCCGGCTGGCGCGCGTTCCCCGTCGTCCAGGAGGTGAGCCGCCACCCCGCCGTCCCCGGGGTCCCGGTGGTGCTCGGCGGGGACGCCGTCGCCATGACGGCCGCGGAGCACTGGCGCGGCGCGGCCCGCCCGTACGCGAACGCGCTGTGCATCGTGGTGTCCACCGGCGTCGGGGCCGGACTCGTCCTCGACGGTTCCCTCTACACCGGGCGCACCGGCAACGCCGGCCACCTCGGCCACATCAGCGTCGACCTCGACGGCGACCCCTGCCCGTGCGGCGGACGCGGCTGCCTGGAGGGCCTCGCCAGCGGCACCGCCATCGCCCGCCGGGCCCTGCGGGACGGCTGGCGGCCGACGGGCGACGACGGCTCCGCCGCCGCCGTCGCCGCGGCCGCCCGTACCGGCGACCCGATCGCGCTGGCGGCCTTCGACCTGGCGGCCCGGGCGCTGGCCGCCGGCATCGCGGCCACCGCCACCCTGGTCGAGATCGAGGCCGCCGTGATCGGTGGCGGCGTCGCCCAGGCCGGCGCGGTCTTCTTCGATCCGCTGCGACGCCATCTCGCCACGTACGCGGCGCTGCCCTTCGCCGCGGGCGTCGACCTCGTACCGGCCCGACTCGGCATCGACGCCGGCCTGATCGGGGCCGCGGCGCTCACCCTCGCCACCGTGCCCGTCCCCACCGGCGCCCCGGCCACCGCTCTGAACTGAGCACCGCCCCGGCGCTCACCGGCCCGGGCACGGCACGGACGCCACGGGCGCACGGACGCCACGGACGGGACGGCGCAGGAGCGCCACGGACGGCACGGCGCAGGAGCCGGCCCGCCATCTTGCCTGCGGGAGAAGCCGGACGGGCAGCGGGACGGGCGGCAGCAGCCGGACAGCCGGGACCGCCGCCCCCGGCATGACGCGGGGGCGGCGACCGCCGCACCGGTGGCAGTGCCGCAGCACGGCGGTGCCGCCCGCCCCCGGGTGGGGGCGGGCGGCACCGGGTGAAGGCGGGTGACGGCTCCTACACGGAGGCGATCAGGTTCCACTTCTGGTTGGCGCCGCCGGTGCAGTCCCAGATGTCGAGCTGGACACCGTTGGTGGTGTCGAACCCGGGATCGTCCAGGCAGCGGCCGGAGCCGGGGTTGACCAGCGTGCCGTTGACGGCCTGCCACTGCTGGGCGCTGGTGCCGTTGCAGTCCCACAGCTGGACCAGGGTGCCGTTGGCGGTGCCCGCCCCGTTGACGTCAAGGCACTTGCCGTTGACCTGGAGGGCGCTGCCCGCCTGGGTCCACTGCTGGGCGCCGCTCCCGTTGCAGTCCCACAGGTCGACCTTGGTCCCGGAGACGTTCGAGGAGGTGTAGTCGTCCATGCACTTCGCGGTGTTCAGCCCCGAGGTGACAGGCCCGGCCTGGGTCGCCGGCGCCGAAGGTCCGGCGGCGTAGGCCTCCAGCTCGTAGATCCGGGTGGCGGTGTTGCCGCCGGTGTTGGAGGGCGCCGAGACCACAACCCGGACGTAGCGCGCGGTACGCGCGGCGAACGGGGTGTAGGTGCGGCTGGAGCGTGATCCGGTGACGGAGGCCGCGGTGCTCCAGTTGGTGCCGTCGGTGCTGGTCTGGATCTGGAAGGCACCGGTGTTCCACGCGGTGTTCTCACCGCCGAGTCCGGCGTGCTTCAGGACGACGGACGCGACCGTCTGGGCCGAGCCCAGGTCGACCTGGAGCGTCGCGCCGGCCGTCTGCGAGCACCACTTGCTGTTGTTCACCAAGGTGCCGTCGACCGCTTTGTCGCCGGACTCGGCCGTGCCGCACGCGGCCGAGGAGCTGGTGGCCCGGCCCTGCGCGAGGTTGGCGCCGAGCTCCGGAGCGGCGGGCACGGTGGCCGCGCCGTCCTGGAAGGAGGGCGGTACGTCCGAGGCGCCGGTGCCCCAACTCGCGCTGGGGGTGGCGCCCATGGTGAAGTCCAGCGTGGCGCCGGCTGCGACGTCCGGGTAGCGCAGGTAGTTGTGGCTGGTCGCGGTCCCGTTGACCTTCAGCCCCTGGACGTAGGAGCCGCTACCGGTGGAGTTGATGGTGATGTTCCCACCCGGGCGCTGGATCAGGACGGACGGGAAGGACGGTCCGTGCACGGCGAGGGTGTCCGCGCCGGGCGTCGAGGGGTAGAGGCCGAGGGCCGCCCAGACGTACCACGCCGAGGTCGCGCCCAGGTCGTCGTTGCCCGGCAGGCCGCCGGCGCCGGTGGTGAAGGACTCGGTCATCACCTTGCGGACCGCCGCGGAGGCACCGGCGGGATCGCGGGCGTAGTTGTAGGCCCATGGCACGCCGTGCTCGGGCTCGTTGCCGATGTAGTAGTACGGCAGGCTCTGCCCGGCGTTGACCTGCGTGAAGTGGTGGTCGAGGCGCTGCACGGCGGTCTGCCGGCCACCCATGTCGTTGATCAGGTCGGCGAAGTCGTAGGGGACCATCCAGGTGTACTGGGCGGCGTTGCCCTCGGTGAAGTTGGCCTGCGCGGCCGGGTCCAGCGGCCACGCCCAGCTTCCGTCGGAGTTGCGCGGCTGGGTGTAGCCCGACTCGGGGCTGTAGGTGTTGCGCCACCACTGCGCCCGGGTCATGTAGGTGGAGTAGTCCGAGGTGCTGCCGAGGGCCTTGGCGAACTGGGCGACGGCGAAGTCGGAGGCCGAGTACTCCAGCGAGTCCGAGGGCGATCCCGGCAGGTAGTGCAGGTTGGTGTAGGTGGACTGGTTGCCGCGGATCGGGGAGCCCTGGGCGGTGCCGCCGTCGGAGGACTTCTTCATCAGGGCCAGCGCGGCCGCGGTGTCGAAGCCGCGTGCGCCGAAGGCGTACAGGCTGCTGACGATGATGGGCCCGGGGTCGCCGGTCATCACGAAGTCCTCGTTGGTCTGTTGCGACCACTTGGGCAGCAGACCGCCCTGCTGGCCGTCCAGGACCATGGACTTGGCGATGTCGGACGCCTCGGTCGGTGCGATCAGCGCGACCAGCGCCGCCCAGGAGCGGTAGATGTCCCAGCCGGAGTAGTTCTGGTAGACCGGACGCGACGAGTTGTGCACCGCGCCGTCGAAGCCCCGGTAGTCGCCGTTGACGTCGCTGGCGACGTTGGGGCTCTGGAAGACGTGGTACAGCGAGGTGTAGAACTTCTTCAGGTCGGTGGCCGAACCGCCGGTGACCCGGGCCCGGTCGAGGATCTGGTTCCAGGAGGTGTCGGCCGCGGACCGGACGGCGGCGAAGTCCCAGCCGTTGTTCTCCGCGACCAGGTCGGCCTGGGCGTTGGCGACGCTGACGTAGCTCAGGGCCACCTTGAACTGCACGGTCTGGGAGCCGGAGGTGTCGAAGGTGACGTAGGCGCCGGTGTTCGTGCCGGAGGTGCTCGCCGAACCGGCGCTCACCGTACCGCCCGACCAGGTGCCGAAGGCGCTCGGTGCGCGGTCGAAACGGATGTCGAAGAAGATCTGGTACGTCTTCGACGAGCCGCAGAAGCCGCCGGCGGTGACGCTGCCGGTCACCTCCGAACCACTCACCTTCACCGAGCCGTTGCGGTTGCCGGTGGCGCTGCGGCTGGTGTTGATCAGCAGTTGCGAGGCGTTCGACGAGGGGTAGGTCAGCCGCCCCATGCCGGTACGCGTGGTCGCGCTCAACTCCACGTTGGTGGAGTACTTGTCGAGCCGGTTCTTGTAGTAGCCGGGTGCGGCGGCTTCGTTGGCCTTGGTGTAACCCGAGGCGTAGCTCGTCCAGTTGCTGCCGGGCGAGGCGCCGAGGGCGCCGGTCACCGGCAGCAGCGGCAGGTCCTCGTTGTTCTGGCAGCCGGCCCCGTCGAAGTGGGTGAGGCTGAAGTCCTCGATCGAGGTGTCGGAGTTGCGGTAGCCGGACGGCGAGGCCGTCGGGGTGTCGGGGCTGAACTGCACCCCGCCGAACGGCACCACGGCGCCGGGGTAGGTGGAGCCGCCCGCGCCGCCACCGACGGGGTTCGGCGCGTTGCTGTCGTCGGTGCCGATGAACGGGTCGACGTACTGGGTGAGGTTGGGTGCCGCGGCATGGGCCGGGGCAGCAGCGAGTCCGCCGGCGCCGAAGGCGGCCAGCAGGACACTGCTGACCACCGCCGCGGCGCGGGACCTGAAGACGGTTGAGAGCACGGGGGGACCACCTTTGGGTGGAGACGGATCGCCGCGGGGGACCGGGGGCGATCGGTCTCAGGGGGCACGGTCATGGCTCCGAGCGATGTGAACGTTACCAAGCGAGACGCATTGTTTCGATGCGGCGGACGGCCCGTCAAGACCGTGACGCAACATCAACTACTGGACTCTGGCGGAAGTTGAGGCGATCAAACGATGACTGCACGACCCTTGACAGTGCATCACTCGTGACCGCAGACTCCGGACACTTGCGTGAACGTTACCAAGACGGGCCCGGAGGCCACCCTGATGACAGAACCCCTTTTGGAAGCCCGGAAGGTGAGTAAGCGCTATGGCCAGGTCCACGCCCTCCAGGGCGCCGACTTCACCGTGTACGCCGGCGAGGTGGTCGCCCTGATCGGTGACAACGGCGCAGGCAAGAGCACACTGGTCAAGACGCTGTCCGGCACCGTCGGACCGGACGGCGGGCAGATCCTGGTGGACGGCGTGCCGGTCGAACTGACCAGCCCGCTCGACGCGAGGCGCCACGGGGTGGAGACCGTCTACCAGGACCTGGCACTCGCCCAGGACCTGGACGCGGCGGCCAACCTGCACCTGGGCCGGGAGTTGTTCCGCCCCGGGCTGCTCGGCCGGCTCGGCGTCCTGGACCACGCCGCCATGCGCCGGTCCGCCGTCACCGCCTTCGCCGAACTGGGCGTCGAACTCAGGGACGTGGGCGTTCCCGTGGCGTCCCTCTCCGGCGGACAGCGGCAGTCCGTCGCGGTCGCCCGGGCGGTCGCCTTCGCCAACCGCGTCATCTTCATGGACGAACCCACCGCCGCGCTCGGCGTCCTCCAGCGCGGCCGGGTGCTGGAGACCATCAGACGGGTCCGCGAACGGGGCATCTCGGTGGTGCTGATCAGCCACAACATGCCCGAGGTGCTCTCGGTGGCCGACCGCGTCGAAGTCCTGCGGCTGGGGCGGCGGGTGGCGGCCTTCCGGGCCGCCGACACCTCGGTCGAGGAACTCGTCGGCGCGATGACCGGCGCGCTGGACCCGGTCCCCGAGGAACAGAACCCCACCGGGCCCGTGTCCGCCGTACGGACGTCCACGGAGCCCGCCCCCGGAAAGGACGGTGCCGAGTGAGCACACAGGTTCCCGGCAAGCTGGAGCAGGCCGCCACCGCGCCGCCTTCCGGCCCGCGGCTCGCCGTACCCGGCTGGGCCCGTCGGCTCGCCGCGGTGAACGAGGCATGGACCTTCGGCGTCCTGGCCCTGCTCGTCGCGTTCTTCACCGCTGCCCGGCCCGACACCTTCCTGACCCGTTACGACGTCACCCAGATCGCCACCAACGCGGCCATCTACCTGGTGCTCGGCGTCGGCATGACCTACGTGATCATCGTCGCCGGCATCGACCTGTCGGTCGGCTCGGTGCTGGTGCTCTCCGCCGTGCTGTCCGCGGAGTACACCATCCACCACGGCGGCGCGGACTCCGGCTGGGGCACCATCGCGGTCTCCACCCTGATCGCGCTGGTCACCGGAGTGGTCTGGGGCGCCCTGCAGGGCTGGCTGGTGGCCAAGGCGAAGGTGCCGCCGCTGATCGTCACCCTCGGCGGCTTCGGAGCCGCCCTGGGCATCGCGCAGATCATCACCGGCGGCCAGGACCCGACCGGCGCCGTCTCCGGCAAGCTCCAGCACAGCGTCGGCTTCGGCAAGCTCTTCGGCCAGATCCCCTGGCTGGTGGTCATCGCCCTCGTCACCACCGTCGCCTTCGGCCTGATCCTCGCCTTCACCCGGTTCGGCCGGTACACCTACGCCATCGGCTCCAACCCCGAGGCGGCCCGCCGGGTCGGCATCGACGTGGACGGGCACCTGGTGCGGATCTACGCCCTGACCGGCCTGCTCTCGGGGCTCGGCAGCGTGATGTGGCTGGCCTACTTCGGCACCACCTCGATCGCCGGGCACTCCACCGACAACCTGAAGGTCATCACCGCGGTCGTGCTCGGCGGCGCGAGCCTGTTCGGCGGACGCGGCAGCGTGCTCGGCACGGTCATCGGCGTCTTCATCCCGGCGGTGCTCACCACCGGGCTGATCATCATGGACGTCCAGCAGTACTGGCAGGACGTCGCGATCGGCGTCGTCCTGGTCGCCGCGGTCTACCTGGACCAGTTCCGCAGGCGCGGCCGCGAACGCGGCTGAACGCGGCCCCCGCTCACCGCCCGCCCTCCCCCGCTCGTCCCGGCACCCTGCACCCTGCACCCTGCACCAGAACCACTCCCACAGAAGGAAGTTCACCATGCTCGACTCCGGCAGATCCAGAACGTTCGTCCGCAGCTGCGCCGTCCTCGCCCTGGTGGCGGCCGGCACCGCCGGCTGCGGCAGCGGCGGCAGCGGGAGCGGCTCGGCCGGCTCCAAGAGCACCACGCTGAAGCTCATCACCGGGGTCAAGAGCGACCCGTTCTACATCACCATGGCCTGCGCCGCCCAGGAGGAGGCCGGCCGGCGGGGCGTGAAGCTCACCGTGGACGGCTCGGCCCAGTGGGACGTCGCGGTGCAGCGGCCCATCGTCGACTCGGTCGCCGCCTCCCGCCCCGACGGCCTGCTGATCTCCCCGGTGGACGCCGCGGCCCTCACCCCCTCGCTCTCCCAGCTGCAGAACGCGGGCACCAAGGTCGTGCTGGTCGACACCACGGTCACCGACGGCTCCGTCGGGATCTCCCGGATCTCCTCCGACAACGAGGCGGGCGGGCGCACCGCCGCCAAGGCGCTGGCCGAGCTGATGGGCGACAAGGGCTCCGCCATCGTGATCAGCGTCAAGCCCGGCGTGTCGACCACGGACGCCCGGATCAAGGGCTTCACCGAGGAGATGAAGGCGAACCACCCCGCCGTCACGCTTCTTCCCGTCCTCTACGACAACGACCTGCCCGCGACCGCCGCCTCCCAGCTCCAGGCCACCCTGGCCGCCCACCCCGACCTCGGCGGAGTCTTCGCCGGCAACACCAACACCGCGCAGGGCGTCTCGACCGGCCTGCAGGCCGCGGGCAAGCAGGGCACGGTCAAGGTCGCCGCGTTCGACGCCGAGCCCGACGAGATCGCCGCCCTGAAGGGCGGCACCCTGGACGTCCTGGTCGCCCAGGACCCGGCCGGCATCGGCACCCAGGGGGTCGACCAGGCGCTCGCCGCCATCGAGAAGAAGCAGGTGACCGCGCAGATCGGCACCACGATGGTGGCGATCACCAAGGCGAACATGGACGATCCCGCGGTCAGCAAGTACATCTACAAGGCCGCCTGCTGAGTCCGACGGCGCCCCTCCCCGGCGGCCGCACCGCCCCGACCCGGGCCGGTGCGGCCGCCGGAGGCGGTCGTCGACGTTCCACCCCTCGCACCGGGCCGCGGACGGCCGCAGGGGCCCCCGCCCGCGCCCGGCGGCGGCCCCTCCCCCACCCGGCATCCGACGTTCCGCGGCTTCGGCGACGCCCGGTCGCAGCCGGACATGCCGCACTTCCACAACTCCGCACCCATCACCGGGCCCGCGGTGATCGTCGTCCTGGCCCTCGCCCCGGGGGCCGCCTTCGTCCTCGTCCGGCTGGGGCTCGGGGTCGCCGTGGGCCTGCTTTTCCTCCTCACGACCGGCAACCTGCTGCCACGGCAGGCCGTCTCGGCCGGGCCGCTGCGCTTCGTGCCGAGCAACCACATGAGGTCGATCCCCGGTGGGATCCGGCGTCCGGTGACCTCCGCCCCGGCCGACCTCCAGGAGCAGTTCGTCAGCAACCGGAACCTGATCGCGGCGGGGGCGATGACCGCTGTTGATCCCGATGCCACTGGTCCACCTGCTGCTCCAGCGGCGGTTCATCGCCGGACTCGCGCTCGGATCGAGCAAGGGCCGAGCCCGGGACGGCCGTCGGCGCCGGCCGGGAGGGGTCCGGCCGGCGCCGACAGCGGCCCGTCGTCACCCCGCCGTCACGGTGGGCCGCCCCGCCCTTGTCGGGGCACAGGGCGTCGTAAGATGCACTCGCCGACGCTCGGGCCCGACCGGCAGTCGATCCGCGAGCGCGCCGAGGAGGAGGCCTGTGAAGCGCCCGACGATGAAGGACGTGGCCGAGGCCGCGGGGGTCAGTCTCATGACGGTCTCCCGGGTCGTCTCCAGCGAGCCGGGAGTGTCGCCGGACACCGCCGCCCGGGTCGAGCAGGCGGTGCGCAAACTCGGCTACCAGCGCAACGACAACGCCCGCAACCTGCGGCAGAAGAAGCTGGGAACCTCCACGATCGGGCTGATCGTGGACGACCTCGCCAACCCCTTCTACGCACTGATGGTCCGCTCGGTCCAGGACGAGGCGCACCGCCGCGGCTACGTGGTCCTGGTCGGCAGCACCAACGACGAGCCGCGCCGGGAGCGCGAGGTCATCGCCGCGTTCACCGCCCGCCAGGTGGACGGCCTGATCATCGTGCCGACCATCGGCGGCCACGGATTCCTCAAAGGGCCCATGGAGGCCGGTACCCAGGTGGTCTGCGTCGACCGCCCCGCCAGGGACCTGGATGTCGACACCGTCACCGTCGACAACCGCTACGGCGCGCAACGCGCCGTCACCCACCTGCTGGGCCACGGCCACACCCGGATCGCCTACCTCGGCGACCGCTACGACATCTGGACCCAGAGCGAGCGCTACGCGGGCTACCTGGACGCGCTCACCGCCCACGGCCTGTCCGCCGACCCCGATCTCGTCCGGCACGGCCTGCGCTCGCACGGGGACGCCCAGGCCACCCTGGCCGGGCTGCGCGCCCTGCCCGACCCGCCGACCGCGCTGTTCAGCAGCAACGACCTGATCACCCTCGGCGTGCTGGCCGGCCCGGACCACCCCGTCCCGATGGCCATCGTCGGCTTCGACGACCTGCCGCTGGCCCAGCAGCTCGATCCGCCGCTGACCGTCGTCAGCCAGGATCCGGCCGCGGTCGGCAGCACCGCGGCCAACCTGCTGTTCTCCCGGATCGCGGGCGACCGCTCCGCCCCGCGCAAGGTCGTGCTGCTCACCCGTTTCATCGAGCGAAGATCGGGCGAGCGGACCGTCCGCCGGGTGTCCACCGGCGATCCTGGCCCGCTCCGCCCCGCCGGCTGACCGGCCTGCTCCGCCCCTCCGGCTGACCCCGCCCGGGCCGGGACGCCCGCCGGGCCCCGGGCCCGCCGTTCCCCCCTCCCGCGGAGCGGGGGTCGGCGGTCCGGGGCCCGGCGCCGGGTCGGGCGGTGTCCCGGCAGCGGGTGTTCTCAGCCGGGCTGCAGCGCGGTCCAGCGCTGGTTGGCACCACCGTTGCAGTCCCACAGCTTCAGCTGCGTGCCGTCCGTGGCCGAGGAGGCCGGGTCGTCGAGGCAGCGGCCGGACACCGGGTTGCGGTAACCGCCGTTGTAGACCTGCCAGACCTGGTTGGCCCCGCCGTTGCAGTCCCAGATCTCCATGGCGGTGCCGTTGGCGGTGCCGCCCGCGGTCGCGTCCAGGCACTTGCCCATCGACCGCAGGGTGCCGTCCGCGTACGCGTTCCACCACTGCGCCTGGGTGCCGTTGCAGGACCAGATCTGCACGGCGGTGCCGTTGGCGGTGCCGCCCGCGTTGACGTCCAGGCACTTGCCCGCGACGCCGGACTGCACCGCGCCCCCGAGGGCGACGGGCGGCTTGATCCAGCCGGCCGCGTCGGACGCCTGGACTCCGGCGTTGAACGCGGTGGCCATCTTCTCGAAGCCGTTGTCGTTCGGGTGCAGGGAGTCGGACAGGTCGGCGGCGGTCACCGCGCCCATGTCGACGAGGCGTACGTGCTTGCCGGCGGCCTGCTTGGCCTGGACGATGCCGGGGAGCTTCTGGTTGAAGTCGGGCCGGCTCGCCTCCTCGGTCGCGCTGGTGGAGACGATCAGGGAGCCGACCAGCACGGTGGCGTCGGGGGCGCCCCGGGTGATCTGGTCGATCAGGGCGCTGAGGCGGTCCGCGGCCGTGGGCACCTGGTAGTTCTGGTTCAGGTCGTTGGTGCCGATCTCCAGCGTCACCACGTTGGGCCGGTAGCGGGCCAGCGTCGCGTCCGTGATGCCCGCGATCTGGTCGATCCGCCAGCCGGAGTGGCCCTCGTTGTCCGGATCGGCCATCGGCCCGTTACGGCCGGAGCCCACGAAGTCCAGCGCGTGCCCCTCCGCTGTCAGCTGGTTGGCGAGAAAGCCCCGGTAGCTGTTGCCGCTGGGGCTTCCGATGCCCCAGGTGATCGAGTCGCCCAGGGGCAGCACCCGCAGTGAGGCGGGCGACGCGGCGGCGGCCCGGGTGTCCGCGGCCGCGGCGGTCGTCGCCGGCAAAACGGCGACCAGCCCGGACGCGGCGGTCAGTGCCGCCAGTAGACCTGCTGTGTATCGGTTCATCACGGGTTCCTCGTCGAAGTCGGCGGATCGGAAGGTGCGAGAGGTGGGGCCCGTCCGTTCGGCCCGGGCGGACGCGGTGGTGCGCCCGGGCCCGCGGTCGGTCAGGAGGCGACGGGCAGGTTCCACTTCTGGTTGGCGCCGTTGTTGCAGTCCCAGATGTCGAGCTGGACGCCGTTGGTGGTGTCGAACCCGGGGACGTCGAGGCAGCGGCCGGAGGCGGGGTTCACCAGGGTGCCGTTGGTCGGCTCCCAGCGCTGGTTGGCGCCGCCGTTGCAGTCCCACAGCTCGACCGGGGTGCCGTTGGCGGTGGCCGCGCCGGTGGCGTCCAGGCACTTGCCGTTGACCTGCAGGGTGCCGCCGGTCTGCGTCCACTGCTGGGCGCCGGAGGCGTTGCAGTCCCACAGGTCGATCTTGGTGCCGTTGACGGTCGAGGCGGTGTAGTCGTCGAGGCACTTCGCGGCGTTCAGGCCCGAGGTGACCGGACCGACCGGGGGCTGCGCGCTCCCGCTGCCGGCGACGATCGACAGGTTGTCGAACTGGTCGGTGCGGTAGCCCTGGATCCCGAGGCCGGCCTGGCCGGACAGGAACGAGGAGTCGGTGACCGTACCGATCTGGTTGCCGTCCACCTTGGCGGTGATCCGGGTGCCCTGGAAGGTGAGGGACAGGTTGTGCCAGCTGCCGGTGCCGAGCGCGGTGGTGGTGCCGGTGGCCAGCGTGTGGTTGGAGCCGTCGGTGTACATCTTCTCGATCCACCACTGGCCGGTGTCGCGGATGCGCAGGTAGTACGCGTTCATGTGCGACTGCGGGCGCTGCTGGGTGTTCGCGCGGCCGATCAGTTCGGTGGTGCCCGCGCTCCGCAGGAGCACGTCCGCGCTGACGGTGTAGTTGGACCAGGTGGTGTCACCGATCAGGGAGTAGGCGTCCGAGTCGTCCTGCCACTCGATCGGCTTGACCGGCGCCATCTGCTGCAGGCACCGGCCCGAGCGGCCACCCGCGCAGGTCTGGACCTCGTAGGAACCCTGCATGTCGGAGAGGTACTTCGCCTCGTCGTTGACGGCGACGTTGTCGAAGTTCTCGCCGTACGGCAGCGCGAGCGGGGACGCGGCCGGTGCGGTCGCGGTGCCCTTGCCCTGACCGGTCGTCGTGCTGACCGTGTAGACGTATCCGGGCTGCATGGTCAGCGAGTAGGAACCGTTGCTCGGGGTGATGTCCTGGGTGTGGGCGAAGGACGTCGACGCGCTCGGCGAGTTCACGTTGGTGGCCCAGACGTGCACGGCGGCGGTCGACAGGCCGCCCTGGACGTGGAAGTTGGCGGTCTGCGTCCCGTTGGAGGTGGTGGTCTCCAGGATGGTGGAGTAGTCCGAGTTGGTGTTCGACTTGATCGTCACGTACGTGCCGTTGGACTCGGTGCCGCCGAGGTAGCCGGAGGCGGAGTCGACGAACTTCCATCCCGGCTGGGTGAACTGGGTGACCTGGGCGGTGGCCCAGGTGCTCGCGCCGATGGTGTAGTTGCCCGACCAGGGTGAGCCCGCGGTCGCCAGACCGACGGTGTTGTAGGGAAGGTTGGGGTAGATCGCGGCGATCAGCGGCCAGTTGAAGTAGCTGGTCGTCTTCGCGTCGACGTAGCCCCGGGTGATGGCCCGGATCAGCGCCGGGGCGCCGGTGTTCATGTCCTGCGAACCGTTCTCGCTGTCCCAGAGCGGCTTGCCGTTGTTCTTCGCGGCGGTGCTGCTGGAGCACGAGTCGGCGTTCCCGCCGTCACCGCCCTCGCAGGAGTAGTGCGCGCCGATGATCGCGACCGCGTCGTTGAACGCCTTGCTCTTCGCCATGTCGTCGGCGACGCCCCAGCCGCTGTCGTCGGCGACGAGCTTCACGCCGGTGTACCCGGCGCTGTCGAGCGCCGAGCGGAGCTGGACGAACCAGTTGGCGTCGTGGCCGCGCTCGTTCCAGCCGCCGAGGTAGCTGATGGTCAGGCCGTGCTGCTTGGCGCAACCGAGCCAGGAGATGAGGTAGTTGATGGTGTCGGTTGACCAGAAGCCACCGTTGATCCAGCCGGGCGCGGCCCAGGCCAGCCCGTACAGGCCGATGGCGGGGTTGCGGGCCTTGGCCTGTTCGGCCAGCCAGAACTCGTAACCCGCGTTGCAGTTGACCACGCCGCGGCTGTGCTCGATCGACGGCTCCGAGCCGTCGGTGGAGTTGGCGTCACCACCGATCTCCAGCTTCAGCAGCTGCAGGTCCGCACCGTACCCGGGCTTGAACAGGTAGTCCAGGATCTGGGCCTGCTGGGCGGCCGGATAGTCCTTCAGCAGCCGCGAGTTGCCGCCACCGCCGCTGATAGCGCCGATACCGTCGAACGTCCGGCCGCTCTGACCGCCGTCCACCGTGATGGTGGTGGTGGCCGCCTGGGCGGGAGACACGCCTACCGCCAGCATCGCGGCAAGCAGCGCCAACAGCCAGAGCGGGAGAAGTTTTCGGGTGTGTTTCACAGCGGGGCCCTTCTGGTCGGAACAAGCGCACGGCCCACGGTGGCGTGCGCTCCTCGGTGGACGCGCGGCTTCTCGGTCGGTGCCCGGATTCGGGAGCGGACGCGAACAGCCGCCTCGGCGCGGCACGGATGCCGCGTCGGGTCGGATCGGGTCGGGCAGATCGGGTCAGCACGGAACGGGTCGGAACGGAACGGGTCAGGTCAGGTCAGGTCAGCTCGGATCGGATCGGATCGGACGAGAGGTTCGCGCCGCGCGATCCTGGGCCGATGCGGGGGCGGAGGGCGATCCGACGACCGGGGTGGCAGACGGAGTCGGCCGCCGCCGGTCAGCCGGCGGCGTTGAGCAGGTCCAGCACGCTCTGCTGGCAGCCGTAGTCGGTGCTGCCGGCGCCGCCGGCCCAGTGCGGTCCGTACTGGTCGAGCGCGTTGCGGTCCTTGGTGTAGGCGGTGTTCGCCCAGGAGCCGATGGTCGAGGTGTAGGGGTGGTCGGACAGCTGGGTGTTGAGCCGGCCGAGGCCGCGCACGTAGGCGCCCTTGAAGGAGGGGCCGTCCCCGGTGCAGCCGTCGCCCTCACCGGGCTCACGCAGGACGCCGCCGCTCTGGAGCCGGGTGGTGGAGGCGTTGGCGAGGGTGCGCGCGGTGGTCAGCAGGCTCGCGTCGTTGGTCGCCCGGTACAGCTCGGTCAGGCCGTTGAGCACCACGCCCTGGTTGTACGTCCAGGTGGGCTGGGCGTTGTTGGCGCAGGCGTCGCTCAGCCCGTCGTTGATCATGTGGTCGGAGTTGATCATTCCGCTGCCCTGGAACCACGTCCACTCGTTCCTGGCCCGGGTCAGGTACGTGCTGTCCCCGGGGATGCGGTTGTGCAGTGCGGCGGTGAGCTGGAGGAACAGCTCGTTGGTGATCGCGTTCTTGTAGTTGCCGTTCGTGCTCCAGCGCACCCCGCCACCACAGGTGCCGTTCCAGTTCGCGAACATGTGGTCCGCGTCGGCTCGCGCGGTGGCCAGGTACCGGCTGTCGCCGGTCTGGTCGTAGGCGTCCACCCAGGCCAGTCCCCACCAGCCGGTGTCGTCGAGGTACTCGTTGGTGAAGTTGCCGCCCTGGGCGCCGATGTTCTTGTCGTAGGTGGCGGCGATCGCGTACGTGTAGCTGCCCATGCCACTGACCCGGGCGTTGTCGATGATCGCCGTCAGCGCGTTGGCGCTGGTCCACCAGCCGTTGCCGCCGAAGAGCTTGCTGCCGCGGTCGAACGACATCATCAGCGCGGTGGCCGCGGCGGTGCGCCGGTCGCCCGCGTTCCAGGTGGTCCGCGCCCAGGGTGTGCAGGTGATACCGCCGCCCACCTGCCCGCAGGCGCGCAGCGCGCCGACGCCCTGGGTGTTCCAGTCGTCCACGTTGTACATCAGCGTGCGCCAACCGTTGCCGCCGGCCGGCACGGCGGTGTCGCCGAGCTTGCTGCCGTTCGTCCAGGTGCGGCCGCCGTCCGTCGAACGGTCCATCCACACCTCGTCGCCCGCGGCGCCGTTGGTGATCGACGCCCAGCCCATGGCGTCCGTGTCGTCGAAGTGCAGGGCGATCGAGCGGCCGGACAGGGACGCGGACACCGGCTGCCGGTCCTGCGGGCTGAGGGCAGGGTCCCTGGCGTCGCAGTACTTGTTGCAGATCGCCGCCGAGGCGGTGGCGGCGGCCGGGGCCGCGACGGCCGCCCCGGTGACACCGGACAGCGTCCCGGCCAGGGCCAGACAGAGGAGGGCGGCGGAGAGTGATCGGGGCGTAGGCATGGAGCCTCCTGGAGACGACGGACGTGTGGGGGTGCGGCGAACAGGGCCGCCAGGGCCGCTGTCCCGGCCGAGAGCTACTCGGTGGGGGCCAGGACGGTGGGGGCCAGGACGGTGGGGGCCAGGACGGCGGGGCTCAGGTGCCGGGCAGCGTCCACTTCTGGTTGGTGCCGCCGTTGCAGTCCCACAGGACCAGCTGGGTACCGTCGGTCGTGCTCGCGTCGGGCAGGTCCAGGCAGCGCCCCGACTGCGGGTTGCGCAGGCTCCTGGCGCCGGCGTCGTAGGCCCACTGCTGGTTGGCCGCACCGGCGTTGCAGTCCCACAGGTCGACGGCCGTGTTGGCGGCGGTGCCGCCGCCGACGACGTCCACGCAGCGGCCGAATATCCGCAGGGTGCCGTCCCCGGGAACGGTGACCGCCTGGGCGGCGGACCCGTTGCAGCTCCACGACTGGATGCGGGTGCCGTTGGCGGTGGAGGCGGTGTTGTCGTCCAGGCACTTGCCGGCGACTCCCGCGGTGGTGGCGCCGGTGTGCGTCGTCGGCAGCCTCCACTGCTGCGCGGCGGTGCCGTTGCAGCCGAAGATCTGGAGCTGAAGGCCGTTCGCGGTGCCGGAGCCGGGCACGTCCAGGCACTTCCCCGAGCCGGTGTTGACCAGGGCTCCGCCCTTGGCGAGCCACTTCTGCCCGTCGCTCTGGTTGCAGTCCCACAGCTGGACGGTCGCGCCGTCGGCGGTGGAGCCCGCGTTCACGTCCAGGCATCGGCCGGCCAGCGTCACCGTGCCGTCGCCGGGCACCGTCCAGTGCTGCGCCGCCGTGTTGTTGCAGTCGTAGCTCTGCGCCTTGGTGCCGTTGGCGGTACCGCCGGCCGCCGCGTCCAGGCACTTGCCGGCGACGCCGGAGCCGAGTGCGCCGGTCGGGCCGACCTGGGCGGCCGGCGGCTTCGCCCCGCCGTTGCCGTTGTAGGAGGGAGGGGCGGAACCCGCGCCGCTCGCCCAGCCGGTGTTGGGGGTGGCGGCGAGCGTGAGGTCGAGGGTGGCCCCGCTGATCACGGCGTCGGCCGGGAGGTAGGCGTTGTTCCAGGTGGCGCCGTTGAGGCCGGCGCTCTGGACGTAGGGCGTGCCGGTGGCGGCCTGCGGAGCGTTCACGGTGAGCTTGCCGCCGCCGGCGAGCGTGACGGTGACGTTGGTGAACAGCGGGCTCCCCAGGGCGAGGTCGGCGGTGCCGGGGGTCTCGGGGTAGAAGCCCATGGCCGAGAAGACGTACCAGGCACTCATGGTGCCGAGGTCGTCGTTGCCGACGCTCCAGTTGGCGGGGTCGTTCGGCCAGAGTTGGTTCTGGACGTCGCGGACGGTCTTCTGGGTCTTCCAGGGCCGGCCGATGTAGTCGTACTCCCAGGGGAGTTCGATGGAGGGCTCGTTGCCGAGGTCGGCGTGGGAGCCGCCGGAGCCGTGGAAGTCGGACAGGACCTTGTCGAGATAGCCGGCGAGTGCGGCGTTGCCGCCCATCGCGTCCGCGAGTCCGCGGACGTTGTGCGGCACCGCGCCGGTGTACTGCCAGGAGGTGCCCTCGACGAACTGGTCGCTGCTGGTGGCGGTGAAGCCGGCACGCCAGGAGCCGTCCTTCAGCCTCGGCTGCATGAAGCCGGACGCGGGGTTGAACACGTTGCGCCAGTCCTGCGCACGGTTGGCGAACTGATCCCTGGTGGTGGTGTCACCGAGCGCTCCGGCGAACGCGGAGATGGCGAAGTCCTGCGCTGAGTAATCAAGTTGGGTGGCGACCGAGCCCTGGAAGCCGTACACGTACGTGCCGTCGGACGGCAGGTAGCCGTAGTTGGACTGGTAGTCCGGCCCCAGTCGGATGCCGTTGCCCAGCACGGCCTCCTGCACCATCGCGTTCTTGGCCGCGGCGGTGTCGAAGTCCCGTGCGCCGAAGGCGTAGTAGTCGGCGATGACGGCCGGACCGGGATCGCCGTTCATGACGTTGGTCTCCGCCGAGTTCAGCGACCACTTGGGCAGCTGGCCGCCCTGCGCGAAGTCGTTGACCAGGGACTGCGCGCTGTCGGCCGCCTGCTGCGGAGCGACCAGCGCCTCCAGCTGGGCCTGACTGCGGTAGATGTCCCAGCCGGAGTAGGTGCCGTACTGCGCCTTCTGCCGGCCGCTGACGGCGTGCACCTGCCGGTCGAAGCCCCGGTACCTGCCGTCACTGTCGCTCACCAGGTTCGGGTGCAGCAGCGAATGGTAGAGCGCGGTGTAGAACACCTTCTGCTGGTCCGAGGTGCCACCGGCGATCGCGACCCGGCCCAGGACGCCGTTCCAGGCGTTGTGGGTGGCGGTGCGGACGGCGTTGAAGTCCCAGTTCGGGTTCTCCGCCACCCGGTTGGCGGTGGCACCGGCGACCGAGACGTAGGACAGGCCGACCTTCGCCTGCACCGTGCGGTTCCCCGTGGTGTCGAAGGTGAGCGAGTCCCCGCCGTCGAACGTACCGGTGGACGCGAACGGCCGGTCGAAGACCATGTCGAAGTACGCGGTGTACGACGGGCTGGACGCGCAGAACAGGCCGACGTCCACCGAGCCGCTGACCTCGGTGGCGCTGACCTTGTCGAAGTGGAGATTGGCGGCCTTGTCCGCGTTCAGCTTGAACAGCAGGTTGGCCTGGGTGGTGGCGGGGAACGTGAAGCGCGCCATCCCGGAGCGGGCGGTGGCGGTCAGGTCGGTGGTGACGCCGTTGTCGAGGGCGACCGAGTAGGCTCCCGCGCTCGCCGACTCGTGGGCGTGCGAGAAACCGACCGTCGCGGCGCCGTCGACGCCGCCGACGGTCGGCAGGACGGGGATGTCCCCCATCGCTCCGCAGCCCGGCCCGGACAGGTGGTTCAGACTGAAGCCGGTGACAACCTTGTCGGTATACGCGTAGTCCCCCCCGGGCGGTCGCGACGGCGTGTCGGGGCTCCACTGCACCATGCCGAGCGGCGCATCGGCGCCGGGAAAGGTGTTGCCCTCGTGCGAGGTGCCGAGGAGCGGATTGACCAGCGAGGCGGGATCGGACACCGCGGCCGCCGCCGGCGTGGCCTGTAAGGACGCCGGCGCAGCCTGGGCCGCCCCGGGTGCGGCGAGGCCGAGGATCACCGAACAGGCGACGAGGGGTAGGCGCCATCGATTCATTGTTGCGACTCCGGAGCTGGACGGACTGTCACCGAACAGGTGGGGGCTCGTATGCGGGTAAGCAAAGATGAGCTAGGCAACGTTGTCAACGGCCCGGACCGAATCGGCCGTCGGACTTCAGGAGTTGTAATCCCCCGGCTCCGCGCGCGCCCACGTCGTCAACCACCGGGGCGCGGGCAACTGGTCAACTGCGCTGAGCAGGCACAGTGTTGTTCTCGGTCTTCGATCATGCGCAACGATGTCGTGAAGCCTGAACCGACCCGTACCGTCCGAAACCGGCATCGTCGGGACGACGTCGCCTTCAGGTTCCGACGATGATCGGGAGCGGCCGGGGCGACACCGGCGGCGAATCCGAGCCGACCGGTCCGGACCACTGCTCCGGCGGGGCCGGGTGGCGGCCGATGCGCACCCGCGTGCGGTCGACTCCGGCACGGTGCGGGACGGTGAGCCCGAACGCCGGGCCACGGACGGGAGCCACGGCCCGCCGCAGCGACGCGAGGCCGCCGCCGAGGGGGCGTTCCCACCCTTGCCTCATCTATCGATTTTCGATAGATTTCCATCGCAAATCGATGGAAGGTTGGGTCATGGGAAAGCTGACAGTGCGTGCGCTGCGCGCCGTGCTCGTGGTGCTGCTGGCCGGCACCGTGTTCGTACAGGCGGGGTTGGTGTGGGCGTTGGTCGGCGGGAACGACCCGGAGGACGGGTCGCTCCCGCTGACCACGCTGCGCGTGATCACGATCCTGGGCATGGTGACGGCCCAGGTCGCCCTGGTCAGCGTATGGCGGCTGGTGGCGATGGTACGACGCGGAACCGTCTTCTCCCCCACCGCCTTCCGGTACGTGGACGCCGTGATCGGCGCGATCGTGGCCGCTGCCCTCGTGTGGTTCGCGGTCACGGCCGTCAACGCGCCGGGCCAACGGGAGGACCCGGGTGTCACCCTCATCATGGGCGGGGTCGGCATGGCCGTCCTGGGGGTCGCGCTCATCGTCCTCGTGCTGCGGATGCTGCTCGCCCAGGCCGTCGCGCGCGACGTGGAAGCGACGCAGATGCAGGCCGAGTTGGACGAGGTCATCTGATGCCGATCACCGTCGACATCGATGTGATGCTGGCCAGGCGGAAGATGTCCGTGGGCGAGCTCGCGGAGCGCGTGGGGATCACACCCGCCAACCTGGCGGTGCTCAAGAACGGCCGTGCCAAGGCGGTGCGCTTCGCGACGCTCGCCGCGCTCTGCGAGGTGCTCAAGTGCCAGCCGGGCGACCTGCTGCGCTGGGAGGCGGAGGACGCCGCGGGCGGATGACGCGTGCGGTGCCGCCCGCCGCTCAGCCCGCCCCCGCGGCGGCCCGGTCGGCCGTCCGGGCCGCCGCCTCGGCGAGCGCCGCCAGGACCGGGCGGAGCAAGGGGTGCCCCTCGGCTCCGGCCCGGACGGCGGCGAAGACCTTGCGGGTCGCGAGCGCGCTGTCCACCGGCCGTACGGCGACCCGGGAGAGGTCCGCGCCGCGCAGCGCCGAGCGGGGCACCAGCGCGACCCCGGCGCCGGCCGATGCCAGCGCGAGGACCGCGTGGAAGTCGTCCGAGGAGTGCACCAGCCGGGGTTGGAAGCCCGCGTGCTCGCAGGCCAGCAGGACGACGTCGTGGCAGGGATTGCCCGGGTAGGGGCCGATCCAGGGTTCGGCCGCGAGATCCGCGAGGTCGATGACACCGGGAGCGACGAGGGACGCGGCTGGTCCGGAGCCGGCGACCGGACCGGAGTCGGCGGTGCGACCGGGGCCGGCGGTGAGCACGGACGGGCGTCCGCCGGCGGCCAGCGGGTGTTCCAGGGGCAGCACGGCCTCGAACGGCTCGGCGTACAGCGGGACGCGGGTCAGCCGCAGGTCGTCCGCCTGCGGGGCGCCCCGGTACTCGACCGCGACGGCGAGGTCGGCCCGGCCGTCCAGCAGCATCGGCAGGCTGGCGTCCCCCTCGGCGTCCAGCACCTTCAGTCGCACGCCGGGTGCCTGCGCCGCCAGCGCCCGGATCGCGGGGGCGAGCACCAGCGCGATGCCGGTGGCGAAGGACGCCACGGTCACCTCACCCGCGACCCCGGCGCTGTACGCGGCCAGGTCGGCCTCGGCGCGCTCCAGCTGGGCGAGCACCACGTCCGCGTGCCGGAGCAGGATCTCCCCGGCGGCCGTCAGCCGTACACCGCGGCCGTCCCGGGCGAGCAGGTCGTGGCCGGTCTCCTGTTCGAGGGCGGCCAGCTGCTGGGAGACGGCGGAGGGCGTCAGGTAGAGGGCGGCGGCTGCCGCCGTCACGGTGCGGTGGTCGGCCACGGCCCGCAGGGTCCGCAGCCGTCGGGCGTCGATCACACGGCAATTCTGCCAGGGCCGGGCCCGGCCCGGTGCCGGGGCAGCGGCACCGGCACCCGCACCCGCACCCGCACCCGCACCCGCACCCGCAGGCGACACGTCCGGGCCCGCGGCACGTTCCGGAGCCGGACCGGGGTGCTCCCCGCCGGGGCGGCGGCGCGCGCTTGTCGTGCGCCGTCCGCACGCCTGTCCCGCCTCTGGCGCCGTCGTGCGCTCCCGCGACGAACGGAGCGTTCCGTTTCTATCGTGGGTGCCCGCACTCCGCGACGAAGGGCATGAGGATGACAAGACGTTGGCTGGTGACGGGCTGCTCGTCCGGGCTGGGGTACGCGCTCGCCGAGGAGGTGGCGCGGTCCGGGGACCGCGTGGTGGCCACCACCCGGCGCCCGGGAGCGCTGGCGCCGCTCCTCGAGGAGTTCCCGGGGCGGATCACCGAGGCCCTGGTCGACGTGACCGACGCCGAGCAGTGCCGAGCCGTGGTCGAGCTCGCCGTCGAGCGGCTGGGCGGGCTGGACGTCCTGGTGAACAACGCGGGCAGCGGGCTGTTCGGCGCGGTCGAGGAGGTCTCCGACGACGAGCTGCGGGCGCAGCTGGAGCTCCTGGTGGTCGCTCCCTGGCGGCTCACCCGCGAGGTCCTGCCGCTGATGCGGGCCCAGGGCGGCGGACACGTCGTCAACGTCTCCTCCCTCGCCGGGCGGACGTCGTTCCCGGGTCTGGCCGCGTACAGCGCCGGCAAGTACGCGTTGGAGGGGATGAGCCAGGCGCTCGCGACCGAGGCGGCGGCGTTCGGCGTCCGGGTGACGGTCCTGGAGCCGGGCGGCTTCGCGACCCGGTACGGGACGTCCATGCGGCAGGCCGCCGCCGGCGTTCCGGCCTACGGGTCGGTGGTCGGCCCGATGCTGGACTCACTGCGCGGTATGGAACGCAACGACGAGCTGAACCGCCCCGAGGACTTCGCGGCGCTGGTGCGCCGGTTGGTGGCGACGAGCGGGACGCCGCTGCGGCTCCCGGTCGGCGAGGACGCGTTCGGCTACCTGGACGTGCTGGAGGCCGCGGCGGCGACGGAGCTGGCCGACGCGAAGGCGTTCGTGCGGTACCCGGGCGAACCGCGGCCCGCGGCCCTCGCGCACACCCGGGCCGACGCGGCCCCCGAGCCCGTCTGAGCGGGCCCGGTCCGGCCCGGCCCGGCCCGGTCCACCGACGCGGCACGGGGTGCGGACCCGCGGCCCGCCCGACTCGGGACGGGCGGGCCGCGGGTTCTCGGGCCCGGAGGCCCGGGTGGTCGTGCACCAGGGGCCGGCCGGTCTACTCCCCCAGGGCGGCGCGGGCGTCGACGAAGGCCGCCACCACGCGCTGGACGTCCTCGGTGGAGTGCGCCGCGGAGAGCTGGACCCGGATCCGGGCCGCGCCGTGCGGCACGACCGGGAACGAGAACCCGATCACGTACACGCCGCGCTCCAGCAGCAGTTCGGCGAGCCGGCCGGCCTTCGCCGCGTCGCCGATCATGACCGGGGCGATCGGGTGGTCACCCGGCAGGATGTCGAATCCGGCCTCGGTCATCGACGAGCGGAACAGCGCCGTGTTGGCGCTGAGCTTCTCGCGCAGCTCGTTCGACTCCTCCACCAGGTCCAGCACCTTCAGCGAGGCGGCGGCGATCACCGGGGCGAGCGAGTTGGAGAACAGGTACGGGCGCGAGCGCTGGCGCAGCAGGGCGACGATCTCCCGGCGGGCGGCCACGTAGCCGCCGGAGGCGCCGCCGAGGGCCTTGCCCAGAGTACCGGTGATGATGTCGACGCGGTCCATGACACCGTGCAGTTCGGGGGTGCCGCGCCCGCCGGGGCCCACGAAGCCGACCGCGTGGGAGTCGTCGACCATCACCATCGCGTCGTAGCGGTCGGCCAGGTCGCAGATCTCCCGCAGCGGGGCGACGTAGCCGTCCATGGAGAAGACGCCGTCGGTGACGATCAGGCGGCGGCGGGCGTCCTGGGTGGCCTGGAGCTGCTTCTCCAGGTCGGCCAGGTCGCGGTTGGCGTAGCGGTGGCGGCGGGCCTTGCTGAGCCGGATGCCGTCGATGATGCTCGCGTGGTTGAGGGCGTCGGAGATGACCGCGTCGCGCTCGTCCAGCAGGGTCTCGAAGACGCCGCCGTTGGCGTCGAAGCAGGAGGAGTACAGGATGGTGTCCTCCTGGCCGAGGAAGGCTGAGAGCCGCTCCTCCAGCTGCTTGTGGACGTCCTGGGTGCCGCAGATGAAGCGGACCGAGGCCATGCCGTAGCCCCAGCGGTCCAGCGCGTCCCTGGCGGCGGCGAGGATCTCGGGGTGGTCGGCGAGGCCCAGGTAGTTGTTCGCGCAGAAGTTCAGCACCTCTCCCGGGCGGCCGCCGGCGGTGACGGTGACGGCGGCGCTCTGCGGGGTGCCGATCACCCGCTCGGGCTTGAAGAGGCCGGCCTCGCGGATCTCGTCGAGGGTGGTCGCGATGTCGTCGCGCACGGAGTCGAACATGTCTACTGGCTCCCGGGTGTGGGTTCGGACGGTGCGGAGACTCAGACGGTCCAGTCGAGGATGATCTTGCCGCAGCGGCCGCTCGCGGCCTCGTCGAAGGCGGCCTCGAAGTCGGCGGCGGGGTAGCGGCCGGTGATCACCGGGCTGAGGTCGAGTCCACCCTCCAGGAGCACGGACATCGCGTACCAGGTCTCGAACATCTCCCGGCCGTAGATGCCCTTGATGGTGATCATCGAGGTGACGATCCGGGCCCAGTCGACCGGGAAGTCCTCGGCGGGCAGGCCCAGCATGGCGATCCTGCCGCCGTGCGTCAGGTTGGCGATCATCGACTGCATCGCCTCGGGACGCCCGGACATCTCCAGGCCCACGTCGAAGCCCTCGCGCAGGCCCAGCTGCTGCTGGCCCTCCTCGATGGTGTGCTCGGCGACGTTCAGCGCCAGCGTCACGCCGACCTTGCGGGCCAGATCCAGGCGGTACGGGCTGACGTCCGTGATCATCACGCTGCGGGCACCGGCGTGCTTGGCGACGGCGGCGGCCATGATGCCGATCGGACCGGCACCGGTGATCAGCACGTCCTCGCCGACCAGCGGGAAGGACAGTGCGGTGTGCACGGCGTTGCCGAAGGGGTCGAAGATCGCCGCGACGTCCAGGTCGACCGGCACCCGGTGCACCCAGACGTTGGCGGCGGGCAGTGCCACGTACTCGGCGAACGCGCCGTCGCGGCCGACGCCCAGGCCGACGGTGTTGCGGCACAGGTGGCGGCGCCCCGCCAGACAGTTGCGGCACTTGCCGCAGACCAGGTGACCCTCACCGCTGACCAGGTCACCGACGCCGATGTCCGCGACGGCCGCACCGACTTCGGCGACCTCCCCGACGAACTCGTGACCGAGCGTCAGCGGCGTGCGGATGGTCTGCTGCGCCCAGCCGTCCCAGTTGCGGATGTGCAGGTCGGTGCCGCAGATGCCGGTGCGCAGCACCCTGATCAGCACCTCGCCGGGGCCGATGGCGGGCTTGGGGACGTCCGTCAGCCAGAGTCCCGGCTCGGCCTTCTGCTTGACGAGTGCCTTCACTGCGGCGGCTCCTGACGCACGAGGGGGCGGCCTGGTGTGGGCAGGCCGGCGGGGCCCGGCGGGCGACGGCTGCTACCGCTGGGCGCCGCACCGGACAAGGTGCAATCTGCCTGGTGGGGGCGGGTGCGGTCCATCGAGGAATTCTTAAGGGCCGCCACAGCTGGGCTTCACGATCGTGCCCGAGCGGCGCCCGGCGGGCCCGACGCCGTGCCGCACACCACCCGGACGGAGGAGTGCGGGGGCCGACCGGACGGGGCGGGGCCGCCGGGTGCCGGGCAGGGCCACGGGGCGACGGGCCGCAGATCGACGGACCGCGGCGCAGCGGGCCACGGGGCCACGGGTGACGGGCGACGGGCGACGGGCGACGGGTCAGTCCTCCGGGCCGGGGCAGCTCGGCGGGCAGCCGCGGGCCGGGTGACCGTCGCCCGTCCCCGCGCCGTCGAAGAGCTCCCAGAGCCCGGCCTCGTCGGCGGCGGTCATCGCGAATGCCGCGACGAACAGGCGCAGGGTGGCGGCGGAGAGCGAGCGGCCGCCCAGCGCCCGGGAGACCCGGTCGCGCAGCGCGCGCGGCAGCAGGTCGCTCTGGGCCGCCTCGCCGTTGAGCCAGAGCCATTCGGCGAGCACCCGGGTGACGGCCGCCTGGTTGATCCGCCCGGGGGTCGAGCGGGCGACGTGCCGCAGCCATCGGGTCCGGTACCGGCCGGGCGCGGCGAGCAGGGCGGTCAGCCGGGCGCCCACGGCCGGGGCGACGACGGGGATCGTGAGGGCCGGGGCGGCGGTGGCGGCGGGCGTGGCGGCCGGGGTGGTGGCGGGCATGGCGGCTCCCCCTTCTCCGTGCCCGGCCCGCCGGTCCTCCCCCCGGCAGGCGGGGCCGGGCACGGACGGCGGCGTCCGGCACGTGTGCGGACGAAGTGTGGACGGCGTGACAAAAACGTGCGACAGAAGCGCGACACAGGCGCGCTACTCTCCCCCGGCACGTAGTGGTCCAGACCATATCCGAGCCGCCTCGGCACGCGCCACACGGCGATCCCGGCACCGGCACACGGCGTCAGATGAGCCCCGAACGACCGGAGTTCGATGCCGGCCGAGCCGCGTCCGCGCCGCCGGCGGCCCGTCACCGCACCTGGAGTAGCCATCAGCCCCGCACCGGCCCCTCTCACCCTGCCCGACCTGCTGGACCACCGCGCACTGGTCCACCCCGAGCGGGTCGCCCTGCTGGTCACCGGCGGCGGCTCCGTCACCTACGGGCAGTGGCGGCAGGACGCGGTCCGGGCCGCGCACGCACTGGCCCGGGCCGGGGTCCGCCCCGGCGACCGGGTCGCGCTGCTGTTCGCGAACCGGGAGTGGGAGCGGTACGCGGTGGCCTTCATGGCCGTCCAGTACGCGGGCGGCGTCGCACTGGCCGTCCGCGAGGACCTCTCCGCGACCGACGCCGCCGCGCTGCTGACGCTCGCCGGCGCCAGGACGGCCGTACGCGGTGCGGCCCGCCCGCCCGCGGCCGGCACCGTCGATCTCCGGCTCGAAGAGCTCACGGCCGCCACCGGGCCCTGCCCCGCCGAGCCGCCGCACCGGCCCGCGCCCGAGGACCCGGCCCAGATCGTCGGCACCTCCGGCACCACCGGCGCGCCCAAGGGCGTGCTCGCCGCCCACGCCAGCCTGACCGCCGGCCTGGCGCTCAACCCCAGGCCCCGCCCGTACGCACACTCCCGCTACGCGCTGCACGCCTTCCCGATCGGCACCAACGCCGCCCAGGTCGTGCTGGTGAACGCCCTCACCGGCCACCCCACCACCGTCTGCCTGCCGCTCTTCGACGCCGAGGAGTTCGGGCGCACGGTGGAGGAGCTCGGCGTCGGCACCGTCTTCCTGGTGCCCTCGATGGCCGTGGAACTGGTCAACAGCGCCGTCGCCGGCCGCCGGGACCTCTCCGGCGTCCTCCTGGTCAGCTGCACCGCCGCCGCCCTGCCGGGTCCGGTCGCCGCCGCCCTGGCCAAGGTCCTGCCCCGGGCCGCCATCACCAACACCTACACCTCGGCCGAGGCGTCGCCTGCGCAGATCACCGCCGTCGTGGACGCCGACCGGCCCGGCTCGGTGGGCTGCCCGGCCGACCCGACGAGCCTGCGGATCCTCGATCCGGACGGCCGGCCCGTGCCCCCCGGCGGTACGGGTGACATCTGGCTGCGCCAGCCCGGGCCGCCGCGCGGCTACGTCGGCGGGACGGCGCCGGACGGCATCGTGTTCCAGGACGGCTGGGTCCGGATGGGAGACCTCGGGCGGCTCGACCGGGACGGCCACCTGTACCTGGTGGACCGTGAGAGCGACATCATCAAGGCCGGTGCCCTCAAGATCTCCACGCTGCGGATCGAGGAGGTGCTGCACGGGCACCCCCGGGTCGCCGACGCGGCGGCGCTCGGCCTGCCGCACCCGGTGATGGGCAGCGTGCCGGTGGCCGCCGTCGTCCCGGTGGCGGGCGGACTCGACCTGGACGAGCTGCGGATCTTCCTGGCCGCCCGGCTCGGCCGGGCCGAGCTGCCGGTCCGGATCCTGGTCACCGACGCGCTGCCGCGCAATCCCAGCGGCAAAGTCCTCAAGCACCACCTGCGAGCCCGCTTCGACGACGCGCCGGACAGCGCCGGCACCGCCCCCGGCACCCCGACCGAACGCACGCTGGCGGCCCTGTGGCGCCGGGTGCTCGGGCGCCCGGTGGGCGCCGTGCAGGACGAGTTCTTCGCCCTGGGCGGGGATTCCTTCCGGGCCGTCCAGCTGGCCACCGCGATCACAGCGGAATTCGGCGTCACGACCAGAACCGCCCTGGTGTTCGAGCGCCCCTCCCTGCGCTCCCAGGCGGCCTGGCTGGACGATCCCGGGCGGCGCGGTGGCCCGGCGGCCGGGCCTGCGGCGGCCGCCGAGCTCTCCCCGTTCCTGACCGCCCTCCGCGACCGGCCCCACGACCTGCCGCTGACCTCCCAGCAGGAGAACTTCCTGCGCTGGATGGCCGAGGCGCCGGGCCGGGACGCGGGCCAGGTCGCCGTCCGGTTCCACGTCACCGACGCGCTCCGCCCCGAGCTGCTCGGGCGGGCGCTGCTGGAGCTGGTCCGCCGTCACCCCGCCCTGCGGACCGCCTTCGAGCCGGTGGCCGGGCACCCGGGCGTGCTGCGGGCCGTGCTGTCCGACGAGGCACGCGCCGACATCACCCTGGTCGAGGCGCCCGGCGAGGACGACGAGCGGGTCAGCGCCCGGCTGCTCGCCGAACGGGACCGCCGCACGGACCTCGCGCGGGACCCGATGACCCGCCTGCTGGTGGTCACCCGGGGCCCGGCCGACCACGTGGTGCAGCTGGGGGTGCACCACCTGGTGAGTGACGGCTGGTCACTCGGGGTCCTGCTGCAGGAGCTGGGCGTGGCCTACTCCGCACTGCGCCGCGGGCGCCCGGTGCCGGCCCCCCGGCCCGGCCCCGGCTACCGCGAACTGGTCGAGTGGTCCAACGCCCACTGGCCCGCCTCCCGGGCCCACTTCGAGCGGACACTGGCCGGAGCACCCGCGGCGGTCGATCCCTTCCCCGGCCGGCGGGCGGTCGAGACGGTCCTGACCGGCGCCCACGAGCTGACCGTCCCGGCCGGCCTGGCCGCAGCCCTGCGCGAGCGCGCGACCGACCTGGGCGCGACCCCGTTCCTCGCCGTGGCCGCCGCCTGGAGCGCGCTGCTGGCGGAGCACAGCGGGCAGAGCGACCTCGTCCTGATGACGCCCGTCCCGGGCCGCCCGAAGCCGGAGGCCGAGCGCGCGATCGGCTGCTTCGTCCAGTCGCTGCTGCTCAGGGTGGACGCCACCGGCTCCCCCGGCCACGCGGAGCTGCTGGACCGCGTGCGGACCGCCGCGACCGCCGCCCTCGACCACCAGCTGTACCCCTTCGCCGAGTTCAGCCCGCGGGTGCCGTTCGCCGCCTGGCTGCGGTACGAGGCGTGGAACGCGCCCGCGCAGCTCCCCGGACTCCGCTGCACCGACTGGGAGCTGCCGCGCGGCAGCAGCGTGCCCTGGCCACAGCCCGGCGGTGACCTGCACGTACCGGAGCTCACGGCCTCCGAGCAGCCGGACGGCAGCCTGCGCTGCTGGCTCCAGTACAACACCCACGCCTTCACACCGGAGTCGATCGCGGCCCTGGCCGAGGCGTTCACCGCCACCCTGGCGGCGGCGGTGCGCTGACCGGCCGGGAGTCGTCGCCCGTCCGTCCGTCCGCAGGCGCGGCCCGGGTGACCGGCCCCGGGCGACCACGCGGAGCGGCGGCGGCGGCCGGACGGCGGCCGCCGCTCCGGGGACGCGGAAACGGCGGGGGCACGACCGAGCGGCGGGGGCACGGAAGCGGCGGGGCCCCGACCAGCCGGTCGGGGCCCCGCCGCTCGGCCGTGTCAGGCCAGCCGGCCCGCCGCCTCCTCCTCGGAGAGGGCGTCGATCTCGGCGATCAGCAGCGCCTCGATCCGGGCCGCCAGCGCCGCCGGGGTCGCGCTCTCGAAGACCGCGCGGATCGGGACGTCCAGGCCGACACCGGCCCGGATCCGGGCGGCCACCCTGGTCACCAGCAGCGAGTCGCCGCCGAGCTCGAAGAAGTCGTCGAGCGCGCCGACCCGGGGGACGCCCAGCACCTCCTGCCACAGCTCGACCACCAGGGCCTCGGCGTCGGTCCGCGGCGCCAGGTACTCGCGCCCGGCCCCGGCGTCCCCGTCCGGCTCCGGCAGCGCCGCCAGGTCGGGCTTGCCGTTGGCGGTCAACGGAAGCGCGTCCACCAGCACCAGCGCGTCGGGCACCATGTACGCCGGGAGCCGCGCGGCCAGGTGCTCGCGCAGTGCGGCCGTCGCCGGGGCCGCGCCCTGCCGTGGCACGACGTAGCCGACCAGTCGGCGGCCGTCGCGGACCACCACCGCGGCCCGGGCCACCGCCGGGTGGCCGGTCAGCGCGTTCTCGATCTCGGCGGGCTCGATCCGGAACCCGCGGATCTTCACCTGCTCGTCCGCCCTGCCGAGGAACTCCAGCAGGCCGTCCGAACGGCGCCGGACGCGGTCGCCCGTCCGGTACATCCGGTGGCCGGGCCCCGCGAACGGATCGGGCGGGAAGCTCGCCGCGGTGAGCTCGGGACGGCCGAGGTAGCCCCGGGCCAGCCCGGTGCCACCGAGGTGGAGCTCGCCCTCCGAGCCGGCCGGGAGCAGGGACCCGCGGTGGTCCAGCACGTAGCAGCGCACGCCCGGCAGCGGGGTACCGAGCGGCGGCCGGCGCCGGGTGTCGGCGGCGCCGAGGTCGGTGCTGGTGACGATGACGGTGGCCTCGGTCGGGCCGTAGGTGTTGACCAGCCGGACCCGGTCGCCGTGCCGCTCGCGCCACTGCGCGACGGCGCTCGCCGAGGCCTCGGAACCGCCGAGGATCACCAGCCGCAGGGCGGCCGGCCAGGGTGCCTGCTCGCCGAGCGAGACGAGTTCGTGCCAGTAGGCGGTCGGCAGGTCGAGCACCGTCACCGATCCGCCGCGCGGCGAGCGCAGCAGGTCCGGGAGCATCCGGCCACCACCCGGCAGCAGCACGCAGCAGGCGCCCGAGACCAGTGCGGGCCAGATCTCCTCGGCATGGGTGTCGAATCCGATGGACGCGAACTGGACCACCCGGTCGGCCGGTCCGAGGCCGTAGCCGTCACCGGCCATCCAGTCGACCCGCTCGGCGAGCGCACCGTGTTCGACCACCACGCCCTTGGGCACCCCGGTCGATCCGGAGGTGTAGAGGATGTACGCGACGCCGGCCGGATCGCTGCCCGGCAGAGGTTCCGGGGCGGGCCCGCCCTCCGGGCCGGCCGGGCGCTCCGGGACGGCCGGGCCGGTGGGCCAGTCGGTGGGGAGGGCCCGTACCGGCACCCCGAGATCGGGGCCGTCACCGGTGGTGAGCAGCAGGCTCGCGCCGGCCTCCTCGACCATCAGCCGCTGGCGCTGCGGCGGGTGCGCGTGGTCCAGCGGCAGATAGCAGCCGCCCGCCTTCCAGATCGCCAGCAGGGCGGTGACCATCTCGAACGACGGCTCGATCCGTACCGCCACCGCCCGGCCCGCCCGGGGGCCGATCTGCTGCGCCACCAGGGAGGACCGGCGGTCGAGTTCGGCGTACGACAGCACCTCACCGCCGTACTCCAGGGCGTCCGCGCCGGGAGTGGCGGCGACCTGCGCGGCGAAGCGCTCCAGCAGCGGACGGGCGGGCTTCGCGACGGGTCCGGCGCCCTGGGCGAGCAACTCGGACCGCTCCTCGTCGGTGAGCAGCCAGTCGCCGTGCAGCGGGAGCCCGGGGTCGTCCACCACCCTGGCCAGCAGCGAGCGGCACCGCTCGGCCAGGGCTTCCACGGTACGGCGCTCGAAGACGTCCAGGTCGTAGCAGAACGACAGGGTCAGGCCCACGTCGGTACGCCAACTGTCCAGCAGCAGATCGGTCTTCGCCCGGGCGAAGCCGGAGTCCATCGAGCCGAGCCGGACACCTGCGGGCACCGGCTCCGGCCCGCCACCGGCCAGGCCGTGCTGGCTCTGGTGCACGAAGAGGGTCTGGTAGAGCGCGGAGTGGCCGGGCGGGGCGGGCAGGTCGAGTGCGGCGGCGAGCCGCTCCTCGGGGACGTCCTGGTTCCCGAGGGCCGCCATGGTGGCCGATCTGGCCCGACGCAGCACCGTCCGGAAGTCGGGCTCCCCGGTGAGGTCCGCGCGCAGGACGCCGGTCCGGGTGAAGTAGCCGAGCAGGGCCTCGTGGGAGACCTCGCCCCGGCCCGCCAGCGGGGTGCCGACCGCGAAGAGCTCCTGACCGGTCCAGCGGGCCAGCACGCTCTGGTAGACGGCCAGCAGCACCATGAACGGGGTGCAGCGCTGCTCGCGCGCGAGCCGGTCCAGGGCGGCGGTGAGCTCCGGGCCGATCTCGACGTCGACGAAGCCGGCCGGGTGGGCCGCGTCGGCCGGGCGGGCGTGGTCGGCCGGCAGGCGCAGCGTGGAGACACCGGCGAGCTGCTCGGACCAGTACCGGAAGGCCTCGTCGGGCTCGGCGGCAGCCGTCCTGGCCAGCTCGGCGCGGGCGAAGTCGCCGAACTGGAGGGCGAGTTCCGGAAGGTCGGCCGGGGCCTCGCCGATCTCCTCCCGGTAGAGGGCGAGCAGCTCGCGCCACATCGTCCGGGCCGACCAGCCGTCCGAGATGATGTGGTGCAGGACGATGACGACGGCCTTGTCCCGTTCGGGCTCGTCCTCGATCAGCAGTGCCCGCAGTGGCGGCCCGGCGGCCAGGTCGAACGGGGCGTTGACGTGGGGGGCGGCGGCCGCGGTGAACCGCCGCTCGCGCTCCTCTGCCGACTCGTCCGGCGTGGAAGGGAGTTCGACCGGGGTGAGATCCACCGGGCCGGGCGGCCCGACCACCTGGACGGGCTCCTCGCCGCGCAGTTCGAACCGGGTGCGCAGGATGTCGTGCCGGGCGGCCAGCCGGGTGAGTGCGACGCCGAGCGCCGCCCGGTCCAGGGGACCGGCCCACCGGTGGGCCAGGTACATGTTGAAACCGGCGTCGTCCGGGTTGAGTTGGAGCAGGAACCAGAGCCGACGCTGCCCTGCCGTCAGCGGGTGGACCCCGGCGGGGCCGCTCGTCGGGTCAGGACCGGTCATGGGGCACCTCGGTGTCGGTGTCGGCGGGGGTGTGCGGCAGGCCGTTCGCGCGCGCCCGCAGGGTCTCCAGGCCCACCAGGTCGTCGGACTCGGCGTCGGGGACGTCGCGGTCGAAACGGGCGAGGACCGGCAGGCAGAAGCAGATCAGGACCAGCAGGGCCATCGCGAGGCCGAAGAGCAGGTAGAGCAGGCCGATGCCGCGTCCCTCGCCGGTGCCGATCACCCGGCCTACGGTCGAGGCGAGCGCGCCGTGCTCGTCCATCAGCGGCTGCATCAGGCCGGGGCCGAACGGCGCCACCACCGCGAAGCCGAGCGGCAGGGTCGACCAGGCGACCATGGTGTTGACGGCGATCACCCGGCCGTGGAAGCGCAGCGGGATCTTGGTCTGGATGATGGTCGCGTAGACGCCGTTCACCAGGGCCAGCCCGAACGCCATGCCGAAGGCGCCGATCGCCACCACCGGCAGGGATGGCGCGAGACCGGTGACGAAGCAGGCGGCCGCCAGGCCCAGCGTGGCCAGCAGGACTCCGCGCAGCCGGTGGTGCCGGGGGCCGCCCCAGACCAGCAGGGTCAGGCCGCCGAGCACCGCGCCGAGCCCGCCGCCGGTGGCGATCCAGCCGGTGTCGTGCAGTTCGCCGAAGGAGAGCACCAGCGGGGTGGTGAGCAGGAACAGCGGGGAGAGGAAGATGTTGAGGACCGCGAAGTAGATCAGCATCGAGCGGAAGTGCCTGCTACCGAGGGCGCGCCGGAAACCGGCCCGGATCTCGGCGCCCACCGACTCGCGGCGGGTCCAGGCCATCGCCGCAGGGAAGCGGACGGCGAGCGTGATCGCGGTGGCGGCGGTGTAGCTGAGCACGTCCAGCCCGAGGATGCCGCCGAGTCCGATGCCCGCCAGCAGGCCCACCGCGAACAGCGGCACCAGGAACTGGGCGAAGCCGAAGGCCATCTGGACGACGCCGTTCGCGCGGCCCAGGTAGCGCTTGGGCACCAGTTGCGGTACCGCCGAACCCCAGGCCAAGCGCTGGAAGGTGAGCGCGGCCGAGAGCACGCCGATCAGGACGTAGGCGTGCCAGACGTGCAGGGCGCCCGCGAGGTGGAGCACGAGCATCACCGTCTGGGTGAGTCCGGCCGCGAGGTCACCGGCGATCATGATGCGACGGCGGTCGCCGCGGTCGATCACCGCGCCTGCCACCGGTGCAGCCAGGATCCCGGGGACGAGACCGCAGGCCGCCAGCAGGCCGAACTGGACCAGCGAGCCGGTCTGCAGGTAGATCCAGACCGGCAGCGCGAACTCGGTGAGCGCGGATCCGATCATCGAGATCTGCTGGCCGGTGGCGACCGTCAGGAAGCGCCGCATGCTCGGACGGACCACGGCCGGGTCCTGCTGCGGCGTGGCGCCGGCGGCCTCGCCCGGGACATCGCCCGGGACATCGCCCGGGACATCGCCCGGGACCGTGGCCTCCTCGGCCGAGCGAGAGATGTCCGCCAGCCACCAGGTGGAGTCCTCGGTGCGCCGGTGGCGGTCCTCGGTGCCGTCCGCGACCGAGCGGTGCACGGTGGTGAGGATCCGGGCCAACTCCTCGGCCCGGTACTTGAGGTAGAAGTGCCCGGCCTCGTCGAGGACGACCACACCGGTGGTGCCGGTGATCCGGTGCCACTCGCGGAACCGCTCCTGGTAAAACTCCGTCGCCGGGTCGCGCTCACCGACCACCGAGATCACCGGCGCGCGCAGCACCCCGCCCTCCTCGGCGAACAGTCGCCCGAAGTACCGCTCGGCCTCCTTGGTGCCGGTCCTGCGGTTGCGCACGATCAGCCGCAGCTGGTCGGGGTCCACCTCGTCCACGTCGAGCCCGGCCGCGGCCAGCCCGTTGACCATGCCCTGGTCGCTGCGCAGCTTCTCGGCCAGCGCCGCGAAACGCTCGGCGATCGCCGAACTGCGGCCGCCGGGACGGGCGAAGGGGTAGATGCCGCCGAGGTGGACGGCCTCGACCTCGCGCCCGGCGGCCTCCAGCCGGCGGGCGATCTCGACGGTGAGCATGACGCCCATGCCGCAGTGGCCGTAGAGGACGATCCTGCCCTGCACGTCGTCCAGGATCTCCTGCGCGGTGCGCTCCGCGACCTCCTCGGTCGCCATCGCCTCCTCGCCGAGTTCGTGGCCGGGGACGGCGATCGAGTGCAGGGCCCAGTCCTCGGGCAGGGCGTCGGCGAGCGGCTTGTAGATGAGCGCGCTGCCGCCGCCGTAGGGCGCACAGACGATGCTCGCGGTGACCTCCCGCTGCGGGGTGAGGCGGTGCAGCAGCTTGCGCGGTCCCCGGTCGGCGTCAGGAGATGCCACCAACGCGGCGAGCGCGCGGACGGTGGAGTGCTGGAAGAGATCCATCACCCCGATCGGGGTCGGGAGGTCGGGATACGCCCGACGCATCCGCGCGACCACCTGGGTGGCCAGCAACGAATGCCCGCCGAGCTCGAAGAAGTCGTCCGACGCACCGACCCGCGGACGGTCGAGCAGATCGGCCCACATCGCGGCGATCAACTCCTCCTCCGCAGTGGCCGGCGGCTGGTAACCGGTCACCGGCCCCTCCTCCGGGGCGGGCAGCGCCTTGCGGTCCACCTTGCCGTGCGCCTGCAACGGGAACCGCTCCAGCACCACATACCGCGCCGGAACCATGTAATCCGGCAACACCCTCACCAACGCCGCCCGCAACTCCCCCGCCGCCCCGACCCCACCCCCCGGACACTCCAGATACGCCACCAACGTCTGCCTGACACCCTCACCCCGCGCCACCACCACCGCCTGGGACACCCCCGGCAACGCCGTCAACGCCGCCTCGATCTCCCCCGGCTCCACCCGATACCCACGCACCTTGATCTGATGATCACCCCGACCCAGGAACTCCAGCTCACCATCCCCCCGCCACCGAGCCAGATCCCCCGTCCGATACAACCGCGCACCCACACCCCCGAACGGATCCTCCACAAACCGCTCCGCCGTCAGATCCCCCCGCCCCAGATACCCCCGCGCCAACCGCTCCCCACCCACATACAACTCCCCCACCACACCCGGCGGCACCGGACGACGATGCCCATCCAGCACATAACACCGCGCCCCCGCCAACGGCCGCCCGATCGGCGTACTCCCCACCGACACCACACCCGACGACGAACCGGAGCCCGCACCCGACACCGCACCCGACGACGGACCGGACAGCGCACCGGACGACGGACCCGGCGCCGTCACCTCGAACACCGTCACCCCCACCGTCGCCTCCGTCGGCCCGTAGTGGTTGAACACCGCACACCGACCCGACGCCGCCAACTCCCGCGCCCACCCGAACGCACTCGCCTCACCACCCAGCACCAACGCCCGACGCGGCAACAACCGCTCCACCGACACATCAGCACCCAACGCCGCCAAATGCGACGGCGTCATCTTCAGATAATCAACACCCAACGCCTCTATCCGCTCCGCCAACTCCACCCCCGCAATCCGCCGCGGCAACAGATGCACCCGCCCACCCGAACCCAACGCCAGATACAACATCGTGATACTGAAATCGAACGACAACGACTGCAACAACCCGAAACTCGACCCCGGCACCACCCCCAACCGCTCACCCACCCCCACCAGATAATTCACCACCTCCCGATGCTGAACCGCCACCCCCTTCGGCACACCCGTCGAACCCGACGTATAAATCACATACGCCAGATCCCCCGGCCCCGACACCTCCCCCAACCCACCGAAACCAACACCGACGTCACCGCCCACCTCGACGTCCGCATCCACGTCCGCATCAACGTCCACCAACACCCGCGCCCCCGCGAACCCCGGGAACCGCACCCCCAACAACGAATCCGTCACCAACACCACCGCACCCGCATCCGCCACCAACGCGTCCAACCGCGCCGACGGCGCCTCCGGATCCAACGGCAGATAACAACCCCCCGCCCTCAACACCCCCACCAACGCCACCGCCAACTCCGGCGACTGCTCCAGACACACCGCCACCCGGTCATCACGCCCCACCCCCAGAGCACGCAACCGCAACGCCAACCGATCCGCCCCCGCACCCAACTCCCGGTAACTCACCACCCGATCCTCGAACACCAACGCCGGCTCATCCGGACACCGCTCCACACTGCGCGCGATCAACCCCGTCAACGTCACCGGCCCACCCACCGGCAACTCCGGCCCCACCGCCCACTCCCCCACCACACACGCCAACTCACCCGCACCCAACAACGGCAACCGCGACACCGGCACATCCGGATCCGCCAACGCCGCCACCACCAACAACTCGAAACGCTCCGCGAACCGCTCCACCGTCGCCGCGTCGAACAGATCCGTACGGTAGGTGAACACCCCGAGCAGGCCGTCCTCCAGCTCCGTCAGGTACAGCGCGAGGTCAAAGTGCGTGGTGGTGCTCTCGTAGCCGAACCCCTCGTTTCCGAGCGCCGCCGCCGGGGCGCCGGGGGCGGCCCGTTCGCCGTAGTTCTGGAAGGCGAAGGTGGTCTGGAACACCGCGGACCGGCTGACGTCCCGCTCCACCGCGAGGTCGGTGACCATCTGCTCGAACGGCACCTCCTGGTGCGTGTAGGCGTCCAGGGTCCGCTCGCGCACCCGGCTCACCAGCCGCCCGAACGACGGATCGTCATCGAGGCGCGCCCGCACCGGCAGCATGTTCACGAACGGCCCGACCACGCCTTCGAGTTCACGATGCAGACGACCCGCCACCGGCGAGCCGACCGCGAAGTCCGACTGACCGCTGTGCCGGGCCAACAGCACCTGGAACGCCGCCATCAGCACCATGTACCGGGAGGCCCCGTAGGCGCGCGACAACTCGCCGACGCGGTCCGACAGTTCGCCGCTCCACCGGAAGCGGTGCACGGCGCCGTCGAAGGTCAGCACCGGCGGCCGCGGCCGGTCGGTGGGCAGGTCGAGCGACGGGACGTCGGCCAGCTCGGTGCGCCAGTAGTCGCGTGAGGCGGTGAGCGATCCGTCCGTCAGCCGGGCGCGCTGCCAGCGCGCGTAGTCGCCGAACTGCACCGCCGGCTCGGGGAGCGGCTCCGTCTCGCCCCCGCAGTGGCGCGCGTAGAGCACCGACAGCTCCCGGTTGAGGATGTCCACCGACCAGCCGTCACAGGCGATGTGGTGCATCACCAGGGCGAGCACGTGGTCCTCCGTGGCCAGCCGGACCAGCACCGCGCGCAGCAGCGGGCCGGCGGCGAGATCGAACGGCTCGGCAACGGCGTCCTGGATGACCGCGGCGGCCCGGAGCTCCGGGTCCTGCTCCGGGTGCCCCCCGGCGTCGCCGGAGACGTCGACCAAGCGGGCGGCGAAGGGTGCCGGATCGGCGACGGTGACCTCGGCGACGCCGTCCTCGCTACTGGGGAAGGCCATCCGCAGCCCCTCGTGCCGGGCGACGAGCTCGGTGAGCGCGGCGTCCAGTGCGGAGCGGTCCAGCGGGCCGCGCAACCGCCGCGCGGGCGCGAGCGCGTACGCCGTACTCCCGGGCGCGAACTGCTCCATGAACCAGAGCCGCTCCTGCCCGCTGGACAACGGCGGCACCGTACCCGCCGGACGGCGCCCGACCACCTGGGCCGGGGCGGCGGAGCCGCGCAACCGCTGGGCCAGCAGACTGCGCTTGGCGGCCGACCAGTCTGCCTGGGGGTCCTGCGTCTCACTCATCGGATTCCTGTCGAGGTGGGGTACCGGCGGGCCGCCACGGGGCAGCGGCACGGAAGGGGATGGGGCGCAGCGCGCCGAAGGCCGCGGCGGAGCAGCGGCGAGGGGCTCGGGTCGGGGCGCCGTGGAGCCGCGGCCAGGAGCGGCCGGTCGCGACGACACCGCGGGGGACGGCACATGAGGGGCGGCGCGCGGGTGCGCCGGGGGCCGCGCGGAGCGGCGCCGGGGCGGGAGGCGCGGGCCGCACGGGGCCCGCCCCTCCCGCGTCGGTCAGAGGCGCTCGCGTACCGCCGCCGCGATACCGGCCACGGTCGGGACGTCGAAGAAGATGTCGAAGCCGAGCTCGACGCCCAGCGTCCTGCGGATCCGCGCGCCGATCTGAATGATCGTCAGTGAGTGTCCGCCCAGGTCGAAGAGGTCGTCGTCCGGTCCGACGTCGGGGAGGTCGAGCACCTGCGCCCAGATCTCGCGGACCGCCTCCTCCACCGGATCCGCCGCCGGCCCGGGCGAGGGCCGCTCGGCCGAGGTCGAGGGCTCGGCGGGAGCGGGCGGCAGAGCCCGGCGGTCGAGCTTGCCGCTCGGCGTCAGCGGCAGCCGCTCCAGCCGCAGGAAGCGCTGCGGCACCATCGGGGCGGGCAGCGTCCGCAGCAGGTGCTCGCGCAGCTGCGGGAGGCCCGGCTCGCCCGCGGCCAGGGTCACGTAGCCGACCAGGTACGGCGCTGCGGCATCGTCGTGGTGGGCCGCGACGGCGGCCTCGGCGACGGCCGGGTGCTCCAGCAACCGGGCCTCGATCTCGCCGAGTTCGATCCGGTGGCCGCGGATCTTCACCTGGTTGTCGATCCGCCCCAGGAAGTCCAGCTCACCGTCGGCCGTCCAGGCCGCCAGGTCCCCCGTCCGGTACAACCGGCCCCCCGCCGGACCGAACGGATCCCGCACGAACCGCTCGGCGGTCAACTCGGGCCGGCCCAGATAGCCGTGTGCCAGGCCGTCGCCGCCGAGCAGCAGCTCCCCGGGTATGCCGAGCGGGGTGGGGCGCAGGTCGGCGTCGAGCACGTAGGCCCGGGTGTTGGAGATCGGCCGGCCGATGGTCACCCGTTCGGCGTCGCGCGGGATCTCGGCGCAGGTGGAGTAGATGGTGGTCTCGGTGGGGCCGTACCCGTTGTGCAGCCCGTGCAGGACGCCGCGCAGTTCACGGGCGAGCGGCAGGGGCAGGGCCTCGCCGCCGACCAGCCCGACCACGCCGAGGGCGCCCGGTTCGGCGGCCAGCAGCACCCGCCAGCCGGAGGGGGTGGCCTGGGCGTGGGTGATCTGCTCGCGCTCGATCAGGTCGAGCAGTCCGGGGCCGTCGGTGGCCAGGCCCTCCGGGGCCAGCACCAGGCGACCACCGGTGATCAGCGGCAGGAAGATCTCCAGCGCCGAGATGTCGAAGGACAGCGAGGTCAGCCCCAGCCACACGTCCCCCGGCCCCGAACCGAGCCGCTCGGCGAAGGAGCTCAGCAGGTTCACCAGCGCCCGGTGCCCGACCTCCACACCCTTCGGCCGCCCGGTGGACCCGGAGGTGTAGAGCACGTACGCACGGTCCTCGGGTCCGGGGCCGTCGGTCACCGGCCGCGCCGGATCGGACTGCGCGGCGTCGGCCGGCCGCAGCACCACGGGGGCGACCGCGGCGAGCTCCGGCGAGGGCTCGTGGTCGGCCAGCAGCAGTGCGGCGCCGGAGTCGGCGAACACCTGGGCGAGCCGCTCGGGCGGGTAGCCGGGGTCGAGCGGCAGGTAGGCGGCGCCGGTGGCGAGGACGGCGAGCAGGGCCACCGGCAGGGCCACGGTACGGTCCAGGTGCAGGCCGACCAGCGTGCCCGGGCCTGCTCCGGCGGCGCGCAGGACGGCGGCCAGCCGCTCGGCGCGGGTGATCAGCTCGCGGTAGCCCAGCCGGTCGGCGCCGGCGGTGACGGCGACGGCCCCGGGGTCGGCGGCAGCCCGCTCGCGGACGAGGTCGAGCACCGTGCGGTCGGCGGGGTAGGCCCGTGCGGTGGTGTTCGGGCGGCCCGTGACGGCGCGGTACTCGTCCTCGTCCAACAGCGGCAGGTCGGCCAGCGCGGTACCCGGCGCGGCGACGGCGCCCGCCAGCAGGGTCGTGTAGTGCCCGGCGATCCTGCGGGCGGTGGCGGGCGCGATCACCTCGGGGTCGTACTGCAGGCCGAGATCGACCCCGTCCGGTGCGTCGACCACCTGGAGGTGCAGGGTGTTGCGGGCGGTGCCGTTGAAGACGGCCCAGTCGACCCGGGCCTCGGCGCCCTCGAAGACCGGATCCGGCCCGCGTCGGCGGTAGCCCAGCGAGACGGGGGTCAGGCCGACCCGGGGGCTCAGACCGGCCACGGCCGTACCGAACGGCACGGCGCGGTACGGGTATCCGCCGCGGAGCTCCGCCCGTACGGCGCGGGCGTACCGCTGGAAGGCGGTGCGGGCCGGGGCCCCGCCCCCGGGACCGTCCGGATCGAGCACGGGTGCGTGCACGGGCAGCTCGTTGACGAACAGGCCGATCTCCCCGGCCTGCGCGGCGGCCCGGGTGGACAGGGCCACGGCCACCGGTACGGCCTCGCCCCCGTAGCGGGCCAGCAGCCCGTGCAGGGCCGCGAGCAGGAACTCGAACACGGTGACACCGCTGTTCCCGGCGGCCGTGGCCAGCTCGGCGCGGGCGGACCCGTCCAGCCGGAGGTGCACGACGTCGCCCGGTGCGGCGGCCGTGCCGGCGCGCGGGAGGCCCGGCAGGACGGGCTCGGTGGCCGCCGCCCAGCGCGGGCCGTACCACCGCGCGGCGCCGCGGACCGCCTCGTCGTCCGGCGCGGGCGCGGTGGCGGGGTGGCGGGGCGCGGTCTCACCGGCCGCCGTTTCGCCGCGCAGGGCGGCGCCGTAGCCGGCGGCCAGGTCGTTGACCAGGACCTCCTTGGAGGCGCCGTCGAACACCGCGTGGTGCGCCACCACCAGCAGCTCGGCCCGCCCCTCCGGACGCCGGTACAGGGTGAAGCGAACCGGCGGACCGGACTCCGGGAGGAACGGGCGGGCGCCGTCCTCGGCCACCCGCTTCTCGAAGTCGGCCGGGCTGTCGTCGCCCGCGTCCACCCGGACCAGGCGGACGGGCGCGCCGGCCGGCACCAGCAGGACCTCGCCGTCGCGCTCGGCCGCCACGGTGGTCAGCAGCGGGTGCCGGCGGACCAGTGCGGTCACGGCGCGGTCGAGGGCGTCGGCGTCGAGCCGGCCGAAGGAGATCCGCAGGGGCAGGTGGTAGGCCTCGTGGACGGGAAGCAGGCGCTCGGTCAGCCAGACTCCCAGCTGGGCCGGGCCGGCGGGGATGGCGCTGCGGTCGTGGTGCTGCTCGGGCATCGGCGGGCTCACTTCGACGGTCGGGGGTTCGGGAGCGCACGCCCGGACGGCGGCCGGTGCCGGCCGCGGGCTGGTGGAGAGACCGGCCCGCGGGTGGTGCCCGGCCCGTGCGCGGGGCCGGCCGCCGGCCGTTGCGGCCCGGCACACCGCCGCCCTGAGCGTGCCCCCCGTGGCACGCCCCGGCGGATCCGGCCTCCGTGAGCGGAGGACCGCTGGTCCAGACCTTCCAGGAGATTGGCATAGACCAAATGCCTCGTCAAGGATTCCCTGTGAAGTACTGACGACACGTCATTCACATTGCTGTACAGCGACAATGACGGTGAGCCCTGCGCGATGAACGCCCCGGCCGTCGATCGCCCGCGAACGCCCGTTGCGGCAGCTGCGGCAGTTGCGTCCGCCGCGGCGGCCGGCCCGGCCCGGGCCGCCGCGGGCGCCGTGGCGTCTCCTACGCGCCCAGGACCCGTGCGAGGTCGTAGGAGACCGGCTCCTCCAGCTGCTCGTAGGTGCAGCTCTCCGGCGTCCGGTCGGGCCGCCACGAGCGGAACTGGACGGTGTGCCGGAACCGGGTGCCCTCCATGTGGTCGTAGCCGACCTCGCAGACCCGCTCCGGGCGCAGCGGCACCCAGGAGAGGTCCTTGCCGCCCGTCCAGCGGCTCTGCGCTCCGGGCAGCCGCCCGCCCGCCTGTGCCTGCTCGTCCGCCCAGGCGGCCCAGGGGTGGCCGGTGAGCCCGTCGGTCCGCAGTGGGGCCAGTTCCTCGGCGAGCTCACGGCGGCGGGCCATCGGGAAGGCCGCGCAGACGCCGACGTGCTGCAGCCGCCCGTCGGTGTCGTACAGGCCGAGCAGCAGGGAGCCGACCACCGGCCCGCTCTTGTGCTCGCGGTAGCCGGCCACCACGCAGTCGGCGGTCCGCCCGTGCTTGACCTTGAACATCGTCCGGTCGCCGGGCCGGTAGGGCTGGTCCAGCGGCTTGGCCACCACGCCGTCCAGCCCCGCGCCCTCGAACTGCGAGAACCAGGTGCCGGCCAGGTCGAGGTCGGTGGTGGCGGGGGCCGTGAAGACCGGGTCGCCGGCTCCGGCCAGGGCCTCCACCAGGGCGGCGCGGCGGATCTCCAGCGGCTCGTCCAGCAGGGAGCGCTCGCCGAGCGCCAGCAGGTCGAAGCCCACGAAGGACGCGGGCGTGCGCTCGGCGAGGGTCCGGACCCGGGAGGCCGCCGGGTGGATCCGCTCCAGCAGCTCCTCGAAGCGCAGCCGGCCGTCCCGGACGATCACGATCTCGCCGTCCACCACGCAGCGGGCCGGCAGCTCCCGGCGGAAGGCCGTGACCAGCTCGGGGAAGTACCGGGTCAGCGGCTTTCCGGTACGGCTGCCGATCTCGACCTCGTCGCCGTCCCGGAAGACGATCGCGCGGAAGCCGTCCCACTTGCCCTCGTACTGCATGCCCGGCGGGATCGCGGGCACGGCCTTCGCGAGCATCGGCGCGACCGGGGGCATCACAGGCAGGTCCATGCCTCCGATGGTGCCCGCGCAGCCGCCCCGGCGCGCGGGGAGGCACCCGCTCCGGGCGCGCGCGCCGACCCCGCGGCCTAGCGTGGTCGGTATGGCTGGAGCTGTGGAACTGGACGTGGCCGGTCGCGCCGTACGGCTGTCGAACCCGGACAAGGTGTACTTCCCCGAGCGCGGGTACACCAAGCTGGACGTCGCTCAGTACTATCTGGCGGTCGCCGACGGCGTGCTGCGGGGGCTGCGCGAGCGCCCGACCACCCTGCAGCGCTTCCCGGACGGCGTAACGGGCGAGTTCTTCTACCAGAAGCGCGCTCCCAAGGGCCTGCCCGACTGGCTGCCGACGGCGACCATCAACTTCCCGAGCGGGCGCTCGGCCGACGAGATCTGCCCCACCGAGCCCGCCGCCGTGCTGTGGGCGGCCAACCTCGGCTGCCTGACCTTCCACCCCTGGCCGGTCCGCCGTGCCGACACCGAGCACCCGGACGAGCTGCGGATCGACCTCGACCCGCAGCCCGGCACGGACTTCCACGACGCCGCCCGGGCCGCCCACGAGCTGCGCCAGCTGCTGACCGAGCACGGAATGCAGGGCTGGCCCAAGACCTCCGGCGGCCGCGGACTGCACGTCTACGTCCCGCTGGAGCCGCGCTGGACGTTCACCGACGGCCGGCACGCCGTGATCGCCCTCGGCCGCCTGCTGGAGCAGCGGATGCCCGGGCGGGTGACCACCGCGTGGTGGAAGGAGGAGCGGGGCGAGAAGATCTTCGTCGACTACAACCAGATGGCCCGCGACCGGACCATCGCCTCGGCGTACTCACTGCGCGCCCGGCCGGGCGCCACCGCCTCCACCCCGCTGCGCTGGGAGGAGCTGGACGACGCCTCGCCGGAGGACTTCGACCTGCGCACGGTGCCCGCGCGCTTCGCCGAGGTCGGCGACCTGCAGGCGGGCATGGACGGACAGGCCTTCTCGCTGGAACCGCTGCTGGAGCTGTACGAGCGGCAGGCGAAGGACGAGGGCCTCGGCGAGCTGCCCTACCCTCCGGACCACCCCAAGGCGGCCGGCGAGCCGCCCCGGGTCCAGCCCAGCCGCGCCCGCAAACACTGACCCGCACGGCGGCGGCCCGCGCGCGTTGGTCCTGCGGCGACGCGGCCCCACAGATGCCGGTGCGGACCGGCCCGGCCCGCACCGGCCCGCACCGGTCCGCACCGGCCCGTGCCGGTCCGCGCCGACCACTGGACGGGTCGGCCGGACGGGTCAGCCGGCCGGGGCCGTCCGCCGGATGATCCGTACCGCGTCATCGATCTGGGCGTCCGTGAGGTCGCCCCGGGCGGTCAGCCGCAGCCGGGAGATGCCGTCGGGCACGGACGGCGGCCGGAAGCAGCCCACCGCCAGACCCGCGGTACGGCAGTCCGCCGCCCAGGCGACGGCGGCCTCCGGGCCGGGCGCGCGTACCGAGACCACGGCCGCGTCCGGCGTGCTGGCCCGGAGGCCGGCGGCGGTGAGCCGGCCGGCGAGCAGCCGGGCGACCTCGCGGGCCCGCTCCGCGCGGTGCGGTTCGGCCCGCAGCAGGCGCAGCGCGCCGAGCGCGGCGCCCGCCGCGGCGGGGGCCAGACCGGTGTCGAAGATGAAGGTGCGGGCGGTCTCGGTCAGGTGGCGGATGACCCGGCGGGGCCCGAGGACGGCGCCGCCCTGGGAGCCGAGCGACTTGGAGAGGGTGACGGTGGCGACGGTGTCCGGCTGCCCGGCGAGAGCGGCGGCGGCCAGCGCGCCCGCGCCGCCGGGGCCGAGCACGCCGAGCCCGTGGGCGTCGTCCACCAGCAGGGCGGCGCCGTGCGCGCGGGCGGCCGCGGAGAGCTCGGGCAGCGGTGCCGCGTTGCCGTCGACCGAGAACACCGAGTCGGTGACGACCAGGGCCCGGCGGTGGCTGCGCTCGGCCAGGGCGACGGCGACGGCGGCCGGGTCGCTGTGCGGGGCGCGGTGCACGTCGCTGCGCGACAGCCGGCAGCCGTCGATCAGGGAGGCGTGGTTGTAGGCGTCCGAGACGATCAGGGTGTCGGGGTCGGTGAGCGCGGTGAGCGCGGCCAGGTTCGCGGTGTAGCCGGAGGAGAAGACGAGCGCCGCCTCGACCCCGCAGAAGTCGGCGAGCTCATCCTCCAGCTCGGTGTGCAGTGCGGTGGTGCCGGTGACCAGCCGGGAGCCGGTCGCGCCGCCGCCCCAGCGCAGCGCCGCGTCGGCGGCGGCGCGGGTCACGGCGGGGTGGTGGACCAGCCCGAGGTAGTCGTTGCTCGCCAGGTCCAGCACCGGGTCGTCGGCGGGCCGGCTGCGCAGCGTACGGGTCAGGCCGGCCCGGGCCCGCAGCTCGGCGGCCTCGTCGAGCCAGTCGAAGACGGCGGCCGGGGTGCGGGTCTGCTGCTCGGACGCGGTGGAGTGGGCCATGGCCGCACTCTGGCACGAGGGGCGTGGCACCGGCAATGTGCGCCGGGGCACAGCGCCACCGGGGCGGTGGCCGTACGAGCGCAGCGGACGCCGGAGCCGCCGAGGTCGCCGGACGCGAGCGGCGCAGGCCGCGAGGCGGCGGGCGAGGGAGGCGGCCCACCGGGCGCCGATCGGCTCGCGCCGTCCCCGGCCTTTGCCCGGGGACGGCGCGAGCAGGCAAGATAGCCGGGTGACCCTCCTGGACCTGATGCCGAGCCCTGCCACTCCCGACGCGCTGTACGAGACGTTCGCCGCCTGGGCGGAGGAGCGCGGGATCACGCTCTACCCCGCGCAGGAGGAGGCGCTGATCGAGCTGGTGTCAGGAAACAACGTCATCCTGGCGACGCCGACCGGCTCCGGTAAGAGCCTGGTGGCGGCCGGTGCGCACTTCGCGGCACTGGCGGAGGGCAAGCGGACGTTCTACACCGCGCCGATCAAGGCGCTGGTGTCGGAGAAGTTCTTCGACCTGTGCAAGATGTTCGGCACCGAGCAGGTCGGCATGATGACCGGCGACGCGAGCGTGAACCCGACCGCGCCGATCATCTGCTGCACCGCCGAGGTGCTGGCGAACATCGCCCTGCGCGACGGGGCGCAGGCCGACGTCGGCCAGGTCGTGATGGACGAGTTCCACTTCTACGCCGAGCCGGATCGCGGCTGGGCCTGGCAGATCCCGATCCTGGAGCTGCCGCACGCGCAGTTCCTGCTGATGTCGGCCACCCTCGGCGACGTCCGCCGGTTCGAGGAGGATCTGGCCCGCCGCACCGGCCGGCCGACCACCGTGGTCCGCTCGGTGACCCGGCCCGTTCCGCTGTTCTACGAGTACCGCCGCACCACCATGCACGACACCCTGGAGGAGTTGCTGACGACCGGTCAGGCGCCGGTGTACGTCGTGCACTTCACCCAGAAGGAGGCGGTGGAGCGGGCGCAGTCGCTGATGAGCATCAACATGTGCTCGAAGGCGGAGAAGGACGCGATCGCCACCCTCATCGGCAACTTCCGCTTCACCACCAAGTTCGGCCGCAACCTCTCCCGGTTCGTGCGGCACGGCATCGGCGTGCACCACGCGGGCATGCTGCCCAAGTACCGCCGGCTGGTCGAACGCCTCGCCCAGGCGGGCCTGTTGAAGGTGATCTGCGGGACGGACACGCTCGGCGTCGGCGTCAACGTGCCGATCCGCACCGTTCTGTTCACCGCCCTCTCCAAGTACGACGGCATCCGGGTTCGGACCCTGCGGGCGCGGGAGTTCCACCAGATCGCCGGCCGGGCCGGGCGGGCCGGCTTCGACACCGTCGGGCAGGTCGTCGCACAGGCGCCGGAGCACGTGGTGGAGAACGACAAGGCGCTCTCCAAGGCCGGCGACGACCCGAAGAAGCGTCGCAAGGTGGTCCGCAAGAAGGCGCCGGAGGGCTTCGTCGGCTGGACCGAGGAGGGCTTCGAGAAGCTCATCGCCGCCGACCCGGAGCCGCTGGTCTCCCGGTTCAAGGTCAGCCACGCGATGCTGCTCTCGGTGATCGGCCGGCCCGGCAACGCCTTCGAGGCGATGCGCCACCTGCTGACCGACAACCACGAGGAGCGCTCGGCGCAGCGCCGGCACATCCGCAACGCGATCGCGATCTACCGTTCGCTCCTGGACGGCGGCGTGGTCGAGCGGCTGCCGGAGCCGGACGCCGAGGGCCGGATCGTGCGGCTGACCGTCGACCTGCAGGAGAACTTCGCGCTCAACCAGCCGCTCTCCACCTTCGCGCTGGCCGCCTTCGACCTGCTCGACCCGACCTCGCCCTCGTACGCGATGGACGTGGTCTCGGTGGTGGAGGCGACCCTCGACGACCCCCGGCAGATCCTCGCCTCGCAGCAGAACAAGGCGCGCGGTGAGGCCATCGGCGAGATGAAGCGCGACGGGGTCGAGTACGAGGAGCGGATGGAGCGGCTCCAGGACATCACGTACCCGAAGCCGTTGGAGGAGCTGCTCAGCCACGCGTACGAGGTGTACCGGCGCGCGCACCCCTGGATCGGCGACCACCCGTTGCAGCCGAAGTCGGTCGTCCGGGACCTGTACGAGCGGGCGATGACCTTCACCGACTACGTCGGCCACTACGATCTGGCCCGCACCGAGGGCATCGTGCTGCGCTATCTGGCGGGCGCGTTCAAGGCGCTGGAGCAGACCGTCCCCGAGGACATCAAGACGGACGACCTGAAGGACGTGATCGCCTGGCTGGGCGAGCTGGTCCGCCAGGTCGACTCCAGTCTGCTCGACGAGTGGGAGCAACTGGCCAACCCCACCGACCCGTTGGCGCCCGAGGTGCGACTGGACGACCGGCCGGCGCCGGTCACCGCCAACGAGCGGGCGTTCCGGGTGCTGGTGCGCAACGAGATGTTCCGCCGGGTGGAGCTCGCCGCGCTGGAGAACTACCACGCGCTGGGCGAGCTGGACGGCGAGTACGGCTGGGACGCCGACCGTTGGGCGGACGCGATGGACGCGTACTGGGAGGAGCACGACGACCTCTCCACCGGTCCGGACGCGCGCGGTCCCAAGATGCTGCTGATCGAGCAGGAGGAGGACGCCTGGCAGGTGCGGCAGATCTTCGACGACCCGGCCGACGACCACGACTGGGGCATCAGCGCGGAGGTGGACCTGCACGGCTCCGACGAGGAGGGCCGGGCGGTCCTGCGGGTCACCGCCGTGAACAGGCTGGACGGCTGAGGCCGGCGCGGCCGCCCGGGACCGCTCCGGCCCGTGGTGTCCTGACCATTCGTCAGGACACCACGGGCCGGAGGGTGATCAGGTCCAGATGAACTGGGCGCCGGCCGCGTAGGAGACGGCCCGGGTGGCGGCCTCGATCTGCTGCTCGGCGCTCTGGCCCGCGGTGGAGGCGCCGGCCGTGACGCCCGGGCTGCTCGCACCGGCGGTCGGGGAGGCGCTGTGCGTCTCGGTGAGGCGGGAGGCGGTGACGGTCAGGTAGTGACCGACGGCCTCCACCCGGGGCTGCTGGGCGCCGGCCGTCGGCGCCGGGGCGGCCGTGGTGTCCGGAAGGATGAAGGCGAGGGCGGCGGCGGCGTTCTCCTGCGCGCGCAGGGCCTGCGCGGCCTTCGCCGCGGAGGCGTCGTCGGCGAACCGCAGCACGGTCACGCTGCTGAGCAGCGCCGGGTGGTCGATGCCGGAGAAGCTGACGGTGACGTAACCCTGGCAGCCGGTGTCGTGCAGCGGGTCCACGTCGCGCGCGCGCAGCGTCTCGGCGCAGTCCTGGCCCTGCCGGGCGCCGTTGCGCTTGCCCTTGTAGCCGCCCATCTCGATGGTGCGCTGCGCGGGGAAGTAGCGGTCGGCGGTGAGGGCCTCGGGATCGGTGTCGGTCGGCGGCAGCGGGTTGCCGACCACCGGCGGGGTCTTGGTGGCGTCGGCACTGGAGGGGCCGAGCCCGGGTATCCAGTCGCCGGGGTGGGGCCGGCTCACCACCCATCCGCCGCCCGCGACGACGGCCACCACGACGCACCAGCCCAGTGCCTTGGCGGGCAGGGTCCGCGTCGCGCGCCGGGCCCGCTCCGATCGTCCGTCCGGTCGTCGGCCTGCGGGTTGCGGGTCACGTTGCCCCTGCGTGGTCATGGCGCAGATTCTAGGCCGTGCGCCCGTACGGCCGAACGGTGGGTCACCGTTCGAATGCGGGGTGACCTGCGCCACTACTGTGAGCGGCGACACTGTGACAACTCGCACATCCTCGGCTGGATCTTCTGGCGGGTTTCCTCTGGCGCGGCCGGGCGGCCACCGGGCAGGATCAGGCGCATGGATCTGCTCGACACCCTCACCGCCAAGGGCCTGCGCCGGGAACTCCCCACCCGGGAGGAGGCCCTCGCCGTTCTCGCCACCACCGACGACGAGCTGCTGGACGTGGTCGCGGCCGCCGGGCGGGTACGCCGGCAGTGGTTCGGCCGCCGGGTCAAGCTCAACTACCTGGTGAACCTCAAGAGCGGCCTCTGCCCCGAGGACTGCTCGTACTGTTCGCAGCGGCTCGGCTCCAAGGCGGAGATCCTCAAGTACACCTGGCTGAAGCCGGAGCAGGCCGCCGAGGCCGCCGCCGCCGGGCTCGCGGGCGGCGCCAAGCGGGTCTGCCTGGTCGCCAGCGGGCGCGGCCCGACCGACCGGGACATCGACCGGGTGGCGGACACCATCGCCGCGATCAAGGACGCCAACGAGGCCGTCGAGGTCTGCGCCTGCCTCGGCCTGCTCTCGGACAACCAGGCCGAGCGGTTGAAGGCGGCCGGCGCCGACGCGTACAACCACAACCTCAACACCTCCGAGAGCACGTACGGCGAGATCACCAGCACCCACACCTACGCGGACCGCGTGGACACGGTGAACAAGGCGCACGGCGCCGGTCTGTCCGCCTGCTCGGGCCTGATCGCGGGCATGGGCGAGAGCGACGCGGACCTGGTGGACGTGGTGTTCGCGCTGCGCGAGCTGGACTCGGACTCCGTGCCGGTCAACTTCCTGATCCCCTTCGAGGGCACCCCGCTCGCCAAGGAGTGGAACCTCACCCCGCAGCGCTGCCTGCGGATCCTGGCCATGGTGCGGTTCGTCTGCCCGGACGTCGAGGTGCGGATCGCGGGCGGCCGCGAGGTGCACCTGCGTTCGATGCAGCCGCTCGGGCTGCACATCGCGAACTCGATCTTCCTCGGCGACTACCTCACCAGTGAGGGCCAGGCCGGGCAGGCCGACCTCGACATGATCGCGGACGCGGGCTTCGAGATCGAGGGCGCCGGCCAGGTGACGCTGCCTCGGCACCGCGCGGACGCGGCGGCCGCGGCGGCCGCGGCGGCCGGCCCGTGCGGCTCGGCGGGCGACTCGTGCGGGTCGGCGGCGCCGGAGGGCTCGGCCCACGCCTGCGGCTCCGGCGGCGGCTGCGGCCCCTGCGGCGGTCACGGCCCGGCCGAGGAGGCCGAGGCGGCGGCCGACGAGGTGCGCAGCGACCTGGTCCGGGTGCGGCGCCGGGGTGCCGGCACCGAGCTGGCGCCCAACGCCTGACGCTCCGCGACCGCCGGGCGCAGGACGCCCGGCGCTCCGCGACCGGAACCACCGAGGAAAGAACCACCGTGGCCCAGCTCTCCCCGCAGTCCCTGCTCGCACTCGACCGGGCGCACGTCTGGCACCCCTACGGGCCGATGCCCGGCACCGCGACCCCGTACGTGGTGGAGTCCGCCTCCGGCGTCCGGCTGCGGCTGGCCGAGCCGGCGGGCGGGCACCGGGAACTCGTCGACGGGATGTCCTCCTGGTGGGCGGCGATCCACGGGTACGGGCACCCGGTGCTGGACGAGGCGGTGCGCGACCAGCTGGGCCGGATGAGCCACGTGATGTTCGGCGGGCTCACCCACGAGCCCGCCGTGCGGCTCGCGACGACGCTGGTGGAGATCACGCCGGAGCCGCTGCGGCACGTCTTCCTGGCCGACTCGGGATCGGTGGCCGTCGAGGTCGCGATGAAGATGTGCCTCCAGTACTGGCAGTCGGTGGGCCGGCCGCGGAAGCGGCGGCTGCTGACCTGGCGCGGCGGCTACCACGGCGACACGTTCCACCCGATGTCCGTGTGCGACCCGGACGGCGGGATGCACCAGCTCTGGGGCGGAGTGCTGCCGCGCCAGCTGTTCGCGGCCGAGCCGCCCGCCGGGTTCGACGCGCCCCTGGACGAGGCGTACGCCGCCTCGCTCGCCGAGCTGGTCGAACGCCATGCGGACGAACTGGCGGCGGTGATCGTCGAGCCGGTGGTGCAGGGCGCGGGCGGCATGCGCTTCCACTCCCCCGCGTACCTGCGGCTGCTGCGGGAGCTCTGCGACGAACACGGCGTGCTGCTGGTGTTCGACGAGATCGCCACCGGCTTCGGCCGCACCGGCGAGCTGTTCGCCGCCGGGCACGCCGGGGTCGCACCGGACGTGATGTGCCTGGGCAAGGCGCTGACCGGCGGCTATCTGACGATGGCGGCCACCCTGTGCACCACCGGGATCGCGGACGGGATCAGCCGCGGCGCCGTGCCGGTGCTGGCGCACGGGCCGACCTTCATGGGCAACCCGCTCGCGGCGGCCGTCGCCAACGCCTCGGTCGGGCTGCTGCTCGGCCAGGACTGGCAGGTCGGGGTGAAGCGGCTGGAGTCCGGCCTGACGACGGGCCTGGCGGACGCGGCCGAGGTCCCGGGCGTGGCCGACGTCCGGGTGCTCGGCGCGATCGGGGTCGTCCAGCTGGACCACCCCGTCGACGTCCGGGCGGCGACCGAGGCGGCGGCGCGCGAGGGCGTCTGGCTGCGGCCGTTCCGCGATCTGATCTACACCATGCCGCCCTACGTGACCGGGGACGAGGACCTCGCGCGGATCTGCGCGGGTGTCACGGCGGCGGCGGTGGCGGGATGACGCCCGGCGGTTCGGCGGACCGGGCGGACACGGCGGCGGTGCGCGGCACGGCGGCGCACCGGGAGAACAGGGCGGTGGCGCGATGACCGCGCGGGTGGTGTTCGTGACCGGCACCGGGACGGACGTCGGCAAGACGGTGGCCACCGCGGCGGTCACCGCCGTGGCGCTGGCCGCCGGGCGGCGGGTCGCCGTGCTCAAGCCCGGTCAGACCGGCGTCGCCCCGGGCGAGGCGGGAGACGCCGACGAGGTCGTACGGCTCGCCCGCGGGAGGGGTGGGGCCCACGCGGTGACCGTCCGCGAGCTGGCCCGGTACCCCGAGCCGCTGGCCCCGGACACCGCGGCGCGCCGCAGCGGACTGCCGACGGTCGGCCCCGAGCAGGTGGCGGACGCGGTGGCCGACCTTGCGACCTCGCACGACCTGGTGCTGGTCGAGGGCGCCGGCGGTCTGCTGGTGCGCTACGACGAGCGGGGCCACACCCTCGCGGACATGGTGCTCGCCACCGCGGCCCGGGGGCTCGGAGCGGAGATCCTGCTGGTGGCGGCGGCCGGACTGGGCACGCTGAACGTCACCGCGCTGACGGCGCAGGCGCTGCGCGCCCGGGGGCTGGGCACACTGGGCGTGGTGATCGGCGCCTGGCCGGCCGAGGCCGACCTCGCCGCCTGCTGCAACCTGGCGGACCTGCCCTCGGTGGCCGGGGCGCCGCTGCTCGGCGCGCTGCCCGAGGGAGCGGGCGGCGCCGCCGACTTCCCGGCCCTCGCCCGTGCGGCGCTCGCCCCGCAGCTCGGCGGCCACTGGGACGCGGCCGCCTTCACCGCCGCGCACCAGGTGCCGCTGCCCTGACCGTGCCGCCCGGCCGGTGCCGACCCGGCCGGGCCCCGCTGCCCGTTCGGCCGAGCACGCGGTTCGGCCCGTACTGCGCCGTCCGCCCCCGGGCCCGGGCCCGGTCCCGGCCCTGAGCGGCGGACGGCCCTGAGCGGCGGACGGCCCCGGTCAGCCGCTCAGCGGCTTGACCCAGCGGCTCCACTGCGGCTCGGGCGCGTAGCCGCCGCTCGTCCAGGTGCGCTGCCCGAGCTCGTTGTGGTCGAGCACCATCGCGTCGGCCCGGCGCCCGCCGAGGGCGGCGAAGCGTCGTTCGGCGGCGGCCAGCAGGGCGGCGCCGATACCCCGGCGGCGGTGCCCGGGGTCGACGGCGAGGCGGTAGAGGTGACAGCGCCAGCCGTCCCAGCCGGCGATCACCGTGCCGACCACGACGCCGCCGAGCTCGGCGACGATCAGCGCGTCCCCGTCCCTGGTGATCAGCCGGGCGAGCCCGTCCGGGTCGTCCGTGATGCTCGTCCCCTCGGCCGCCCGGGCCCAGAACTCCAGCAGGGCGGGGACCTCGTCGACGGTCGCGGTACGGATCTTCGGCTCACTCATGCCAGATGTCTACCAGCCGGGCGCGCGGTGCGCGAAGCATTTCCCGCCGGCCGGCGCGCACCCTCCCGGACGCCGGTGCGCACCACGTTCCCGCCGTTCAGGGGCCGTTCGCACGCCGGCCCGGGGGCGCGCCGACGATCGCCGGACCGGCCGGTCAGGGGGCCGGGGCGAGCTTCCAGACGGTGGTGGTCTTGAGCGCGGCGTCCTCCAGGTCGGCCACCACGGGGACCTCGTAGGCCGCCAGCGGCAGGAAGCGCTCGCGCGGCAGGTACGCCCGGCCCGGATCACCGACGATCACCAGGGCTCCCCGGGCCCGCGCCCGCTCCAGGAACGGCAGGAAGCGGGCCGCCATCGTCCGCTCGTAGAACACGTCCCCGGCCAGCACCACCTCCGCGCCGGCGCCGTCACCGTCGAGGACGTCCTCCAGCGCGGCGTCGACCCGGACCGCGTTCACCGCGGCGTTGATCCCGATCGCCGCCACCGCGTAGGCGTCGATCTCGGCGGCCCGTACCGACGCCGCCCCGGCGAGCGCGGCCGCGATCCCGACCAGGCCCGATCCGGCCGCCAGGTCGAGCACCGTCCGGCCCGCCACCAGGTCGGGGTGGTCGAGCACGTACCGGGCGACGGCCACGCCGCCGGCCCACGCGAAGGCCCAGAACGGGGGCGGCAGGCCGATCTCGCCGCGGGCGACCTCGGTGGCCTCCCAGAGGGTGATCGCGTCCTGCGCCATGTTCAGCCGGATCTCGGGCACGAAGGGCACCGGCGCCGCACTGGTCGACGCCCGCACGAAGGCCGGGTCCGACCCGGTGGTGTTGCCCTGATGGAGGACGTGCGTCTGGTTCGGCATGCCCGCAGCATAGGGCCCGGCCGAACCGCCGCCGGACCGTCGGCCGACGGCCGTGGACGACCCGGCGGACGTCCGGCCGGGGCCCGCGCCGCTCGCTCTGACCGCCGCGCCGTCAGTCCCGGCCGAGTGGAAGGAGGTTGGGGAGGTTGACCACGATCGCCTCCTGGGTGCTGCGGGCGATCACCACCACGGCCTCCTCGTGCGGATCCGGGTTCTCCTCGCGGTGGGGGACGAACGGCGGGACGAAGATGTAGTCCCCCGGTCCCGCCTCCAGGCGGACCTCCTCGACCTCGCCGGAGGAGTCGTCCGCGAAGACGAACACCGGGTGCCCGGAGGCCACGTAGATCGCGGTCTCGGAGTCGCCGTGGTGGTGGTCACCCGAGGAGGTGGCGGGGGCGACATGGGTCTGGCCCATCCAGAGCGTCTCGGAGCCCACCGTCTGGCCGCTGATCCCCGCGAACCGCCGCATGCCGCCGGTCTGCGCGGTGTCACCGTCCAGCTCGCCCGCCCGGATGTGGTGCAACCTGGCCGCCAGCGGGGCCTCCTGGTGCGGGCGGTCCGGCAGGTGCGGGTGGAAGCCGGTGCCGGCCACGGTGGTGGGCCGCCGCTCGCCGGGCTCGTCGGCGTGGGTGTGCGGGTGCTCTGCTGAGGTCATGACGTTCCTTGCGCGTGAGAGGTCCGGAGGGCGGGGCGCGTGAGAGGTCCGGAGGGCGGGCCCGGTCGGCCCGGTCCACGGATTCGGGAGTCTCGCAGTCGTGGCGGCAGGGAGCACGGAGGCACGCGTCCGTACGGCCACGGGGCCCCGGACCCGACCGGAGGTCCGGGTGGGGGTGCCGCACGGCGGTGGTCGAACAGCGGGGCCGTTCAGCGGGTGCTGTGCGGCGGGCGCCGTTCAGCGGCGGTCGAGCGGCGGGTGTCGTGCAGCAGGTGTCGTTCAGCGGGCGCGACAGAGCGCGGACGGCAGCGACGGACGGTCGGTGCGGTACGCGGCGCGGTGCTGGACACGGCTGGGCATGGAGCAGACGCTAGGGCCGCGGCGAAAAGGATGTCAAGAGGTGTCCATTGCCCCGGAGCGCCGGGCCGCCGATCGTCCGTGGCCGAAAGGCATTGTGGCGGCGGGCCGACGGACGATAATGGTGCACATGCATATTTCCGCGAAGGCGGACTACGCCGCGCGGGCCCTGGTCGAACTCGCCCGCGACACGGCCCGTCCGCTCACCTGCGAGAGCATCGCCTCCTCCCAGGAGATCCCGTTCCGCTTCCTGAAGTCCGTGGTCGGCGACCTGCGCCGGGCGGGCCTGGTGCGCAGTCAACGCGGCTGCGAGGGCGGCTACTGGCTCGGCCGGCCGGCCGAGGAGATCAGCCTGCTCGACGTGATGCGCGCGGTCGACGGCGGCTTGATCACCCTGCGCGGCGAGCCGCTGGCCGAACTCGACTACCCCGCACCGGCCCAGGGCCTGCCCGACGTGTGGCGCGCGGTCGAGGACAGCGCCGCCGAGATCCTCGGCCGGGTCACCATCTCCGCCCTGGTGGGCGGAGACGGCCCCGGGGCGCCGGCCGCCCGGAGACGGACGGACGTCCTGGTATGACCACCGCTCCGCCCGGCCCCGGCTCCCCGACGGCCACCGTGAGCTCCGACGCGGCAGCCGCCCCGGGCGCCGACGGGGGTGCCGAGGAGCGACCGGTCGGGCTGGAGGTGGTGGAGTTCACCGACCCGCTCTGTCCCTGGGCCTGGGGCTCCGACCCCAAGCTCCGCAGGCTCCGTGACCTGCTGGCCGGCCGGGCCCACTGGCGCCCGGTGTACGGGATGCTGTTCGACGAGGAGGAGGACGATCCGGCTCCCGATCCGGCCGCCGAGACCGCCTGGTACGCCGGCTACGTCGCGGACATCAGCCGGCACACCGGTGCACCGCACGCCGCCCGGCTCGGCTGGGTGGCGGCCAGTAGCCGGCCGGCCTCGCTCGCGGCGGTGGCGGCGGTCCGGCAGGGCCCCTCGGTGGCGGCCGCGGTCCTGCGCCGGCTGCGTGAGAGCGCCTTCGTCCTGGGCGAGCCGGCCGACACCCCGCAGCGGGTGCTGACCGCACTCCATGGTCTGCCCGGCCTCGAACCCGACCTCCTGCGAATCGACATGACGGATCGTCGGCTCATGGCGCGACTGACCGCCGACCGGGCGGAGGCCCGGGCGCCGGTGTCCGAGGTGCGGGGCCTGCGGGGCTCCGGACCGCATCCGGGCGCGGCCAAGGAGGCCGGCGACGGCTGCCGCTACGCCCTGCCGACCCTGCTCTTCCTCGGTCCCGCGGGGCGCCGGGTCGTGCCGGGCTGGCGCCCGCTGGAGGAGTACCTCGCCGCGGCCCGGGCGGTGGCCCCGCGGCTGCGCCTGCGGGCCGACGGCGCGCTGCCGGACGCCGACCAGGCGCTGGAGCTCCACCTCAGCCTGACCAGGGCCGATGTGGAGCTGTTCACGGCCGACCGCCGGCCCCCCGCGCGGGGGATCCGGGTCGAGAGCGGGAACGGACCGCTCTGGCTGCACCCGGCGTACGCGGCAGGGCACCCGGCTCTCACCGCCCGACCGGCGGCGGGCCGTTGACCGGAGCCCCCGCCCGACCGCCGGCGCGCCGTTGACCGGGACCTCACCCGCCAGGGGGGCCGCGGGCCGTTGACCGGGCCCCTCGCCCGCCGGGCGCGTGCCGGCTCCGCGCGGCGCTGACGGTCCGACGAATGAGACACCGTTTGGTGTCCATTGACAGGGCGCCACAGCGCCGCCAGGATGAGCGCATGCTCTCGACGCACCCCGGTGTGGTGTGCCGCTTCGTGGACTTCCGGCGCACCAGCAGCGACCTCTGTCGCTGACCCAGCGCCCTCCCGCCGCCACCACACCTGCCGATTCACGGCCCCCGACGGCCTGACCGTCGCACCGGCCGCACCCCGTCAGGTCTGACCGGCCGTGCCCGTTGCCCTCGTGCCGGGCCGATTCCCGCTCCCCCGGACTCCCGGCCACCGGCCCGGACCCGCCCGCGCTCCCGGCGTGGACGGCCCCGCCGCCGCGCCCCGGTACCCGGGCGATCCTCTCCCACGCCTCCACGCCCCGCCCCCGCGCCGTCGGCCCGCCCCGACGCGGCGCCCGCAGCACTGCCCGTCCGCCCCCGCCGAGGGTCGGTCCGGCATGCCCCGAAAGGTGACGCAGCATCATGAACGCCCCCCTCACGACCGGTTCGACGCTCGCCAGACGCTCCTTCCTCGGCCTCGGCCTCGGCGCCGGCGCGGCCCTCGCCCTCGCCGCGTGCGGCTCCGCCACCCCCACCACGGCCGGCGGCGCCGCCGGCGGAACCCTCAAGTGGGGCTGGGCGCTGCCCACTTCCTGGGATCCGGTCTTCTCCTCGGCGGGCTGGGACGTTCACGACCTCTCGCTGGTCTACGCGGGCCTCACCAAGCTGGACGAGAAGGGCGACGCCGTCCCCGCCCTCGCCACCGGCTGGACGTACAGCCCGGACGGCACCGCCGTCACCTTCGCGCTCCGCCCGGGGCTGACCTTCAGCGACGGCACCCCGCTCGACGCCTCGGCGGTCAAGAAGAGCCTGGATCGGGGCCGCACCGATCCCAAGTCGCTGGTCGCACCGCAACTCGTGCACATCAAGGAGATCGCCGCCCCCGACCCGGCCACCGTGGTGCTGACGCTCACCCAGGCCGACTACCAGCTGCCGAACCTGCTGGCCGGCAAGACCGGCATGATCGTCAGCCCGAAGGCCTTCGAGGGCGACGCGGCCGCTCTCGCCTCCCGCCCGGTGGGCGCCGGGCCGTTCACCCTCAGCTCGTACACCCAGAACGCCAAGGCCGTGCTGAAGCGCAACCCCGGCTACTGGGACGCCGCGAGCATCAAGCTGGACGGCTTCGAGATCTATCCGCTCCCGGACGCCTCCACCGTGGTCGCCGCGCTCCAGTCGGGCCAGTACGACGTCGCCCAGATCCCCGGCAGCCAGGTGGCCGCGGCCAAGGCGGCCGGGCTGGAGGTCCAGGTCATCCCGTCCCTGGTGGTCGCGGTGCTCGACATCAACCCCACCAAGGCGCCCTTCGACAACCCGCTGGTGGTCCAGGCGCTCAAGCACGCGGTCGACCGTGAAGCCCTGCTCAAGACCCAGCAGTTCGGCTACGGCGAGGTCAGCTACCAGCCCTTCCCGAAGGGCTACGTCGGCTACGACGCCGGCTCCGCCGACCTCTTCCCGCACGACCCGGCCAAGGCCAGGGAGCTGCTGGCCCAGGCGGGGCACCCGGACGGCGTCGACCTGACGATCACGACCACGGCCGCACAGGGCCTGCCCGAACAGCTCCAGGCGCAGCTGAAGGAGGTCGGGATCCGGACCACCATCGAGGTCGTCCCGGCGGCCCAGGCCACCCAGATCATCTACATCCAGCACTCCCGCGCCCTGTTCACCGACCAGTTCGCGGGCCGGGACTCCGCCCCGCAGGCCTTCCAGGTGCTCTTCGGCGAGCAGGGGCTGATGAATCCGGGCCGCAGCACGCCCCCCGAGCTCAAGCAGGCCGTCGACCTGGTCTCCCGGACCCCGCTGGACTCCCCCGAGTACGCGAGGAACCTCCAGGCCGCCACCGCGCTGGCCGTCCGCACCATGCCCAACGTCTTCCTGCACACCGTGCCGCGGATCCTGGCCCGCCGCAAGGCCGTCTCGGCCATCCCGGAGTTCACGGTGGTCCAGCGCTTCGAGGGGGTGACCGCCTCGTGACCGCGCTTCTCGCGCCGGCGCCCGCCCGCTCGGTCGGGCGGGGCCGGCTGCTCGCCCGGCGGGCCGCCCGGGCGCCCCGTGGCCCGGCCCGGGCCCTGCTGACCACCGCGACCGTCTTCCTGATCTCCTCCCTGATCACCTTCGGCCTGGGGGCCCTGTCCGGGGCCGACCCCGGTGCAGCCGTCCTCGGCGAGACCGCGACCCCCGCCGACATCGCCCGGATGAACCACGAGTTCGGCCTCGACCGCCCGCTGCCCGCGCAGTTCGGCAGCTGGCTCGGACACGCCCTCACCGGCGACCTCGGGCACTCCTGGTTCACCACCCTCCCGGTGGCGGACAGCATCACCACCGCGCTGCCGGTCGACCTGTCCGTCGCCGGCCTCGCCCTGCTGTTCGCCGTCCTGCTCGGCGGCGCCGCGGGCATCGCCGCCGCCCGCAGCAACGGCGGCCGGCTCGATCTGGCGATCACCGGGATCTGCTCGGTGCTCGGCACGCTGCCCGCCTTCGTGATCGCCATCGGCCTGATCGCCGTGCTCTCCGTCCAGGCCGGGCTGCTGCCCTCCGGCGGGTACGTGCCGTTCGGCCAGGATCCGCTCCAGTGGCTGCGGTTCGCCGTCCTGCCGGCGCTCGCCCTGAGCCTGGACGCGGCCGCCGGCATCGCCCGCCAGCTGCGCACCTCGCTGGTCGGCGCGCTGCGGGAGAACTACGTGACCGGCGCGGTGATGCGCGGGCTGCCCGCCCGCCGGGTGCTCTTCGGCCACGTGCTGCGCAACGCCGCCGGGCCGGCCGTCACCGTGCTCGGGATGAGCGTGCCGATGCTGATCGGCGGCGCGGTGGTCACCGAGCGGATCTTCAACCTCCCCGGGATCGCGCAGCTGTCGCTGCAGGCCGCCCAGCAGCACGACGTCCCGGTCATCCAGGGCACCCTGCTGGTCACCGTCGCCGTCGTCCTGATCGCCAACCTCGCCGTCGACACCGGTCTGCTCGCGCTGAATCCGGCGGCCCGTCGTGCGTCCGGCTCCACCACGCGCCAGGGGAGTCCGTCATGAGGACGCTGCGTCGCACGCTGCGGCTTCGCACCGCCCGGATCGCCCTCGCGGGGCTCGCCGTCGTCGCCCTGCTGGCCCTGCTGGGCAGCGCCCTGGCCCCGCAGGACCCGCTGGCCCAGGACACCGTCAACCTGCTCCGGCCCCCCGGCGGGGAGCACTGGCTCGGCACCGACTACCTCGGACGCGACGTGCTCAGCCGTCTGCTGGCCGGCACCGCCGACTCGGTCACCGGCGCCCTGGAGGCGGTGGGCGCGGCGATGCTGCTCGGCATCGTCCCCGGCATCGCCTCGCTCTGGCTCGGCCGGGCCTTCGAGTGGCTGTCGTTGCGGGCCGTGGACGCCCTGATGACCCTGCCGTTCACACTCTTCGCGATCGCCGCGGTGGGGGTGTTCGGCAACGGACTCCACCAGGCGATGCTCGCGCTCGGGGTACTGCTCGCACCGCTGTTCTTCCGGGTGACCCGGGCCGCCGCACTGGGCTTCACCCAGGCCCAGTACGTCCAGGCGGCCGAGCTGATGGGCGCCTCGCGCCGGTGGATCCTGCGGACCCATCTCTGGTCCAAGATCCTGCCGACCGTCGCCGTCACCACCGCCCACGCGCTGGCCACCGCGCTGCTCACGGTCACCTCCCTCACCTTCCTGGGGATCGGCGTCCAGCCGCCGGCGCCGACCTGGGGCGGCATGCTCGCCGGCGACCTGGGCTTCCTGGCCCAGCAGCCCTGGGCGCCGGTGCTGCCGGCCGCCCTGATCATGCTCACCGTCGGCGCGCTCAACCTGCTCGCCGACGCCGTCCGGGACGCCGGGGCGGCCGGTACCGAGCCGGCCCGGGTGCGCGACGCGCGCTCCGCCGCCTCCGCCGCCCGCCGAGCGGGCGCCGACGGGCAGCCCTCACCGAAGGAGCAGGCCGATGTCCCCCTCCCCGTCTGACCGGGCCACCGCTCCCGGCGACACCGTCCTGACCGTGGACGGCCTGCACGTCACCGTCGGCGCCGGCCGCGCCGAGGCCGTGCGCGACGTCTCCTTCGTGGTCCGGGCCGGCGAGGCGGTCGGCCTGGTCGGCGAGTCCGGCAGCGGCAAGACCCTCACCTGCCGCTCGGTGCTCGGTGTCGGCGCACCGGGCGTGGCCGTCTCCGCGGGCCGTATCGAGCTGGCCGGAACCGAGCTCACCGCCCTGACCGAACGCCAGTGGGAGCAGGTGCGCGGCAGCCGGCTGGGCGCGGTGTTCCAGGACCCGGCGTCCTATCTGAACCCGTCGATCACCGTCGGCCGGCAGCTGGCCGAGCCCCTGCGGCTGCGGCACGGCCTGAACCGCGCCGCGGCCCGCGAGCGGGCGGTCGGACTCTTCGCGTCGGTCGGCCTGCACCGGCCGGAGGAGGTCTACCACCGGTACCCGCACGAGCTGTCCGGCGGCATGCTGCAGCGGGTGCTGATCGCCATCGCGGTGGCCGGCGAACCCGAGCTGCTGGTCGCCGACGAGGCCACCACCGCGCTGGACACCGTCGTCCAGGCCGAGGTGCTCGAACTGCTCGCCCGGCTGCGGGCCGAGCGCGGCCTCGCGCTGCTGCTGGTGACCCACGACCTGGCCGTGGTAGCCGAGGTCTGCGACCGGATCCTGGTCTTCTACGCCGGGGAGATCGTCGAGGACGGTCCCACCGCGGAGGTGGTCGCCGCCCCGGCCCATCCGTACACCGAGGCCCTGCTGCGGGTGGCCTCCATCGGCGACTGGCGGCGCCGCGAACTCGCGGTGATCCCCGGCCGCCCGCCGGAGGCCGGCGCGGCGCCGGCCGGATGCCGCTTCGCCGACCGCTGCGCCTTCGCCACCGCGTCCTGCACCGAGGCCCCCGTCCCGCTCACCGTGCGGGCCGACGGGCGCCGGGTGCGCTGCGTCCGCGCCGACGAACCGGCCCTGACCCACGCGCTCACCGGCGCCGCCCACGACCGCGACGACCACCCGGCCCTTCAGGAGGTGACCGTATGAGCACCACCACGCCCGCTCTCCCGCCGGCCGCCGCCGGCGAACCGCTGCTGCGGATCCACGGACTCGGTGTCGCCTACGGACGCCGCCCCGGCCGCGCCGCGGAGCGCGTCCTGGACGACGTCTCACTGGACGCGCGGGCCGGTGAGATCCTCGGGGTGATCGGCGAGACCGGCTCCGGGAAGACCACCCTCGCCCGCGCGGTCGTGGGCCTCGCCCCGGTCGTCGGCGGCCGGATCACGGTGGACGGCGAGGAGGTGACCGGCCTGCGCGGGCGCCCGCTTCGGGAGCTGCGGCGCAGCGGCCGGATCCAGTACATGTTCCAGGATCCGCTGCGCTCCCTCGACCCCGACCTGACCGTCGGCGAGCTGGTCGGCGAGCCGCTCACGGTGGGCACCGGCGTGGAGCGCGGCGAGCGGGCCGCCCGGATCCGGGAGGCGCTCGAACTCGTCGGCCTCCCCGCCGATTTCGCCGACCGCACGCCGGGCAGGCTGTCCGGCGGCCAGCGCCAGCGCGTCTCGCTGGCCCGCGCCGTGGTCACCCGCCCGCGGCTGCTGCTCGCGGACGAGCCGGTCAGTGCGCTGGACGCCTCCAACCGCAACCACGTGCTGCTGCTCCTCGACGAGCTGCGCCGCACGCTGGGCCTCGCCGTGGTGATCATCTCGCACGACCTCAGCTCCCTGGCCGGGATCGCCGACCGGATCGCCGTGCTCTACCGGGGCAGGCTGGTCGAGCAGGGCCCCGCCGAGGCGGTGCTCGCCGACCCGCTGCACCCGTACACCGCGCTGCTCACCGCCTCCGCGCCCAGCGTCCGCCGGGAGCACCGGCTCAGCCCGGCGCAGTTGCGTCCGCGCGGACCCCGTCCCGAGTGGACCCTCGAACCCGACTCCGCCGCTTGCCCGTTCGCACATCGCTGCCCGTTCGCCGGTGACGACTGCAGGCAGCGCCCGGCCGTCACGGACCACGGCGACGGCCGCACGGCGGCCTGCCACCGCGGCGCCGACTGGCGCGAGAAGCTCGCCGCCGAAGCACGCTGAGGCCGCCCGCGCGGCCGACCGCCGGGCCGCCCGCCCACAGGGCACCGCGCGGGCCGTCCCGCGCGACGGGGCGCCGCAGCGGGCCCCCGCCCTCCCCTTCCACGATCGACCTCTGGAGTACCGCCATGCCCGTCGAGTTCATCGGCATCGCCGCCACCAAGCCCTTCAGCGAGACCGACACCCAGGACACCGGCCCCGCCGTCCAGCCCGGCTACCTGCGCGAACTGGCCCTGGCGCACGAGGAGTCCGGCTTCGACCGGGTGCTCGTCGCGCACTCCTCGGCCAGCCCGGACGGCTTCACCGTCGCCGACCAGGTGCTCACCCACACCACCCGACTCGGCGTCCTGCTGGCGCACCGTCCGGGCTTCGTCTCACCGACCCTGGCGGCCCGCAAGTACGCGACCCTGGACGCGTTCCACCCCGGCCGGATCGCCCTGCACGTGATCACCGGGGGCGACGACGCCGACCAGGCCCGGGACGGCGACTTCAGCGACAAGGAGACCCGCTACCGCCGCACGGACGACTTCCTTCAGGTGGTCCGCCGCACCTGGCAGTCGGACCAACCCTTCGACCACGAGGGCGAGTTCTACGCCGTCAAGGGCGGCCTGTCGTCGGTCCGGCCGGAGCGGCCGATCCCGGTCTACTTCGGCGGCGCCTCGCAGGACGCGGTACGGGTGGGCGGCCGGCACGCCGACGTCTACGCGTTCTGGGGCGAGCCGCTGGCCGGCATCGCCGAGCGGATCCGGCAGGTCCGCGCGGCGGCCGAACCGTACGGCCGCCGGCCGGCGTTCAGCGTCAGCCTGCGGCCGATCCCGGCCGAGACCGAGGCGGGGGCCTGGGAGCGGGCCGCGGAGATCCTGCGGCTCACCCGGGAGAAGGTCGGCGACCTGCGCAAGGCGTTCAACCTCGACCACTCGGCCCAGGAGGGCTCGCAGCGCCTGCTGGCGGCCGCCGCCGAGGGCGACCTGCACGACAAGCGGCTCTGGACCGCGGTCGCCAGGGCCACCGGGGCAGCCGGCAACTCCACCGCGCTGGTGGGTTCCTACGAGCAGGTCGCCGAATCCCTGCTGGACTACACCGCGCTCGGCGTCGGCACCCTGCTGATCCGCGGCTTCGACCCGCTCGCGGACGCCCGGGACTACGGCAGGCTGATCACGCTGGTGCGCGACCAGGTGGACGCCGGCGGAGCCGTCCTCGCGGGAGCGGCGAGCGCATGAGCACCGTCCGCCCGCTCCGGCCTCAGCCCGGCGACTCCTCCCGGGGCTCCGCCACCACCTCGCCCAGCACCTCGCACTGGGGCGCCTTCGGCGTCCGCGCCGGGGAGCGGGGCGGCGTGGAGGTGCTGCCGCACCCGGCCGATCCGGCGCCCTCCCCGCTGCTCGGCGGGGTGGCCGGCGCGCTCGACCACCCGACCCGGGTGCGCCGGCCGGCGGTCCGGCGGGGCTGGCTGGAGCACGGGCCCGGCCCCTCGGCGGCGCGCGGCGCGGAGCCGTTCGTCGAGGTGGAGTGGGAGCACGCGCTGGACCTGGTCGCCGCCGAGCTCGACCGGGTCCGGCGCGAGCACGGCAACCAGGCCGTGTTCGGCGGATCGTACGGCTGGGCCAGCGCCGGCCGGTTCCATCACGCCCAGAGTCAACTGCATCGATTCCTGGGGCAGTTCGGCGGCTACACCGGCTCCCGCAACTCCTACAGCCTGGGCACCTCGCTGGTGCTGCTCCCCCATCTGGTGGGCGACGCCGAGACGGTGCTGCGGGCCGCCTCGTCCTGGCCCACCATCACCCGGCACACCCGGCTGATCGTGGCCTTCGGCGGCATTCCCGCCAAGAACGTGTACGTCACACCGGGCGGCGTCACCCGGCACGGCACACCGGGACGGCTCGCCGAACTCGCCGCGCGGGGTGTGGAGGTGGCCCTGGTCAGCCCGCTGCGGGACGACCTGCCCGAGGGGCCGGCCACCGACTGGCTGCCGATCGCCCCCGCCACCGACACCGCGCTGATGCTGGCGCTCACCCACACCCTCGTGGCCGAGGGCCTGCACGACCGCACCTTCCTCGACGCCTGCACGACCGGCTTCGACACCTTCGCCGAGTACCTGCACGGCAGGCCGGACGGCATCGTCAAGGACGCCGACTGGGCGGCCGCGATCTGCGGGATCCCGGCGAGCCGGATCCGCGGGCTGGCCCGGCGGATGGCCGCCACCAGGACGCTGGTCACCGTCACGTGGTCGCTGCAACGTGCCCGGTACGGCGAGCAGCCGGTCTGGGCCGCGCTGGCGCTGGCCGCCGCGCTCGGCCAGATCGGACTGCCCGGCGGCGGCTTCGGCCACGGCTACGGCTCGATGGGCGACGTCGGCGACACCGGACCGCAGTTGCGACTGCCGCATCTGCCCCAGGGACGCAACCCGGTGGCGGACTTCATCCCCTGCGCGCGGATCGCGGACCTGCTGCTGCATCCCGGCGAGGAGTTCGACTACGACGGCGGCCACCACACCTACCCCGACATCCGGCTGGTCCACTGGGCCGGCGGCAACCCGTTCCACCACCACCAGGACCTGGGCCGGCTGCGCCGGGCCTTCGCCCGCCCGGACACCGTCGTCGTCCACGAGCCGCACTGGACGGCGACCGCCCGGCACGCCGACATCGTCCTCCCGGTCACCACCGCCCTGGAGCGCGAGGACTTCGGCGGCGGCCGCCGGGACACCCACCTGATCGCGATGCACCGCGCGGTGCCGCCGCGCGGCGAGGCCAGGGACGACCACGCCGTGCTGGCGGCGCTCGCCGAGCGGCTCGGCTTCGGCGAGCGCTTCACCGAGGGCCGCACTCCGCGCCAGTGGCTGGAGCACCTGTACACCGACTGGGCGGCGGAGTTGACCACCTCGGGCCTCGCCCGGCCGCCCGCGTTCGAGGACTTCTGGGCGGCGGGCGAGTGGCGGCTCCCGGACGGCGAGGAGGAGGTCACCCTGTTCGAACGGTTCAGGGCCGACCCCGCGCGGTATCCGCTGAGCACCCCGAGCGGCCGGATCGAACTCGCCTCCGCCACCATCGCGGCGATGGGCCTGCCGGACTGCCCCGGCCACCCGAGCTGGCTCGATCCCGAGGAGCGGCTCGGCGCTCCGGGCGCCGACCGGCACCCACTGCTGCTGATCGCCAACCAGCCCGCCACCCGGCTGCACAGTCAGCTCGACACCGGGGCGGTGAGCCTGGCCGCCAAGGTCGCCGGCCGGGAGGCCGTCGAACTGCATCCGGCCGATGCCGCCGAACGGGGCATCGGTGCGGGCGAGTTGGTCAGGATCTTCAACGACCGGGGCGCCTGCCTGGCCGGCGCCGTGCTGACCGAGCGGGTCCGGCCGGGAGTGGTGCGACTGCCGACGGGTGCCTGGTTCGACCCGGTGCCCGGCGTGGAGCCCCCACTGTGCGCCCACGGCAACCCGAACGTCCTGACCGCCGATCTGCCGAGCTCCCGGCTCTCCCAGGGCTGCGTCGGCCAGCACGCCCTGGTCCAGATCGAGCGCTGGACGGACGGCGAGCCGCCCCCGGTCACCGTCCGCAGCCCGCCCGCCTTCACCGACCCGCGCGCCACGACCGCCCCCGCCCGCAGCGCCACGACCGATACGGACCGCCCCCGATGACCCAGCAGACGCATCCGCCGACCCCCTCCGGGACCGCGCCCGCCACGCCCGCCCTCGTCCGGCCGGATCTCGGCCGGCTGCCGGCCGTCACCGCCGCCCTGGCGGACCGCGCCGAGGAGCACGACCGCGACGCGACCTTCCCCTACGAGGGGATCGAGGCGGTGCACCGCGCCGGGCTGCTCACCGCCACCGTGGGCTCCCGCTCCGGCGGCGCGGGCGGCGGGCTGGCCGACACCACCCGAATCCTCGGCGCGCTCGGCGCGGGCGATCCGGCGGTCGCCCTGGTCACCGCGATGACGCTGTTCACCCACGCGGCCCAGGCTCGCGCCCCGCACTGGCCCGCCGAGGTGTACGCCGAACTGCTGGCCGAGTCCGCCGTGCGCCCGGCCCTGGTCAACTCGCTCCGGGTGGAGCCCGATCTGGGCAGCCCGGTACGCGGCGGCCTGCCCGCCACCGTCGCCCGCCGGCGCGACGACCACTGGGAGGTGAGCGGCCGCAAGATCTTCTCCACCGGCGCCGAGGCGCTGCGCTGGATGCTGGTCTGGGCCCGCACCGACGAGGAGGAGGTCAGGACCGGCGCCTTCCTGGTCCGCGCGGACACCCCGGGCCTGACCGTCGACCCGACCTGGAACCACCTCGGCCTGCGGGCCAGCCGCAGCGACGACGTCCTGCTGGACGCCGTCCAGGTCCCGCTCGGGCACGTCGCCGGGCTCACCCGCCCCGGCGCGGACGGCGGCCGGGACGCGGTGGCCGGCGCCTGGAACTCGCTCGGGCTCACGGCCCTCTACCTCGGGGTGGCCCGCACGGCGCGCGAGTGGCTGACCGGGTTCCTGCACGAGCGCGTGCCCTCCGCACTCGGCGCTCCGCTCGCGAGCCTGCAGCGCTTCCAGAGCGCCGTCGGCGAGATCGAGATCGCGCTGAACGGCGCCGAACGGCTGGTCGGCGCGCTCGCCGAGGCGGTCGACGCCGGAGAGCCGGGCGCCGCCGAACAGGCCCCCGGGGCGAAGGTGATCGGCACCCGGGCCGCGATCGGCGCGGTGGAGCAGGCGGTCGCCCTGATCGGCAACGCCGCGCTCAGCCGGCACAACCCGCTCCAACGGCACCTGCGCGACGTCCTCTGCAGCCGCATCCACACCCCGCAGGACGACTCCGTGCTGCTCGCCGCCGGGCAGAGCGCCCTGCTGCGCACCCGCCCCTGAACCCGCCTCCGGACGCCGTGACCGAGCTCCCGGCGCACCCGCCCGCCGACCGGCCTCTCCCGGCCGAACCGCACCACCGCCCGCTCCCGAACGACAGCACGAAAGGCCACCACACCATGCCCGTCGAGTTCATCGGCATGATCGGCACCACCGACGTTTCCGAGACCCGCCCCGCCACCGGACCGGCGGTCGACGCCGACTTCACCCGGCGCTTCGCCCGGGCCCACGAGGAGGCCGGCTTCGACCGGATCCTGATCGGCTACGGCTCCTCCAGCCCCGACGGCGGCCAGGTCGCCGCCCACGTGGCCGCGCACACCGAGCGCCTGGGCCTGCTGGTCGCGCACCGGCCGGGCTTCGTCGCCCCGACCCTGGCGGCCCGTACCTTCGCCACCCTGGACCAGTTCTCCGGTGGCCGGGTCGCGGTCCACATCATCACCGGCGGGCACGACGCCGAGCAGCGCCGGGACGGCGACTACCTGCCCAAGGACGAGCGCTACGCCCGAAGCGACGACTACCTGGAGGTCCTCACCAAGGCGTGGACCAGCGAGGGCCCGTTCGACCACCACGGTTCGCACTACCGGCTGGAGGACTTCCACGCCGAGGTCCGCCCCGTCCAGCAGCCGCGCATCCCGCTGTACTTCGGCGGCTCCTCGGAGGCCGCGTACCGGGTCGGCGGCAAGCACGCCGACGTGTTCGCGCTCTGGGGCGAGCCGCTCGCCGAGACCGCCGAGCAGATCGCCTCCGTCCGGGCGGGCGCCGCTGCCGCCGGACGCGGTACCCCGCCCCGGATCAGCGTCTCCTTCCGCCCGATCCTGGGCCGCACCGAGGAGGAGGCCTGGGAGCGCGCGCACGGCATCCTGCGGACCATCCAGGACCGGGGCCGGGCCGGCGGCTCCTTCGTCGGCAAGCGCGCCATCCTCCCGGTCGGGCCCGACGCCCGCCCGCAGAACGCCGGCTCCCAGCGGCTGCTGGCCGCCGCGGCCAAGCGCGACCTGCACGACCGCGCGCTCTGGACGGCTCCGGCCGCCGCCACGGGTGCCGCGGGCAACTCGACCGCCCTGGTGGGCACTCCGGAGACGGTGGCACAGGCGCTGCTGGACTACGTCGACATCGGCGTCAGCACCCTGCTGATCCGGGGGTACGACCCGTTGGAGGACGCGCTGGACTACGGCCGCCACCTCCTGCCGCTGGTCCGCCAGGAGGTCGCCCGCCGCGAGCGCGCGGACGCGGCCGCCGAGGCCGCCGCCCTGTCCGCCGCCCCGTCCGCCGCCCCGGCGACGGCGGGGAGCACCCGATGACCGCGACCGCGACCGCGACCGGCCACGTCACCGGCACCGCCACCGGCCGGGCCGACACCACGGCGGCGGGCGCCGGCCGTTGGCTGCCGGCCGAGGGCGCGGCTCGGCGCGGCACCCTGGTCCTGCTGCCCGGCCGCGGTGAACACCCCGGTGTCTACCAGCGGTTCGGGCGCCGACTGGCCGCCGACGGATACCTGGTGCACGCCCTGGACGTCGCCCCCGAAGCGGCCCCCGCCACCGTGGCCGCCGCCTTCGCGGAGATCGCCGCCCAGGCCCCGGCACCGGTGGTGCTGGCCGGGTCCGACACCGGCGCCCTGCACGCCCTGGCCGCGACCGGCCAGGCGGGGCCGGGACCGGACGGTCTGCTGCTCGCCGCCCTGCCGCTGACCGCCGCCGTCGCGCCCGGGAGCTGGGAGGACGAGCTGACGGCCCGGACCTCCTGCCCCGCCCACCGGGGCCTGCTCGCCGCCGACCCGGCGTTCGACCGGGGCCGCTTCGCCACCGCCGTCCCGGACGGACTGCTCGGCTCGGCCCTGGCGGCGGCGGACGCGGCCCAGGCGGAGGCTCAGGCGGATCGGCGGGTGCCCGTGCTGGTCCTGCACGGCGCGGCGGACCCGCTCGCACCGGTGGACGAGGTCCGCCGGTTCGCCGCCGGTCTGCCCGCCGCGACCCTGGTGCTGGTCGAGGACGGCCGGCACGACGTGCTCAACGACGCCACCCACCGCAGCGTGGCGGCGCAGGTCGTCCAGTGGCTCGAACGCCTGCGCGGCGGCCCGGACCTCCCGCGAGTCCTCACCGTCGAGGAACCGCCCCGCTGAACCGGCAGGGCGGTCGCCACCCCGACCGCCCTGCTGCCCTGCCACCCCGCTGACCTGCTGCCCTGCCGACCCGCCGACCCGCCGACCCGCCGACCCGCCGACCGACCACACCTCACCTCATCGGAAGGAATCCCTCCGTGACCATCATTCAGGATCTGCCCACCGCGACGGTCCGCCCGACCGTCCCGGCCGACCGACTGCGCCGTACCCTGCGCCGGCAGGCCGCGGGCGTCACCGTCATCACCGTTCCCGGCCCGGCCGGCTTCACCGCGACGTCCTTCACCTCCGTCAGCCTGGACCCGGCCCTCGTCTCCTTCTACGTCTCGTCCACCGCCTCCGCCGCACCGGCCGTCCGGGCCGCGGACGGCTTCGCGGTGCACATCCTGGGCCAGGGGCAGCAGGAGTTGGCAGCCCGTTTCGCGCGCAGCGGCGTGGACCGCTTCGCCGGCACCGACTGGGTGCCCGACGAGCGGGGCGTTCCCGTGCTGTCCGGTGTCGCCGCCTGGCTGACGGCGCGCCCGGTGCTGATCCAGGAGATCGGCGACCACCTGCTGGTGGTCGGTGAGGTCGTCGACACCGGGGCGCGGGAGGGCGGCGGCCCGCTGGTCCACCACGACGGCACCTTCGGCCGGTTCACCGCCCTGCCGGCCGCGGACCGCAGGGGCTGACCGGCCGCCACGCCCGCGTCGGGTTCCGCCCCGTCCGGCCGCCGAGCCGCCGCACCGGCACCCGTTGACCGACGTCCGACACCGCTGCCCGCCACCCAGCACCCAACATCCGCCACCCGGCACCCGCCACCCGGCACCCGCGACCCGCCGTCCCACCGTCCCGCCAACAAGGAGGCCCCGCATGTCCCTGACGTTCCACTGGTTCCTGCCCACCACCGGCGACAGCCGCCACGTGGTCGGCGGCGGCCACGGGTCGACCCCCGGCACGGCGGGCGACGACCGGCCGCCCTCGGTGGAGTACCTGGGCCAGATCGCCCGGACCGCCGAGCAGCTCGGTTTCGTCGGCGCCCTGACCCCGACCGGTGTCTGGTGCGAGGACGCCTGGCTGACCACGGCGATGCTGACCCAGGTCACCGAGCGGCTCAAGTTCCTGGTGGCCTTCCGTCCCGGCCAGCTCAGCCCGACCCTGGCCGCCCAGATGGCGGCCAGCTACCAGCGTCAGTCGCACGGCCGGCTGCTGCTCAACGTGGTGACCGGCGGGGAGTCGCCCGAGCAGCGCGCCTACGGCGACTTCCTCGACAAGGAGCAGCGCTACGCCCGGGCGGACGAGTTCCTCGGGATCGTCCGGCGCCTGTGGGCCGGCGAGAGCGTCGACCACCGGGGCACCCATCTACGGGTGGAGAAGGCCCGGCTGGCCCGGCTGCCGGATCCCGTCCCGGAGATCTACTTCGGCGGTTCCTCGACCGCGGCCGGCGCGGTGGCCGCGCGGCACGCGGACGTCTACCTCACCTGGGGCGAGCCGCCCGCGCAGGTCCGGGAGAAGATCGAGTGGATCAGGGAGCTGGCCAGGGCCGAGGGGCGGACGCCGCGCTTCGGGATCCGACTGCACGTGATCGCCCGCGACACTTCCGCCCAGGCCTGGGCGGAGACCGAACGGCTGCTCGCCGGGATGGACGGGGAGCGCATCCGCAGCACCCAGCTCGCGCTGGCCCGGAGCGAGTCGGACGGCCAGCGGCGGATGCGCGAGCTGCACGGCGGTGCCACCGACAAGCTGGAGATCCACCCCGGACTGTGGGCGGGGATCGGGCTGGTGCGCGGCGGCGCGGGCACCGCCCTCGTCGGCAGTCACCAGGAGGTGGCCGACCTGATCGAGGAGTACCACCGCCTGGGCGTCGACGAGTTCGTCCTCTCCGGCATCCCGCACCTGGAGGAGGCGTACTGGTTCGGCGAGGGCGTGCTGCCCCTGCTCTCCGCGCGCGGGCTCTGGCGCCACCCGCTCGCCCCGGCGCCGTAGCCCCGTAACCCCGTAACCCCGTAACCCCGTGGCCCGCGCCGGTGACCTACCCCGTACCGTGCGACCTGCCCGCACGACGTCTCAGCTGTGCTCGGCGTCGTAGGCCGTCTGGCTCCGCTCGATGGCGGGGTTGTTGTCCACGGCCCACTCGGCCAGCGCCACGGCCGGCCGGATCAGGGTGCGCCCCATCGTGGTGAGCTCGTACTCGACCCGGGGCGGGACCTCGGCGAAGACGGTGCGGGCCACCAGGCCGTCGCGCTCCAGGTGCCGGACCGTACGGGTGAGCATGCGCTGCGAGATCCCGGGGATGCGCTGCTGCAGTTCGGTGAAGCGCATGCGTTCGCCGTCGAGGGTGGCCACCACCAGCAGGCTCCACTTGTCGCCGACGCGGTCCAGGATGCCGCGGATCGCCCGGCCGCCGTCACCGCGGATGAGACAGGTGGTCCGGTACTTCGACATCGGCGTCCCCTTCTTCGCCAGGCACACCCGTGTGCCTTTTGTAAGCGTCCCCACAGTCACTGATCATGTGCTTACTTACCACTCGTAACCATGATGGAGGACGACGGTGGACATCACCTACTGGATCATCGCCGGGCTGCTGGCGGCCCTGTACCTGTACGGGGGCGGGAAGAAGGTCGCCCAGAGCAGGGAGCAGCTGGCGCCCATGATGGGCTGGGTCGACACGGTTCCGATGCCGGCGGTCCGAGCCATCGGGGTGATAGAGATCCTCGGCGCGGCCGGCCTCCTCCTGCCGCCGCTGACGGGAGTCGCCCCCGCCCTGGCGGTGGCGGCCGCGCTCGGCCTGCTGGTGCTCCAGGTGCTGGCGGCGGCCCTGCACCTGTCCAGGGGCGAGGCCAGGGACACCCCTCTGAACGCCGTCCTCGTCGCGCTCGCCGCGGCGGCGGCGTGGCTCGCCGTCGTCCGGTGAGGCACCGGCGGGGGGCCGGGCGCGCGGCCCCCGGGGCCTGACGGGCGGACAGCCTCCGCCCCTCGGCCCGGGGCCGCGCCTGGACCGGGGCACCCGGCGATCCGTACCATTTCGATACCGAAGCCGTTATGAGCTGCGGAAATGCTCGCCCGCCGAGAGGCCCACCGGTAGCATCCGGCACACGCCTTCCGGTCACCGCCGTACCCTCGCGCGCGCCGGACGGACGAATCCTGCGGGGCCCCGGTGGCCGCCGCACACTCGGACTCGGCAGCGCGCGCCAGTGACGTCGCGTGGTTGCGGAAGGGCAGCGTCTTGTCGGATCGGCTCACCGGGGGAGACTCCTCGCTGCTGCGGCGGATCAACGCCGCGGTCACGTTGCGCGCACTGCGCTCCGGCCAGTCGGTGACACTCACTCAGCTGGTCGGTGACACCGGACTCTCCCGGCCCACCGTGGAGGGCGTGATCGAGAGCCTGGTGGAGTCCGGTCTCGTCGCCGAGGTCGAGCCCGCCCTGAGCACGGCGCAGCCCGGCGGCAGCCGTCAGCGCGGTCGCCCGGCCCGCTGGTTCCGCTTCCGCGCCGAGGCCGGCCACATCCTGGGCATCGAGATCGGCGTGCACGACATCCGGGTGATCCTGGCCGACCTGGCGGGCGAGGTGGTGGGCAGCCACTTCAAGCCGGTGGACGAGTCGTTGGACGCCGAGGAGCGGCTGGGCGCGATGCGGACCACCGTCGCCGAGGTGCTGCGCAAGGCCGGCATCTCGCGGGACAACCTGTGGGCCGTCGGCGTCGGCAGCCCCGGCATCGTGGACCGCGAGGGCACCGTGCGGCTCGGCACCGCGATGCCCGGCTGGACCGGGCTCGACCTCGGCGGCCGGCTGCGGCGCTCCTTCCGCTGCCCGGTGCTGATCGAGAACGACGCCAACCTGGCCGCCATCGCCGAACACTGGCAGGGCGCGGCCGTCGGCATGGGTGACGTGGTGTTCGTGATGGCCGGGCTGAGCCCCGGCGCCGGGTCGCTGATCAACGGGAAGCTGCACCGGGGCTTCGGCGGCGCGGCCGGCGAGATCGGCGCCCTGCACCTGCTCGGCCGGGAGGCCACCCCCGAGCGGCTGCTCTCCACCTCCGGCAAACCACTGGACCCGTTGGACGAGGCGGCGGTGGCGCGGGTGCTGCGGCTCGCCCGCGAGGGCGACGAGGTGGCCCAGGTGGCCATGGACCGCTTCCTCGGGCGGCTGGTGCACGACGTGGCGGCGCTGGTCCTGGCGATAGACCCGCAGCTGGTGGTGGTCGGCGGCTGGGCGGCGGGCCTGGACGGGGTGCTGGAGCCGCTGCGCGAGCAGCTGGCGCTCTTCACCCTGCGGGCGCCGGAGGTCGCACTGGCCGCTCTGGGTTCGGAGGTTGTCGCCATGGGTGCGTTGCGGGTGGCGCTCGACCAGGTCGAGGAACTGCTCTTCGCGGTGGACCCGCCGCTGTCGGCCGGCCGGGGCTGAGGCCCGCTCCCCGCACCACGACGTGGGGCCCGTGCACCGATCCGGTGCACGGGCCCCACGTCGTGGTGCGGGTGTCTCAGGAGGCGGTGGCCACCGCGGCGCCGGCGGTCACCGGGGTGACCTCGACCAGGCCGGTCTCCCCGAAGGTGAGCTTGCAGGTGTCCGCGCGGTAGGTGGAGACCGCGAGCGCCACCAGGCGGCCACCGGCCGCGTACTGGCTGGTCACCACCAGGACGGGGGTGCCCGGCGGGCGCTCCAGCAGCGCGGCCTGGTCGGCCTCGGCCACGCCCAGCTCGACCGCGCGGGACTCCCCGTCGACCTCAAGGCGCTCCAGGTGGCGCAGCACGGAGCGGGCGCGGTCGTTCTCGGCCCGGAAGCCCGGCAGGTGCGGCAGCGCGGACGAGGGGACGTGCAGCGACTCGGTCGCCACGGTCTGCCCCTGCACGGTGCGCACCCGGCGCACGGTGTGGACGATCTCGCCCTCCGGGATGCCGAGTTCCTGTGCGAGCGACGCGGCGGCCGGGGCGCTGGTGCAGTCGACGGTGCGCCAGGCGTGGGTGCGGGCGGTGCCGGGCCAGCCCTCCTCGCGGCGGCTGACCGGAACGCCGACCCGGGGGGCGGCGATCAGGGTGCCGATGCCACGGCGGCGGACCAGCCGGCCCTCCAGCTCCAGCTGGTCGAGGGCCTGGCGCAGGGTCGCGCGGGCCACGCCGAAGCGGGCCGAGAGTTCACGCTCGTTGGGCAGGACCTGGCCGGTCGAGAACTCGGTGTCGATGGCGCGAAGCAACACCGTCCGCAGGTGCCAGTACTTCGGCTCCGGTACGGCTGCGAGTTGTCCTGTCGTTCCCACCATGTCCTCCACCCGGCCTGAAGGGACGTGGGCCAGCCCGTGCCCGGTGTTGCGGCAGGTGGGAGAGCGGGCTTTATCCGTCCTTCTTTATTAAAGGTCTTTGCAGTAAGTGACACTAGGGGGTCTGTCCAGAGATGGTCAAGACCAATGCGCGACCTCGGTCGGGATCGGTCGCGGATTCATGCCGCGTTCATGAAATGAAGGAGCGGCGACATGCCGGAGGAGGCGGTCCCCGGCCGCGACCACCCCGGACGCCCGGTACTGGGTAGGCTGCCCGGGTGATCGTGGTGACGAGTGTGAATGTGAACGGGATCCGGGCCGCAGCCAAGAAGGGCTTCACCGAGTGGCTGGCCGCCACCGAGGCCGACGTGGTCTGCCTTCAAGAGGTGCGGTCCGAGCCCGAGCAGCTGCCGGCCGAGCTCAGGGAGCTTCCCGGCTGGCACGCCGTATGGGCGCCGGCCGCCGCCAAGGGGCGGGCCGGTGTCGCCGTCCTCTCCCGATCGGTACCGCAGCGGACCGTCATCGGCTTCGGCTCCGAGGAATTCGACAATTCGGGCAGATATGCCGAAATCGACATTCCGGGCCTGACCGTCGCGAGTCTCTATCTCCCCTCCGGCGAGGTCGGCACCCCGCGCCAGGAGGAGAAGGAGCGCTTCATGGCGGAGTTCCTGGTCCACCTCGGCGGGCTCCGCGAGCGGGCCGCCGCAGAGGGCCGCGAGGTGGTGGTCTGCGGTGACTGGAACATCGCCCACCGCCCGGAGGACCTCAAGAACTGGAAGGCCAACCAGAAGGCCGCCGGCTTCCTCCCCGAGGAGCGCGCCTGGCTCGACCGCGTCCTCGACGAGGCCGGCTACGTCGACGTGGTCCGCCGCCTGCACCCCGACCGCACCGGCCCGTACACCTGGTGGTCCTACCGGGGCCGTGCCTTCGACAACGACTCGGGCTGGCGGATCGACTACCAGATCGCCTCCCCCGGTCTCGCCGGCCGGGCCGTCCGCGCCACCGTGGAGCGCGCCGCCACTCACGCCGAGCGGTGGTCGGACCACGCCCCGGTGACCGTCGCCTACGACCGCGGGGTCTGACCGCGGGAGAGCCGGACGGGCCGGCGCCCCGGCCGCTCCTCCGGCCGCCGGGGGCCGTCTGCCGGGCGCCGGACCGCACCCGGACCGTACCCGGGGCGCGGCCGTGCTGGGCCGTTGCCGGACGGCGTCGATCGGTCCGTCGCTCCGGGCCGGCGTCCCGCGGTCCTCGCGGCCCCCGAAGGCGTCCGGGCGCGTCACCGGCAGCGACCCGGGCTCACGGCAGCAGGAAGTCGACCGCCATGCCCATCGCCCGGGTGGCCAGGTCGACGGCGCCGCCGGCAAAGGGCCGCCCGGTCAGGTTGTTCTTCGTCAACGCGAAGGAGAATCCGCGCACGGGGTCCGCGAAGACGATGGACCCGCCCAGGCCGTGATGGCCGAACACGTCGACCTCGTCGCCGGCCGGCAGCCGCAGCCGGCCCAGCAGGTATCCGAGGCCCCTGCGCACCCGGGACCCGCTGAACAGGTCGACGGCGTCGACCGCCGGGAGCACGGCGGCGGCGACGCGCTCCGCCGGCAGCAGCCGGTCACGGCCCGGCCCCACCCCGCCGGCCAGGGAGGCGAAGAGGCGCGCGAGGCCTTCGGCGGTGGCCGTCGCCGTGGCGGGAATGCAGGCGTCCAGATAGCCGGGGTGGTTGGCCCAGGCGGCGCAGGGCGTCTCGTCGGCCGGCGCGTCGAGCCGGGCCGACTCCGGTACCACCCCGTCCTCCAGGTGCGCCGCGGTCCGCGCCGGCATGCTCTCCGCCAACCCTCCGAGTGCGACGGAGTCGAGGAGCCCCAGCGGGCCGAGGACGTCCTGCGCGACCATGTCCCGGACGTGCCGTCCGTCCGCTCCGCGAATGACCTCCCCCAGAATCCAGCCGAACGTCAGTCCGTGGTAGCCCGTCGATGCGCCGGGAGGCCAGAGTGGACTGAGGCCGCACAGCTCCTCGCAGACACGCTCCCAGTCGCAGAGTTCGCCCAGCGTCGTGGCGTCGGGCAGCCGGGGAATCCCGGAGGTGTGCGTCAGCACCTGCCGTACGGTGATCGACTCCTTTCCCAGCACCCCGAACTCCGGCCAGTAGCGGGCGACCGGGGAGTCGTAGTCCAGGCGGCCGCGCTCCGCGAGGAGGTGGACCGCGGTCGCGGTCACGGCTTTGCCGCAGGAGAACACATGGAACAGGGAACCGCTGTCCACTCTTCGACCCGTACGCGGATCGGCGAGGCCTGCCGAGGCGTCGACCACCAGCTCCCCGCCCCAGTAGGCGGCCACCTGGAGACCCACCTCGCCGCCCTCGCCGACCGCGCTCGCCAGCGCCTCCTCCACCCGGCGCTGCATCGGATCCGTGTTCACTTCCCCGCGGCGACCCGCGCCGAGAGGAGATTGCTGTAGGGCATGTCCAGGAAGTCGGCGTACTGGCCGGCCGACATGGCCGCGCTGATGCCCTTCACGGAATCCAGCACGCGGTGCCGGGCGACGAATCCGAGTTCGCTGGCCGCACGGTCGAACCGCACCTTGTAGTTCCTCCTGTCCAGCGCCTCCGCGCGCACGGTCAGCCTGGCGTCGGGAATGGTGTCGACGATCATCCTGCCGATGTCGATCATCCGGTAGTTCTCCGACTCGGAGCCGCAGTTGTAGATGCGCGGGACCGGCGGGCCGACCCGGGCCGTGTGCAGAGATCTCATGATCACCGCGGAGACGTCGTCGATGTGGATGAAGGGACGCCATTGCAGCCCGCCGTTCACCACGACCTCGCCGAACGCCACCGCGTTCGCCGTCATGACGTTGACCGCGAGGTCGAACCGCATCCGCGGCGAGATGCCGTGGACCGTCGCGAACCGCAGAATGCTGGTCGCCAGATCACCCCGTACCAGGGAGAGCAGGTAGTGCTCGGCCATGACCTTGGACTGTGCGTAGACCGACTGCGGGTTGAGCGGCGAGAACTCGTCGCACTCGACCTCTCCGGTCGCCCCGTAGTTGCTGCAGGTGGAGGCGAAGACCAGCGAGCCGACGCCCATGCGTCGACAGCTCTCGGCGACTCGTATGGTGCCGTGGTAGTTGATCTCCCACGCCTGTTCGGGATCGACCTCGCACGCCGGGTCGCCCACCATGGCCGCCAGGTGCACGACCGCGTCCACCCCCTTCAGCGCGCCCCGCCACTCGTCCGGGTCGACCACGTCACCCTCGATGTAGGTGGCCAGCGCGGAATCGATGCGCGGGCCGACGACCGTCCCGGAGTCGACGATCGTGACCTGCACTCCGCGCTCGATCAGATGCCGGGAGAGGACGGATCCCAGATATCCCTGGCCGCCTGTGACAAGTACCGATGAAATCATGTTCCTTCTCTCGTCGTCCCGTGCCGAAACCGGCAGCGGGATCAGGCGGTTGACCCGCCGCCTTCGTAGGACCTCAGACTCCTCCGCCACAGGAGCAGCGCCGCGGAGATCGCCAGAGGACCGCTCAGCGGTGCGAGCACCGCCATCCAGGGAGCGAAGAGGGCGACAGATTCCTTTCCGGTCAGATGGGCCGCCGGAAAGTAGGCGATGAACCCGATGGGCATCACGAAGGTGAACATCCAGGAACCGAGGGTGTGAAAGAGCCCCAACGGATACCCCGCGAAGGTCATCACGGTGCTGTCCACCCAGTAGTAGACGCTCTCGAACCCGATGGAGCGGATGCACAGTGCGGACACGGTGATCTGCAGGGCCGCCTCGATCAGCATGCCGCTGATCGCCGCCGCCCCGCAGAACAGCACCCTGCCGGCGTCCCAGTGGACCTGCATGCCCGGCACCGCGAAGCACCAGAACAGGGCGGCGATCGCCAGGTCCCCCAGCGCGTTGACGTTGACCTCGTCGCAGATGACCTGGATCAGGACCGGCACCGGGCGCATCATCATGCGATCGAGCCTGCCCTGGACGATGATCAGCGGAAGGCGCGGCAGATTGGCGAAGACGACGGCGTACAGGGCGTGGCCGGCCAACCGCAGCCCGACCATGAGCAGGATGTCGGAAAGGCTCCAGGGGCCGAAGCCCGGAAGGGCGCCGAAGGCGACGACGGCGAGCAGCAGCCCCGTGGACTGGTAGAGGATCCCGGCCGCGATCGCGGCGGCGAAGTCGGTGCGGTACTCCCGCCTCGCCCGGATTCCCGGGCCCACGGTCCTGGCCGCGAAGAGCAGCGCGTTGCGCGCCTGCCCGCCCGCTCTCCGGGCCCGTCCTTCTCGGTACACGTGCGGTCACCCTCCCTGGACGGCGACCCTGCGGCCCGCAGAGCGCCAGACGCTTCGGACCGCCGTCCCCAGGACCAGGATCCACACGCACTGGACGAGCAGCGCGGCCGGTACGGACGCGTCCGGAGTCCGCCCCGTGTAGATGGACAGCGGAGTGTTGACGGCCGCCGCGAACGGCAGCACGGACGCGAGTCCGGAGACGGCGGACGGCAGGAGCCACAGGGGTACGACCGACCCCGAGAGAATCTCCTGCGCGAACTGGTGGAGCCGTTGGACGCCCGTGTTCGAGGTGGTCCAGAAGCACGTGAGGTCCACCAGCACGGACAGGTGGTAGACGATGACCTGGCCGAGGACGATCGAGAGGACGGCCACCGCGAACCGTCCGACGCCGTGGGGCACGACCAGCGCACCCAGGAGAACGCAGAGCAGCCATCCGGGCACGAGCCAGAGCAGCCGGTACGCGCAGTCACCGAGGTACAGCCAGAACGCGAACTTGCGTGGCGTCAGCGGACGCACGTACCAGTGGACGATGGAGCCGTCGCGCACGCGCTGCGCGATCGTGTCGCGCCGGCTCGCCGAGAAGCCCCAGCGCGTCCGGCTGAGGAGTACTCCCAGCAGCGAGAAGGACGTGATCTGCGCCCTCACGGTCGCCTGGTGCGGTCCGGGACCGGCGTAGAGCGCATGCCAGAGCGAGTGGTAGAGGTAGAGCTGGACGGTCAGCGAGAACGCCGTGTTGGCCAGGGAGACCGGGAACTGGATCTCGCCCAGCGGCACCACCCTCATGAGGCGCGCCCGGACGAGGAGACCCGGCTCGGCCAGGGTCCTTCGCCGCGGTCCGCCGCGCCCGAGTGCCTCACTCATCTCCGGACCCGACCGTCCTCCCGGGACCGCGGGACGGCGACGAGTAGTACTGACGCATCACATCCTCGAGCGGGACCTCCGAGACCGAGACGTCGGAGACGTCATAGCGTCGCGTCAGATCCAGGATCGCCTCGCCGGCCCGCATGGACTCGGGGAGCAGGAAGGTCGCCCGGAGGGCCTCCGAGGTCAGCGCGGCGGCTCCCGCCAGCACGGGATCGGGCTCCGGCGACGCGAACACGACGCGCACGAGCCGCGTCGCCCCGACCATCTTCCGCAGGCTGTCCAGGTCGCCGTCGAAGAGCAGTCTGCCCTTGTCGATGAGCAGTACCCGCTCGCAGACGCGCTCCACGTCACTCATGTCGTGCGTGGTGACCAGGACGCTCTTCTCACCTTCGGCGGTGAACTCGGCCAGCAGGCGCCGGACCTGCTCCTTCACGATGACGTCCAGCCCGATCGTCGGCTCGTCGAGGAAGAGCAGCCGGGGCCCGTGCACCAGGGCGGCCGCCAGATCGGCACGCACGCGCTGCCCCAGCGAGAGCTGGCGCACCGGTGTGTCCCAGAAGGCGCTGAGCTCCAACAGGTCGTCGAACTGCCGCAGCCGCCGGGTGAAGGTGCTGCCCTCCGTCCGGTAGATGTCGCGCAGCACCTTCAGCGAGTCGATCACCGGGAGGTCCCACCAGAGCTGGGTGCGCTGCCCGAAGACCACGCCTATCTCCTGGGAGACCGCGAGGCGGTCCTCGTGCGGTCGCCGGCCCAGGATCCGGACCTCGCCGGCCGTCGGGACGACCACGCCCGTGAGCATCTTGATGAGCGTCGACTTGCCCGCGCCGTTCGGACCGAGCAGGCCGACCCGCTCGCCGGCCGCGACCGAGAAGCCCACACCGTCGACGGCGACCCGCTCGTACGAGGTGGTGCGGAACAGCCCTCGGAGACCCGGCGAGCCCCGCCGGCGAAGCCGGAAGGACTTGCCGACGTCACGCGCCTCGATCAGCGTGGACACCCGCGGCCTCCCATCCCTGTCGCACCCGGTCGACGGAGGACCGTCGCAGAGCCTCCCGCACGTCCGGCCGCAGCGCCGCCCGCTTGTCACCGTCCACGCTGGCGATGCCGATCGTCGAGGCGGCCCGCTCCCAGACCGTTGCTGCCAGGGCCCTGTGGGCGGGCGTTCGACGGGCCCCCGCGGAGAGTGAGAGCTCCCGGGCGAACCAACCGGTCAGATAGCAGTGGACCCAGAGGGACTCCGTGTGACGGTCACCGAGGTGGGCGGCGACGGTCCGCCAGCTGCCGCCCGCCCCCTCCGGCGGCCGCGGCCCGGCGTCGTCGGCGACGAGCTCCGCCGCCGCCGCGCCGAGGAGTCCGCCCTGAGCGGCTTCCCGCCAGGGCAGCATGCGGGTGCCCTCGCTCTGCGGCAGGATCAGGTAGGCCGTGCCGAACCTGACGTACGGGACACGCGGCACGGAGTCGGCCAACGCCCCCTCTGACAGCAGCGACTCCACGCGGGGGTCCGGCAGATGACACGCGGAGCGCCGGACGCCGTGGTGGTTCATCTCGGAGATGCTGAGATCACCCTCGTGCTCCACCGGGGTGGGCACCGCCAGATAGGTGTCGACGGCCGCCCGGCGCAGATACCGCGTCAAGGTCTCGTCGTCGTGCTTCACGGTCTCGTCACCCGCGAAGGCCGCGAACCCGCGTGCGACGGCGGCCGGGAGGACCACGGTCAGCGCCGGCGTGTAGTCGTCGTCGAGCGCGCGTACCCAGTTCAACCCGGCCAGGGCCGCCAACCGCACCAGGGCGCCGTTGCGGGAGTCCCAGTTCGCGTAGAACGCGAGAGCCGCGTGCGGATGGCGGGTCGCCGAGGCGGCCAGGATGCTCAGGAGGGAGGGCGCGGCACTGATGTCGTCCTGGATGACGGCGTGGTGGGTGGCCCAGTCCGGCACGCCGGCCCAGGCCCTGATCGCCGTGCGCAGTGGGGACGGCGGCCCGTCCGGGTCCGGGTCCAGCACGACCCCGGTGACGGCGAGCGTTCGGGCGAGCTCCGCCGCCAGGGCGCCCCGGCTCGGGTGGGTCATGACGACGGAGCTGAGCACCGCGCCCCCGGTGTGCCGATCGCGCTCGGCCCCGTTCCGGTCAGGAAGCAGCATCGCGGTCCTCTTCGGGAACGAACGCGGCCCGGCGGAGCAGGTCGGCGAACCTCACCTTGGTGAGCATGCGGCCCGCTCCCCAGGGACCGGCGCCGAACTGGCTCAGATAGCCCTCGATGAGCGACACCTGTTCGGGGGTCAGGGAGAACTCCCGCAACCGGGGCTCGGGGAGTGCGAACTTCGCTACGTCGCCGGGTGATTCGAGGAATCCCTCGATGTCGAAGGCGGCGCCCTGGAGACGGCTGGCGCCGGCCTCCGGGGTGAGCAGACCCGTCATGGTGAGCCGGTGGAACTCGGCCGCCTCCTGGATGAACGCGTCGACGAGGGCGGGCTCCTCGGCGTCCGACCCGGCGCACAGCTTCCTGGCTGCCTCGATCGCGACGGCGACCAGGTCGTCCAGGGCTTCGGTCAGCATGCGGACCCGATAGGTGTAGAGGAGGTTGTTGCCCAGCTCGCCACTGATGTAGCGCTCCACGTTCTCCACCGCGAACCGGCTGAGCTCCTCGCGCGACTCCCACAGCTGCTCGCCGGTCTCGTACCTGAACTCGTCGACCACAGCGCGCAGTCGGGCACCGAAGGGAAGGGTCTGCATGAGTTCGAGCCAGCGGAAGACCGGGATGTCCCGCTGCCTCAGCAGTCGGGTCAGGGCCACGAACGTGCCGTCGTTGTGGCAGGCCGAGACGAACAGGTTCATCTGCCGGCAGTCGAGGTAGTCCGTGAAGGGCATGGAGGGCAGCGAGACGCAGACCTCGTCGATCTCGGCGGTGGAGACCTGGCTGCCGAGGACGGTGTAGCTGCCGTAGCACCGCGGTATCACCCTGAACCTGGTCACCATCCCGTGCTGTTCCCGCTGGTCCCCGGTCCACATGTCGCTGCCCGGCAGGAGCGCCAGTTGGAACATGTTCAGCCGGTCGAACCCCGCGTCGATGAGCTGGGCCAGGGTGGAGAAGTGCGCCCGCTTGCTGTCCCCCGGGAGGCCGAGGATGACCTCACTGTAGGTACCCGTCTGCTGCTCCGCCGCGGCCAGCGCCACCTCCATGAGCTGCGACGCACTGATGTTGTTCCGCCGCACCTTGCTGAGCACCTCGGGGTCCAGGGACTGGACCGAACCCGAGAGCGTCATGGTGCCCCGCGTGCGGGAAATGGCCTCGAGCACCCGGTCCCGCTTGTTCTTCCCGGTTGTCAGGTCCACATAACGCGGCCAGCCGAAGGTGTCCTGGCACTCGACGATGGCGTCGCAGACGTCCAGGTCCTCGGGGAACATCCCGAAGTTGGAATCGGTGATGAGGAGTTCGTTGCGGACTCCGTCCTGCTTGATCACCTGCGCCATGGCTTTGCCGATGTAGAGCAGTTCCTCGCGGGTGCGCTCACTGGGGGTCTTGGCGACCTTGGAGTAATAGCGGGTGCCCTCGACGCAGAAGGAGCAGGAGAACGGACAGCCCCGATTGGTCTGGACCGCTGGAATCAGCTTGCCGTCGAAGAACGGGTCCATGAGCCCGGCGACATAGGGGGACGGCACCTCCGAGAGGCTGGGCAGCCTCGGCCCCGGCGCCGGCAGGTGCGGCCGGCCCTCCCCGTCGATCGAGTGCAGACCACGGATCTTCCCGTGCAGGCCAGCGGCCGAACCACCGGCCCCGTGCATCGCCAGGAGCATCTCGGCGAACGGCTGCTCACCCTCCCGGTCGACATAGAAGTCCACGCACGCGCCCAGGCGATCCCGCAGAAAGGACGCCTGCTCCGCCTCGGCCACGGGATAATGCGGCCCGCCGAACACGGTGACGATATTCGGGAAGACTTCCTTGACGCGTTCGGCGAAGCCCAGCGACAGCCTGGAGTTCCAGATGTAGTTGCTGAATCCGATCACATCGGGGGCCTCGTCCTCCGCGAGAGCCCGGGCAAGCTGTTCGGGGTATTTGAATATCTTGACCGGGTACTCGAAGTCCATTCTCGTCGCCGCATAGGAGGCGAGACCACCGACTGCTTGGGGCATGATCTCCGAGGAGATGCTCTGCTGGGTGTAGGTGAGATCCGCGAGCCAGACCCGCAGGGATATCCAGGGCTTTCCAAACAGATGGTCGACTGGAACAAGCTGGTTCATCAGAGCCCCCGAAGGCTGGCCGATTTGAACAGTCTGGGCACGCGGGCGCCAGTGAAAGCTACTTGGCGTGACGATTGGCAGGGATCGTCCTGGCCGAACCCCGCCTACGTCACCCTGAGTGACCAGGGCTGGCGCCGGACAATCCATCAAAACAGGTTTGAGTGCTCCCGATCCGGACAACAGGGGCCACTCCCGACCTGTGGGCAAGCAAGGCCGGTGCAGGCTCAGGAGCTTAGACGAATTCCCGCATCCCGCAAACCCCGGATTTACGCCCACGCGTTTGTTGATCTGGTCTGGACCAGTTTATCTACTATGCCGCCCGCTCCATCATACGTACACATATGTCCGACTCGTGCTGCTTTGCACGGCTCGTCACCCACCGCCCCGGAAATATGGTCAAGAATTCTCCGGATCGTTGAAAATCTCTTCACGGTGCAGACCCGTCTGTGCCATGATCCCAGTCGGTAAGCCACTGTTCTGCTAATGCAGCAAACATGGAGATACTGTGCACGGAGCTACCGGCGAACGATTGTCCGCGTCGGAACCAAGAACTGTCCGCTTCTACGACAGCACACTGCGTGACGGCGCCCAGGCGCCCGGTGTGGCGTTCAACCGCGATCAGCAGCTGCGCATCGCCCTGGCGCTCGACGCCCTGGGCGTGGACGAGATCGAGACGGGGTTCGCCGCCTCCGGCGTCGAACAGCGGGCCGACATGCGGGCCATCGCCGGACTGGGCCTCAGAGCCGGTCTGCTGTCGCTCGCCCGACCCCTCAAGGCCGATGTGGACCATGCCGTGGAAGCGGGCGTGGGCGGCGTGATCCTGGTCGCGAGTGTCTCCGACCTCCACCTGGCGTACAAGCTCCGCAAGGACTACGCGGTTGTTCGCGCACAGGCGCTGGAGACCGTCGAGTACGCGCGCTCGCTGGGGTTGTTCGTCCAGCTGTCCATGGAGGACGCCACCCGGACGCCGCTCGACCGGCTCCTCGACCTGGCCGTCGAGGGCCAGGCCCACGGCGCCATGCGCATCGGCCTGGCCGACACCGTCGGTGTGGCGACGCCGGCCGCCATGCGCAAGCTGGTGACCGGCGTGCGCGAGGCCGTGGACCTGCCGATCTCGGCCCACTGCCACAACGACTTCGGGTTGGCGGTGGCGAACTCCCTGGCCGCGGTCGAAGGCGGCGCGCAGGTGCTGTCCACCACCCAGAACGGCCTGGGCGAGCGCTGCGGCAACGCCAGCACCGAGGAGTGCGCCGCCGCACTCGAACTGCTCCACGGCGTCAGCACGAACCTCGACCTCGCACTCCTGACCAGCACGTCACAGTTGGTCGCGGAGTGCAGCGGAGTGCCGATCCCGCCGAACAAGGGCGTCGTGGGAGGCAACAGCTTCCGGCACGAGTCGGGCATCCATGTCGCGGCGATGCTCCAGCACCCGTCCTGCTACGAGGCGTACGACCCGGAGATCGTCGGCGGTCGCCGCGAGTACGTCCTGGGGAAGACGAGCGGCCGGGCGGCGCTGCGCCACCTCGCGGGCAGCGCCGGCGAGCAGCTCGACGACGACGAGTGCCGCCGACTGCTCGACCGGGTCAGGCTCCTCAACGAGGCAGGCACCCAGGTCGACCCGCAGACAGTGCGACAACTGATGGAGAGGTGACGGACCGTATGACGATGACGCACCAGATTCTGTCCGCTGCGGCGGGGCATCCGGTCACGGCGGGCGACATCGCCGTCGTCGAGGTGGACCGGATCATGGCCCACGACGGCTCGACCCCCGTCGTGGCACGAACCCTGGAGAAGCACGGTCTGCACCAGCTGGCGGCGGCCGACCGCGCCGTCGTGGTGTTCGACCACTACTATCCCGCGACCACCCAGGCCGAGGCCGATCTCCAGTCGCTGGCAAGGGAGTTCGCCGCCCGGTACGGCATACCTGTGCACGCCGGCCGGGGTATCTCGCACCAGTTGCTACCGGAGCTCGGGCTGGTCGCACCCGGCAGGGTGCTCGTCGGCGGTGATTCCCACACCTGTACGGAGGGCGCCTTCGGCAGCTTCGCGACCGGGCTCGGCGCGACCGACGTGGCAGCGGTACTGGCCACCGGGCGCCTCTGGATCGAGGTCCCGGAGGTGCTCACCGTCCGGCTCGGGGGCAGGCTCCGGGACGGCGTCTCGTTCCAGGACGCGGTCCTGCACATCGTCGGCCTGGTGGGGGTCCGCGGCGCGCTGGGACGAGCGCTCGAGTTCGTCGGGGCCGCCGTGTCCGACCTGTCGATCGCCGACCGGATGAAGCTCTGCAACCACGCCGTCGAGATGGGGGCGGTGGCAGGGCTCATCGGTGTGGACGGGACGAGCGAGCGATGGCTGGCCGAGCGCGGTGCCGACCTCGGCGCCATGGGGCTGGCCGCTCATGACCCGGTGGGCGCCACCGCGGATCTCCACGTGGACCTGGGGACGGTCGAGCAGATGCTCGCGCTCCCGGCCAAGCCCGACAACGTCGTCCCGCTCGCCGGAGCCCGTGTCCCGCACGTCGACCAGGTCTTCATCGGCTCCTGCGCGGGTGGACGGCTGGAGGATCTGCACCAGGCCGCCCGGGAACTGGACGGCGCCGCGGTCGCACCGGGCATGCGGTTGCTCGTCGCCCCGGCATCCGCGCAGGTGCAGGAGCTGGCCATGGCCGACGGCACGCTGGGCACGCTGCTCAGGGCCGGCGCGGTCCTGCTGCCCCCCGGTTGCGGGGCGTGTCTCGGCCGGGTGGGAACGCTCCGGGACGGCGACGTGGCGGTGACCACCCAGAATCGCAACTTCGTCGGCCGGGCCGGAAGTTCACGCTCGGAGCTGTATCTCGCCTCCCCGGCCGTCGCCGCGCGGGCCGCGAGGGACGGTCGTATCTCGGATGGGGAAGGTGACGGACGATGAGCCTGACGGGAACGGTCTTCCGGCTTCCGGCGGACACCTGGGACGACGTCAACACCGATGTCATGCTGCCCGGCGCCTACCTGCGGCTGCCCGAGGAGCAGTTGGGGGACCACGCCTTCGACGGGGTGCTGCCGAACTTCCGGGAGCGTCTCGCCGGCGCGACCGTCCTGGTCGGCGGGTCCAACCTGGGGTGCGGATCGAGCCGCGAGCAGGCCCCGAAAGCGCTCCTGGGCGCCGGCGTCCAGGTGATCGTGGCGCGAAGCTTCGGCTCGATCTTCTTCCGGAACGCGCTCAACCTGGGGTTGGGGCTGCTCCGGGTCGACGAACCGCAGGGGCTGGAAGCGCTGCGGACCGGGGTGGGCGTCAGCGTCAACCTGGCGGACGGCCTGCTGCGCACCGATGCGGGCGAGGAGGTCCAGGGCCGTCCACTGGGCGGGTACCTCCAGCGGATCGTCGACGCCGGCGGCATTCTGCGCCTGCTGGCGGACCAGTCGGGCGCCTTGGCATGATGCCGGCCGCCGGTCCCGCGTCCTGGTTGTCCCACTGGGCCCGTCTCAGGCCCCACGGGCCGGCCCTCATCACGCCTTCCGGCGAGCGCCTGACGTTCCAGCAGCTCGACCGGCGGGTCGACGCGGTCGCGGCCGCACTCTCGCACCGGGGTGTGCGCCGCGGCACTCTGGTCTGCGTCCAGTCCCCGGACCCGCTGGAGACCCGGCTGCTGCGGTGGGGCGCGAACCGGCTCGGCACCGCCGACGTGCTGCTCGACCCGGCCTCCCCGCGGGCCGAGGTCGACCGACGGCTGGCGGTCCTCGGCGACGACGTGCTGCTGCTCGACCCCGACCGGGTGTCCGAGGTGTGCGCGAGCCCGTCCGCGACGTTCCCGGCCGGCCCTGATCCCCAGGCGCCGGCGCGAGTCCTGTTCACCACGGGAAGCACCGGAAGCCCCCGTGCGGTCCTGCATCTGGCCCGCCACCTGCGCAGTGCCGCGCGCTCCAACGCACTGGCGCGGGGCCTGGGGCCGAGCGATGTGGTGCTCGCCGCCCTGCCCCCGCACCACGCGGCGGGCTCGCTCTTCGAGGACACGGCGGTGTTCGTGGGAGGGACCCTCGCCCTGATGCGGCCGGAGGCGGGCGGCACGTCGAAGCGCCTGCTGGACGCGTTGCGGTTCCACCGCCCGGATGTCGTCTCCGTCGTTCCCTCACTGCTGGGCGAACTCGCCGGCGATCCCGAGGGCATGGCGGCGCTGCGGGTGCTGCGCCTGCTGAACTACGCGGGCGAGCAGGCCACGCCGGAACTGGTGGAGCGCCTCCGGCGGGACTTCCTCGGCAAGCTCTACCGCGGCTACGGGTTGAGCGAGGCCGGCCCCCTGGTGGCGGTCCTCGACGACGAGGACCACCGCGGTGCCGACGCCCCGCCGATCGCGGCCCTGGGCCGGCCCGCCCCGGGGGTCTCCGTGCGACTGTCCCCGACGGGGGACGGCCGCACCGAACTGCTGGTCAGGTCCGGCCATGTCATGGACCGGTACCTCAACGCCCCGCAGGCCACCGAGAGCGCCCTGCGGGACGGCTGGCTGCACACCGGGGACCTGGTGTCCCTGTCCGGAGACGTCCTGGTGCACCGCGGCCGGCTGGGCAGCCGGATCCGCAGCGGGGCCGAGTGGATCGACCTGGACGAGGTCCGTCGGGCCCTCGAAGGCGCACCCGCCGTGGTGTCGGCCGCAGTGGTCGCGGTTCCCAGCACCCGCTGGGGGCAGCGTCCGGTGGCCTTCGTCACCGGCACCCGTGATCTGAGCATCTCCCGTGTCCATCGCCATCTGAGCGCCGAGCTGCCCCGCTTCAAGAGGCCGGACCGAATTCGCCTCGTGGCCGACCTGCCCCGTACGGCGGCGGGCAAGGTCGACCACGACCTGCTGCGGCGGATGGCCGAGTGAACGGGCCGTCCGCGCACAGTCCCGGCGCACCGTCGCCTCAGCCTGCCAACAGAGGAGGATCCAAGTGAGTTCCACCGTTGTGGACATCGAGTTCGGAACGGCCCTGATCCGGCCGGCCGACGCCCGTATCGCCATCATCGCCAACGCCTTCCAGACCGTGGACGAGACGCTCGCCCACTACCGGATGGCAGCGGACGACGAGGAGGTCCTCAACCGCAACAACGAGTTCTACCTGGAGCGCTACCGGGCGATGATCCCGACGATCGACGGCGCCCCCCGGGAGATCATCGACGCGGTGAACGCCATGCGGGCCGCCTCCGGGAGCGAGTCCCTGATCGACGAGCACAACTCCTGCTCCCTGAACGGCGTGTACCTGTACAGCTTCCTGAGCCGCAACGGTTACGAGGGCAAGGTCGAGCTCATCGACAACCTCGACCTGGAGATCGAGCGCGCCCGCCGGATCGTCACCACGAGCGACATCGTGCTGCTCTCGACGACCTTCATCACCAGTGTCGACACCATCGTGCGGCTGGCGCGGCTCATGAAGGAGTGGAACCCGCGGGCGAAGGTCATCGTGGGCGGGGCGAAACTCACCCAGTACGCCGACGAGTCGGAGATCGTCGAGGCCGCACGGTCCGCCGACGCCCTGATCCTCTCGCCCAACGGTGAGAAGACGCTGCTCCGCATGATCCCGCGGCTGATGGACGGCCGGTCCGTGGAGGGCCTCCTGAACGTGGCCTACCACGACGGCGAGTTCCACCGCAGCTCCCGGAACCTTCCGGACGGGGTGGACATCGACTCCAACTTCGTTCGGTGGTCGGACCTCCCGTCGTCGATCGTGCGGTCCTCGCTCAACCTCCGTACCGGTCGCGGCTGCCCGTTCAAGTGCAAGTTCTGCACCTTCCCGAGCTACAACGACCAGAAGGTCGACCTCATGTCGACCGAGTCGGTCATCGCCCAGCTGCGCGAGATCCAGCGGATGCCCGAGGTGAAGTCGGTGCGATTCGTCGACGACACGCTGTTCCTCAATCGCAAGCACCTGATCTCCGTCTGCCAGGGCATGATCGACATCGGCTTCGACCTCCCCTGGACGGCCTACCTCCGATCCACGACGCTGACCGACGAGTCCTGCCGCTACCTCAGCGAGGCCGGATGCAAGCTGGTCCTGGTCGGTGTCGAGTCCGCCGACCAGACCGTGCTCGACAACATGCTCAAGGGTACGAAGGAAGCACACAACTGGACGGCCGCCGCCAACCTGGCGAAGTACGGCATCCTCGGCTTCGCCTTCATCCTGACCGGGTTCCCCGGCGAGACCCGGGCCTCGGTGGACAAGACCATCGACTTCCTGAACAACTCGGGGATCCAGTCGTACGTCCACTCGCCCCTGTTCGTCTTCCCCAACTCCCCGGTGGCGAAGGAGGCCCAGGCCTTCGGCCTCACGGGCGGGTTCAACGACTGGGCCCATCCGACGATGGACTGCCGCACCGCCATCGAGGAGTCCTCCCGGATCTTCCAGGAGGTCACTCGGTGCGGCTACATCGACCGCGGGTCCTCCGTGACCAAGGTCCTGCTCGACCACGGATACTCGGTCGACCAGGTGAAGGACCTGGCGATCAGCCACAACCAGATCGCCCGCGACGAGATGAACGGCACCTCCACCGCCGCCGCGGTGGCGAACTTCCGCCGGCTCGCCCTGGACAACAACATCGGGGCCGCCTCGGTCGGCGCCTTCACTTCTCCGTACGCCCGTACCGGCGGAGCCCTGCACATCAACTCCTCCGCCCGCTACTGACCTTCGCACGGCTACAGGAGCAACAGGACATGAACGTTCACATGGTCGCGATCGCTGGAGACGGCATTGGTGAGGAGGTCATGGGCGTCACGACGCGAATCCTCGGCCGGGTCTCCTCGGTGACCGTCGAGTCGGCTCCGGCCGGCTACGGGCACTGGCAGCGCACGGGGTCCACCATCGACGAGGACCTCATCGACCGCGTCAGGCAGGCGGACGGCGTCCTGTTCGGCTGTACGGCGACGCCCTCCCCGCCTCCGGAGACCTATCGCAGCCCGATCCTGCGACTGCGCCGGGTGCTCGGACTCAGCGTCAACATCCGGCACTGCCGTTCCGCCCCCGGCGGCCCCATGGACGTCGTCATGCTCCGCGACTGCTCCGAGGGCCTCTACAGCGAGAGCGAGCACCTGGTGCCCGACGGCGCGACCGCCGACTACCGCGTCACCCGGGAGGCCACGGCCAGGCTCGCCCGTGCCGCCTCGGCGATCGCACGCCGGCGCAAGGGCGAGGTGACCGTGGTCCACAAGGCGAACGTGCTGCGGCAGTCCGACGGACTGTTCCGGCAGGTGGCCCTGGAGACGGTCGAGGCCGAGGGCCTGGCCTGGAACGAGGCGCTGGCGGACGCCGCCGGCTACCATCTGGTCGCCGAACCCGGCCGGTACGACGTGATGATGATGACCAGTCAGGTCGGGGACATCCTGTCCGACGTCGGCGCCGCCGTCGCGGGGGGTCTGGGGCTGGTCCCCTCCCTCTCCCTGGGGGACGGACCGCCGCTGGCCGAGCCGATCCACGGCTCGGCACCCGACATCGCCGGCAAGGGCATCGCCGACCCCACCGCGATGCTTCTCTCCGCCGTGATGCTCCTGGAGCACCTGGGGCTGACCGGCCCCTCCACGGCGATCCGCGGCGCCGTTCACGCGCACCTCGCCGCCCGTGTCCCGTCCTCTCCCCCGGCCGGGACGGACGAGGTGGAACGCGACATCATGGACCGGATCACCCTGTGAAGGGCTCCAGGACGTCCGCCCCGGCCGGATCGGTGCTGGGCCTGTCGGCGCTCAGCCACGACCCCGCGGCCTGCCTGTTCATCGACGGCCGGCTCGTCGGGGCGGTCGAGGAGGAGCGGCTCAACCGGCAGAAGCGCACGCTCGCCTTCCCCCACAGGTCCATCGACTGGCTGCTGCGGCAGGGGGGCCTCGCCTCGCTCGCCGACGTGGACCTCGTCTCCTACTACTGGGACGACCGCGGCCAGGTCCCCTCGATGCTCCAGGGCTCGGCGGCGCCGCTGCGCCACGATCCGGTCGGCATGGGCCGCCACGTCGCCCGAAGGCTGTCCGCAGCCGTCCGGGCGCCGGGGCAGCTGCGCCGCGAGCTGGCCGCGCACTGCGGCGACCCCGCATCGCTTCCGCGCATCGTGTACGTGCCGCACCACGAGGCGCACCTCGCGGCGGCCCTGCACAGCGCCCCTGCGGACTGCGGTGCGGCTCTCATCATCGACGGACGCGGGGAGTGCGCCGCCACCTCGCTGTTCGACCTGCGTGGTCGCTCCGGGCCGCGGCTGCTGGAGCGGTACGACTTCCCCCACTCGCTGGGCGTCTTCTACGGCGCCGCCACTCAGGCCCTCGGCTACACGCCGATCAGCGACGAGTACAAGGTGATGGGGCTCGCCTCCTACGGCTGCGCCTCCCGGTCCGCGGCGCAGGCCGTCAACCGCCTCCTGCGCGTCGCGGCCGACGGGCGCTACCGGCTCGACCTCGGCCTGCTGCAACCCGAGAACTGCTCCCCGGGCGCCCGGTCATGGCTGAGTGCGTCCGGCCGGGAGCTGCTCACCGGAGACTTCTGGGACAGCGACGGCAGGCCCACCCAGGAGGCACGGGACTTCGCCTTCGCCGTTCAGCAGCGGCTGGAGGAGGCGGTGCTGGGGCTGGTCCGCCGACTGGTCGGCCGGACGGGGGCACGCCGCATCAGCGTGGTCGGCGGTGTGGCGATGAACGCCCGGGCGATCGGCCGCATCCGCGAGTCCGGCCTGGTGGACGACGTCCACGTCCCCCTCGCCCCCACCGATGCGGGGGCCTGCATCGGAGCCGCCCTGTGGGCGCTGAACCCGGGCGGCGGCGCCCCGGCCGACCGGGTGTCGCTCTCCGATCCCTTCCTCGGCCCCGGCTACACCGACGAGGAGATCGAACGCCTGCTGATCCGGTCCCGCTGGCCGTACACACGGCTCGACGACCCGGCCGCGGCGGCCGCCCACGCGATAGCGGCGGGGCACGTCGTCGGCTGGTTCGACGGCCGGCTGGAGTTCGGCGACCGGGCCCTGGGGGCCCGGAGCATACTCGGCGACCCGCGCGACGCCGCCACCAGGGAACGGATGAACACCCTGGTGAAGCGAAGGGAGACCTACCGGCCCTTCGCGCCCTCCGTCCTCGAGGAGCACGCCGCCGAGTACTTCTCACTCGCGGTCAGCCGACGGATGGGCGAGATCTGCGACGTCCACGAGCGGATGCGCGACAGGATCCCCGCGGTGGTGCACGTGGACGGCACCGCCCGTCCACAGACCGTCCCGCGCGACTTCAGCCTTCCGTCCTACCGGCGACTCGTCGAATGCTTCCTGGCCGAGACCGGCGTCCCCATGGTGGTCAACACGTCCTTCAACGTGAAGGACGAGCCGATTGTCTGCAGCCCCGAGGACGCCCTGCGCTGCTTCGCGACCTCGGGGCTCGAACGCCTCTTCCTCGGACCCTTCCTCGTCACGAAAGGGGCACCATGAGCAGGTCCTCCGCCTTCGCGCGCGGCGGCGGCGGCCGCCGGGTCGCGCGGCTGCTGGCCACGCGTGCCGTCCCCGTGCTCGCGCTGTCGGCGGGCGTGCGCAGGCTGCGGCGTCCGGACGTCGTGCTTCCGCTGCTGGGGCTCACCGCCTGGACGGTCGCGGAGGCGCTGAGCGAGGACCTGCCGGCCAACGACGGGGCCCGGGCCAGTACACAGGACCAGGGGACCCGCCATCTCGTCCTCGGCGCACACCTGGCGTCCTGGTGGCTGCCGTGCGCCGAGCTCCTGGTCCGACGCCGCCGACCCCCCGTTTCCGCCAAGCGGCTCGGGGTCGCCCTGGGCCTGCTCTCCGCGGGCGCCGCGCTGCGGGTCACGGCGGTGCGCGCGCTCGGGGACTCCTTCACCGCCCACGTGCAGGTAGGCACCGGCCACACGCTGTGCCGCAAGGGGCCGTACAAGGTGGTCCGCCACCCGTCGTACCTCGGCCTGATGCTGCTGAACACCGCTCCGGCGGTGGCCGTCGGCGGTCCCGCCGCCCTGCTGGCCGGGGCCCTCACCGCCTACGCCAACTCCCGGCGGGTGGCGGTGGAGGAGCGGGCCCTGACCGAGAAGCTCGGCGACGTCTACACCGACTACGCCGACGAGGTGCCGCGCTGGATACCCGCGGCCGTCCGACCGACCACCCACGGCTGTCGCCCCACGGCAGGAGGAGAGGGATGAAGAGCACACGGACACGTTCCACCCGGCTGCTCGCACCGTCCGGCGTACCGGAGGGCATGCCCGCTCCGGAGGAGGCGGCGCGGGCGCTGCGCGGGCACGTCCTGCGGACCCCGATGCGCAGGCTCCACTGGCTGGAGCGGATCGTGGGCGTGCCCGTCTGGGCCAAACTGGAACTCCAGCAGCACACCGGCTCCTTCAAGTACCGCGGCGCGTACCTGGCGGTCAGCCGGCTGGACCCGAAGGTGCCGGTCGTCGCCGCGTCCGCGGGCAATCACGGCCTCGCCGTCGCCGAGGTGGCCAGGCGGCTGGGCCGGGTCAGCAACATCGTCATCCCGGCCAACGCGAGCCGCCTCAAGCGCGAGCACATCATCGACACCGGCGCGGGGCTGATCGAGTACGGAAGCTCCCTGGAGGAGGCGATCGGCCACGCGCAGGCCCTCGCCGCCGCGGAGGGGCACCACTTCCTCTCCCCCTACAACGATCTCGCGGTGATCGCCGGGAACTCCACCATCGCCCTGGAGGCCCTCGACGAGGTGCCGTCGGCGGCATTCGTCGTTCCGATGGGCGGCGGCGGGCTGATCTCGGGCATCGCGCTGGGAGCGGCCTCCCGCGGAGCGGACAGCTCGGTCTTCGGGTGCGAACCGGCCCGGTACCCGTCCGTGTCCAGGAGCAGTCACGCGGGTCACGCGGTCCGCGTGGTTCCGCAGCCGACCCTCGCGGACGGCCTCGCGGTCAACCTCGACCCCGGCTCCGTCACCGTCGGTCTGGTCCGGGAGCACGTCGAGGGCATCGTCCTGCTCTCGGAGGAGGAACTCGCCGCGGCCACCTACTCGTTGCTGGTCAGGGAGAGCCTGCTGGTGGAGCCGGCCGGCGCCGCGTCCGTCGTCGCCTGCCTGCGGCTCGCCGAGGCGGGCCGGCTGAACGGTCCGGTCGTGCTGCCCCTGTGCGGCGGGAACGTCCACCACACCACCATGGCGCAGATCCAGCAGTACCCCTACCGGGACGAGGGGTTGATGCGCCTGCTCGATCTCGTCGGCAGGCGGGTCCAGGACATCCAGGTGTCCCGTCGGCGCCTGCCGGATAACGCCTCCGGGCCCGGGCCCGGCGCGGGACCGGGCACCGGTTCGGCACACGAGTTGATTATCGGCCAACTGCGGACCTGCATAGCCGACCTGGGCGAGTGCGCACGCGAGGTGTCGGATTTCGACGAGTACCGGTCCACCCGCGGGCTGGTCGTGCCGGACGACATCATCAGCGCCCTGAAGGCCCAGATCACCCTTGCCGAGGCACAGTTGACCTCGGTGGTGGCCGCGGCCGACCCGTGCTGCGGCACCGAGTCCTCCGCGGAGCAGGTGTCCTCGCTGGAGGCCGAACTGCGCTGGGGCATGAACACCGTGGCGCACGTACGCGGCAGCCTCGAATGGTGCTCAGCCGCGTACGACCAGTCGCGCAGCGCGCAGTTCTTCGGGATCGGGGCCCAGGACAACCCGACGGTCAACTACGAGCGGTACGAGAACAACCGGGTCAGGCAGATCGAGAACCAGCTGCTCCAGGTGCTCGGCCTGCCGGCCGACACCTTCGCCGCCACGCTGACCTCCTCCGGGATGGCCGCCTACTCGCTCATCGAGTCCTATCTCATCCGTGACCGGCTGGCGGCGGGATCGACGGTCCTGACCGCCCCCTACATCTACTTCGAGGCGTCGGAGCAGTTGCTCTCGCTCCCCCACCTGCGCTTCGTGCGGGCCGCCGACTACTCCACCCGGGCGCTTCTGGACGCCGCCCGGGAGCACCGGCCCGAACTGATCCTGCTCGATCCGGTGGCGAACACCCCGGACCAGCGGATGACCGACGTCGGCGCCGTCCTCGCCGCGCTCCGCACCATGGACCTGGGGCATCCGGTCACGGTCGTCGTGGACGGGACCGTGGTCTCGGGCGCGGTGCCGGGCGACTGGCTGGTGAGCGACGACCGGGTGCAGGTGATCTACTACGAGAGCTGTTCGAAGTACCTGCAGCTCGGACTGGACGCCACCATGGCCGGCCTGGTGATCCACCCGGTCGCGCTCAGGGCGCGGCTGGACCGGCTCCGGCGCAACACGGGCACCATCCTCTACCGGCACAGCACCAGCCTGTTCCCGAGCTACGACCGGGAGACGTTCCTCAAGCGGATGCACCGGATCTCCTCCAACGCCCTGTCCGTGGCGGAGCATCTGACGTCCAACGCGATCGTCTCCCGGACCGTGCGGGTCACCTATCCCGGGCACCCCGGCCATCCCGACCACGAGGTCGCGCGCTCGATCGGCCACGCCGGCGGCTGCGTGACGTTCCAGTTCGTCGCGGAGGGGGACAACAACCGCAGCCAGCTCGAAGCGTTCATCGACGATGTGCTGCACCGTGCACGGGAGGCGGACCTGCACCTGACCAAGGGAGTGAGTTTCGGGTTCTCCACACCACGGATCTCCGCCGCCTCCAGCATGGCCGAGAACGAGCCGCCGTTCCTGCGCCTCTACGTCGGGGACCGCGGCGAGTACGCGACCGATCTCATGGCCAAGGTCCTGGCCGAGGCCTTCGCCTGCCGCGGGTCCCACGGGCCGGAGGGGCCGCGATGAGCGAGCCGCTGCTCTGTCTGCCGGACGAGGGCGCCGACGGCCTGATCGCGCATCTGCGGACGGCGCTGTCCCGGATGCCGGAGTTCGATCCGGCCCTCAACACGGTGACGCCGCAGGAGAGCGCCGCCTCCGCGGCGGCCGCCGTGGAGACCCGGATGCGTGTCCTGCTGAACACCTACCGTGGGGACTACCGGACCGACTCGTTCGCCGTCGAGCGGCTCGCCGAGCAGGTCCGGGAGTACCGGGAGCAGATCTGGTTCTGGGGCGGCTCCCCGGAGATCGCCAGACTGCGGGACGCCCTCCGGGACGGCAGACTGCCCACGGACTGGCACCCGTCCCTGGGCACCGTGACGGTGCTCAACGCGGAGGCCGAGTTCGGCCCCGGGCACGGCGAGCTGTGCAGGTCGGGCAGCACCAGCGCTGAGTTCGGCGCCAAGGCACCCATCATGTGGCGCACTCTCGGCTACCTGGACGGCCGGGAGCGCAGCCTGCGGGACGCCTTCCACTCGCTGGTCCTCACCCCGCGCAACCGGCCCTCCACCGGGACGGTGCGAGGCGGCGAGGCGATTCACCGCATCCACACCCACCATGTACGGTCGCGCTTCTGGGGGTACGCGCCGTGGTACGTGATGCAGGGCGGCGTCCTGGAGCTGACCGAGTTCCGGGAGAGCAACCGCGATCCGCAGGACGTGCGGGCGGCCCTCGGCTCCACGGACACCTGGCACTTCGCCGACGGCGCCGAGGCCGAGTTCGCCGCGGCGCTGTGCCGCATCAGTTTCGACGTCGAGATCCCCGTGCGGGTGGGCCCGACCGGCGCCGCCCGAAACCTGCGTTCCCGTCTGACCGTTCCGCCCTCGGCCGATCTGGAGCGCGACAACCACGGCACCGTGTCGCTGGACGACGACGGTCCGCTGAGCTTCGACGACGCCCTGGAGCGACTCGACCGGCTGTCGGTGTGCTGCGCGGTGGCTCACGTCCCGCTGACGGACCCCGCCGCGGTCCACGCTCAGTCGCTGCTGCGGGAGCGGGGCTTCAGGCTCACCGCCGTGCTCCCGCCCAAGCACACCTGGATCGTCCGCGACGGGCTGAGACAGGACGTCGCGACGCGTCCGACCGGGATCTGGTCCCGGCCCAGGCCCGACCTGCCGGTGGTCGCGCCGTACTACACCCGGCTCTCGCCGGGCTCCCGCGCGGAGCGGACCGTACTGGCCTATCTCCGCGACCGACTGACGTTCGGCGAACCGAAGGGGACCTAGCATGCGCGTACTCGTCACCGGCGCGGCCGGCTTCATAGGCCGCCACGCCGTGCGGCGGCTCCGCCGCGACGGCCACGAGGTGCTGGCGCTGGTGCACCGCAGCGCGCTGCCGTACCGCCACCACGGGGCGACCGTCCTGCGGGCGGACCTGTCCGACCAGGAGCAGGCCGAGGCGGTGGTGGCCCAGGCCGGTCCGCTGGACGGGGTCGTCCACCTGGCGGGCCTCAGCGATGTTCGCGAGAGCTTCCGGCACGCGTCGCGCTACAGCGAGGTGAACCTGGGCGGAACCGTCAACCTGGTGGCGGCGCTGGCACGACGGCACGGGCCGGAGGGCAGTTCGGTTCGTTTCGTCCTCGCCTCGTCCTGCGCCGTGTACGGCGACCAGGCGGTCCAGCCCATCCCGGAGAGCGCGACGACCGTTCCGACGAACCCCTACGGCGCCACCAAACTGGCCGCGGAGCAGGTCGTGGCCCGTGCCGCGGCCGCGGGCGCACTCGGCGCGGTGACCCTGCGGCTGTTCAACGCCACCGGCACCCTGGACACCAACCAGGTGCGGCTGGTCCCCGCCGCCCTGGCCGTCGCCGCCGGGGCCCGGCCGTATCTGGAGATCAACGGGGACGGCACGGCGCAGCGCGGCTACCTGCACGTCGAGGACCTGGTGGAGGCGTGCGCCCGGGCGCTGGGCGTCTGCGAGGCCGGCCGCCACGTCGTGCTGAACATCGGCAACGACACGCCGCTGTCGGTCGTCGACGTCGTGACCGCGGTGCGCCGCGTGACCGGGCGGCCGCTGCAGGTCCGGCACCTGCCCGCGCAGTCCGAACCGACCGACATCCTGGCGGACATCTCGATGGCCCGCGACGTCCTCGCCTGGCGGCCCACCCGGTCCGGCATCGACCGCATCGTCGCGGACTGCTGGCCCGCCTGGCAGCCGCCGGCGCAGTCCCCCCGGGCGGAGCCCTCCCGATGACCTCCCTCCCCGACAGCCTCGTCAACGCCTGCCTCATGCCTGCCTACGTGGCGGGCTCCCCACCGGACTGGGTCCGCCGGGCGCTGGACGACGGACTGGCCGGTATCGCGGTCTTCGGGCGCACCGTCCGCCTCGCCGACGGGCTGATCGCCGAACGCATCACCAACCCGCTCCGGGCCATGCGGCAGGACCTGCTGATCGGCCTCGACGAGGAGGGCGGCGATGTCACCCGGCTCGGCTACGACCACGGCAGCGCCTACCCCGGGAACCACGCGCTGGGCTCGGTCGACGACCCCGTGCTGACCAGGTCCGTCGCCGGGGCCATGGCCCGTGATCTGCGCTCGCACCAGGTGAACCTCGATTTCGCGCCCTGTCTGGACCTGCTCCCGGACGAGCGCAGCCCGGTCATCGGGCTGCGCTCGTTCGGCACCGACCCACACCGGGTGGCGGCGCACGGTGTGCAGTTCCTGCGCGGTCTGCAGGACGCCGGCGTCGCGGCGGCGGTCAAGCACTTCCCCGGTCACGGATCGGCGCGGACCGACTCCCACCACGACCTTCCCGTCGTTGCGCACAGTGCCCGGACACTGCGCGAACGCGACCTGGTTCCGTTCCGTGCCGCGGTCGACGCCGGGGTGAAGGCCGTGATGACCGCGCATGTGCGCTATCCCGCACTCGACTCGCTGCCCGCCACCCTCAGTCCCCGGATCATCGGAGGACTGCTGCGCGAGGAGATGGGGTTCCGGGGCGTGGTGGTCAGCGACGGCATCGACATGAGCGCGCTGCGCGACCGCTGGGGCACCGCGCGGGCCGCCGTACTGGCGTGGGTCGCCGGAGTCGACCTGGTCGCCATCGGCGGACGGGACGGCGAGCAGCCGTGCGTGGAGATCCGCGCCGCGGTCCGACAGGCGGTCGCGGACGGAGAACTCCCCCTGAGCAGACTGGAGGAGGCGGCCGAGCGGGTGAACGGGCTGCGGGCGTGGACCGCCGCACAGCCGGTCCCGGGCGGTCACGGCGGCCACGCCGGGGTCGGGCTCCGCGCGGCCCGGCTCGCGCTCCGCTCCCGGGGGGACTGCCGGCTCGCCGGACCGCCGTACGTCGTCGAGCTGCACGGCGCGCCCTCGTCGGCCGTCGGCGCCGCCCGGTGGGGCCTGGCCCCCGTGCTCGCCCGGCTGGACTTCCTCGCGGGCCATGAGATCCGGCGCCCGGATGAGGCCGCGGCGGAGGTACCCGCGGGGGCCTCACCGCTGGTGCTCGTCGTGCGCGACGCCTTCCGCGATCCGTGGCAGCTCCGCTGCGTCGCGGCCTTCCTCGACCGGAGGCCCGACACCACGCTGGTGGCGATGGGCCTGCCCGAGGACCTGCGGCTGACCGGAGGCGGCGCGCTGGCCACCTCCGGCGCCGCCCTGGTCAACGCCATCGCGGCCGCCGAGGCACTGTCCGGCCGTGCCTGGCCGCAGGACACACCATCACCAGGAACGGTGCCGGAGCAGGCGGCCGGGGTTCCGAGCAGGAAGGACGACCTCCGTACATGAGTGCCTCCGACAGTCTCAGCCCGTCGCAGCTGTTCTCCCTCCTCTTCGCGACGGACCCGCCGCCCGGTGATCCCTATCCGCTGTACGAAGCCCTGCGCGCCGAGGGCGAGCCGGTACGGGTGGACGCCGGCCTCTGGGTGGCGACCGGCTACGACATGTGCGAACTCGTCCTGCGGGACCAGCGGTTCGCGAACGACATGGACGCGGTCGGGCTGAAGAAGGGAGGGCCTCGGTGGCGTGGGCACAGCGCGCTGCGGATGCTGGAGTCGATGATGCTGATGGCCAATCCCCCGCGACACGGCCGGCTGCGCAGGGCTCTCCAAGGACGGTTCACGTCCTCCAGGGCCGTCTCCAGCGGCGCCACGGTGGTCCGGGGCATCGCTGACGGCCTGGTCGCGGACCTGGCCTCCCGGGGCCGTTCGGACTTCGTCACCGACTTCGCGGACCTGCTTCCGACCGAGGTGATCAGCCGGTTCATCGGCATACCCCGGTCCGATCGCCGTCACTTCCGGCAGCAGATCCTCGCCTTCAACCTGGTCTTCGAGCGCGGGACGGACTCCCGGCAGCTCCGCGCCGCGGACCGTGCGACGGACGAGATCACGGGTTACCTCGACGAGTTGCTCGCCGAGCGGCGGACCGGGGACGGGGACGACCTGCTCACCCACATCGCGCGGGCCTCGGCCGACGGATCGCTGCCGGAGGAGGAGGCCGTGCCGCTGGTCTTCCAGATCTACAACGCGAGCTATCAGACCGTCAGCAGCCTCCTCGGAAACGGTCTCGCGGTGCTGATGGAGCACCCCGAGCAGTTCGCCGCACTGCGGGAGCGGCGGGTCCCGTTGTCGGCAGCCGTGACGGAGGTGCTGCGCCACGACCCGCCCGTCCAGAGCACCGGGAGGCATGCGACCACGCCGTTGACCCTGGGCCGGGAGAAGGTCGAGGAGGGCGACATGGTGGTGGCGCTCATCGGCGCGGCCAATCGGGACCCGGACCGCTACCGCCTGCCGCAGTCCTTCCGGGCCGACCGGGTGGGACCGCAGCCCCTCTCCTTCGGCCAGGGCATCCACTACTGCCTCGGCGCACCACTCGCCCTGGCCCAGATGGAAGCCGCCTTCTCCGCCCTGCTGACCCTGCGGACGATCGAGCCGGCCGGTCCGGGCGAGCGGCGCCCGAGCGCCAACATGCGCGGCTACTCCCGTCTGCCCGTCGAAGTGAGGGCGTAGGACGACGCGGGGGCACGGTTGCGGCGGCCGGCCCCCGCGCGTTCAGATCCCGGTGCCGCCCTGCGCCACCAGGTCGGCCAGCAGCCCGACGGCCTGGTCGGGCGTCGGCAGGGCCCGGCACTCGGCCTCGATCGCGCGGGCCGCCGCGGCCGCGGCGGGGTCGTGCAGCAGCCGCCCCAGCGCCTCGGCGAACTCCGCGGTCGGGGCCTGCGGGGAGACCCGGACTCCCGCGCCCAGTGCCTCACAACGCAGTGCGTTGATCGGCTGGTCGGCGGCGAGAGGGACGGTGAGGACCGGTTTGCCCAGCGACAGGGCCATGACCGTCAGCCCGCTGGCCCCCGTGGTGATGACCACCGCGCTGCGCCGCAGGGCCTCCTCGACCGGGACCCTGGCCATGAAGGTCACCTGGGGGCGGGGGGTGTTCGCGCCCTCGGACTGCGGACCCACCGCGATGAGGATGTTCACTCCCAGCGTCCGCGCCGTGGCACCGATCCGGTCCAGCAGGTCGTCGTCCCGGATGATGGTGCCGAGACTGACGAAGACGAGCGGCCGGTCGCCGTTCACGAGGTGGTCCGGCAGCGCGGGCGCCGGGTCGCACGTCACCCGCGGCTGGACGAACCTCATCGTCGGGCTCACATGGACGTTGAACTCGCGGGCGTCAGGAGCCGCGTCGGGGCCCACGGCGGACACGAACGAGGGCGGCATCGACACCAGCCCCAGACGCCGGTAGAGCATGGCGCACCCTGGGTCCGGCGGCAGTCCGACGGCGGCACGCAGGGCGTCGAGTTCGGCTCCGGCCTCCGCCCGCCAGATCTCCGGCGACAGGAACCTGTTGTCCCGGCCGGTGGCGTGCGGGATGCCCAGTGCCTCGCCCACGACGCAGCCGGAGAACTCCACGGCGTCGCGCACGATCAGGTCGGGTCGCCACGACTCGGCGGTTCGCAGCACATCGGGCAGCATCGCGGCGGAGGCGAACTCCACGAGCACCTTGCCGGTGTAGGGATAACTGCGGTCCCCGGCCGCCCGGGCCGCACGCCAGGACGGAACGAGACCGGCCTCCTGCCCGACGCGGTAGTCGATCCCGGAGGGCCGGGTGGCGAAGCCGTGCTGCCCGATCACCCGGCCGAACCCGGGGGCGCAGCAGAACAGCACGTCGTGGCCGCTGTCCCGGAGAGCGGTGGCGATGGGGATCATCGGGTAGGCGTGGCCGTATCCGGGCAGGGTGGTGAAGAGAACACGCACGCGTGCCCCCGCCGTCTCAGCTGCCGGCCGGGGAGCGCCCGGCCGTGCTCAACGCTTCCTTGACCTCCGGCAGCCCGGCCAGGACGGCCTCCAGCTCCGCCAGGCTCAGCTGCCGGGTCGTCGAGGAGTCGTACGGCTCTGCGCCGTCCGCTCGCACGGGGGCGTCGAGGGGCAACCGGAAGTAGTCCCCCAGGTCCTCGACCCGGGCCATCTCCTGTGCGCCGACCAGTTCCTCGTGCAGGCTCTCGCCCGGGCGGGCCCCGACGACGCGAACGCTGTCCGGGCGGTCGAACAGCCGAAGCAGCGCACCGGCCAGGTCCCCCATGGTGCAGGCGGCCGCCTTGCCGATGACGACATCGCCCGGGCGCGCGTGTCGCACCGCCCACAGGACGAGGTCGACGGAGTCCTCCAGCGACATGAGGAACCGTGTCATGCGCGGCTCGGTGAGGGTGATCTGCTCACCGCGGAGGATCTGCTCCAGGAAGAGCGGGATGACCGATCCGCGCGAACACATCACGTTTCCGTAGCGGACGCAGGAGACCGTCGGCGAGCCCGCTCCCGCGGTGCGGGCGTACGCCTGGGTCAGCTTCTCCATGAGGGCCTTGGACATCCCCATGGCACTGGCCGGATGCACCGCCTTGCCGGTGCTGAGTGCCACCACGGACCGCACACCGTTCGACTCGGCTGCATCCAGCACGTTCGAACTGCCCAGGACATTGGTCCGCACCGCTTCCAGCGGAGCGTCCTCGCAGGCCGGAACCTGCTTCAGGCCGGCCGCGTGCAGCACGACGTCGGCGCCCCGGCCGGCCCTGCGGACGGCGGAGAAGTCACGTACGTCACCGATGATGTAGCGGACCCGGGCATCCCGGATCCGCCGGCGCATGAAGTCCTGCTTGGCCTCGTCCCGGCTGAACACCCGGATCTCGGCGCAGTCGCCGGCCAGCAGCCGCTCGACCACCGCCTGGCCGAACGAGCCGGTCCCCCCCGTCACCAGTACACAGGCGTCGTCTGGCACGTGCCCTCCCCATATCGCTTGATGGATCTCACCCGGTGCCGGGGGCACCGCCCGGCCGGAGGCCGGGGAGGATGCCCAACGCCGCACGCTGGTCCGACCCGAAGTGTCGGACACGGCCCGGCTCCTGAGCACGGAGGCGGAGCCGCTCACCACGATCTTCGCCACCCCGGCGCACGGGGAAACCTGCGACTTCCCCCCGCCCGGTCCGTCTCGTGACCCACTGGCCTCATGTCCGTGGGGAGGACAGGGAGGGCAGACGGCCCCCGTGCTCGCGCTCGGGTGGTCGCGGTGGTCAGGCAGGGGCGAGGAGGGCGCCCAGCCCGGACGTTCCCAGCCGGGTGCCGTCGGTGAGGATCACGAGGGCCTCTATGCCGGGCCGCTTCTCGGCCCAGTGCAGGGCGGCCGCCGGCCCCATGGCGAACGCCGCCGTCGCGAGGGCGTCGGTGAGCGCGATGTGGCGGCCGGTCAGGGTGAGCGAGAGGGCGCCGACCGGCGGGCGCCCGGTGTGCGGGTCGGTGATGTGCGGGCCGCGCTCCGCCGTGCCGGAGCCGGCGACCGCGAACGGGCCGTGGCCCTCCACGACGGCGGCCAGTTCGCCCGGGGCCGCCGGGTCGGCGACGCCGATGCGCCACGGCCGTCCGGGGGCCGGCTCCCCCGCCGTCTGGACGTCTCCTCCCCCGGTCACGCTGTGGTGCGGGAACCCGGCGGCCGTGAGCAGGCGGGAGGCGCGTTCGATCGCCCAGCCCTTCACCCAGCCGGACGGGTCGAGGGAGCCGCCGGCGTACACCGAGAAGTAGCCGTCGGTCTCCCGCTCCACGACGGCGCAGTGGTCGAGGGCCTCGGCCACCAGCGGGTCGCACTGGGCGCCGGTCAGCTCGCCCCGGGCCAGGCGGCTGATGTCGCTCTGCGGCCGGTAGGTCGAGAAGATCCGGTCGAGGCGGTGCAGTTCGGCCAGGGCCGGCGCCAGGTCGGCGGGTGCGGCGTCGCGGACGGCGAAGGAGAAGACGGTGCCCATGGCGGGCTCGGCGTGTCTCAGCATCACAGGCCGGCCTGGTCGAGCGCGCTCTGCAGCGAGCGCTGGTAGCCCTGGCTGGTGTACGTGGCGCCGGAGACGGCGTCGACGTGGGCGCTCTGCGCGGAGACGGTCTCCTGGTTGAGCCGGGGCAGCGCGAACTGGTTGATCTCCAGGTCACGTCGGCCCTCGGACGGGTACTGCAGGACCTCGGCCCGGGTGATACGGCTGCCGTTGAGGGTGATTCTCACCTGGACCGGTCCGTACCGGGTGTCGACCGCGTTGCCGGTGACGGTCCGGGTGCCGGCGGCCGTCGACGGCGCGGCGGCCGCCGACGGGGAGGAGCCGCCGGAGGCCGCGGACGGGGACGGTCCCGGGGTGACCGGCGCCGTCGGCGCCGGGGAGCCGCCCCCGGTGTCCGAGCCGATGATCGGGACGGCCTGCGCGGAGGCGGAGCCGTGCGGCTTGAGGGAGAGCAGCAGGACGACTCCGGCTGCGGTGACGCTGCTGGCCAGGACGGTACGGCGCATGGCGGGCCCCTTCAGAGGTCGAACGACTCGTGGTGGATGCGGCGGGCGGGCACGCCGGCTGCGCGCAGCGCGCGCACCGTGGCGGCGGTCATCGCCGGTGGCCCGCAGAGGTACACGTCGTGTCGCGCCAGCTGCGGGACCGACCGGCCGAGCGAGGCCGCCGAGAGGGGATCACCCGTCTCCGCGCGTCGGCCGAGGAGGTAGTGCAGGCGGGCCGAGCGGGCCCGCGCGATCTGCTCCAGCTCCCGTCGGAACAGCAGGTCGTCCTCTTCCCGGGCCCGGTAGAGGAGGGTCAGGTCTCCGGAGCCGGTCGGCAGGGTCTCGAACAGGGCCCGGATCGGGGTGATGCCGACGCCGCCGGCGATCAGCAGGACGCGGCGCTGCGTCCGGCGCCGGGAGGTGAACGCGCCGTACGGGCCCTCGGCCCGCACCCGGGTGCCGGGGCGCAGGCCCGCGAGGGCGGCGCTGTGGCCGCCGAGGTCCTTGACGGTGAAGCGCAGGAACCGGTCCGTGGGCGGCGCGGAGAGCGAGTAGGGGTTGGCGGCCCAGCGCAGGCCGGGCGCCAGGAACTGGAGCCGGAAGAACTGGCCCGGCTCGGCGCGCAGTTCGGCCAACCGCTCGCCGGTCAGGTGGACGGAGACCACCCCCGGCCCCTCGGGACGGACCTCCACCACGCGCAACCGGTGGCGCCGGTCGCGCAGGAAGGGCACGACCAGGCGGTACCACCCCAGCAGCGCGATGGTGCCGAGGTAGAGCACGTACCAGGCCGCGCGGCCGACGCCCCGGCCGAGATCGGCGCCGTTGGTGAGCTGGTGGGCGAAGCCGAGCGCGACGGCGAGGTAGGTCGCCAGGTGCAGGTAGTACCAGGTCTCGTAGCCGAGTCTGCGGCGGGCGGCCCGGGCGGAGACGGCGCCGGTGCCGAGAATGAGCAGGGTGGCCGCCGTGGCCTTGAGCATGTCCGGGTAGTGGAGCACCATCTGCACGCCTTCGCCGACCACGGCCCGGTGCGCGGTGAGCGCGTAGCCCCAGATGACGGTCAGCACGTGGACGGTGATCAGGCCGACCAGGTAGCGTCCGCCGACCGCGTGCCAGCGGGCCAGCCGGTCCGCGCCGACGTCGCGCTCCAGGGCGGGTATCCGGGCCATCAGCAGGAGCAGGACGGGCGCGGTGTACCCGGCGAGCAGGCCGGTGATCCGCCCCGCGCCGGTGAGCCACTGGTCGGCGCCGGTCACCGCGTAGGTGTCCTGCCACCAGAGCACCAGGACGGCGGCCGCACCTGCGGCGACGGCCGGCGGGACGAGCCGCGCGAGCAGCCACGGGGGGAGGAGCGGCCGTCGTGGTGCGCCCTGGTGCCGGGTGTGGACGGCCGGCGGTCGGCGACCGCCCGGAGTCGTACGGGCGGTACGCCGGACTGCGGTACCCATGGACTGTTCCTTCCTGCGCGACGCCGTGCCTCCTGCGCCGGAGTACGGCGACGTGGACCTCGGCCAGGACCGGGCGGCTGCCTCACCCTGGCATCCGGACCTCTCAGTTCCTTCTGAGTTCTGCCGTCGGAAGCCGGTCGATCAACCGTCTCTGCAGGTCAGAGGCATGATCGACCGTTCGTGGTCTCAGTGGATTCTCACCGGGGCAGGGCACAATGGCCTGCAGAGCGGCCGGAGCGACCCCTCCGGCCGGGACCGCCGACCGGATTGGATGCCATGCCGCCGCCCACCCCGCGTGTCCTGGTCGTGGACGACGAACCCGATCTGGTCGAGGTGCTGTGCGCCGCGCTGCGCTACGAGGGGTGGGAGTCGCTCGGGGTCGGCTCCGGTGAGGCGGCGGTGCTGGAGTGCCGGCGCTGGGAGCCGGACGCCGTCGTGCTGGACATGATGCTCCCCGGCCTGGACGGCATGGCGGTGCTGGAGCGTATCCACGCCGAGCAGCCCCAGGTACGGGTGCTGTTCCTGACCGCCCGCGACGCCGTCGAGGACCGGATCGCGGGCATCGACGCCGGGGGCGACGACTACGTCACCAAGCCGTTCAGCCTTCAGGAGGTGGTGGTCAGGCTCCGCCGGCTGCTGCGGCGCGCCCAGGGGCCGGGCGCCGGAGCCGCGAGCGTGCCGGAGGGGGCCTTCGTCCTGGGCGATCTGGTGCTGGTGGAGCAGTCGAGGGAGGTGCTGCGCGGCGGCGTCCCGGTCGAACTCTCCCCCACCGAGTTCCTGCTGCTGCGCCATCTGATGCAGCATCCGCGGCAGGTGCTGAGCAAGGCCCAGATCCTGGACGCCGTGTGGTCCTACGACTTCGGCGGCCAGGCTCACGTGGTCGAGCTCTACATCAGCTACCTGCGCAAGAAGATCGACGCGGGCCGGCCGGCGATGATCCACACCGTCCGGGGCGCGGGTTACCTGATCAAGGCACCCGTCTCGTGAGCACCGGACTGTCGGGCCCGCGCCGAGCTCTGGGCCGGCTCGTGCCGCGCACCATCCGCAGCCGCCTGGTCGCGGGCCTGCTGGCACTGTTGGTGATCACCTTCGCCGGCGTCGGCCTGGCCGTCACCACGGCACTGGAGCACTACCTGGTGGGCCAGCTCGACCAGCGCCTGAACGACGCCGGCGGGCGGTACGCCGCCAGTCTGGAGCACGGCGGCTCCGCCTCGGGGGCTCGCAGCGACACCCGCGCCCAGAGCCCCGGCACGTTCGGGGCCCGGCTGGTGAACGGCCGGGTCACGAACGCGGGCGTGGTGGACGGCGACGCCGACGACGAGGCCGTCGCCAACGGCACCGCCCCGGCGGACACCGACGACGGCGTCACGCTCACCGACCGGGACCGGCAGAGCCTGGCCCGGCTCCCGGTGGGTGGAGCACCCGGGTCGCTACGCCTGTCCGACCTGGGCCCCTACCGGGTACGAGCGGTCGCCGGGCAGGACGGCGACGTCCTGGTCACCGGCCTGCCCCTGCACCAGGTGCACGAGACCGAGCACAGGACCGTCGCCCTGGAGCTGGTCTCCTTCGCGATCGCCCTGGGCGTCACCGGGGTGGCCGGCGCGCTGTGGGTCCGGGTCTCGCTGCGGCCGATGAACCGTATCGCCGACACCGCGGAGCGGATCAGCGCGCTCCCACTGGCGGAGGGCGAGGTGGTGCTGACCGACCGGGTGCCCGACGCCGACCCGCGCACCGAGACCGGCCGGGTCGCCCTCGCCCTCAACCGGATGCTCGGCCACCTGGAGGACTCCCTCTCCCGGCGCCATGCCTCCGAGAGCCGGCTGCGGGCCTTCGCCGCGGACGCCGGGCACGAACTGCGCACCCCACTCGCCACGATCCGGGGCCACGCGGAACTCGCGCTGCGCCACCCCGCCGGGACCCCGGCCGAGGTGCACCACTCCCTGCGGCGCATCGACGCCGAATCCGTCCGGATGGGAGCCATCGTGGAGGACCTGCTGCTGCTCGCCCGCCTGGACGCCGGACGGCCACTCGCCCGCGAAGCGGTCGACCTCACCCGCATCGCCCTCGACTGCACCCACGACGCCCGGGCCGCAGCACCCGGCCACCACTGGCGCCTTGAACTGCCGCCGGAGCCCGTGGTGGTGACCGGCGACGAGGACCGGCTGCGCCAGGTGATCGCGAACCTGCTCTCCAACGCCCACCGCCACACCCCCGTCGGCAGCACCGTCACCGTGCGGATCGAGGAGCGGACCATCACCGTCTCCGACGACGGCCCCGGGATCCCGCCCGAACTCGCACCGCACGTCTTCGGACGCTTCGTCCGCGGCGACAGCTCGCGATCGCGGACCAGCGGCGGCACCGGCCTCGGCCTCGCGATCGTCGAGGCCGTCGTCACCGCCCACGGCGGCACGGCCGCGCTGGCCGACCGCCCCGGCGGGGGCACCACCGTCACCGTGAGCCTTCCCTCACCCTGACCGACGGCCGGAAAAATACCCGGCGGGGTATCCTGGGCGTGGGCCTACCGCGAGCCCCCGACGAGACACCCCGGAGAGGAGGTGCACCGTGTGCCGACGCGCCACGTGCCGCACCTGCAAGAAGATCACCCATGCCGGCTGCGGCCTGCACGTCGACCAGGTCCTGGCCGGAGTGCCCCGGGCCGACCGGTGCGACTGCCGCACGAGCGAGCGGTCCGGCGGATTCAGCTTCCGCAAGCTGTTCGGGCGCGGCTGACCCACCGCGGCCGCCCCCGGCCCTCCGCCACCCGGTCCCTCCGCCTCCGGGCGAGCCGGGCGCCGACCGGTCGGCGCCGCAGGCCGGGTCGGCGCAGGCCGCCTCAGCTCGGGTAGGGACTGCGCCGCGCCGCTCGACGAGGAGGACGTCGCGCCGGGGTTCACACCGTGACCTCGACGGCGAGGTCGGCGAGCAGGCCGCGTACGCGCCGCTCGATCTCGTCCCGGATCGGCCGGACCACGTCCACGCCCTGCCCCGCCGGATCCGCCAGGCTCCAGTCCAGGTACCGCTTGCCGGGGAGGTACGGGCAGGCGTCGCCGCAGCCCATGGTGATCACCACGTCGGAGCCCTGAACGGCCTCGACGGTCAGCACCTCGGGAGTCTCGGCGGAGATGTCGATCCCCACCTCGCGCATCGCCTCGACGACGGCCGGGTTCACCGCACCCGCCGGGGCGGAGCCCGCCGAGCGGACCAGCACGCGGTCCTGGCCGAGGTGGACGAGGAAGGCGGCGGCCATCTGCGAGCGGCCCGCGTTGTGGACGCAGACGAACAGCACGGACGGGGCGGACGGGACGGACGGGACGGCGGGGGTGCTCACGGCGGGCTCTTCCTGGTCAGGGGCGGATCGAGGGAGGGAGAGGTTCGGCGGGCAGCGACGGCGAGGTGCTGGTCACGCTCCGGGACGGCGACGTCCTCGGCCGCCGGGACAGGGCTGCCGAAGCAGGGGGCGACCAGCGCGCCCGTGCCGAGGACCTCGACGGCGATGCGGCGGCCCAGCGGAGCCGCCCCGGTCATCGGGCGCCCTCGGCGATCGCGGCCGGGGCTTCGAGCAGCGAGGACAGGCGGGCGAGCTGCACCGAGAGCGAGCAGGGCACCGAACCCGCCGCGGCCGCCGCCGGATGCTCCAGCGGCAGCTGAGAGCCGCGCGAACCGGCCGACCCGAAGCGGCCGGACGTACGGGAGCAGGACGCCTCCAGGCTCGCCGAGCGCGATGACGAAGGCGAGTACCGGGCACTGCTCTCCCTGGCCGCCGCCATAGCCGCGACGGCGGACCGCCTCCAGGCCGTCCAGCCACCCGAAGGGCCCGAGCCGTCCGAGCGGTCCGAGCAGTGGCGGACCTGATCCTCCGCCAGGTCCGCCGGCCGAGGACCGATCCCGCGCGGCCGGTCCGCCGCCCACCCCGACGGGCTGCCCGACCGGCCCAACGGAGCTGCTGCGACCCGTGGAGCGACATAGCCTGGACTCACAGCCGCGTTCGGGGCCGGCCGCACAGCGAGACCGTCCCCGGGATCCGAAGGAGTCCGCGATGAATGACCCCCTGGTCGTAGGCGTGGACTCGTCGGAATCAAGCCGTCACGCGCTCGACTGGGCCGCCGACGAGGCGTGGGAGCGCCACCGGCCCCTGCGCCTGGTGCACGCCTGGTTCGGTGAGACGTCGCGGGCGCCCGCCGGTCAGGAGGTCCGCGTCACCCGGGAGGCCGGTGAGCTGCTGCTCGTCTCGGCGCGCGACCACGCTCTCGGACGCCGGCCGGGTCTGACGGTCGACACCGAGCTCGTCGACGGCGGCGCCCGCGACGCCCTCACGGCGGCTTCGGAGCGGGCGGAGCTCCTGACCGTCGGTGCGCGAGGGTCCGGCGGCTTCGCCCGGCTCCTGCTGGGCTCGACCACGCTTCACGCCGCCGCCTACGCCGCCTGCCCGGTCGTCGTGGTGCGTCCGGACGCGGACGGTCCCGGCCGGGGTGGTGTGGTGGTCGGGATCCGGGGTGACGGCCACGACGATCCGGTCCTCGAATTCGCGCTGGAGTCGGCCCAGCGGCGCAACCTGCCGCTGCTCGCCCTGCACACCTGGGCCTATCCGCTGATCAGCGGCGCGGGTCACGAGCTGCCGCCGGTCTACGAGGAGGGGCACATCGCCGCCGAGCACGACCGGCTGCTCGCCGAGGTGCTCGCCGACCGGCGCGAGCGCTTCCCCGGGACCGTCGTCCGGGAGCGGTCGGTGCGGGCCTCGACGGCCAAGGAGCTGGTGGCCGCGTCGCGGGAGCACCAGCTGCTCGTGGTGGGTCGCCACGGCGAGCCGCACGGCCCGCTGGGCCGTCTGGGTTCGACGAGTCAGGCGGTCGTCCAGCACGCCGAGTGCCCGGTCGTCGTGGTGCCGACCGGCTGACGTCGGCACCGTCGGGCGGTCCGGGCACCCGGTCGGGCCCGGGCCGCCCGGCGCTGGGGTGCCTCCGGGCCTCCGGTCCTCCCGGTGTCACCCGGCCTCCGGGTCCTCCGGTGCCGTCCGCCGCTTCCGGGCCCCACGGACGGGGCGCGCCCCGCGTACTTGGAGCGACCACGGGAGCGAGTGGTCGGCTCCTGAAGTCCGTCGGGGGTTGATCAGGCGGCCGGGGCAGCGGAGGATTCCTGGTGTCGGTCGGTGAGCGTGTGTCGGTCGAGCCGGGCCGGCAGATCGTCCAGGGCGGAGGTGGTGAACTTCCACTGGCGGCGAGGACCGGACGAGCGCGATCGCATCCCGCTTCAACTCGGGATGGATTTCAGCTGCGGGGGTCTGCGGCACCCCCCGCCACGACGACCGGGCGGGATGGACGCATGCCGACCTTGCCGGAGTCGAGCAAGTCCCCTTCCGCGCCCAGAAGCTGACCACCCGCAGCTCCTGTCCCCGGCTCGCGGGCCGGGGCTTCCGTCACCGCGGCGGTTCGCCTGTGCCGACGGCGAACTGGCTGACGGACAGAGCGTCGGTCCCCGCCAGGGCTGCGGTCTCTGCACGACCCGGACGCCCCCGAGGACACCGACGACGGGAGTTCGGATGGGCGCGAGGGGGTCAGGAGGCCGGCACGGCCAAGTAGTCGCCGTGCTCCAGGTCATCGAGAAGTGTCGGATGGGTGGGAGACCAGCCGAGCAGATCCTGTGTGTGAGCACTGGAGACGGGCGCGTCGAAGCCGTAGACCCTGGCCATGAACGGGCTGGCGTAGTGCCCGGCGGCCTCGTCGGGGGTCAGCGAGACGGTCGGTAGGTCCAGGCCCCGGGCGATGGTCCGCGCGATGCTCCTCATGGTGACGCCGCTTTCGGCGACACCGTGCAGCACGCTGCCCGCGGGGGCCTGCTCCAGGGCCAGGCGGAACAGGACCGCGGCGTCGAGCCGGTGCACGGCGGGCCACCGGTTGGCGCCGTCGCCGACATAGGCCGAGACGCCGGTCTTTCGTGCGGTGGCGATGAGCATGGGGATGAAGCCGTGGTCTTCGGGACCGTGGACGGTGGGAGCGAGCCGGATCACGCTCGCTCGTACTCCCCGGGCGGCGAAGTCCAGACATGCTCGCTCACCCGCGATGCGGAAGGCGGCGATCCCGGCCGCGTCGGGTTCGTCCTGCTCGGTGGTCTCCCGGCCGGCGGGCATGACCAGCGTGCCCGAGGTGACGACGAGCGGCTTGCCCGAGAGTTCCAACGGCCGGCCGAGGGCCTCGATAGCGCTCCGGTCGCGCCTCATCATGTCGTCGAGGTCGGAGAAGTCCCCGCCGTAGGCCATGTGCAGGACGCCGTCGGCGGCTTCGGCACCACGGCGCAGGCTGTCGTGGTCGTCCAGGGAGCCGCGGTGCGGCGCGGCGCCCAGCGACTCCAGTCGGGCGGCGGCGGCATCCGAGCGCGCCAGAGCAGTGACGTCGTGGCCGGCCGCGACGAGCTCGGCGACCACGGCAGGGCCGGTCTGGCCAGAACCACCAGTGACGAAGATATGCATGGAACGCTCTCTCTGTGGGTGTGTGCACCGGGGCCGATGCGGGTGAGGCGGGAATGGCCTGCCTTCGAGGGCGGAGACCTTGATCGCCGCCACGGCGGTCGGACCGAAAGCTCGCCGTTGACGACAGCCGCTGGCGGTGCGTAGTGCCAGTCGCTGGCGCTACGTAGTGCCAGTCGCTGACTTTACGTAGCGCCAGTCACTGGCGTCAAGCAGTGTCAGTCACTGGCGTATGCGGTATCCTCGAGAGATGCCACGAAGCGGAACAGAAGCGCGCCACCGCCTTCGGCAGGCGGCTCTGGAGCTGTACCGCGAGCGCGGGTTCGATCAGACCACCACCGCTGAGATCGCCGCCCGGGCCGGCGTCAACGAGCGCACGTTCTTCCGGCACTTCCCGGACAAGCGCGAGGTCCTCTTCGACGGCGAGGCCGACCTGCGCCTCGCGCTGATCCAGGAGGTCGCCGACGCCCCCGATGGCCTTCAGCCACTCGGCATTCTGCTGTGCGCCTTCCGGAAGGCCGGACGAATCCTTGAGGACAACCGCCCGTTCTCCGAGCCACGGCTGGCGGTCATTGCCGAAACCCCAGCCCTGCGCGAACGCGACCTGGCCAAGGCAGCGGCCCTCACCGAAGCCCTGGCGGAAGCCCTCCGTCAGCGCGATGTCCCTGACCGGCTGGCCGGCCTGGCCGCACAAACCGGCTGGGCCACCTTCCACCACGCCGCCCAAGCCTGGATCGACGACCCCTCACGGAGCTTGGACGCACATCTCCTCCAAGCCTTCGACGACCTTCACGCCCTCTGCGCGACCGTCCCACCGGAGCAGGCGCGGCCTGAAAGCTGATGCCGCTCCGCCTGCGAGCACCTATCGCCGCGAGCAAGGGGGTTCCCAGACCTCGACGAAAGCGGGAACCCCCGCCGGCCCCCGGGGCTTCACCCTCCACCTCGCCGGTAACCACGGGTACGAAGCACCATCCCCCCACGGTCAGCTTCGCCGGCGGCCCCGAGGAAGCGCTGGTCTGCACCCGCAGCCTCAACTCGCCATCCCCGACATCCGGCCAACCCCGTGCCAACCCCGGCTCCGGACTCAACCCCCGAAGGACTTCCCGAGCCGACCACCGAGGGAGCGGCCACGGCGGCCGGAACACCCTGCTGACGGGACGTCACGAGGGGCGATGGCGGCGGTGATGACCCACCGGACCGACCGTGAGGCGCTGGAGACGGGGGTCGCGCTCGTCGAGGACGCCCGGGGGCTGGACGACGCGGTGGCGGTGGACGTGTGCCTCGCCGACGCCTCCCGCGCGGATCAGGGCCTGATGGCCGCCCACGCCGGCGCGGCGACCGAGGCCGGTGCGGGAACCGTGATCCTGGCGGACTCCGTCGGCGACCAGCTCCCCGCGGAGGCCGGGGCGATGTTCGCCCGGGTACGGGGCGATGCCGGCGAGGAGGTGGTCCTGGCCTCCCGCGCGCACAACGACCTGGGCCTGGGGCTGGCCAACACCCTGGAGGCCGTCCGGGCCGGCGTGCGGGGTGCCGTTGAGCGTGACGACGCCGATCGTGGGCACCGGCGTCGGTACGATCTCCACGGGCACGCCGTTCGTCCGACCCGGGCTGTTCCAGCCCTACGGTCCCCGGGAGGTGCTGGGGATCGAGCCGGAGGTGCCGCTCACCCAGCCGGCCGGCGCCCGGGTGGTGACGGCGGCGGCCGCCCGCCTCGGCCACCGGCTCGACCGCGCGCAGGCACGGGCGGCGATGGGCTGGGTCAAGCAGCAGGACTACCGCTCGGGCCGGGCGGTCGTCGACGACCGTGTGTTCGCCGGCGACCTCGACGGCCTGCGCGCCGCGACGACGGAAGGCTCCCGATGAACCCCGCTCCCGGCACCGTCGACCCCGACGGCGCCCGGCGCACCCTGCGGGGCGGGGGCGCCGTGGTGCTGCCCAACCCGGCGCCCCTGACCCACACCGTCGCCGCGACCGTCCCGCGGGCGGTCAACACCGCGAAGGGCCGGCCCGCCGGTCAGGCCGTCGCCCTGTGGGCCCACCACCGCGACACCCTCACGGCGCTCGACGACGCCCTCGACCTCGACACCAGCCTGACGGCCCTGGCACGCCGGCTGCTGGCCGAGGAACGGGTGACCCTGCTGGTGCCCCTGCGCGTGGACGCGAATCGGCCCGACTGGCTGGCACCGGCGAGCCGGGACGGCTGGGCCCTGCTGTTCGGCGCCCGGTGGGAGCCCCTGCTGCCCGTCCTCGACGCCTTCCCGGTCCTGTACGTGAGCAGTGCCAACCGCACCGGTCACCCGCCGGCCGCCACCGCGGCGCAGGCCGTGGCGATGTTCGCGCCCGCAACGCCCGTCCTGGCCCTGGACCACGCCCCGGCGGCGGCCGACGGGCCCGCCGAGGAGCCCCGCGCGGCGACCACCACGCTGCGCCTGCACACCGACGGACGGGTCGAGCTGCACCGCACCGGCGCGCACGACCGGCCCTTCCCGGCCCCCGAGCGGTATCTCGACCACGTCCAGCGGCTGTACGGGATCCGGGGCCGGTAGGCCCGCCGACCGCCCCGCCGCGCGGCGTCGGAGGATCCCGGCCGGTGCGGCGCCGATGCAGCGCCGGTGCGGGGCCGATGCAGCGCCGGTGCGGGGCCGCGCGCTCAGCCCGTCGGCGGCCGCGCGGTGCTCTCGCGGTTCTGGAGGCGGGTGGCCAACTCGACCCGGGGGAGGTCGGCCTCCCCGCCGTCGATCACCCGCAGCAGCGTCCGGGCGGCCATCGCGGCCGTCTCCTGGAGGGGCCGGCGGGCGGTGGTGAGGGTGGGATTGCTCCACCGGGCGACGGGTACGTCGTCGAAGCCGACCACGCTGATGTCCTCCGGAGTGCGCAGTCCGCGCTCGCGCAGCGCGGTGTGGGCACCGAAGACCTGGAGGTCGCCGCCGGCGTGAGCGGCGGCCGGGCGGGTGACCGACGCCGCCCTCGGTCGGGCCGGGCCGGTCACGGCCGTCCCGTGTCGAGTGCGAGCAGGGCGTTCTCGACCACCTCCGTCAGTGCGGGGTGGATCCACAGGGGCACCTCCGCGACCTCACGGGCGGTCATCCCGGTGGCCATCGCGAGGACCAGGGGTTGGACGAGGGTGGCGGCCTGCGGTCCGAACAGATGGGCGCCGAGCAGCCGTCCCGTGGACCGCTCCGCGAGGATCTTGCAGAAGCCCCGGGTGTCCTCGATCGCCCAGCCGTACGCCACGTCCTCGTAGCGGTGGACGGCCACGGCGTAGTCCAGCCCCTGGTCGCGGGCATCCTGCTCGGTGAGGCCGACCTGGGCGATCTGCGGCCGGGTGAAGACCGCGGAGGGCACCGCGTCGTACGACATCGTGCGCGGCGCCTCGGGGTGCAGCAGATTGTGGGCGACCACCTCGGCCTCCCGGTTGGCGACGTGCTTGAGCGGCACGCCGGTCGACACGTCGCCGATCGCCCAGACGCCGTCCGCGCTGGTGCGCAGCTGCTCGTCCACCCGGATCGGTCCGTCCTCGTCGTGGGCGATGCCGGCCTTCGCCAGGTCGAGGCGGTCGGTGTTGGGCCGACGGCCGACCGCGACCAGCAGGGTGTCGCCCTCCACCACCGCGCCGTCGTCCAACACCAGGCGCAGCGCACCCGGGACGCCCTCCAGCCGCGTCGCCGCGCGGCCCAGCCGCAGGTCGTAGCGGGAGCGGACGAGGTCGGTGTACGCGGCGGAGACCGCTTCGTCCTGCTGGGCGAGCAGTCGCTCGTGCTGTTCGACGATCGTGATCCGACTGCCCACGGCGTGGAAGACGTGGGCGAGTTCGGCCGCGATGTAGCCGCCGCCGAGGACCAGCAGCCGCTCGGGGGGCGCCGCGATCCGCATGACGGTGTCGGAGGTCTCGTAGGGCAGACCGGATTCGGCGACGACCGGTGGGACGGTCGGCCGGCCGCCCGCCGCGACGACGATCCGGTCGGCCTCGACCTCCACCGGGCCGTCCGCGGTCTCGACGCGCAACCGCCGTTCGCCGGTGAAGCGGGCCCGCCCCCGGTGGACGGTCACGAACGGGGAGGCCCGGCGCCCCTCCTCGCCCTGCCGGGAGTCGGCGTCGAGCCGGCCGAAGATCCGCCGCTGGACGTCGGACCAGCGCACCCGCCGGAGGACGGCGTCCACGTCGTGCCGGCCCGCCTCGCAGACGGCGTCGGCCACGTCGGCGGTCGCCACGAGCATCTTGCTGGGGATGCAGCCCGCGTTCAGGCACGTCCCGCCGAAGGGGCCCTCGGAGATCACCGCGACGTCCAGATGAGCGAAGCGGTCGTCGATGAGCGCGTTTCCCGTACCGGCGCCGATGACGACCAGATCGTGACGATGCATGAGCGGAGGGTATCCGTCCTACGGGCGATCGTGTCCGCTGGTTCGGACACGCCTGCGCGGGTGTCGAAGGTGCACGGCGTACGGCGGCCCGTGTCCGACGTGCGGGCCGCCGAAGCGGTGGAAGCGCCGGACCCACCGGGAACGTCCCCGGCCCCGCGACGGGGCCGAGGACTCCAGAGGTGCCGAGGGCCCGGTGCGCCCCGGTGCGCCCCCTGGGCGGGGGCCGCCGCGGGGTGTCAGAGCAACGACCCGGCCTCCTCCTCGCAGTCCTGCAGCTCACAACCCTGCGGCGGAATGTCCTCACGGGCGCTTCGGCGGAACCACACCAGCGCCCCGATCACGGCGGCCGCCGCCACCACCGCAACGACCCTGCCGCCGACGGCCCCGCGCCGACGGCGGCGATGCGGGATCACGGTCGCCGCCGTGTCCCGTACCCGCCGAACGCCCGAGTCGGCTGCCCCGGCGACGACCTCCTCGGCCCTCCCCGCCAGGTCGGTGGCGACGTCGACGGCGCGGTGGGCGGCCTGCCGTGTGCGGTCGGCGGCCGTCGCCGCCACCGCGACCGCGGGGTCGACGGCCTGCCGGGCCCCGTGGGCGACCTCGACGGCTCGTTCACGCACCACCTCCGCACCGCGCGCCACCGCGTGCGCCGCGTCCGCACCCGTCGTGCTCCTGCTGCCCATGTGCTGCCTCCCCAAGCCGGTCCCGTGTCTGCCGAAGGGCCGTCTACCCGGAAATCCGCCTCCCACGGGGTCGACCTGGTCCGGCCCGTACCTGGGCCGTGGCCTGGGCCTGGGCCCGCCGGGATCCGGTCGTGCGCTCCTCCCGTCAGGGCTCCTCCGGCGGCCCCGGCCGGGGCCCCGCCACCAGAAGCCGGCCGACCAGTGCGCCCGCGTAGACGGTGTAACCGACGCCGATCAGCCAGGACTGCACCACCACGACGGTGCCGACCGCCCCGTAGGAGACCGCGTTGGACACGATCAGCGGCGCGAACACCAGCTCCGAGAACAGCCGGAGGCCGGCGAAGGCGGCCACCGTCGCCAGCGCGCCGGGCAGCAGCCGGACCCAGGGCACACGCGCCGCCAGCAGTAGGTGCGGCAGCCAGCTGAAGTAGAGCACGCCGCAGCAGACGCCCAGCAGGACGCGAGGCGTGGCCGAGGCCGTCACCCCCAGCCAGGGCGACCCTCGCCAGGTGCTCAGCAGGATCAGGGCGATCAGTCCCGCCAGACCGACCGCCTGGCGCCAGAGGCTGTGCCAGGCACCCGGGGGCAGGTGCCAGATCATCTCGTACGCCTTCTGGACCGCCGCCATCAGCGAGAGGCCGAACGCGGCGAGGCCCGCCAGGCCCAGCGCGGTGACGGTGCTCAGCACGTCGTGGCGGGAGGCGAACAGCTCGCCCACGGCGCCGGCCGACCTGCCGGACACTCCCAGCCCGTCCGTGATCCAGTCCGCGATTCCGCTCCCGCGCGCGGGCAGCGCCGCCGCGATGACGATCAGGAGCGGAACGAGGGTGACGAAGAACAGGCCGGCGAACGCCATCGACCGGTGCAGCAGTTCGAGGTCCCGGCCCTCGCGGACCACGTCCACCAGCAGGGCCCGGGCCTGCCTGCCCCTCCTGCCGAGCCGGCCCGCCCGGTGCTCACCCCGTCCGGCCGCCACCGCGGTGCTCCTTTCGGGCGGCGCCTTCGCGGCGCAGCCCGGCGGCAGGATCCGGTCCGGGGGCGGGACCCTCCCGTCTCGGCGACCGATCGCCGCGCTGCCGAATCCGGTCCCGACGACCGGCGGCCGGCGCCGCTCGCGGCACCGGCAGTCGGGGCCTCGGCAGTCGGGGCATCCGCACCGGGGGCGTCGGCACTGAAGGCTTCTGCACCGGGGACGTCGGCGCTCGGCCCACCGGTCCGAATCCGGTTCACCAGTAGTGGCGGCGCCCGCCGACCTCGTGGCCGACCGCGCCGAGGATCCAGAGGATCAGGCCGACGACGACCAGCACCGCGCCGATCGACCAGAGAAAGCCGAGACCGGTGATGATGCCGATCACGAGAAGGATCACACCCAGAACGATCATGTCGCGCTCCCTGACCTCAGCCCCCCTCCATCGGCTTCTGCCCCGGATGCGGGTTTCCAACCGCCGGGGGCCGAGGCCCCGGCCGGGGCCCGACCGGGGGCCGCTCCGTCCGACCTGGCCGCCCGTCAGCGCGTCGGTCGACCCGCACACCGGCCTGCACAGGGGACGGCCGGGGACGGCCGGGGGTCAGGACACCGGGCTGGTCGCGTGGCGGAGCCGGCGGGCTCAGGCGAGACACGGCCAGAGGCGGCCCGGGGCGGCGCGCGGCCGCGGCGCCCGCGCGCCCGCGGCGAGGTCGTGGGCGCGCTCCTCCCCGGTGAATCCGGCGGGCCCGTTGAACACGGCGGCCCCGGCGGCCCCGGCGGGTTCCTGCGCCGGGACACGGCCCGGGCGGCCGTGCTGAACACCGGTCCGCCGATCGCCGGGCCGGGCCCGGGGCTTGGTCGGGCCACGGTGGTGTGCCCGGGCGTGCGCGGCTCCGCCGCCGCCGAGCCGTCCGGCCGCAGCCGGACCGGTGTCGGGCGCGGCCGCCCGGTCGTGGAATTCGTCCTGCCACAGCCCGGACACGTCCAGCACGCTGGACAGCTGCGAGGCGAGGGAGTCCCAGCACCGCTGGTCGGCCAACTGCCGGGCGGCGAGCAGGCAGGCGTGCTCGGCCCGGAACCACGACCTGGCGGCGCTCCGGTCGGCCAACGGCTGCGGGGCCACACCGGCCGGCGGCGGTCCGAGCTCCGCCAGGTGAGGCCGGTGCGGGTGGAGCAACCGGTGGCCGGCGTGGGCCGTCCGCAGGTAGAAGTCCAGCACCCGCCGCAGTGCCCGCCCGGAGCGCCCCTCCTCGTCCGGGCACTCGGCCGCGTACAGGCGGATCAGCTCGTTCATGCGGTACCGCCCCGGTGCGTGCTGCCGTACCAGGTGCAGTGCCTCCAACTCGCGCAGGGCTGCCCGGGTCGCCGCCGGCGGGCGGCCGAGCAGGCTCGCGGCGGCGGCGAGCCCGATCTCCGGGGCGGGCGCCGCCCCGAGGAACCGGAAGACCTCGGCGCCCCGCTCGGTGAGGGACCGGTACGAGGTCTGACAGGCGGTCCGTACGTCGGCCGACGGGCCACCCGCGGCCAGCGCGTCCAACCGGGCCGACTCGTCGCGGAGTTCCCCCGCCAGCGCCGACAGGGGCAGCCCGGCCCCGGTTCGCGCGCGGGCGCCCGCGACGCCGATCGCCAGTGGCAGGCCCGCGCAGTGCTCCAGCACGGCGGCCACCCACTCGGGGTTGGTGCGGAGCCTTTCCTCCCCCAGATGGCGGCGGAGCAGATCCCGGGACTCGGTGGGGGTGAACTCCTCCAGAGACAGGAGGTGCGCCCCATGGGTGACGGCGAGCCCGGTCAGCCACCGGCGGCTGGTCACCAGGACGGCGGATCCGGCGCCGCCCGGCAGCAGCGCCGCCACCTGCTCGGCGTCCGCGGCGTCGTCCAGCACGATCAGCACCCGCCGGTCCGCGAGCAGAGTCCGGTAGAGCCCGGTCAGCGCCTGCTGGTCAGCCGGCGCCGATCCCGGATCCACGCCGAGCGCGCCGACGAGCAGCCGGAGCGCGGCGGACGGCGCCAGCGGCCCGCCGGCCGGGGCGAAGCCGCGAAGATCCAGGTAGAGCTGCCCCTGCGGGAACCGGTGCGCGTTGCGATGGGCCCAGTGCAGGGCCAGCGAGGTCTTTCCGACCCCGCCGGCGCCGCCGACCGCGCACACCGCGATCGGACCACCGGCCCGCGCGCCCGGCGCCAGGGCCCGGTCGAGTACCGCGAGTTCTTCTCCTCGTCCGGTGAACCACGCTGCGGTGGGGGGTAGTTGACGCGGGACGACGGCCTCCCGCAGGGCCCCCGGCCGGATGGCGGGCCGGTCGACCGTCACGGCGCGCTCGCCCGCGTCGCCGATCGGGGCGGCGGCGCCCTCCCCCGAGGCGTCACCACTCGGGGCGGCTGCGCCCTCCGACGGACGGCCCGGAGCGCCGCTCGCGGTGGGTGCGCCGGCGCTCGCGACCGGGCCGCGGGACTCCGGGGCCCCGGCGGTCGCCGACCTCGAAGGAGCGCTGTCGGGCGCGCCGATCGCCGGATCTCCGGCAAGGATCTGCCCGTGCAACCGGCGCAGGTCGTGGCCCGGGTCGCCGCCCACCTCCGTCGCGAGCGCCCTGCGGACCCGCTCGAAGCAGCGCAGGGCGTCGGCGGTCCGCCCGCTCCGGTGGAGCGCCAGGACGAACTGGGCGGCCAGGCGCTCGTCCAGCGGGCGTGCCTCGTGGCAGGCGGCCAGCTCGGCCAGCAGCGCGGTGTGGCGCCCGCGGCGCAACTGGAGGTCGTGGCGGTCGAGTCGGCAGGCGTGGCGCTGCTCGTACAGCGTCTCCCGCACGGAGTTGAACCAGGGCGTGTCGACCCCGGCGAAGGGTTCGCCCCGCCACAACCCGAGCGCCCGGTCGTACAGGGGGAGGGCGAGGTCGTCGTCCGCCACCCGTGCTCGTGCGACCAGGTCGCGGAAGTGCGGCACGTCCACGACGTCCGCGTCGGCGACCAGCGCGTACCCGCCGGGGCGCCGCGCGATGGACGGCCGCCGGATCGGCACCGTACCGGCCGGGACGCCCTCCGCCCCCGCGTCCAGCGCCTGCCGGAGCCGGGACAGGTAGCTGTACAGCGCGGGCCCGGGCCGTGCCGGCGCCCGGGCGCCCCACACCCGGTCGGCCAGTCCCTCCACCGGCACCGTGCGGTTGACGTCCATCAACAGGGCCGCGAGCACGGTGCGCTGGCGCGCCGGACCGAGCTCGACCGGGCCGCCGTCCCGATGCGCCCGGATCTCACCGAGCACCGCGAACCTGATCGTCACCGCGTCTCCCACCCTGTGGCGCCCGGGCCCGGCTCATGCCGTCCCACCAGCAGATTCCAGGTCCGATCAAGGTTTCCGCAAGCACGGTCGCGCAATCTTGCCCTGTCGCTTGCACCGGTGTGCCCGTCCGGTCCGCGGCACGCACCGTCGGAGCCCCACGAAGGCTCCGTCCGAAACCCAGCCCGACCCGAAGATTGGACCGTCATGCGTCAGTGGCTCCAGAACCTCTCCGACACCCTGGTCGACCGCTTCGTCCCGAAGGCGGAGGCCGCCGCGGCGACCAACTGCTGGACCGACACCATCTGCGGCTACACCGGCGCCTCGCCGGTCTGCGGTTCCTCCGGGCACCGCTACACGCAGACCATCACGACCTGCTCGGACGGCACCGTCACGTACGGCGCGTTCCGCTGCGGCTGCTGATCAACGCCCGGGCCGACCGGGCCGGTTGACCGATCGACGCTCCGGCGGGGTGCGCGGGCACCGCACCCCGCCGGCCCGTTCGGCCGGGGCCCGCTCCGCACACGCCCGAACCCCGCCGGCCCGTTCGACACGCGCCCGTTCCGCAGAGGGATCGTCCGGTACGAGAGGAGTCCGCAGCTCGTGGACGTCGTCATCCTGATCAGCCGGGGCTGCCTGTCCCTGGTGTTCGCCCTGTCCGTACAGGGGAAAGCACGCGACCGGCGCGACTTCGCGGAGTTCACCGCGTCCGTGGGCGCCCTGGTACCGGCCGTCGCCGACCGGGCCCGCCAGGTCGCCGCGCTGGTGGTGGCCGCCGAGGCCGCCACCGTCGTGGCCCTCGCGGTACCGGGCACGGTCCTCCCCGGCCTGGCCCTCGCCGCCGCGCTGCTCGGCGCCTTCACCCTGCTCGCCGTCGCCGCGTCACGCTCCCCCACCGGCACGCCGTGCCGCTGCTTCGGGAGATCGTCGGTGCCGTTCGGCGCCGTCCACGCCGTACGCAACGCCGGACTCCTTGCCGTGGCGGCTGCGGGCATCGCGGCCACCGCCCTGGCGGAGCCGGGATCCATCACCCCCGTGGCGGCCGTCTCGGCGTGGCTGGCGGGCGGCGTCCTCGGCCTGCTCGCCACCACGCTCGACGACCTCGTCGGACTCTTCCGGCCGCTGCCCCGAAAGGACCAATCACCGTGACGCTCCTCGCTCTCGGCCTCGCCGGAGTCGGCGTGCTGTCCCTGCTCAACCTCCTTTTCGCCGTCGGGATCGTCAGGCGGCTGCGCGAGCACACGGAGCGGCTCGCGCACGTCGGCGGCCATCCTGCCGGGGCGCCCGACGGTGCCGTCGCGCCGGTCGGCGCAGCGGTCGGCGCCTTCGAGGCGCAGACGTCCGACGGCCCGATCACCGATGAGGACCTGGCCGACGGGACTCTGGTCGCGTTCTTCTCGCCCACCTGCCGGCCCTGCCGGCAGAAGCTCCCCGGGTTCGTCGAGCGCGCGGCGGAGCGCCCGGCCGGGGACCGCCGCCTCCTCGCCGTGGTGGTGGGGGACGCCGATGAGGCCGAGCCGATGATCGCGGCGCTGGCTCCCGTCGTGCGCACCGTGCAGGAGGACCATGAGGGGCCTCTGACCAGTGCGTTCGCCGTCCGCGCCTTCCCCGTGAGCGCGCGCGTGGGGCGAGCACCGGACGGGCGCCTCGTGGTCACCGGGACCGACGTCTGGCCGGACGCGGCCACCCCTGCCACCGCCGCCTCTGCCCTGTCCACCTCCTCTGCCCCCTCTGCCCCCTCTGCCCTGTCCACCGCACTGTGAGCGCGCCGAGCCCGGACGGCGAGCAGGACGCCACCAGCGGCGCCCCGCGCGTCCTGGCCGCCGCGATCCGCCTGGTGCACCTGGCCTCGCCCGTCGGCCTGGCCGCCTGGCTGCTGCTCATGCTCGCCGCTTCGGTGGTGCCGGTGGCCGGGGCCTGGATCCTGCGGACCGTGCTCGACCGCCTCATCGCCGGGACCGACAGCGGAGCCGGGGCCGGGGCCGGTGGTGGAGGTGGAGGTGGAGGTGGGGTCGGGGGCGTCACCGTCGCGGGCGCGGGCGGTCTCGCCGTCCCCGCCCTGCTGCTGGTCGGCTGCGGCGTCGCCGTCGCCGTCGTCCCGCACCTGCTCCAGTACCTGCAAGCGCGACTGCGGCGGGCCGTGGGACTACGCGCCCAGCTCGAACTGCACACCGCCGTCGACCGGTTCGTGGGCCTGCGCCGCTTCGAGGATCCCCGCTTCCTGGACCGGCTGCGGCTGGCCCAGCAGTTCGGCTGCTCCGCCCCGATGGACGCGGCCGGCAGCGGGATCGGACTGCTCGGTGCCCTGGTGACCCTCATTGGGTTCCTCGGGACGCTGGCCCTGCTCGGACCCTGGACGGCCGCGGCCGTCCTGGTCTCCGGAGTGCCCGTCCTGTGCGCGGAGATCGCCCTCAGTCGGCGCCGGGCGGCCATGCACCGGACGGTCGGCCCGGCGGAACGCAGGGAGCTCTTCTACAGCGCCCTCCTGACGAACCTGCAGGCCGCGAAGGAGATCAGGCTCTTCGGCGTCGGCCGCTTCCTGCGCGAGCGGATGTTCACGGAACGCCGCACCTCCGACACGGCAAGGGAGCGGGTCGACCGACAGGAACTCGGCGTACAGGCCGGGCTCGCCCTGCTCTCCGCCGTGGTGGCCGGCTTCGGTCTGCTGTGGGCGGTGGCGGCGGCCCGTTCCGGAGCCGTCACCGTCGGGGACGTCACGATCCTGGTCGCCGCCCTGCCCGCCGTGCAGGCCGCGCTCGCGAGCCTCGCGCTCGAACTGGCCCGCGGCCACCAGGCCATGCTGATGTTCCGTCACTTCCTCGCCGTCACCGGTGCGCCGACCGACCTGCCCGTCCCCCCAAGGCCCGGAGCCGTGCCGCCGCTGCGCCACGCGGTGGAGCTGCGGGACGTGTGGTTCCGCTACGGCGACCACGCGCCCTGGGTGCTCCGGGGCGTCGACCTCGTCATCCCCGCCGGGCAGGCCGTCGGCCTCGTCGGCCTCAACGGAGCCGGCAAGTCCACGCTGGTGAAGCTGCTGTGCCGGTTCTACGACCCGACCAGGGGGCAGATCCTCTGGGACGGCGTCGACCTGCGCGAACTCTGCCCGCGTGAGCTGCGCCGACGGATCGGGGCGACCTTCCAGGACTTCATGGAGTACGACCTCACGGCACGCGAGAACATCGCCCTCGGCGACCTCACGGCGCTCGCGGACGCCCCCCGCGTCGAGCACGCGGCCACCCTGGCCGGCGTCCACGACCGGCTCTCGCGGCTCCCGAACGGCTACGACACGCTGCTCAGCCGGATCTTCTTCAGCGAGCAGGACAAGAAGGACGCCGGCACCGGTCTGGTGCTCTCCGGCGGCCAGTGGCAACGGCTGGCCCTGGCCCGCTCGCTGGTTCGCGGCGACGCGGACCTGCTCATCCTGGACGAACCCAGCTCCGGCATGGATCCGGAGGCCGAACACACCGTCCACCACCGCCTGCGCGGGCACCGCGCGGGCCGAGCCGGGCTCCTCATCTCGCACCGCCTCAGCGCCCTGCGGGACGCGGACACCATCGCCGTCCTGGCGGACGGCCGCATCACCGAGACCGGCCCGCACCGGGAACTCGTCCGCCGTGACGGCGCCTACGCACGGCTCTTCCACCTGCAGGCCGACGGATACGCGGCCGCCGAGGACGCTCCGGCGGCCGGTCCGCTCCCACCGGGTCCGCCAGGGGCGGCCGGGACGACGGCGGCGCGCGCCTCGGACGCACCGACGGCGCCGCCACGAGCCTCGGACGCACCGACGGCGCCGCGCCCACCGCGAGCGTCCTCGGCCATCAGCGGCCGGGAGAGCGTGTCGTGACCGCACGGCTCATCCGACGCCTCCTGGGCGCGCGCCTCCTCGCCGTCACCGTGACCGGTCCCAGCATGGAGCCGGCCCTGCGCGACGGCGACCGCGTGCTCGTCATCCGTCGGCGCCCGCACCGCCTGACCAGGGGGCACATCGTCGTGCTCGGACCGCGGCCGGGCCCGTCGCCCGTGCCACCGGTCCGTCCGGACGGCGGCACTCGGGTCCTGCGGGCGGGGGCGCCGCACACCGGCGGGCTGCTCATCAAGCGGATCGCGGCCGTCCCGGGTGACGTCGTCCCCGAGGCGCTGGCCGGCGCCCTCGGCTGCCCGCCGGGGTCGATCGTGCCGCCCGGGAGGTTCCTGGTCCTGGGCGACAACCCGACGGTCAGCCTCGACTCGCGCCACTTCGGCTACGTGGCCCGGGAGCGGTTGCTGGGGGTGGCGGTGCGGCCGCTGCGCCCGCTGCCGGCGGGCCCGGGGTGCCCGCGCGATCCCGGACGACCGGAGCGCGCCCACCCGGAGGACTCGGACCCGATCGGCGACCGGTCACCCTCCGGGACGCGGGCCGCCGTGTCCGGCGGGCCGGGGACGGGATCGTAACGGTGACCGGGACCGGGCCCGGGACCGGGACCGGGACCGGGACCGGGACGGCCGACGGGCCCGGCAGGTGAGGTACCGCTCACCCCGCCCGCCGCGCTGGAATCGGAGCTCCCCCGACGCGGGCGCGCCACCTCGGCGGGCCGCCCCGGCGATCAGCCTCGCAGGGCCGCGTCCAGCCGGTGGTAGAGCGTGTCCAGCCGACTACGACCGGGGCTGCGGGCCGGCATCCGCCGCACGAGCTCCCGAACCGCCGGCGGGGCGTGCTCGATCGCCCAGCGGAGCTCCTCGTCACCGACCACGGTATCCTCGCCCGAGGCGAGTTCACGAGCACGCGCCTGGTACACGGCGGGCCCGAGGACGTGCTTCGACTGGTGCGCGGTCGCCAGTGGGTGGATGTACGGGGTGGCCGCCGCGTAGCACGCGGCGCGGGCCGCGGCGGTGGCGGCCGGATCGTCGACGTCGCGTGCGGCCGCGTGGGCCGCCCAGGCCAGCGATCGCAGGCGCCCGGTCCGGGTCCCCTCGCGCACGTACGCCCGGATGCCCTCGACCGCCTCGCGAGGGCGGGTGTCGCCGGGAGCCTTCGCCTCGAAGAGCGGGAGCACCCGCTCGACGCACTCGGCGGCCCAGAGTCCGAGAAGCCGTCGGTCCTCGTCGCTGATCGTCACCGTGTCCACCCGCCCATCATGCCGGTCCGCCCGCTCCCCGGCGCCGGCGCCATCGGCCGCCGAGGAGAGTGGGCCGGGCGCCCGCGCCTGACGGCGACCGACCGGGACGGGCTGGTCGTCCACTTCGCCGCCGGTGGTCGGCCTCGCACGGCTCCGGACACGGCTCCGAGTCGCGAACGGCGACCGCGAGGCGGGCCGGACCGTCGTCGCCCCGGGCGAGGGCGCCCACTACAGTTAGCTTAGGCATACCTTAATGAAAGAGGCCTGCGTGCTCGCGCCGTCGGTGGTCGTCCGGTCCGGACGGCCACCGACGGCGCGAGTGGCGGGCCCAGCCGGAACGGAGCGACCCAGATGTCGGACGGGAGCGACCCCAGGCGGCCGCACGGCGAACTCGTGGCCGACGTGCTCGCCGTACTCTGGGCGGCGACCGGGCCGCTCACGGCCGGTCAGGTCCGGGAGGCTCTCGGCCGCCGCCAGGCCAGGACCACGGTGACGACGATCCTCACCCGCCTGTACGAGAAGGGGACGCTGAGGCGCGAACGCGACGGCCGCGGATTCGTGTACTCCCCCGTGCACGACGCGCCCGGCCTGACCGCCAGTCGGATGCACCGGGAGCTCCACCGCGACCCGCACCGGGATCTGGTCCTGGAGCGCTTCGTCTCCGCCCTCTCCCCGGACGACGAGGTCGTCCTGCGCCGCCTGCTGCGTACGGCCGGGGAGGGTGGCGAGTGAGCGTCCTCGTGGCCGCCCTGGTGCTCCTGGCCCTCCTCTGGCCCTGGGCGGCGGTCCCCGCGGCGCGGCGGCTGGCCGGCCTCCTCCCGCCGAGGGCCGCCGCCCTCACCCTCGTGGGGTCGGCCGTGGCGCTGGCCGCCGGCACGGTGTGGGCGTGGGGCGGCCTGGTCGCCGGCGGACTGCTCCAGCTCCGACTGCGCGCGTCCACCGGAGGCCCGTCGCGCCCGTCGCTCGACCCGGCCGCACCAGCCGTGCCGGCCGCCGTCGCCGGCGCGGTCGCCCTGGTCGTCGTGGCCGGCCTGACGGCGCGGCTGTGGCGCCGGCAGCGGCGCCTGCTGGACCGGACCTGGCGGACCGTGGAGGCGCATCCGGACAGCGGCGAACTCGTGGTGATCCCCGGGGAGTCGGCGGACGCCTTCGCGCTGCCCGGCCACGGCGGCCGCTCGGGCCGGATCGTGGTGACCTCGGCGATGCTGCGCTCCCTCGACATCGACGGGCGCGACGTACTGCTCGCCCACGAGCGGGCCCATCTCGCCGGGCGCCACCACCTGCTCGCGCGACTGGTGCAGCTGGCCTCGGCCGCACACCCGGCCGTTCGCGGCCTCGCGTCCGCGACGTCGTTCCAGCTGGAGCGGTGGGCGGACGAGGCCGCGGCCACCGCGGTGGGGAGTCGACGGCTGGCCGCCGCCGCGGTCGCCCGCGCGGCCCTGGCGTCCGGCAGCCCCGACCGGCGCCCCGGTCTGCTGCCGGCCATCGACACCGGCCCGGTCCCCCGGCGGGTCAGCGCCCTGCTCGACCCCCCGCCGGCGCCCCCGCACGGCCGGCTCCTGCGGACGACGGCGCTCGCCCTGCTCGCCGTCGTCGCCCTCTCGCTCACCCTGAGCATCGGCTCCGCCTACGGTCTGCACGAGTACGTCGAACAGGTCCAGACGATCGTTCAGCCGTAGCCGCCGCTCGCTCCGGGGCGCCCGGAACGGCGTCCGGGCAGTGCCCGGCACCGCCCCATTCGTCTACACTCGGGTAGACCAATGGGGCGGTGCCGCTCTCCTGCGTGCGCCCACCGCGATCGGTGCGTGCACGGCGCACCCCGGTCACGGCGGCGGTCCGGCCCGCACAGCGGACCGGCCACACACCCTGGCGAGGCCGATCTCAAGGCAGCCCACGGTGCGGAGGGAGCGCAGATGTACGACGGCCGCAAGGGCTCATCGAGCCCACTCCAGCAGGCCATCCACCTGTTGCCGCTGGCCGGCCGGGCCGCCGAACTGCGGCTGACGGAGCGGCTCGCGGAGCGGGGCATGAGCCGGCCGCACCTGGCGGTGCTCGCGGCGCTCGCCGAACACGGGCCGCACGCGAAGCCCGATCTGGCCGCCCGGATAGGGCTGACCCTCACCGACGCGTTGCCGATCGTGCAGACCCTCCTGGCCGCCCGGCTCGTCGAGGCCTTCCCCGTCCACATCGACCGCCGCCACGAGGTGGTGATGGTGAACGCCGCCGGACGCGGAACACTCGACCTGCTGCACGCCGATGCCGCGGCCGCCCAGGACGACCTCCTGCGCTCGCTCACCAGAGGCGAACGGGCGCAGTTGAACGCCCTTCTGCGCCGGGTGTGCGCCACGGCGGAGCGGCCCGAACGGTCCGAACGGTCCGGGCCCGGCTCCCCGGCCGGCCCCGCGTCGGGCGGCTGACCGGCCGGGGAGCCGGGCCCGCCTGCGGCGGGCCGGTTCGGGGGTGCGTCAGGAGGTGACGGAGACCTGGTCCACCGTCCAGAACGCGCTGTTGGTGCCGGTGTAGCGGAACTGGAGCTGGGCGGTGGTGGCCCCGGCCGGGACGGTGACCGCGATCTTCTCGAAGCTGTTGAGGTCACTGCGGTAGGACTTCACCAGCTGCGGGGCGCCGGAGCCGAAGACGATGTACAGGTCGCCGGTCTGCGGGCCGTCCACCTTGTAGTCGTTCGCGAAGGAGACGGTGGCCCGGGTGCCGCTGACCGGGAACGCGGGGCTGATCAGGGTGGAGTCGAACTGCCCGGCGCCGTGGGACTTGTCGTCCCACTCGTCGGAGTCCGCGACCGCGAAGACGTTGCGCGCGCGGACGTTGGTCTCCCGGGACTGCCCGAGCTGGGAGGCGGTCCAGAACTCGTCGGTGGCGAAGGCCCAGCCGCGCCACTCGGTGACGCCGCCGGTGGGCATCCGGGAGTTGTCGATGCTCCAGCCGGACGGCGGGGTGTGGGTCCAGCCCTTGGTGGCGGCGGGGATGCCGGTCTCGTCCACCCGGGTCTGGAGAGCGGGGCGCAGCGCGTCGAAGGCGTCCGGGACGATCTCGTCGATGGGCTTGCCGTCGAGCTGCCAGGCCGGGTCGATGGCGACACCCTCGTGCTTCAGCACGGTGGGGGCGACGTCCACCGGCTTGACGTCGAAGCGGGTGGACCCGGCGGCGTAGCCGGCCCCGTCGACCACCTGGAACGTCTGGCGCTCCACGGCGCTGTTCCCGCCGTGGCCGCCGGCGTCGGTGTGGCCGTGGTCGGTGGTGACGATGATCAGCCAGTCCTCGGCCGCGTAGGTCGGACGGCTGCGCACCGCCTGGACCACCTGCCCGACCAGCGCGTCGGCCGAGTGGATGGCGGCGGCGTACTGGGTGCTGGTGCCGCCGTAGCTGTGCCCGGCCTCGTCGACCTGGTCGAAGTGCAGGAAGGTCGTGTCGGGGTTGCCGTTGGCGAGGTAGTCGGCGGCGTCCGAGGCGGTCTTGGCGTCGTTCTCGCTCTCGTCGATCCGCAGGTCGGCCTTGCCGTTGAAGACGTTGTCCGCGATCGGGTTCCAGGACGCGGCGACCAGGGTGGAGGCGCTGGGCGCGGCCGTCTCCAGCCGGGTGGCGAGGTCCGGGTAGAGATCGAAGTGCGAGCCGGCGAAGGTGTTGTCCTTCACGCCGTGCTTGTCGGGCCACACGCCGGTGGCGATGGTCGACCAGCCCGGGCCGGAGAGCGTGGGGGCCAGCGGGTTCGCGTAGAGGTTGCTGGTGGCGGTCAGGCCCCCGGCCATCAGCGCCTTGATGTTCGGCGCGTCGGCGGTCAGCAGCTTGTCGTACCGAGTGCCGTCGACACCGATCACCAGCGTCTTGGCCGTCTTGGTGCCGCTGGGCAGGCCCTTGTACGGACCGGTGGCGGCCGAGGCCTGGACGCCGGTGAGCGGCAGCAGGGCCGCGGTGAGCGTGGCGGTGGCGAGGGCGGCCCGGACGGGACGGGACATGCGCACAGGAACTCCCGGGGGAGGCGGAGGGACGTGCAGGACGAGCGGGCCCGGGGTGGAGCTGGTCCCGGTGACCGCCGCTGACGAGCTTGGAGCCGCCCGGCGATCCCCCGGCCTCGCTCAAGGCACGGCTGTATGAACAACTCCCGAACTTAGGTCCAGACCCGTTACCTTCTCGTGATCATCGACGGCCCGTCACCGCACGTCCCGACGGTCCGTCAGCAGTCCTTCCCCGGTGGCGAGGTGCGCCCTGGCGCGAAGCGGCACCGCACCGGCCCGGCGCCCGCCGTGGCCGTCGGACCAGCAGCCGAGAACGGACCGGCGAACGGGGCGACGGGGCGCAGCGCAGCGACGCAGCGACGGGGGCGCAGGCGGGGGCACAGCGGCGGAGCGAGGGCAGAAGGCCGCCGCCCCGGAGCCCCCGGCTCGACCGGGCACATCCGGCGCCGCCGCGTGCCCCCATCACGGGCCGGGCTCAGCCGAACACCTTGGCCAGCACCAGGCTCGCCGCGCCCAGCACCACCGCCTGCGCGCCGGCCTCGGCGACCTCCACCGACACCCGCTGCCACTGCGGATCCGGCAGTCGCCGCGCCAGTTCCGCCCGCACGGCCCCGACGTACCGGTCGGGATCCGCCAGGACCGCCCGCCCGGCCAGAATCACCTGGTCCAGGTCCAGCAGCCGCACCAGGTTGACCACCCCGACCCCGAGCAGCCGCGCCGCCTCCTGCGGGTCTCCGGCGGCCAGCGCCGCCGCGCAGAGCGCCTCCAGGCAACCCCGGCTGCCGCAGGCGCACCGCGGACCGGCGGGGTCGACGCACTGGTGGCCGAACTCGCCGGCGTTCGTACGCGCCCCGCGCTGGACCCGGCCGCCCAGGACCAGGCCGGCCCCCAGCCCCGGGTCCAGCCCGTCCCCCAGGGAGATGAAGGCCCGCTCCGGTGACCCGAGGCCGCTCAGCACGCCGGCGGTGGTGTCCTTCTCGATGACCACGTCCAGGCCGAGGCGCAGCGCGGCCCGGTCACGCAGCGGCAGGTCGCTCCAGGCGGGGTTGCCGGTCACCCGGTGGAGCACCCCGGCGCGCTGGTCCAGCGGACCGGGACAGGCGAGACCGATGCCGAGCACCCGATCCCGGGGAAGGTCCGCGAGCACCAGCGCGACCTCGGCCGCCAGCTGGTCGAGCACCTCGCCGGGCGGGCGCCGCATGTCGGTGGCGACGGTGCGCACCGTCACCGGCCGACCGGTGAGATCGGCGAGCAGCACCGTGAGGGCGTCCCGCCCCAGCTGTGCGCCGACCGCCCAGCGGGCGTCCGGGACCAGCCGGAGCAGCGTTCGCGGCTTGCCGCCGGTGGAGGGCCCGCGTCCGGCGTCGGTGATCAGCCCGGACTCGGTCAGCCGCATGACGATCTTACTGACGGCCTGCGCGGACAGGCCGGTGGCCGCCGCGAGTTCGACCCTGCTGCTGCCCCCGTCCGCGCGGATCCGGCTGAGTACGGCGGTGGCGTTGTGATCCCGCAGCGCCATCAGGTTGGCACCGTCGGGGCCCGCCGTGCGAACCGTCCCGGGGGTGGCTTCAGGTGTCGACATCCTCCGATTATGCCGAACCTTGCACTTTGTCCACAGTGTTGTTTAACTGGAGCGCATGGTGAACAACAATCCTCTGCGCGTCGGCCTGATCGGCTACGGGATCGCCGGCTCGGTGTTCCACGCGCCCCTGATCACGACCACCCCCGGCCTCGACCTGGCGGCCGTGGTCACCTCGAATCCCGAGCGCCGGACACAGGTCCACCGCGAACACCCGGGCGCCGAGGTGGTCGCGACGGCCGAGGACCTGTGGCCGCTCGGCCTGGATCTGGTGGTGGTGGCCTCCCCCAACCGGAGCCACGTCCCCCTCGCCACGGCCGCGCTGCAGGCCGGCCTGCCGGTCGTGGTGGACAAGCCGCTGGCGCCGGGCACGGCCGAGGCCCGACAGCTGATCGCGCTGGCCGAGGAACGCGGACTGCCGCTGAGCGTCTTTCAGAACCGGCGCTGGGACGGCGACTTCCTCACGGTCGCCGAGCTCGTTCGATCCGGTCGCCTGGGCCGGGTGCACCGCTTCGAGTCGCGCTTCGAGCGCTGGCGCCCGGAGCTCAAGGGCGGCTGGCGCGAGCTCGGCGACCCGGCCGAGGCGGGCGGGCTCCTCTACGACCTGGGCAGTCATCTGGTGGACCAGGCGCTCACGCTCTTCGGCCCGGTCGCCCGCGTCCACGCCGAGACCGACGCGCGCCGCTCCGGCGCGCAGACGGACGACGACACCTTCGTCGCCCTGACCCATGCCGACGGCACCCGCTCCCATCTCTGGATGAGCGCGACGGCCGCCGACCTCGGTCCGCGCTTCCGGGTGCTGGGCAGCGAGGGCGCCTACGTCACCTTCGGTCTGGACGGCCAGGAGGACGCCCTGCGCTCAGGACGGACGCCGAAGGAGGCCGACTGGGGCGTCACCCCCGCGGGCCACCACGGCCGACTGGGAGCCGGCGACGACGCCGCCGAGTTCCCGACCCTTCCCGGCCGGTACCAGGCGTACTACGCCGGCATGGTCGAGGCGCTGCACGGCCGCGCGCCGGTGCCGGTCGACCCGCGCGACGCCGTGGCGGCGCTCACCGTGCTGGAGGCCGCGCGCCGCTCGGCCGTCGAGGGCCGGACGGTGGAGCTGTGACCGCCCAGGACACGCCGCGACCCGCGACGCCCACCACCGCGACGCCCCCGACCGCGCCGTCGCAGCCCGCGCCGGTGCAGCCCGCCCCGTCGCAGCCCGCGCCGACCATGGCCGACCTGCTCGACCAGGAGCGGCGCCTGCTGTTCGCGCGCTTCGACAACGACGACGCCTGGCGGCTCGGCTCCCTCCTGGTGGAGCTGGCCAGGGAGCGCGACCTACCGGTCACGGTGGACGTCCGGCGCGGCGAGCAGCAGCTGTTCCACTACGCGCTGCCCGGCACCAGCGCCGACAACGACGCCTGGATCGAGCGCAAGATCCGCGTCGTACGGCGCTACGGCCACGCCTCCTACCTGGTCGGCCAGCAGTTCCGGGACCAGGGCACCAGCTTCGAGGCCGCATCCCGGCTCGACCCCGACCGCTACGCCGCGCACGGCGGGGCGTTCCCGGTCCTGGTACGCGGAGTCGGCCCGGTCGGCACCGTGACGGTGTCCGGTCTGCCGCAGTTGGAGGACCACCGGCTGGTGGTCCTGGCCGTCGAACGGTTCCTCGCCGAAGTCGCCTGACCGGACGGATGAGAGAGGCCGGAGAGGCCGGAGAGACCGCAGGGGCAGGACGCGCTCACAGCCGGGCGTCCTGCCCCTGCGGCCTGTCCGGCTCCCTCCGGGGGACTGCGCCTCGCCAGGAGCCGGGCCGGTCAGCCCCACCAGGTCTCGGCCTGCTGCGGAGCGGGCCCGGGGCCTTCGTCCTGGCCGCCCCCGCCCTGGTCGAGGTCACTCGGGCCCGGACCACCCCGGTCGAGGTAGCCGCGGTCGCCGTCGCGCTGGTCGACCGTGCGCCGGTCGTCGCCCTCCACCGCGCGCAGGTCTTCCAGCTCGGAGCGGACCACCTCGGTCAACCAGTCGGCGACCTCCGCCGTCAGCTGCACCGTACGCCGCTCCGCCGCGTGCGGTGCGCCGATGCTCACCCACACCCCGCCGCCCTGGCCCGGCGTACCGGCCCGATCTCCGAACTCCTCCAGGACGTCCGCGAGGTCCACTGCCGCACCCGCACTGTCGCTGCTCACCGGGCCAGGGTAGGCACGGGCCGCCCTCCGGGGCGGGGACCCTCGCCGACGACGGGCCGCGGAGCACGGACGCGCCACCCGTCCGGCGGTGGCCCGTGGCCGCCGGCCACGGGCCGCCGGAACAGCGCGCCCCGGCGACAGGGCCGGTGGGCCGGCCGCCGACGGGCGGACGGGCGGACGGACGGACGGACGGATCCGGTCACGGCCGACGCGACCGCGGTGTGTTCATCCGCGCAGCCCGGGTAGACGGGGGCTCGGGCCGCCGCCGGTCCGAGCCCGTACCGCCGATCCCTCCGACGCCCGACCCGGACCCGGCAGCGCCGGGCAGCCCGGCACCGCACCCGGTTCGATGAACTCCGTGGACGCAAGACCCAACGACGGGAGCTTTCCATGTTCGTACTCGGACTGTTGCTGCTCGGTGCGACCGGCGCGTTCGCCGGCCTGCTGATCGCCGAGAACCTGAACGGTGGCCCCGACTACACGGTCACCCTGTTCGGCAACGACCTCACCACGGTGAACGGTCTGACGATCTTCATATCCGGCATCGCGCTGGCTCTGATCTTCTGCCTCGGTACGGTGCTCGCGACCGGCGGCGGGATCCTCCGGCGCCGCCGGTCGAAGGAGCTGCGCGCCTACCGCGCGGAGCGCACGCGGTCCGCGAAGGCCGGAGCCCCGGCTCACGACTCCGGTCCGGCGGCGGACACCCGCACGAGCGCAGCGCCCTCCACCGGGGACACGGCGGCCGCGCGGCGACGGGCGGGCCGGCCCGCCCGACAGCGTCGGCTGCACTTCGGACGCTGACCCGGGCGGACCCGCCGACTGTGACGGACAGGCCCCGCCCCGGCGTCGCATGACGTCGGAGCGGGGCCTGTCACAGCTCGCCCCGGGGGCCGGCCCGACCGGGGACCGCTCCGGGTGCTCAGGCGACCTCCGCGGCCGGCCCCGCCGTCAACGGGGCGTGGCGATCGATGGGGAACACCTGGTCGACGCCGGTCATCGCCAGCATCCTCGCCACCACCGTGCCCGGTGAGGCCAGCCGGAGCTGGGTGCCGGCGTGCCGGGCCCGCCGCTGGGCGAGGAGTATGGCGTTGAGGCCACTGGAGTCGCAGAAGGTCACACCGGACAGGTCCAGAACGGCCACCCTCGGCGCGGGGAGGCGGGAGAGGACCTTGTGGAGGGCGGTGCGCAGCAGCGGGGCGCTGTCGAAGTCGATCGCCCCGACCGGTTCGACGACAGGGCCCGCCGAGCTCTCGCGGGCGGTGATGGCGAGGGGAGCGGCCTGGTCCGCGGGAGTGGTCATGAGCGCACCTTCCTGCCTGCCGAACGGGTGACACGACAGCCGAACGGGTGACAGGACCAGCGTAGGGTGCACCGGCGCCTCGCACACCCCCGACGAGTGGCGCCGCAACCGGGCGCGCCCGCACACCGCGCCCCGGGGCCGCGCGCGTAGGTCACCGGCAGGCGGCGCCCGGTACGGGGTTAAGGACCGGTGAGCCGGGCATGCGTCCGGTGTCGGTTGGGGAGGACGTCGTGCGACGGAGGTGGCGGCGATGATGTCGGCGCAGGAGCGGCAGGTACTGGCGGAGATCGAGTGCGAACTGGGCCGCGACCGGCGCCTCGTGCGCCGACTCGCCCGGGGCAGGACGCCCTGGTGGTGGCGCGCGCGGGCCGCGGCCGTCGCGGCGGCCGTCCTCGGCTCGGTCGGCGTGGCAGCGGCGGCGGCGGACGTCACCGCGCGGCAGCCGGTCCTGTGGTGGGTCTGCGCGGCCGCGTGCGTCGGAGCCGTCGCCTGCGCGGGGGCCGCCGCGCACTGGAACACGCCCGCCGGGTACGACCCCGGTTACCAGGACGGGCTCACCGTCCACGGCGACGACGCGCCGGGTACGGACCACCCGACCCCGACCCCGGCCCCGGCGCCGATCCGCGTCAGGGGCGGCGGCTCCTGGCCGAGGTGGCGGCGCAACCGGTAGCGCCGGAGCGGCGGGGCCGCTGGGAGTGGTGCGGGGCCGGTAGGAGTGGTGGGCCCCCCGGGGAGCCCCGTGGGGCCGGTGATGCCCGAGGCGAGAGCGGCCGTTCCCCCGCCGGTCGGCCGCCGCTGACCTGCGGCCGGCCTCATGGGCTCGCCTCGCCCGAACGGCGGGCGAAGCGGGTGTGACGCGGCTTACAGGCATCAGGCCGCCATTTCGGGTTACCGCTCAGTAGGTGGAGATCTCCGGAGTTGAGCTGGCGGCGCACGGCATGAGCGTGCGCGGACCGCGAGGAGCGGTGTTCGAGAACCTGGACCTGCGGGTGGGGGCGGGCGGCCTACTGGTGGTGCACGGGCCGGGCGGGTCGGGGCGTACCTCCCTGCTGCTCGCGCTGGCCGCCAGGATGCGGTTGAGCGGGGGCACGGTGCGGGTCGGCGGGCACGTCCTGCCCCGAGCCGCCCGCCGGGTGCGCGACCTGGTCGCGGTCGCCCGCGCCGAACCCGCGGTCGGGCTGGACGGCAACCTGCGTGTGAGCGAGCTGGTGGCCGAACGCCGTTGGCTGGACCGGCGCCTGACATCCCGGCGGGTCGCCGAGGCGTTCGCGGTCCTCGGCGTTCGGCCGCGTCATTCTGATCTCGTCCGGGACCTGTCCCGCGCGGACGAGCTGCTGCTGGCGACCGCCCTGGCTCTGGCCGGGCATCCGGCGGCGATCGTGGTGGACGACGTCGGCCTCGGCTGCGGGGCGGACGACCGCGCGCACCTCTGGCAGGCGCTGAGCCGGGTGTGCGCCACCGGGTGCACCGTGCTGGCCGCCGCCGCCGACGCCCCCGGCGCCCTCGATCCGGAGCCCGTCCTGGTGGCGCTTCCCCGGCTGAGCCGCGACCGTCTTCGCCCCACCCCGGCGACCCACCCGGCGACCCACCCGGCGGCCCACCCCGCGCAGCACGGGGCTTCCCCGGAGGACTCGCACCCGCCGCAGCAGCAGGCCGCCCCGGAGCACGAGGAGAGCGCATGAGCGCGATCAGGCTGGCGTTGCTGGAACTTCGGAGCTTCCGGGGGCCGCTGCGCCGGTGGATACCACTGCTGCTCTGCCTGATCCCGCTGCTCTACGGCGCGATGTACCTGTGGGCGAACTGGGATCCCTACGGCAGGACGAACCGCATTCCCGTCGCCGTGGTGGACGAGGACCGGCCCGCCGACACCGCGCAGGGCCAACGGGTCGACGCCGGGGCCCAACTGGTCGAACAGCTCAAAGCCTCCCGGGACTTCGACTGGAGGTTCGTGGACGGGGCCGAGGCGCGGAGCGGTCTGGAGAGCGGCCGCTACTACTTCACCGTGCACATCCCGGCCGACTTCAGCGGCCGGCTCGCCACCGGCCCGAACACCCGGCCGCAGCAGGCCGCGATCCACATCGAGCTCAACGACGCGAACAACTACATCGCCGGAATCATGACCGAAGTGGTCCAGTCGAAGCTCCAGGACCAGGTCAACTCCGCCGCGCACGAGGCGTACGTGCGCGGCGTGTACGGCCGGCTGGCGGACGTCCGCAGCACGCTGGGCACGGCGGCGGACGGCGCGCAGGCCCTGGTGGAGGCGACCGCCGTGGCCCAGCAGGGGACGTCGGCCGCGGCCGAGGCCACCGTCACCCTTCACACCGGCGCGGCCCAGCTGGCGGACGGGGCGCGGCAGATCAGCCAGGCCACCACGGAGGTCGACCGGGCCACCGCCGCACTCGACACGGCTGCCGCCCAGCAACTCCCCACCGCCGCCGACGCCCTGGTGAACGCCGCGGGTCTCGCCGCACAGGGCCTCGACGCCGTTCGCCAGGCCACCGGCCAGGCCGAGCAGGGCACCGCGGCGGCGGTGAAGGACCTGTCCCAACTGGCCGACGCCCACCCCGAGCTGACCGACGACCCGGTCTTCCAGCGCGCTGTACGGGACGCCGCCGCCGACACCGCGGCCGGAGGGATCGACAGCCGCGCCGCCACCGCGGCCGCCGATGCTCACAAGGCCCTTCAGCAGGCCACCGACCTTCGGCGCTCCGCCGCGGCCCTTCAGGAGCAGATCCGCACCGCGCGGACCCCGATGGCGCTGATCGACTCCGGCGCCCGGAGCGTGGCCGCGGGCGCCGACACCGTGACCGGCGGCCTGGACACCCTGCGGCAGGGATCGGGCGCCCTCAAGACCGCGGCCGACCAGGCCCACGCCGGCGCGACCAAGCTCTCGGATCTCGTCAACGGCGACCGGGAGCGGGTTCCCGCGCTCAGCGACGACCAACTCGCCGAAGCGTCCCGGGTGCTGGGCACACCCGTCCGGATCGACCGTTCGAATCTGCACCCCGCCGGGGTGTACGGACGCGGTCTCGCCCCCTTCTTCTTCGGCATCGCCCTGTGGGTGTTCGGGCTCTTCGCCTACCTCCTGCTGCGGCCGGTCAACCTGCGGGCCCTGGCCGGACGCACCCGCAGCGCCACGATCGCCCTCGCGGGCTGGCTCCCCGGCGCGGCCCTCGGCGGCATCGGCGCCCTCGTCCTCTACGGCGTCGTCGACCTGACCCTCGGGCTCCACCCGGTGCGGCCGTTGGAGACGCTCGCCCTGCTGCTGCTCGGCGCCGCCGCCTTCGTCGCGATCGACCACTGCCTGCGGACCGCCTTCGGCACCGTGGGAGACGTGCTCTCCCTGGTGCTGCTCATCCTGCAACTCACCGCGTCCGGCGGCCTCTACCCGATGCAGACCACTCCGGCGTTCTTCCAGGCCCTCCATCCACTCCTGCCGATGACCTACCTGGTGGACGGCCTGCGCGTGACGATCTCCGGCGGGCTCACCTCCCACCTGCTGCGGGACGTCGTCGTCCTGGCGGGGTTCGGGCTCGCCGTCCTGACGCTCACGTCCCTGACCGTCCGGCGGCAGCGCGCCTGGACCGTGGCCCGACTGCACCCCGATGTCGAGCTGTGACGCCCGATCCTGCCCCGCTCGCCCGTGGACCTGCTCCCCGGCAGCGGGCCCGGCGCTCCCCCGCCCGGCGCTCCCGCACGCTCTGCTCCCCCGCCGTGGCACCGTCCCGCGGTCGCTCAGCCGGGTGACGGCGGCAGGGTGACGGTGAACGCGGCGCCGCCTCGCGGACCGGCACCGACCTGCTCGGCAGTCCGCTCCGACGCTCGCCGCGATGATGGGCCCGGGCGTCGGCATCGACTACGCGCTCCTCCTGGCCAAACCCGCCACCGGGCGCTGCCGCACGACGGCCACGACCCGCACGAGGCGGTCGGCTGCTGCCGCACGTCGACCCCGAAGGGCCGGCCGCCGCGGGTACCCCGGGCGGGGGCCGATGAGGTGCCGGGACGGCCGTGCGGCGACCTCGCGCGGGCGGCGCGCCACTCAGCGGTCGTCCAGACGGGGAAAGACGAACTCGTCCAGGGCGAGGCCGACGGCGACGGCGACCGGCACGGCCACGAGGGCGCCGATGATCCCCAGCAGCACCCCGCCGACCAGGACGGCGAGGACGGTGACGAAGGGGTGCACGTCGACCGCGTACTTCATGGTGCGCGGCATGATCAGGTAGTCCTCCAGCACACGGAACCCGATGTAGAAGACGACGGTGGCGACGGCGATCGGCCACGAGACGGCCAGCGCCACCAGGCTGACGACGACACCGGCGATCGTGGAGCCGACCACGGGCACCAGATCCATCAGGGCGACGAACACGCCGAGCGCGGCGGCGTACGGGACTCCGACGACCGCACACCAGACGAAGGTGGCCAGGCCGGCGATGGCCGAGGTGAACAGGTTTCCCAACATGTACCGGCCGGTCCGGGCCAGGATCTCGTCGGTGAGCTCGCGGGCCCGCGCGCGCCGGCTCCCGACGACGAACCGGTGGCAGAAGTCCTTGATCTCCGGCAGTCCGGCCATGAAGTACAGCGTCAGCGTGATCACGACGACCAGCGAGGTCACCGTGTCGAGCACGATCCGGCCGGCGCCCAGCATGCCGCCGACCAGACCACCGCCCGATCCGAAGGCCTGCTTCGCCCGGTCGACCAGATGGAAGTGGTCCTCGATCCGGCCCAGGGTGGACTGGTGGTCGTGAAGTTGCTGGAGCCAGGCCGGCACCGAGTCCGCCAGCACCGAGACCTCCCGCCCCAGCGGCGGGATGACCAGGGCGAGAAAGCCCGCCACGACCGCGAGGAACAGGCCGAGCACGGCGGCCACCGCCACGCCCCGGCGCAGCCGCCGGCCCACCAGAAGTCCGACCACCGGCTCCAGGCTGACCGCGATGAACGCCGCGAGCACCGTCAGCGTCAACACCTGCTCAAGGCGCACCAGTTGCCTGAACAGGAACCAGCCGAGCAGCGCCCCGAGGGCCATCAGCAGACCGGCCGAGAACCAGGGCACCGCCACCGCGCCGCCGCCCCCGCTCCCCCGGCCACGACCGGGCCCGCGCCCGTCCCCGGGGAGCGCCCCGCCCTCGGGCGCGGCGGTCGGTGCCATCTCGTCCGGAACCAGGAAGTAGTGCCTCACGCCGTCGGACGCCGCCGTGCCCAACGTCCTCAGCCTCCAGGGCTTCATGCCCGCCACCGCCCTTCACGCGCCCGGCCGCAGCCACTGCGGGCCGCCGGGCGTCTGCCCCGCTTCGGCCCGCGAACGCATGGCCAGCGCCACGACCCCCGCCACGACCGACAGGCGCGGACGACAGGCGCGGGGACGACAGGTGTGGCCTCCCGACTCCGGGGCAGGCGGAGCGTCGAGAACGCGCCGCACCGGGATCGACCCGGGCGGCGCCGCAACGTGGAGGAGAGACGCGATGAGCAGCAGCGAGATCTGGGACTTCCGCACCACGTCCGGCCACGTCGCCGGCACCGATCTGGTCGGCTTCCACGTGGAGGCCACCGACGGCCCCATCGGCAAGGTCGACAAGCTGTCCGAGGAGGTCGGCGCCCGGTACCTGGTCGTGGACACCGGCCCGTGGATCTTCGGCAAGCACGTCCTGCTCCCCGCCGGCACGGTGGCGCGGGTCGACCAGGACGAGAAGAAGGTCTACGTCGACCGGACCAAGGACGAGATCAAGGGCAGCCCCGAGTTCGACCGGAGCGAGCACGACTCGGACTCCGGCTACCAGGAGAAGTACGTGGGCTACTACGGCCCGTTCTACGGCGGCCCGGTCGTCTGACCCGGACGCTCGACAACCGGCCGCGGGCCGTCACCGACACCGGTGACGGCCCGCGCCGCTGCGCGGTGGGACGTACCTGGCGGCACCGGCCCCCGCGGGGGCCGCGTACGCCGCCCGCCCGGGAGGCCCGAGTGGGGAGCGGGCTCGCCGTTGGGCCGATCGAGCGGGGCGGAGAGAAGGGCGGAGCCCGCGACACGGGTGTCGGTGGTGATGCGCGCGGCCGTTGACGGCGGGCGAAGGGGAAAGGGGAGAACCCGCCCTTTCCCACCTCTAACATATAACGTACCGGGGGCCTTGCCGCAAGGCCCTGGTCATGCCGCACAATCGTCGACCTGAGCCCGAAATGCGCGGAATCGGGAGCCGCGACATCGGCACCGCCCACGCGTAGGTCATTCCTCGGATTGTTTCGTGCCGTGGGAGCGGTCGTTCTCACCGCCGCTCAATCGGCCGGTCGCTTGTGAATTCTGAGTCAAACGGAGTCAGCTTTGGTCCCCACGCCGCCGTCATCGCCGCAGGCCTCGTCGCCGTCGTCGCCGCAGTCCCCGTCGTCCGAGACCGATTCAGTCGCCCGGGCCGGAGCCGGGGGCGGCAGCGGCCGGGGCGAGGACGGTGCGCGACCCGCCGACGGCTGGCGGGCCGGGCAACTGCGGGTGGAGAACGCGTACGTCGACGAGCTGTACGACCGCCTCGAAACGCAGCGCGAACTGGCCACCGCGCAGCTGCGCGAGATCCATCGCCGGGACAGCGGCGGCACGCAGCAGTCCCGGCTGGAGCGCGACGCGATGGAGGCCCACCACACCCGTCGACTGTCGGAGCTGCACGCCGCCGAGTACGGACTCTGCTTCGGCCGGATCGAGAACGCCGACGGCGAGCGACGGTACATCGGCCGGATCGCGCTGGCGGACGAGGACCACGAGCCGCTCCTCACCGACTGGCGGGCCTCGGCCGCGGAGCCGTTCTACCGCGCGACGCCCGCGGCGCCCGGCGGCGTCACGGCGCGACGGCACCTGCGCAGCAAGGGCCGGACCGTCGTCGACTTCGACGACGACGCCTTCGGTGTCAGCGCTCTGGAGGGCCGGGCCGGCTCCGAGCTCAGCGGGGAGAGCGCCCTGCTCGCCTCGCTGACGGCGGCCAGGACCGGACGGATGGGCGACATCGTCTCCACCATCCAGGCCGAGCAGGACCGGGTGATCCGTTCGGAGCTCGGCGGCGTCATGGTCGTCCAAGGCGGGCCCGGCACCGGCAAGACGGTGGTCGCCCTGCATCGCGCGGCGTACCTGCTCTACACCCACCGCGACCGGCTGGCCAAGCGGGGCGTCCTGATGATCGGGCCGAACACGACGTTCCTGCGCTACATCGACCAGGTGCTCCCCGCCCTCGGTGAGAGCGAGGTCGTGCTGAGCAGCATCGGCACGCTCTACCCGGGCGTGACGGCGACCGGCACCGACTCGCCCGAGGCCGCCGCCGTCAAGGGCGACGCGCGGATGACGGGTGTCCTCGCGGCCGCGCTGGAGGGGCTCCGACAGCTTCCGGAGGAGTCCTGGACCATCGTGGTGGGCCGGCGCTCGCCCTACCACGTGGAGCTCGTGATCAGCCGGGCCATGTGCGAGCGGGCCCGCGCCGAGGCCCGCAGGACCGGCGAGCCCCACAACGCGGCCCGGGCCGCCCTGGTCGAGCGGCTCTCCTCGGAGCTCGCGCTGCGGATCGCCAGGGACCGGGGCGGGGACATGGACCTGGACGACGTGGCGAACCTCGCCGACGCGCTCGTGGACGAGCCCGAGTTCCAGGACCTGACCGAGAAGCTGTGGCCGTTGCTGAGCCCGGAGCAGCTGGTCACCGCCCTGTTCGGCTCCCCGGAGCTGCTGGCGACGGCCATGCCGGACTTCTCCGGCGCCGAACGCGCCGCCGTCCGGCGCGAGCGGCCGGCCCGGGACGGCGAAGCCCCGTCCCGGACCGCTCGGAGAACCTGGAGCACCTGGACGACCTGGAGCGCCGCCGACGTCCCCCTGCTGGACGAGGCCGCCGAACTGCTCGGTCCGCTCCCCGGCAACAACACCCCCCGACAGATCGAACTCGCCGCCGAGGCTGCGGAGCTGGAGTTCGCGAAGATCGTCCTCGACGACTTCGGCGTCGGGCTGGTGGAGATGGACGCGCAGATGCTGGCCCGGCAGTACCGCGGCGAGCGCTCGCTGCGGCCGCTGGCCGACCGTGCGGCGGAGGACCGCACCTGGGGCTTCGGACACGTGATCGTGGACGAGGCGCAGGAGCTCTCCCCCATGGACTGGCGGATGCTGACCCGCCGCTGCCCCGGCCGTTCCATGACCATCGTGGGCGACCTCGCGCAGACCGGCGCGCCGGCAGGGCTGAGCTCCTGGGGCGAGGCGCTCGACGCGTACACGGCGGGTCGCTGGCGCACGGTCGAACTCACCGTCAACTACCGCACGCCGGCCGAGATCATGCGGGTCACCGAGGGCGTCCTGCGGGCCGTCGACCCGAAGCTCGCCGCCCCCACCGCGGTCCGCGCCGGAGGGCACCGTCCGTGGAGTCTGCGGATTCCCGAGGACGGCCGGGGAGCGGCGCTGCGCAGCGCCGTCGAGAAGGAGATCGCGGCACTGGACGGCGGCCGGACGGCGATCATCCACGCGGCGGACTGCCCGCCCGAACTGCTCGCCGGGCTGACCGAGTCGGACGCCGTCGCCGCCTTCACCGACGGCCCGTCGGCCCTGGACTCGCCCGTCGTCCTGATGACGGCGGCTCAGGCCAAGGGGCTCGAATTCGACACGGTCCTCGTCCTGGAGCCCGCGGAGATCCTCGCGGCGCACTCCCGCGGCGCCAACGACCTCTATGTCGCGCTCACCCGCGCGACCAAGCGGCTCGGGGTCATCCACAGCCGGGAGCTGCCGGAGATGCTGGAGGGTCTGGACCCCCGCTGACCGGGGCGGGCCCGGATCTCCTCGGAGATCCGGGCCCGGGCCCGCCGCGCGGGAGCGGCGGCCTCAGTGGTAGAAGGTCCGCCCGGCGGCGCCGGAGGAGACCGACCAGACCTCGACGATCAAGCCGTCGCAGACCCTGAGAACGTCGGTTCCGCTCCTGGCGACCTTCTCGTCGTCCTCGCCGACGAAGCTCGCGAGGTAGGGCCGCGCGACCAGGCCGCTCGGGCCGCCGTCGGCCGGCGTGAGATCGACCACGGCCGTCCCCTCCGCCGCGAAGAGCAGACCGCTACGGGAGCGGTGCCAGGCGGCGACGACCTCGGCGAGCTGCCGAGGGGTGCGGATCCCGTCGAACGCGTCGGTGCCGGCCTGTGCGTACCGCAGCACGAAGGCGGGCGCCATGATCTCGTCGACGAGATCGACGTCCCCGTTCCACATGGCCGTCCACCGGTCGAACAGGCCGACGCCGAACTCGCGCGTTCCGTGGTCACTCACAACTTCCCCCTGGGTCCGGATCCTCTGCGAGCCACTGACGCTAGCAAGGGCCTACGACAGTGCCGGGCCGAGCGCCCGACACTCCGGCAGTTCCCGTCCCACGTGCTCCCCGTGGCGGGGGCGCCTTCGTTCGGTGCACCCGGGCGGGACGGCCGGAGGGCGCCCCGGGGCGACTCCCCGTCGCCCGGGCGCCCCTCGGAGGTCAGCCGCGTCGCGTGTCGTCCGGGTCCTCGGGCGGGGGCGGGGCGCCCTCGGCGGTCATCCGGCTCTCGGGCCGCTCGCGCACCGGTGCGTCGCCGAGGACCGCCGGGCCGTCGGTGGCCGGGGCGCCCGGGGCCGCCGGGTCACCGTCCGAGGTGAGCCGGCCCCGCCATCCGCCACTCTCGTGGCCCCGCTCCTCGATGAAGCCCTTGAACCGCTTGAGGTCGCCCTTGACCTGGCGGTCCAGGACACCGAGCATGTCGCCCGCCTTCTCGGCCAGACCCTGCGGCTCGAAGTCCATCGCCAGACTCACCCGGGTGTGGGAGTCGTCGATGCGCTGGAACGTCACGATCCCCATCTGCTGGACGTCGCCGCCGACCGTGCGCCAGGAGATCCGCTCGTCGGGCAACTGGTCGACGATCTCGGTGTAGAACTCGCGGCGCGCACCGGCGACCTTCGTCGTCCACTGGCAGTGCCGGTCGTCCGTCTGGTGGACCGCCTCCACGCCCTCCATGAAGCTCGGGAAGTCCTCGAACTGCGTCCACTGGTTGTAGGCGCTGTGCACCGGGACATCCACGTCGATGGATTCCATCACCGTGCTCACAACAGTCTCCTTCCGGATCGGGAAGCTCAGGCGTTCCGTCTGTGTGCGCGCCTGCCCCGTGCCGGGGCGATCAATCGGGCCGCCGCGGTCGGGTGTCCGTCGGCCGCCGCACGACCCCGCACGACCCCCGCTCGACGGGCATCGGAGCCGGAGTCCGGCCGCCGCGGGGTGGTGCGGGCGCCGCCGACCGGACGGCACCGGGGCCCCGGGCCGCGGCCGTCAAGCCACCCGCGAGACGCGGCCGGAGCGCAGGAGCGCAGCGCGTTCGGTCTCCGACAGGCCGCCCCACACGCCGTACGGCTCACGTACCTCCAGGGCGTGCGAGAGGCACTGGAGGCGGACGGGGCACCCCTCGCAGACCCTCTTCGCCTCCGCCTCCCGGTCGTCGTGGGCCGGACCCCGCTCCCCGAAGGGATGGAAGAACAGGCTGGTGTCGACATCGCGGCACGAGGCGGCGAGCTGCCAGTTCCAGTGGTGGTCGAAGGCGCCGGGCAGGCGCGAGATGTTGCTCAAGGGGTTCTCACCTCGGCTGGACGAAGACGGGACGGTCGGCAGGGCGCTCGGGCCGACGGCCGGACGGCGTGGAGGGGTCGGCCAACCGCCGCCTGCCCCGTTTCGCCGACCCCACCCACGTTCGTCCCACCGGATTCCCCCGCCGCCCGGATTCCCCGCCGTCCGGAGCGCCCCCACCCGAGGAGCCGCCGGAACTCGGAGCCCCCGGCACTCGGAGTCCGCGCCGTCCGGACGGGCGGCGCGCCCGTGGCGCCCTACCGGGCCTGCGGTCGCCCGCCCGCGGCCACCGCTCTGAGCTCGGCGAGCGCCTCGCTCACGTGGTCGCCCAGTTCGCGTGCCCCGTCCTCACCGACCCAGCGCTCGAAGCCGATCTTGAAGACGGCGATGCCGGCCTCCGCGGTGAGGCTCGCGGCAGGCTCCTCGACGCCGCGTCGGCGCAGCGTGCCGGCCAGCGCCGCCGACAGCGAGGCGAGCTTGATCAGCTCGCGCTCGCGCAGTTCCACGTTGGCGGTGATGACGGCCTGGCGCTGCCGGGCGAACTCGTGGCGTTCCAGGAAGAGGGCGGCGACGCTCTCCAGGGCCACGGCCATCGCGTCGATCGGTGCGACTCCGGCCGGGGCTCCGGCGAGGGCGTCGACGAAGAACTCCTCCAGTGCGCCCGCGCCCCCGAACAGCACCTCGCGTTTGTCGGCGTAGTGCCGGAAGAACGTCCGCTCGGTGAGCCCGGCCCGTTCGGCGATCTGCGCGGCGGTGGTCTGCTCGAAGCCGCGCTCGCTGTAGAGCGCCATCGCCGCCTGCTCAAGGCGCCCGCGTGCGTCCGGCTTCCATCGACCCATGGCCGGAATCATACGTGATGACAGCGACTGACATACGGTGTTACGGTCGATGACAGTAACTGACATCACTCTTCGTCTCGCCGCTCACCCTGCGTGCCGGGAAACCGGTACCGCTCGATTCGGGTGGTGGACCTGTCCGGAGGTTCTCCTCATGCGTGTGTTCATCACCGGTGCGTCCGGCTGGATCGGCTCCGCCGTCGTTCCGGAGCTCATCGGCGCCGGCCACCGGATCCTCGGGCTCGCCCGTTCGGACGCCTCGGCCGCCGCCCTCCTCTCGGCGGGTGCCGAGGTCCGCCGCGGCACGATCGACGATCTCGACGTCCTGCACGCCGGGGCCGCCGAGTCGGACGGCGTGATCCACCTGGCCTTCAAGCACGACATCGCGTTCAGCGGCGGCTTCGAGGACGCCGCCGCGGCGGACCGGCGTGCCATCGACACCTTCGGCGACGCGCTCGCCGGCTCCGACCGTCCGTTCCTCATCGCCTCCGGGACGCTCGGACTGGCGCCGGGGCGGGTCGCGACGGAGCTGGACGGTCAGCCGTCCGACCCCGTCGACGCGCAGTTGACCGGCGGCCCCGCCCGGCGCCTGGCCAACGCGCACGCGACGATCGCCCTGGCCGACCGGGGCGTGCGCTCCTCGGTCGTGCGGCTGCCTCCGACGGTGCACGGGGACGGGGACAACGGCTTCATCGCCGCCGTCGTCGCCACCGCCCGCGCGAAGGGGGTCAGCGGCTACATCGGCGACGGTACGAACCGCTGGCCGGCCGTGCACCGGTCCGACGCCGCGCGTCTCTTCCGCCTCGCGCTGGAGAGCGCTCCGGCCGGTTCCACGCTGCACGCGGCCGCGGAGGACGGGGTCCCGATCCGGGCCGTCGCGGAGGTGATCGGGCGGCACCTCGGCCTGGCCGTCGCCTCGGTCTCCACCGACGACGCAACCGAGCACTTCAGCTGGCTGGGCGGCTTCCTCGGGCTCGACAGTCCCGTGTCCAGCGTGCGGACCCGCGAGCTGCTCGACTGGCAGCCGAGCGGGCCCGGCCTCGTCGACGACCTCGACCTCGGCCACTACTTCGCCACAGCGGCCGGCTGACCGTCCACCGGCCGCGCCGGGCGCCGGCGTCACCACGCGATGTGCGTGGAGCGATGTGGGCCGGCGCGGAGCGGCGTGGGCCGGGGGACGAGCGGGCCGTCCGGACCGCTCGTCCCCCGCGCCCGGCTCACTCCTGTCGGCTCACTCCTGTCGGCTCACCCCGGCCGGCTCACAGGGCCCGGACGCCCCGGGTGGCACCGAAGCCGGTCTCGTGGTCCCAGACGTGCGTGCAACCCGGGCACTGGAGGTGCAGCGTGCTCCCGGTGTTGGCGATCAGGTACCGCCAGTGGTCGCCGCAGGTGCGCCGCTCCCGGCAGGGGGCGCAGTCGCGGGCGTCGTCGCAGCCGGGGCAGGCCACCCAGGCGCGGCGTCCGAGGTCCGCCTGCGGGTCAATGGGCAGCATGGCCCGGCCCGGCTCCCGGCGCGGCGGGCAGCACACCGGCGGCCACCAGCTCCTCGTACATCCGCTGCTGCTCGGCGTCGAGACCGGAGTACAGCAGCGCGTAGGCCGCCTCCTCGCCCCGGAGCACCTCCACCGGATCCCACTCGGGCCCGAGCGCGGCCATGACCTCGGTGCGACGGCGGATCTCCTCGACGGTCAGGTCGAGGTCGAAGGCTGTGAGCTCGGGCGGGCGGCCGTCCGAGGGGGAACTGTGCGAGAACATGCCGCCATGGTTAGGCAAGGCTTACTTCATCGTCAATGTGTTCCCGGCCACGTCGCGGCACGGACCGGCACGGATCGGTCCGCCCCGGTCAGCGCCGCTCAGCGCCGGGCGCCCCCGCGCACGGGCGGCGCGATCCGCACCCGCTCCGTGTCGGGCGCCTTCTCGATGTCGTCGAGCTGCGCGATGATCGTGCCGCGCAGCTCGTCGTAGTCCTCGAAGGTGTGATCCCCGAACAGGGTGTACCCCGTCCACATCAGGTTGGCGCAGACCCGCGCCGGCACCCGGCCGATCCGGGCGCCCATACCGACCAGTGCCACCGATCCGATGCTTCCCGGCGCCGCCTCGTTCTGCCGGTGGACCGCCTGGAACGCGGCGGCGCAGGCCAGTGCCACGTTCAGGGTCTCGCTGACGTTCTGTGAGGACTGCTCCATGGTCGGCGCCGAGATCAGGAATCTCGGGTTGACCGCGCCGGACGGCACGCACACGGCGCTTCCCACCGGGAGCCGCCCGCCGAACCCGTCCCGGATCGCCCGCTGCACGCGCAGCTGGATGCCCGCTCCGAGGTGCCGCTTGACGACCGCGTCGAGCCCGCCGTCCATCCGGCCACGGGAGTTGGTCGGACTGACCCAGGCGTCGACCCGCTCGTCGAGAATCGAGCCCTGGCGGATCTCGATCCCGGGGGTGTCGGCGAACGCCGCCCGCCAGGCCCGGACCACCGTCACGTCGGTGTCGGTCAGTACCACCCTGAGCGGCGACTTCACGCGGTCTTCGGTCACGGTCCACTCCGATCGAGAAACTGTCCCCTTGTCGATCACGACGCTAGCGCGCCCCACCGACAACGCGACCGCCGTCCCGGGCCCGTCCGGGACGGCGCTCCTGACCCCCGGTCAGCGACCCGAGGTGCCCGAACGCACCGGTGGGGCGGCGCCGACCCCACCGCCGTCCGTCGGTTGTCACACCCGGCCGGTATCCCTGTGACTGACGACGGCCACCGAGCACCCGGCCGACCGTCCCTCCATCTGCACGGTTCGACGACGCGGAGACCTCCACCATGAGCGACGCCAACTCCCCCGCCACGCCCGATCCGAACGACCCGCTGGCCCTCGCGGAACTCTTCGAGGGCGGCGGTGAGCCGTGGCTCCCGCTGCTGAAGCCCGTCATCGAGGCACAGCCCGACGCGGCCGCCTTCATCGGACCGGGCCGCGGCGCGGAGGTGGTCCCCGTCCGCGAGCTGACCTTCCAGGCGCTCAAGCCCCATGCGCCGCACCGGTGGAAGGTCGTCGTCTTCGGCCAGAACCCCTACCCCCGGCCGGAGAGCGCCACCGGCATCGCGATGTTCGACAACACCTTCCACGGCTGGGAGGACAGCCGGTTCGGCCGGGTCGTCAGCATCCGCTGCCTCATCAAGGCGGCGGCGATGTGGAAGTACGGCATTCCCCGGCGGACGCCGATCGCCGACGTACGCGCGCTGTTGCGCGAGCAGGACACCGTCCAGCCGCCGGAGTGGTTCCAGGCCATGCTCACCCAGGGCGTGCTGCTGCTGAACGCGGCGCTCACCGCCGGGAGCGACGGCGCGTCCGGGCCGGACCGGCACACCGCGTTCTGGCGACCGGTGGCCGAGCGGATCGTCGAGGAGATCCTCCGGGCCAAGCAGAACGCCGACGAGGAGGACCGCGGGGTGGTGTTCGCGTGGTGGGGGGCGCACGCGCGCAGCCTCAAGACGGTGGTCCTGCGGCTCCAGAAGAAGTTTCCCGACGTCGAGGTCCGCCACATCGACCACGCCAACCCCGCGGCGCAGGGGGACATCTTCTGCGACGGCGACCACTTCGGGACGGTGAACGCGGCGCTCGCCTCGTTCGGCGCCGATCCGATCGACTGGCTTCCGAGCAGGGGCTGGGACACGCGGGCCGCGCAGGGCGCCGCAGCGGACGCCGGCGTCGCCGAGCGCATGGGCGCGTTCATCGCCTCCACCATGGAGCTGCACCAGCTCTACCTCGAACGCCTCGCGGGCGTGAAGGACGAGGGCCTCGTCCTGCCGGCGATCACCGGAGTGTTCGAGACCCCGCTGATGGACTTCCGCGACGCGGTGGGGCCGGTGGCCGGGTTGCTCTCCGGTCTGGACCGGCACGTGACGCTGTCGCACGAGTTCGGCAAGCGGCGGGCCGACGAGGCGGACGCCGGCCTGTCCGCCGACGCGATCGCCGCCCTCTACCTCTACACCTGCGAATCCGCGTTCTACCGGGAGATCAACGCCGTCCTGCGCTCCCCGGACCGGACGAGGATCGTGCCGTACCTCCCCTATCTGCGGCTGCTGTTCTCGGCCGTCTCGCACCTTCCCACGCGCGTGGAGCCGCTGTGGCGCGGAGTGCCGCTGGACCTGCGGGAGCAGTACCGGCTCGGACGGACGGTGACCTGGTGGGGCGTCTCCTCCTGCACGTCCAAGCTCGCCGTGGCGCGGGCGTTCCTCGGCGGCCGCGGCAGGCGGACGCTCTTCGAGGTGCGTCCCCTGCGCGCCACGGGCATCCAGCGCTTCTCCGCGTTCACCGGCGAGGAGGAGTTCATCCTCCTGCCCGGCACGCAGCTCGAGGTGACGAAGGTGACGGCCGAACGCGGCGGTCTGTGCACGGTGACGCTGAGCGAACTGGCGGAGCAGATCCTGGTGTCCTGACCGAGCGCCCGGCCCCGCCCGGCGGATCGGACGGCCGCCGGCTCGCGAGGGCCCGACTTACGGCCGGGCCACCGGCTCCCGCGCACCGACGGACGTCCGATCCGCCGGGAGCGCGGCGTTCTCGGCGAGGGCCCGGCGGAGCCGGTGGACGCCCTCCTCCAGCTGCGCGGTCCCGGGGGTGCTCACGTAGCTCAGCCGCAGGTACGGCGCCGGAGCCTCGGCGGTGAAGTAAGGGCCGCCGGCGGTGACAGCGACGCCGCGGCGCAGCGCGCCGGCGGTGACGGCGCGCTCGTCGCTGCCATCGGGCAGCCGCAGCCACAGGTGGTACCCGCCGAGTGGCGGCCGGTGCGGGAGGAGCGTGGGCAGTTCGCGGCCCATCGCGGTGAGCAGGGCGGTCCGGCGCTCGCGCAGCGCGCCCGCGAGCGCCCGCAGGTGAGCGGCCCAGGCGGGGGAGCCGACCAGTTCGAGGGTGGTCTCCTGCAGCGGGCGGGGGACGAAGAAGCTGTCGACGACCTGGGTCGCGCGAAGCCGCTCCAGGACGGGGCCCCGGGCGGACAGGGCCGCGATCCGCAGGCTGGGCGAGGCCGCCTTGGTCAGCGAGCGCACGTGGACGACCACGCCGTCCGGGTCGTCGGCGGCCAGGGGCAGCGGTAGCGGCGGCGAGTCGGCGTGCACCAGGCGGCGCGCGAAGTCGTCCTCGACGACGAAGGCGCCCGCCGCCCGCGCGATCCGGAGCACCTCGGTGCGGCGCTGCGGGGAGAGGACGGTTCCGGTGGGGTTCTGGAACAGCGGCTGGCAGACGAACACCCGGGCCCGGGTGGCCCGGAAGGCCTCGGCCAGCAGGTCGGTGCGCACGCCGTCGGCGTCGACCGGAACCGGGACGGGCCGCAGTCCGGCGGCCCGGGCGACCGCGAGCATGCCGGGGTAGGTGGGCGATTCGACCAGGACCGGGGCGCCGGGAGCCGCCAGGGATCGCAGCGCGGTGGTGAGCGCGCTCTGACCTCCGGCGGTGATCAGGACGTCCGAGGCGTTGAGGGAGCCGCCCGGGCCGCCGATGTCGCGGGCGAACCAGTCCCGCAGCTCGGGCAGACCCTCCACCGGAGGGCGGGACCAGGTGCCGGGTCGGCGGCCGGCTCTGGCGAGGGCGGCGGCCAGCGCCCGCTCCGGCTGGAGCACCGCGTTCAGGTAGCCGCCGTTCAGGTCGACGACCTCGGGCGGCGGGGTGGTGAGGGTCGCGAGGACGCCGGCGGCGCCCGCGGCGACGGCGCCGAGCGGCGGATCCGCGCTCAGCGCCACCTCCTGCCAGGAGACGTCGCCCACGGTGCCGGTGACGCGGCCGGCGGCAGCCCTGAAGACGCCCGCGCCGGGCCGGGAGACCACGAGCCCTTCGGCGGCCAGGGTGGCGATCGCCCGGGAGAGCGTCACCGGACTGACCTGGTGGCGCGCCACCAGCACCCTGCTGGAGGGGAGTTTCTCCCCTTCCTGGTAGCGGCTCAGCTCGTTCCGCAAGCTGGCGGCCAGGACAGCGACACTGCTACCGTCATTCATGACGATACAAGGTAGCAGTACTCGGATCTCGGCGATAGCGGTCGACGGCGGGGCCGGTGCCCAGGGCGGTGCCGACGGCCGTGGCGGCACCCTGCGGGCCGCCCTCGGCGTGCTGGCCTTCTCGGCCAGTTTCCCGGCCACCGCGTGGGCCCTCGAAGGCTTCGGCCCGTGGACGGCCAGCGGTCTGCGGGGCCTGCTGGCGGGGCTGCTGGCCGGGGCCTGCCTGCTCGGCGCCCGGGTGCCGGTGCCCGCGCGCCGGCACTGGCCGGGTCTGCTCACGGTGGCCGGCGGCTGCGTCCTCGGGTTCCCGCTGCTGACCACGCTCGCCCTGCGGACATCCAGCACGGCGCACTCGGCGGTGGTCATCGGCATGTTGCCGCTGGCCACCGCCGCCGTCTCGGCCGCCTTGACCGGCCGCCGTCCGTCGCGCGCGTTCTGGACGGCCGCCGGCGTGGGCGCCGGGGCCGTGGCCGCCTTCACGCTCCAGCAGAACCACGGCCTGCCGACCCTCGCCGACGGGTACCTCTTCGGCGCGCTGCTGGTGTGCGCCGCCGGCTACGCCCAGGGTGGCCGGCTCGCCTCCCACCTGCCGGGCTGGCAGGTCATCGCCTGGGGCGTGGTCGCCGCCCTGCCGGTGTCCGCCCTGGTCACGGCCCTCGCGCTGGCCGCGGAGCCGATGCATCCCAGCGCCCGGGCGATCGTCGGCACGGCGTACGTCGCCGCGGTGTCCCAGTTCGGCGGGTTCGTGCTCTGGTACCGGGGCATGGCCGCCATCGGGGTGCCCAGGGCCAGCCAGATCCAGCTCGCCCAGCCGCTGATCACCCTGGTGTGGTCGGTGCTGCTGGTCGGGGAACGGCTCTCCCCCCTCGCTCCCGTCACCGCCCTGGTGGTCCTCGGCTGCATCGCGGTCACCCAGCGTGCCCGCAGCTGACTCCCCCTCCGCACGGGTGATTCTCCGCGCCCTCCGCCCTGCCCGCCGCGCCCGGCCGGGCGGGAGCGGCGGGCGTCGACCGGCGTGAACGGGCCGCCGGAGCACTCCGACGCCGCGTCACCCGTACAGCTCGCCGACGCGGCGTCACGGGCGTTCGCCGCAGACGATCTCACCAGTTCCGGGGGTGACGGTCGGGGTGTGGCTACCCGGGCAGGGCCACTACGTCCGCTCGTTCGGCGTCGCCGACAAGAGGACCGGCGCCCCGATGACGGACGACCTCTACATGCGGATCGGCAGCGAGACGAAGACCTTCACCGCCACCGTGGTGCTCGAACTGGTCGACGACGGCCTGATCGGGCTGGACGACCCCGTCTCCGCCCATGTCAGCGGCGTCCCGCACGGTGACCGGATCACCGTGCGCGACCTCGCCGAGATGCGCAGCGGCCTGTTCCCGTACTCCTCGGACCCGGGCTTCGTCACGGCTCTGGAGTCGGACCCCACCAGGCCCTCCACGCCGCAGGAGCTGCTCGCGTACGGGTACAAGCACCCCAACGTCGCCGCGCCCGGGACGCAGGCCCAGCGCACCGACTTCCTGGACACCGGCCTCCCGGGCGCGGGCTACGGCCTCGGCCTGTTCGACGTCCAGGGCTGGGTGGGCCACAACGGCTCGCTGCCCGGCTACGAGAGCCTGACGATCTACATGCCAGAGACGGGCGCGACCCTCGTAGTGCTCCTGAACACGGACATCCTCACCGACGGCATCGAGCCGAGCACCCTGTTCGGGCAGGCCCTCACCAGCATCGTGACGCGGGACAACGTCTACTTCATCCCCGCGGTGAAGTGACCCTCCCGCTTCTCGGTTCCCGCGGTGAGGCCGCCCTTCGCGAAGCGGCGCCCACCGGAGACGACCCCGCACCTGATCACGGCCGGGTCGACGCCCGGTCCGTCACCATGTGAAGCGCGGGGCGGGCGGCCTCGCTCCCGGATCGGCGCGGGGGCCGCCCGGGTCAGTGCAGGGACCACACCTGGTTGGGCTGGGTGCCGCTGCCGTAGCAGTCCCAGATCTGGAGCCGGGTGCCGTCGGCGGTGCCCTGCCCGGCGGCGTCCAGGCACTTGCCGGAGTTCGGGTTCACGAAGGTGTTCCCGGTGTGCTGCCACTTCTGCGCGACGCTGCCGTTGCAGTCGTAGAGCTGGACGGCTGTGCCGACGACGGTGTTGCCACCGGTGCCCCCGCCGGTGCCGTTGGCGGTGAAGGAGAAGGAGTCGAACACCGGGGCCGGCCTGGCTGCCAGGCCGCCGGGGCGCCCACCCGGTGGCTGCCCCGAGCCCGAGCGAGCCGGCCCGTCACAGCCGGCCGCACCGTGATGTCTCCCACACCGCCGAGGTTCGGAATTGGACCATCGTCCCAGTTCAGGGCGGTGTTCTCGGAAGAAGTGCCAGTCCCACCGGTGGGCGCGCCGGGGTTAGGGTGATCTTCGGACCACGGTGGTCCCGATCGGACGCACCGTGTACGGCCGTACCTGCGTGACCCGCTCCGTGCGTCCGGTGAAGATCCCCGCCCGCCGCCCGTACCTGCCTGCCGTGCCCCCTGGGCGACGGCCAGAAGAGTGATCGTGAGCATCGACCAGCAGCCCGCTCCTGCTGTCTCCCGTCCGGCACCGACCCGTCCGGCACCGACCCGTCCGCGCCCGGCCGCCCGGCTTCGGGCGCTCACCGTCAGCCGGGCACCGGCCCGGCCCACCCCGGCGGCGGCAGCCCACACCCTCGCCTCCGCGACCTCGGTCCTGCTCCTGCTGGTCGCGATCGGCGCGGCCATCCACGAGCCGCTGCTGATCCCGCCGCTGGCCGCCAGTGCCGCACTCATCCACAGCGTCCCCACGCTTCCCCTCGCACAGCCCCGCAGCGTGATCGGCGGGCACGTGCTGTGCGCGGCGGTGGGACTGGCCGTGCACGCCGCGTTCGGCAGCTCGCTGTGGACCGCCGCGGCGGCGGCCGGGCTGGCGCTCGGCACCACGATGCTCGCCCGCACGCCGCACTCCCCCGCCTGCGCCACCGCCGTCATCGCCGTTCTCCAGGGCCCGGCGCCGGCGCGGTTCCTCGGCACCCTGTTCGCGGCCGCCGTGCTCCTGGTCGGTGCCGGCGTCCTGGCCGCCCGGCTGCGCCGCCCGGTGGCCTACCCGGCGTACTGGTGGTGATCCCCGGTCGGGCGGCAGCCCGGATTCGAACGCGGTCCGACCGGCTGTCCACATCGCGGCCGGGGACCGCCGGCGCCGGGCGGCACCGCTACGATCGGCGGACTTCGACGATCTACAGGAGGTCCACCCGGTGATCCAGCGATTCGGCTCGAACGAGCGCATGAGCGAGGCCGTGGTGCACAACGGCACCGTCTACCTGGCCGGCCAGGTGGCCGGGGACACCGCGCAGGACGCCCAGGGGCAGACCCGGCAGGTCCTGGAATCCATCGACCGTCTGCTGGCGGAGGCCGGCAGCGACCGCACCCGGATCCTCCGTGCCGAGATCTTCCTCGCCGACATCGGCCACTTCGCCGACATGAACAAGGAATGGGACGTCTGGGTACCGGCCGGGGCCACGCCCGCGCGCGCGACCCTGCAGGCCCAGCTCTACCACCCCGACGTGCTGGTCGAGATCGTCGTGACCGCCGCGCTCTGAGCCACCGCGCCCCGAGCCACCGCGCCCGGCGGTGCCGGACCCGACGGTGCCGGACCCGACGCCCGACGCCGCATCGCAGGTCGAGCGGGGCGGAGCGGTCGAGCCGGACGGGGCGCGCGGGCATACAAAGGCTTACGAAGGCGTGCGGGGCGGCGCCGAGCGGGTAGAGCCGCGAGGGTGGGAGCGACGCGGGCCGCACCCCGGGTGCGGCCGGGACCGGAGTCCCGGGTGGGCGGAGTGGGCCGGGTGTGAGCCCGGCGGGCGCGGGCAGACGACGGCCATGGCCGTCTCCCCTTCACCGCCGCCGGCACAACCGCCCACACCGCCGCAGCCACCGCAGCCACCGCAGCCACCGCAGCCACCGCCGCCGATACCCGCGCCGCCGGCGGTGCCGCCCCGGGCCGGGGCCCGGCTCCGCCGCCGGATCGCCGTTCCCGTCCTGGCCCTGGCCCTGGCCGTGCTGGCGGGGCTGGCCGTCTCCGCGGTGCTGCTCGCCGAGCCGTCCGTGCCCCGGAGGCACGGCGAGCCCACCGGCGCGGCGGACGCCGTCGGCCCGTTCGGCGCGGCGCCGGCCTTCGCCTCCGGCGCGAACCCGCGCGCTCTCGTCCTCGACGGGGTCTCGGGCCGCCTGGAGGTGACGCCGGCTACGGGCCCCCGGGCCACCGCCGACTTCGTCCCCGACGGGGACGACACTCCCGGCCGGGTCGTATTCGGCGCCCCGGGTGGCGACGGCGCCGTCCCGGTGGGCTGCGCCCGGGGCGACGGCCCGTCCGTTCCCTGCCACGGTGTGCTGCGGCTCTCCGTCCCGGAGGGCACCGCACTGACGGTCCGGCAGACCTCCGGCGAGGTCTCGCTCTCCGGCGTGACCGGCGATCTCGATCTCGCGCTCACCTCGGTCCGGTTCACGGCCGTCGGTGTGCGGTCCGGGCGGGTCGCCCTCGACGTCCGTTCCGGCAGCGCGGACGTGGGCTTCGCCAGTGCGCCGGGCAGCCTCGATCTGGATTCGTCCTCCGCGTCGGTGGCCCTGCGACTTCCCACCGGCGGCCCGGGCGAGGACTACGCCTTCACCTCCGAGGCCGTCTCGGCGGACGTCCGGATCGCCCTGCCGGACCGGACCGACGCGGATCACCGCGTCCACCTGCACACGGAGTCGGCCTCGGTGGCGGTCCTCGCCGCCGGCTGAGGCGGCCGCCGGGCAGGTGGCCGAACAGGACACCCGACAGGCCGCCGAGCAGGCAACCGAGCCACCGGCCCAGCAGGCCGCCGAGCAGGCAGCCGAGCCACCGACTGAGCACCGGCCCACCGCCCGGGAGGTACCTGCTCCCGGGGCCCGCAGCTCACTGCGGACCTCTGCGGACCTCCGCGGCAGCCTGCCGCAACCGCTCAGATCCGGAAGATCGACCCCACGAACTCGGCCAGCAGCCGCTCCTTCAACGGGCCGGGCAGCGCGTCCAGGAGTACGAGGACGGGCGCCATCCGGCCCGGCAGCCCGCCGTGCGGGTCCAGCCCGGCGAAGGCCAGCACACCGGCGATCTCCTCCGGGCCGAGCGCCGCCGGATCGAGACCGGCCGCGAGTTCGGCCAGCGCAGGGTCCACCGCGACCGGGGGCAGGGCGCGGGCGGCCTTGAGCGCCTCGGCGAGGTCGGCCAGCAGGGCGTCCACCTGACCGGCCGTCGCCGGGGTCAGCGTCAGGTGCAGGTTCGGCGGCAGGCCGTCGAAGGACAGCTGCGGCTGGAGGTACCAGCCGCGCTCGCGCATCTCGTCGGCGAGGTGCAGCAGCAGGCTCAGGTCGGGCCCGCCGTCCGCGCCGTCCAGGGTGAACGCAACCAGCCCGGCGGAGGGCTCGCCGAGCACCCGGATCCCGGAGGTCGCGCGCAGCCCCGCGAGCAGCCGGTCGGACGCGTCGGCGACCCGCCCGGCCAGCGCGGTGTAGCCGTCCTCACCGACGTGCCGCAGCACGGCCCAGGCCTGGGCGAGCAGCCCGCCGGACTTGGTGCCCTGAACGGTCGGGTTGACGACCGGGTAGCCCGGCCAGCCGGCGTGTGCGAAGTACTGGTGGCGGCGCAGCTCGGCGTCCCGGTACAGCACCACGGAGGCACCCTTGTCGGCGTAGCCGTACTTGTGCAGGTCGACGGAGAGCGAGGTGACGCCCGGCACCGAGAGGTCGAACGCCGGCACCTCCCGGCCGGCCCGACGCAGGTACGGCAGGATCCAGCCGCCGATGCAGGCGTCGACGTGGCAGAGCACGCCCCGCTCGGCGGCGGCCGCGGCGATCTCCGCGACGGGGTCGACCACGCCGTGGGCGTACGACGGCGCCGAGGCGACCACCAGCACGGTCCGCTCGTCGATCGCCGCCGCGACCGAGGCGGGGTCGGCCCGGAACGTCACCGGGTCCACCGGGACGACGACCGGCCGCACGCCCAGGTAGGCGGCGGCCTTGTGGAAGGCCGCGTGGGCGGTCGACGGCAGCACCAGGCGCGGGTCCGTCACGCCCCGGGTGGCCCGGGCGTGGTCACGGGCGGTCTTGACGGCCAGCAGGATGCTCTCGGTGCCTCCGCTGGTGAAGGTGCCCTGCGTGCCGGGCGCCCCGAGCAGGGCGGCCACCGCGCCGACGATGTCGTTCTCCAGCCGGGCGACGCTCGGGAAGACCGTCATGTCGAGACCGTTGACGGTCGCGTAGGCGGAGTAGGCCTCCGCCGCGAGCGAGTCCAGGCCGTCGACGCCCGCGTCGTACACGTACGCGAAGGTGCGCCCGCCCCGGGTCGGAGCGTCGCCACCGCGCAGCGCCCGCAGTTCGGCCAGGACGTCCTCGGCCGGGCGGCCGGGCGCGAGCGCCGCGGGGGCGTTGAGGCCAGTGAGGCCGGTGGGGCCGGTCGAGGTGGTGGGATCAGCTGACACGGGTGGTTCCGTCCTCGGGTGCGGATGCGGGCGCGGGCAGGGATGCGGGCGCGGATGTGGGCGCGGATGTGGGCGTGGATGCCGGCGCGGATGCGGCTGCGCGCCCGGGCTCGGCGGCGGGGGCGGCCTCCGTCGCCGGTGCGGGCAGCGGTTGCCCGGGCCGCCGGCCCTCCGCCCGGTAGCGGTGCAGCAGCCACAGGCTCGCCGCCGCCAGCAGGGCGGGGATCAGACCGGTGCCGGCCGTGATCGCGGTCAGCGCGGCCTGCGGCTGCACGCCCCGGTGCGACGCGTCCGACGAGTGGAATCCGCTCAGCGCCAGCAGTGCGGCGAACGCTCCGGCGCCCACGGCGAGAGCCAGCGTCTCGGCGGCGGTCCACAGCCCGGTGAAGGTCGCGGCCCGGCGGCTGCCGGTCCGCGCGGCGTCCTCGGCCAGCGTGTCGGCGAGCATGGTCAGCGGCAGCAGCTGCAGGCCCGCGTACGCGACACCGACCACGGCCGCCGCGGCGTAGCCCAGCCAGGGACCGACCACGCCGGTCAGCGCCAGCGCCACCGTGCCCGCCACGAACAGGACGGACGCGCAGCCCTGCGCGTAGCCCGTCCCACGGCGCCGGGCGAGCCGGTTCCACAGCGGCATCACCAGCACCAGCGGGCCGATCATCGCGGCGAACAACGGCGTGACCGCGCTCGCCGAGCCGAGCGTGTAGGTCGCGAAGTACTGCACCCCGGCGAGCAGGACGCCGACCGCCAGCGCCTGCACCGTCCACATCCCCGCGAGGTAGCGGAACGGCGTGTTGTCGCGGAGGACGGCGAGCTGCGCGCGCAGGGACGGTTCGGCGCGGCTGCGCGCCACGGCCGGGGCCCGGCGGGTCGCGTGCCAGGCGCCGAACATGCCCACCGCCAGCAGCGCGGCCACCGCGACCCCCATCAGGCGGTAGCCGCCCGGGGTGTCGCCGCCCGCGTGTGCGAGCGCCGGCGCGACCGCCCCCGACAGCAGGATCGCCGTGCCGAGGAAGCCGACCCGCCAGCCCAGCATCCGGCCGCGCTCGGCGTCGTCCTCGGTCATCTCCGCGGGCATGGTCACGTACGGCACCTGGAAGACCGCGTAGGCCGTCGCCGTGAGCAGGAAGACCACGGCGACGTACCCGGCGGCGGCCGTCCCTCGCAACGGTGGGGCCGCGAACAGCAGGGCGAACAGCGGCGGCAGGGTGCAGGCGCCGATCAGCAGGAACGGCCGCCGCGGCCCCGAACGCCAGGTGCTCCGGTCCGACAGGGCGCCGACCAGTGGGTTGATGAGCACGTCCCACGCCTTCGGCAGGAACACGGCGGCGCCCGCCACGGCGGCCGGTACGGCCAGCACGTCGGTCAGGTAGTAGAGCAGGATCAGCCCGGGCACCGTACCGAAGGTGCCGGTGCACAGCGAGCCGAGGCCGTAGCCGATCCGCACCCCGGCGGGGAGGGGGCCGGCTGCGGTGCCCGCTGCCTGCGCGGTCCGCACGGGCGCGCTCACCGGGCTCCGCCCGGGGAGGTCAGCGCGCGGACGCGGGGCAGCACCTCCTCGCCGACCCGGTACGCCTCCTCCAGATGCGGGTAGCCCGACAGGACGAACTCGCCGATGCCCAGCGCGGCGTACTCCGCCAGGCGCTGCGCGACCTCCTCGTACGAGCCGACCAGCGCCGTACCGGCGCCCTCCCGGACCAGCCCGACCCCGGCCCACAGGTTCGGGGCGATCTCCAGGGTGGCGGCGTCCGTGCGCCCGCCGTGCAGCGCCGCCATCCGCGCCTGTCCGGTCGAGTCCATCGCAGCGAACCGCTGCTGGGTCGCCCGGACGGCCACCGGATCCATCCGGGCCAGCATCCGGTCGGCCTCCGCCCACGCCTGCTCCGAGGTGTCACGCGCGATCACGTGGATGCGCAGCCCGTGGCGCAGCACCCGCCCCGCCTGCCCGGCCAGCGCGTCGAGGCGTCCGATCCGGGTGGCCAGCGCCTGCGGTGGCTCCCCCCAGTAGAGCTGGACGTCGGCGCGGCGTGCCGACACCGCCTCGGCGGCCGGGCTGGCACCTCCGAGGTACAGCGGCACCGGGTGCTCGGTGGCCGGGTCGACGAGGGCCGCGCCCTCCGTCCGGACGTACCGGCCGCCGAGGTCGCCGCTCCGGCCCGCCAGCAGCTCCCGCAGCACGGCCATCACCTCGTCCGTCCGGGCGTACCGCTCGTCGTGGGCGAGCCCGTCGCCGTACGCCCGCTGCTCGGCCGGGTCGCCGCCGGTCACCACGTTGAGTGCCAGCCGGCCGCCCGCGAAGCGGCGGAACGCGTCCGCCTGCTGCGCCAGCAGGGTCGGGCTGGCGAACCCCGGACGGAACGCGACGAGGAAGCCGATCCGGTCGGTGTGCTGGGCGACGGCGGTCGCGATGATCCAGGGGTCGACGCAGCCCAGGCCGACCGGTGCCAGCAGCGCGGTGAAGCCGCACTGCTCCGCGGCACGGGCCACCTGGGTCAGGTAGCCGACGTCGGCACGGCGGCGGGTCGCGGCGGACGTCCGGCCCTGTACGGCGGTCACCCCGCCGGGGTCACGGCCGTCGCCGCCGGTGGGCAGGAACCAGTGGAACACCGGCTCCCCGGGGCGGGCCGACTCGTCTTCGGGCACGGGAACTCCTCGCCGGGCGGCGCGCGGGCGGCGCCGCCGGGTACGCGGGACCGGCCGGGAGGGGCCGGTGGGGACAGACAGGGAAGGAGAGCACGGCCGGTGCGGGGCCCGCGGCGCACGGTCCCCGGGCCGGGGAGCCCGCCGCACCGTCCGTCGCGAAGGGGTGCGGCGGAAGGCGGTGGTTCGGGGGGCGGTACCTCACGGGCCGTGCCTCGTCTGCCGTGTTTCAGGGGCTGGGCTTCAAGGGCTGAGCTTCAGGGGCAGCGGTGGCAGTGGCCGCGGCTTCAGGGGCAGCGGCTTCAGCGGGAGGTTCGACAGGAACGCGGGCGACAGACGCCCGGGCAGCCGTCCGGATCACCGGAGTGGTGCACGAAGGGGGCGGGAGCTGCGAGGACGCCTGACATGGCACAGATCATGAACGACAACCGGGCCCGCCCACAAGGGCCGGACGGGGATGACCTGCGGCGGGACCCGGAAGCGGGGAGCCGGAGCCGGAAGCGGGGAGCCAGCGGCCGGGAGCCGGGAGCCGGGAATAGCGAAGGGCAGGCGGTGCCTTCACCCGACATGACCACCACGGCGTTCAACCCGCGCACGCTGCTCGCCGAGAGCCGGCTCGGCGTCCTCGCCACGATCAAGTCGGACGGCCGCCCCCAGCTCTCCCCCGTCATGCCCTTCTACGACCAGGAGGCCGACGTCATCCACGTCTCGATGACCGAGGGACGCGCGAAGACGGCGAACCTGCGCCGGGGCCCCCGGGCCACCCTGGAGGTCACCGGCCCCGACGGCGGGTCCTGGGCCACCGCCGAGGGCACCGCGACCCTCGTCGGCCCCGGCACCGACCCCCACGGCCCCGAGGTCGAGGCACTGGTGCGCTACTACCGCACCGCTGCCGGGGAGCACCCCGACTGGGACGAGTACCGGGCGACGATGGTCTCCGACCGAAGGGTGCTGATGACCATGACGGTCGATCACGTGTACGGCGCCCGCCTCCGCTGAGCACTCCTGCGGCGCCGGCGGCCGGCCATGCCGAGCGGCCTGCCCGAAGGTGCATCAAAGGTGCGCGAATCGCTCCTTCACCGCGCCGCCCGGGCCGTGCTAACCAGGGAGTCGGACAGATCCACTTCCCGGTGAAGGACGGTTTCCATGCGTACGCAAGAACCTGGCAGGTCGCCGGACGAGAGGGCGGCCCGCCGTCCGGCGCGCCCGGCCGGCACGGCCGCCGCCGCAGCAGCAGCCCCGTTCTCTCCCATGGCGCTGCTCGCCCTGCAAGGTGGCGCCGGTAACGCCGCCGTCGTCCAGCTGCTCCGTCAGGCCGGACACCTCGGCGCACAGGCCCCGGAGCGGCACCTGCACGACGGCGGCTGTGGTCATCAGCGACCTGAACGGGCCCCCGTGCAGCGCTCCACCGTGCCCGGCGTACTGCGCTCCGGCGGCCGGCCCCTGGACGCTGCCACCCGCACGGACATGGAAGGCCGCCTCGGCGCGGACTTCTCCGACGTCCGCGTCCACAACGACAGTGCCGCCAAGGCCTCCGCCGCCGAAGTCGGCGCCCGCGCCTACACCTCCGGCAACCACATCGTCATCGGCGACGGCGGTACCGACAAGCACACCATCGCCCACGAACTCACCCACGTCATCCAACAACGCCGAGGTCCCGTCGCAGGAACCGACAACGGGCAGGGGCTCAAGGTCTCGGACCCCTCCGACCGGTTCGAGCGCGAGGCGGAGGCCAACGCCACACGGGCCATGACCGGAACAGGGGTCGCCTCTCCAACCAATGCCTCCATGCCGAATGCCCCCACCGCTGCGCCGGCCGCAGTGCAACGACAATCCGTGGTGGCCGGAAATCTTCTCATAAAAAGAGGCCGCCACGACTTCAGGAACGACCTGTGCCTGGCGATGAACCTGGCACCGAACCAGGCCCGCTGCCACACGGTCTCGTACGAGCTCATATCAGAAGGCGTGATCAGAGCCGTCAACGATTCCCTGGCGACCAGGACTTCCGCAAATCTCGGCGAACTCTACGGAATCACGGATGCGGTCTTCCCCACCGCAGGAACTCTTCCTCCCAACCTGCAGATTCACCCGAACGCGGCAATGCTGCAGAGAATTTGCGCTGAAGAGTTCAACAAGGCTGAAGTCGCCCTGAGAAATTTGGACAGTCTACTGACCAATCCGACGCGAAACGTACAGGTCCTCGACGCCTCCAACGTCTACGCGAACAACCTGATCAAGGCCCTCAACAACTCCCCCGCCAACCTCCGGCCGGGCGCGTCCAACACCAACAGCTCCATTCAGGGAGCACTGGATCTCACCTCCGTGGGCCCGCCGCAACTGCTGCGCCAGAACACCCCCATCGTGGACACGAGCCAGGTGTACGACGAGAACGGCTACCAGAACATGCCGCTCCAGGTCGCCACCAATGTTCTGCGAGTCACGCCCATGCATGAGGAGCAGATCTGGAACCTGATCACCCGAACCGCGATTCCACAGGTGCACCTCTTCAGTTCCGGACCCCAGCTGCAGAGCTCCGACGTCGCCAACATGAACACCGGCACCATGGCACAGACCAACCCCACCACCGTCGCGATCCAGGTGCCCAACTCGAACCCGCCCGTGTACTTCCTGTTCCAACACTGAGCGACCTCGGCCGCCTTGACTCCGAAGCGCCCGCAGAGCGTCAAGTGCCCCGACGTCGAACCGCTCTTCAAGCGCCGAAGGGGCAGTCGATCGAACCGGCGCGACGGCCGGGCAGCGGGACGGCCGGACAACCGGACGGCCGGGCCAGGACGTCTGCCGGCGACCGGGGTTGATCGGACGGCAGGCGAGGCCACCGACGGACGGGCCCGGTGGCCCGGCTCAGCGGGTGTCGCCGGCCCAGTCCCAGCGGCGCGGGTTCTCGCGCCGGGGTGTGTAGCGGGCCCGGCCACCCGCACCGAACCGGCCGATCTCGGTGGGCAGTGCGGCGCCGTCGGCGAGTTCACCGGCGCTCCAGCCGGTGACGTCGAGGAGGAGGCCGTCGAGCGGGCCGGCGACCAGCTCGCGATAGGCGTGGCCGGGCCGGGGGCCCGGGTCGGGGTCGTCGTGGTCCGCGCCGTAGACCCGGCCACGCAGCAGTTCGTCGTCCATGCCCACCAGGATTCCAGTCACCACCGACAGACCGTCGGTGCAGCCGGGACGGTCGGATCGGATCGGGGTCGGATCGGATCGGGGTCGGGTCGGATCGGGCCGCTGGAACAGCTGCCCCGGAGCGGCCGTTCCAGGGCTGAGCGCGGCCGGCCGTTCGGGGTCCGGCCGAAGCCTGCCTCCGCCCCTGGCAGCCCGTCCGCGCCGCACCGCTCGCGGAGGCCGCCCCGGCTCGACGACCGGGCGTCACCGCGACCGCCTCACTCACTCGCCGGGACGAGGACGCGTGGTGGGTGGGCGGCGAGCCCGGCCATCCGCTCGTGCCCGACGGCGTCGGCCGGGGTGAAGAGCAGTACCAGGGCCGACTGGTCGTCGACCGGATGGAACGAGGACAGCGTCAGCCGCACGGGCCCCACACCGGCCGGCTCCACGGTGACCGTGCGCACCGTCAGCTCAGCCACCGAGTGGCATCCCCACCAGTGGCGGAGCTCCGGCGCGTCCGTGTCCAGGTGGCGGTAGACCTCCCCGGTGCGCGGGTCGGCGAGGGCGGACCCGGCCTGCGCGCGGAAGTGCTGGAAGACGTTCATCGCCAGCGGCTCCCAGTCGTGCAGCACGGCGCGCAGTCGGCGGTCTGCTGCCATCAGCCACATCAGGTTGCGGCGATCGGCGGGCACCGCCTCCGGCGCGCCCCACAGTGCCGACCAGGCGCTGTTCCAGCCGAGCAGGTCGAAGTGCCGGTCGACCAGCACGGCCGGGCTGGCCGGCCAGGAGTCCAGCACGGGCTGGACGGCGGCGGCGAGCCGCTCCGCGCCCTCGTCGTCGGGGGCGACCGGCTCGTGGTGGCCGGCGAGGCGCATCGCGTACCGGAGACCGGCCGGGTCCAGGCGCAGCGTCCGTGCGAGCGCCTCCAGCACCTGCCGCGAGGCGGTGACCCGGCCCTGTTCGAGCCAGGTGTACCAGGCGATTCCGACCCCGGAGAGCGAGGCGACCTCCTCGCGTCGCAGTCCGGGGGTGCGACGGCGGGCGGTCGAGGTCAGGCCGACATCGGTGGGCTTGAGCAGCTCGCGGTGGGCGCGCAGAAAGGCGCCCAGCTCCGCTCCGGCAGGGGCAGTTGACACGGTTTCGGCTCCTCGGAGGGGCGTGCGCGGCGGACGCCGTCGGTGCGGTTCGGTGCGGGCGCGGGGTCGGACGGGGCGCGGGGTCGGACGGGGCGCGGGGTCGGCCGTGTGACGGCCCACGGCGGCGGGGCCGAGCGACCGGTAGCCCACTCCGACGGCTCGTCGTCCGGTGCTCGCACCTCCAGGTCAGGTCCGGCCGGGTGCGATCGGCCGGTCGCCCTCGGGCAGCGAGTCGGTCCGGCGCAGCAGCTCGGTCGGGCGCAGCGACTCCGTCGGGCCGACTCACGGGTGGGGGCGGGGTCTCGGCCCGATGTCGAGCAGCGGCCGGGAGCCACACCGGCGACGCGGCGGCAGGGCGTCCGGTGGATTCAGTGGGCGACGCGCGGTCGACACAGCTCGTCGAAACACCTGCGGTGCCACGAGCCGCCGATCCCGACCAGGGTGAAGCCGGTCCGCCGATACGCCATACCACCACCCTAGGACCGGCTCTCACCGCAGGTCAAGGAGGGGACCGGGGCCGCACGGCCGGGGCGGCGCCCGATTCGGCGGCCCCGCACTCCTATGAGCACCGGTAACAGCACGGACGCCTGACTGGCTGTCCGAGCCGCCGGCCCGCACCCTTCCTGGAGCGGCCGAAGCTCCTCCTGCGGTACCGCCGGCCGGGACCGACCCCGTGCGAGGGCCCGTCCCGGCCGGCACTGCCGAGCGCGGCAGGCCACGCCCGGTGACCCCACGCCACTCCCACGCCAATTCCACGCCACAGCAACCCCGTTCCGGACAAGGCTCCGCCCCGCAGCGATGCACCCCGCAGCAACCCCACCCCGCAGCAACCCCACCTCGCAGCCCGCCCGGCCACCGGCCGAGGAGGTCCCCGACACCCGGGAGGAACCCGCACATGCCCGCCCCCGTCCACCGGCCCACCGCCGACGCGTTCGGCGCTCAGCCCCGCAGGGCCGACGGGTGACCGGTTTCCTGCTGCGCCGCCTGCTGCTCGCAGTTCCCACTCTGCTCGGCGTCACCGCCGTGGTCTTCGCCACCGTGGCGCTCGTCCCCGGCGATCCGGTGGCCGCCCTCCTCGGCCCCGGCGCGCCGCCCGAGGCCCACGCCGAGCTGACCCGACGCCTGGGCCTGGAGCGGCCGTTGCCCGTGCGCTACCTCTCCTGGCTGGCGCATGCCGCGACCGGCGACCTCGGCACCTCGATCACCGGCCAGCGACCGGTCGGCGGGCTGCTGCTGCCCGCACTCGGGCAGACCCTGACCCTCACCGCGGCGGCGTTCGTCCTGGTGCTGGTCGGCGGCGTGCTGCTCGGGGCGCTCGGCGCACTGCGCCCCCGGGGGATCGGCGGGCGGCTGTCCGGCGCGCTGTCCACCCTGGCCGTCTCCGCACCGCAGTACTCGGTGGCGCTGCTGCTGATCGCCGTGTTCGCCGTACGGCTGCGCTGGCTTCCGGCAGGTGGCACCCACGACGCGTTCGGCGACGGCGGCGCGGGCGACCTGTTGCGCCACCTGGTGCTGCCGGCCGTCGCGTCCGCGCTCGTGCCGCTCGGACTGACCGCCCGGGTGTTCCGGGCCGCGCTCGGCTCGGTGCTCGCAGGGGAGTTGGCGGACGCGCTGCGGGCCAGGGGGCTGAGCCGGGCGGCGGTGCTCCGGCACTGCGTGCACAACGCCTCGCCCGCCCTGCTGACCATCGGCGGGCTGCAACTCGCCTACCTGTTGGAGGGGGTGGTGTTCGTGGAGACCCTGTTCGCCTGGCCCGGCCTCGGCCGACTGCTGTACGACGCGCTGTCCGCCCGTGACCTGCCGCTCGTCCAGGGCGGCGTGCTGGTGGTGGCCGTCGCCTTCGTCGGCGTCAACCTCCTGGTGGACGCCGCACACGCCCTCGTCGATCCCCGGGTGAGGAGCTGAGGATGCACCGAACCTTTCTGCACCGAACCTCCCTCCACCGAATCTCCCTGCACCGAACCTCCCTGCACCGGACCGTCCTGCACCGGCTTCCGCTGGCCCTCCCGGCCGCCCTCGCCGTTCTGCTCCTGCTGCTGGCCGTGGCCGCCCCGCTGGCCGCCCCCTACGACCCGGTCGCCGGTCACCTCCAGGACCGGCTGCTGGATCCGGGCAGTCCCGGCCACCCGCTCGGCACCGACGGCCAGGGCCGCGACATGCTGAGCAGGCTGATCTGGGCCGCCCGGACGTCGCTGACCGGCGGGATCACCCCGGTCGCCGTCGCCGCCGCGGCCGGGACCGCACTGGGCGTCGCCGCGGCTCTGGGCGGCCGGGTGCTCGAACAGGCTCTGCTGCGGTCGCTGGACGTGCTGTACGCCTTCCCCGGCGTTCTGCTGGCCATCGCGGTCGCCACCCTGGTGCGGCCCGGCCTGGGCGCCACCGTGCTCGCGCTCTCCGTGGTGCTCACCCCGGCCGTCGCGCGGGTGGTCTTCACCGAGGTGCAGCGGATCCGGACCGCCGAGTACCTGGAGGCCGCCCGGGTCAGCGGCGCCGACCGGCTCTCCCTGGTGCTGGGCCAGATCCTGCCGGTCGTCGCCCCGGTCGTCCTCGTGTACTGCTCCTCACTGGTCGGCCTGGCCATCGTGTACGCCGCCGGACTGTCCTTCCTCGGCCTCGGTGTCGGCCCGCCCACCGCCGAATGGGGCTCCATGCTGGACGAGTTGAGGCCGAGCCTGCTCACCCACCCCTGGGTCGCGGCGCTGCCGGCGATCACCGTCCTGGCGGTGTCGGTGGTCTTCAACACTCTCGGCGAAGCGCTGCGCCACCGTCTCGGGGACACCGGCGCCGGGCTGCCGGAGGCACTCCGATGAGCCGGACGGACGGCAGCCCGACGGGACGGACGGACGGCAGCGGCGCGGCACGGACGGACGGCGGTCGTCAGGCACGGACGGAGGAGGCTCCCGCGCGGTGGGCCGAGAGTCGCCCCACGACCGGGGAGGACGGCAGCCCGAGAAGCCTGCTGGAGATCGCGGACCTCGCCGTCACCTACCCGGGCGGCGTCCGGGCGGTGGACGGGGTGTCGCTGGCCGTGGAGCCCGGTGCGGCTCTCGTCCTGCTGGGTGAGTCCGGCAGCGGCAAGACCACCGTGGCCCGGACGGTGCTCGGCCTGCCCGGCCGAGGGGCCCGGGTCACCGGCCGGATCCGGCTGGCCGGCACCGAACTGACGGCGCTCGACGAGCGCGCCCTGTCCCGGGTGCGCGAGCGACGGATCGGTTACGTCCCGCAGGATCCGACCGCCTCGCTGGACCCGCTGCGACGGATCGGCCCGCAACTCGCCGAGGTGCTGCGCCGCCACCGGATCGCCGACGGCCGACGGATGGTCGCCGACGAGGTGGCCAGGCTGCTCACGACCGCCGGAATCCCCGACCCCGACCGGGTCGCCCGGGCGTACCCGCACGAGCTCTCCGGCGGCCTTCGGCAGCGCGCCGCGATCGCGATCGCCATCGCCTGCGGTCCCGAACTGCTGATCGCCGACGAACCGACCACCGCGCTGGACGCACTCGTACGCGTCCGGATCCTCGATCTGTTCGCCACCCTGCGCGCCACCTGCGGCATCGCCCTGCTGCTGGTCACCCACGACCTGGCGGCGGCCCGCCGGATCAGCGGCGACGTCGCGGTGATGCGGCAGGGCCGCGTGGTCGAGGCCGGACCCGCCGAGCGGGTGCTGACCGCTCCCGTCCACACCTTCACCGCGGCCCTGCTCGCCGCCGACCCGGGAGCGCGCCGATGACCGTCTCCGACCGGCCCGCCCCGCCTGCCGTGCCCGCGCAGGCCGCCCAGCCCGCCCAGCCCGCCCAGCCCGCCCAGCCCGCCCAGCTGATCGTGGACCGCGTGGTGAAACGGTACGGCGACCGACTCGCCCTGGACGGGGTCGGCCTCGCCGTCGGGCCGGGCGAGGCCGTCGGTCTGGTCGGCGAGTCCGGCTCCGGCAAGTCGACGCTGGCCCGGCTCGCGCTCGGCCTGCTCGCGCCCGACAGTGGCACCGTCCGCTTCGCCGGACGGGATCCGCACCGCCTGCGCGGGGCGCGTGACCGGGCCGTCCGGGCCCGCCTGCAGTTCGTGCCGCAGAACCCGCGCGGTTCGCTCAACCCCGCCCTACGGGCGGGGCAGGCCGTGGCCTTCGCGCTGCGGCTGCACGGCACGCCGCGCCGCGAGCGGGCCGAGGCGGTCGCCGGTCTGCTGCGGGTGGTCGGCCTGGATCCCTCGCTGGCCCGGCGGTACCCGCGCGAGCTGTCCGGCGGGCAGATCCAACGGGTGGCCGTCGCGCGGGCGTTGGCCACCCGCCCCGACCTACTGGTCTGCGACGAGCCGACCTCCGCGCTCGACCGCGGTGCCCAGCTTCGACTGCTCGACCTGCTCACCGAGCTGAGGGAGCGGGACGGCCTGGGTTGCCTGTTCATCTCCCACGACCTCGCGGTGGTCCGGCACCTGACCCAACGGGTGCTGGTCCTGCGGCACGGGCGGGTCCTGGAGGAGGGCCCGACCGCCGAACTCTGGGAGGCGCCCGCGCACCCCTACACCCGGGCACTGCTCGAAGCAGCCACCGGGCACACCTCCCGCACCTGACCCCTCACCCGCCCCCAGCACACCACATCCGCACCCGCACCCAGCCACACGCACCCACACCCACACCCACACCCGCACGCGCGCCCACCCGACCCGACCCGACCCGAACGAGGACACACCATGACGCACCGACCGCTCCGCGCCGCCCGTTCCAGAGCCGCCGCCCTGCCGGCCGCCGCAGCCCTGCTGCTGGCGGCCACCGGCTGCGCGTCCGGCGGTGGTGCGCCCGGCGCGGGAGACGCGGCCGGCGGTACGGACCGCGGCGGCACGCTGGTTGTCGGGGCCACCGGCAAACTCCCCAACACGGACACCGTGATCGGCGGGGCCGGATTCGAGGGCAAGCGTCTGGTGAGCTTCCAGATCTACGAGGGCCTGACCCGTTACGAGTTGCTGAAGGACACCGACCGGCCGCCGGTCGTCACCGGCGCCCTCGCGGAGTCCTGGCAGGTCGCCGCCGACGCGAGGACCTGGACGTTCCAGCTGCGCCAGGGGGTGAAGTTCCAGGACGGCACGGCGTTCGACGCCGACGCGGTGGTCTTCAACCTGGACCGCTACCTCGACAGGAACAGCCCCGAGTACACCGACGCGCTCGGCGCCGCCGCCAAGGAGTACGCCGGCGACATCGTCTCCTACCGCAAAACCGACGCCGACCACGTCGAGCTCGTCACCAAGGACCCGAACGGGCACTTCCCCGAGGACCTGGCACACGTCCTGATCGCCAGTCCCTCGGCGGTCAGGAAGGCCGGCTCCGCGAACTTCTCCCAGCACCCGGTCGGCACCGGCCCGTTCTCGTTCGTCTCGCAGACCGAGGGCCAGCAGATCGAGCTCACCGCCAATCGGAACTACTGGCGCGGCGCGCCCAAGCTCGACCGGCTGATCGTCAAGTCCCTTCCGGACGCCGCCGCCCGCACCGCCGCGCTCCGCTCCGGCGGCGTCAACTGGATCGAGTACCCCAACCCCGACGACATCCAGGCGCTGAAGGGCGACGGCGCCACCATCGCGACCAACAGCTACGACCACCTCTGGTACTGGATCCTGGACACCGCCGAGGGGCCCTGGCGCGACCCGCGGGTCCGGCAGGCCGCGAACTACGCGATCGACCGCACGGCGATCGCCGACAAGCTGCTCCAGGGCACCGCGGACCCCGCCTACCAGGCGGCCCCCAGGGCCACCGCGGCCTACGACCCGGCGGGCGACGTCTACTCCTACGACCCGGCGAAGGCACGGCAGTTGCTCGCCGCCGCGGGTGTTCCGGATGGCTTCTCCACCTCGGTGACCGTCCCCACCGGGGGTTCCGGCAATCTGCTGCCCGTCCCGATCGCCGAGGCGATCCAGCGGGATCTGGCCGCGGTCGGCATCAAGGTCGAACTGCGCACCACCGACTGGACGACGCTGATCGGCGCCGAGGCCAAGGGGCAGGTCGCGCTCGGCTCCGACGCCATCGCGCAGTCCACCACGCTGTTCCAGTCCGAGGCGCTGCTGCCGCTGTTCATCGGCTCCGGGAGCCCGTTCTGGACGGGGCACTACGGCAACGCGCGGGTGGACGCCCTGCTGGCGTCCGCCTCCGCGTCGCCCGACCGGGCGAGGCGAACCGCCGACTACCGCACGGCGCTCTCGCTGGTGACGCAGGACGCGCCCTGGCTGTTCGTGCTCAACGACCGTAACCCGCGGGCCCTGTCGCCGAAGGTCCAGGGGCTCGTCCAGCCGCAGTCCTGGTTCCTCGACCTGACCGGCGTGTGGGTCCGCCGCTAGCCGTCGGCGCCCACCCTCCCCCGGACTCCGCCGCAGCACAGGAAGGACGGCCACTCCCATGACCGCCCCGTACCAACCGCTCGCCCACGCCGCACCGCCCAAGTGGGGCGTCACGCTCCCGTTGCCCGGACTGGCCCTCGACCGGCACCGCTTCCTCGTCGAACGGCTCCCCGACCTCGGCTACACCGACGTCTGGAGTGCGGAGGGCGGCGGCACCGACGCCTTCACCCCACTGGCCGCCACCGCCGCGTGGTCGCCTGGCCTGCGGATCGGCACCGGTATCGTCCCGGTGCACACCCGGGGCCCGGCGGTGCTCGCCCAGACCGCCGCGACCCTCGCCCAACTCGCTCCCGGACGGCTGCTGCTGGGCATCGGCGCGTCCGTCCCGGCGCATGTCACCGACCTCAACGGCATCCCGTTCGACGAGCCGTTCAAACGCACCCGGGACGTACTGCGGTTCGTCACCCGGGCGCTGCGCGGCGAACACGTCGCGGGGGACTTCGACACCTTCTCGATCGCCGGTTTCCAGCTGCCGCACCCGCCGGCCGAGCCGGTCAAGGTGATCCTCGGCGCACTGCGCCCGGGCATGCTCCGGCTCGGCTTCACCGAGGGGGACGGCGCCATCACCAACCTGCTCTTCCCCGAGGACGTGCCCAAGGTGCTGGACGCCGTCGGCCCGCAGCCGCCCGGCAAGGAACTGGTCGTCAAGGTCTTCGTCTGCCCCACCGAGGACATCGACCACGCGCGCCGCGCCACCCGGCCCTTCCTCGCCTGGATCCTCAACCGGGAGCCGTACCGGAAGTTCCACGAGTGGCTCGGCCACGGCGACCTGCTCGCCGGCACACACGAGCGCTGGGCGGCCGGCGACCAGGAGGGCGCCCGGCGGGCTCTGCCGGACGAGGTGGTCGACGGGCTGTTCGTCAGCGGCTCCCCGGAGGAGTGCCGCGAGCGGATCCTGCGGTACCACCGCCCCGGCGTCACCACGATCCAGCTGTACGTGTCGCTGCCGCCCGAGGTGGTGGCCGACCGGGCCCGACTGCTGGACACCCTGGCCCGCCTCGGCCCCGCCGGGGCCCGCTGAGCACTCCCGCGCCGGCGGGAGCGCCCGTGCGGGCCCGGTCCTCGTGACACCGTGACGGCCGACGCGAGGACCGGCCCGCCCGGGAGAGCCGGGCGGGCCGGGCGCGCTACTGACGGTTGAGCGACCTGCTCATTCCGGCGAGCAGGGCCGTGGTGAGCACCCAGCCCGCCGCGATCAGGCCGTAGCCCAGCCACTGGTGCAGCCCCGTCCAGTACCAGGCGGTGCGCTGCCCGAAGCCCCCGACCGGGAGCAGCAGGTCCAGGGTGTAGATCAGCGGGCTGAAGGGGGCGCTCTGCCCTGACTGCACGGCGGCGGGTGAGCCCGCGCTGAACACGGTGGTGCCGAGGACGGTCAGCCCGAGCAGCCAGATCCCGGCCTGCCATGGGCGGTAGCCGTACCCGACGGTGGCGTCCAGCAGTCGGCCCCAGGCCCGTCCGAGCGGGCTCAGGGTCCCCCGTCTGCGGCGCTGCTTGGCCAGCAGCACCCGCCGGGCCGCCTCGTCGTCACCGGTCTTTCGGTACCAGGAGGCCAGCTGCTCGTACGGCTGCGGCGAGTAGCCGGGCAGTGCCTGCAGCCAGCCCAGTCGCCGGGTGGTCGACCCCGGTCCGGGGGCGTCGCTCTGCAGCGAGTTGTACACCAGGCCGTCGAGCCGGCTGTCGGACGGCCAGCTCAGCTCGTTGTCGTGCAGGACGGCGACCTGGGCCTCGTGCAGATCGACCATGCCCTTCGGCACCGAGGCGGGGGTGAGCCTGAGTTCACCGGCCGTCAGCCGGCTGCCGTCGAGGGCGGTCTCGTCGCCGTCCAGGACGGCTCCCGCGAGTGAGAACCGGCTGCGGACGGTGGCGCCCGGCAGCCGGATCGCGCCGCGCGCGGTGAAGCCGTCGGACAGCACCATCGTCGAGGCGGTCAGGTCGTCGCCGCTCAGCGCGTCGCCGCCGGTGTTGTCGATCAGGGCGCCCTCCATGAAGAGACCGCCGTTGAACTTGGCCCCGACCAGGCGCAGCCCGCCCCGGACGGTGAAACCGTGCCGGGCGAAGCACCCGCCGTCGAGCTCCAGCCCGCCCGCCCACAGGGCCCAGGTCGCGGCCGCCCGGTCCGGGTCCGCCGGGTCGGGCCCGAGCAGCTCGGTCGCGGTCAACCGCACGCCGCTCAGGCGAAGTTCACCTATCACATGGGCGCGGGTGAGGGTGAGCCGGCCGTCGATCACCGAGTCCTCGAAGAACAGGTTGCCGTCCACCGTGACCAGCCAGCCGTCCAGCCCGGGTATCCGGCAGCCGAGGAAGCCGGTGGAGCGCAGCGAGGCTCCGCGCAACAGCACCTGCTGCTCCAGCTCGCAGCGCTGCAGGAGCAGTTCGTGCTCCACCCTGGCCCCGGCCAGGTCCAGTTGCCCGGAGATCCGGGCCCCGACCAGCCGCAGCGCTCCGCCCGTCGCCGCCCCGCCCTCCCGGCCGCCGAGCAGCAGCGCCCTGAGCACACCGGCCCGCACCGTCCGCTCCGGCTCCGCCCGGTCACCGAGGTCGACCGTCGCCCCGACCGGGAACGCGTCCCGGACCAGCCGCTCCCCCTCGTTCAGGTCCTCGTCCGCCAGCACCGTCGTCTCCCCACCTAGCCGCGCCCCGATGCACCTTAGCGAACGCACGGGTGCGCGGTGACAGGGCGTCATCCGGGCCGGGGTTCAGCGGTCGTGCCCGCGGTTCGGTCGAGCTCCTCGACGGCACCCGACGGAAGAGGGTCACCGTAGTAACGCTCACCAACTCGCGCCGCTTGAGCGTCACTTGACGGTCCCCATCGCAAGGGCGGGAGTTCACCTGGGTCCGCGACCATGGGCGCCCATGAGCAACCTCAGTCGCCGCATCTTCATCCTAGGCGGGCTCACCACCGCAGGCGCCGCCTCGCTCCAACTCGGGGCGACGGCCCAACCGTCGGCCGCCGCCTCCACTCCCTTCCCCTTCACGCTCGGCGTCGCCTCCGGGGAACCCGACGACAGCAGCGTGGTGCTCTGGACGCGTCTGGCCCCCGCACCGACCAACGCGGACGGTCAGGGCGGCATGCCCAACGCCGACGTCGCCGTCGACTGGCAGGTGTCGACCGACCAGAACTTCACCACCCTGGTCAGCTCCGGGACGATCACCGCCCGTTACGCCCAGGCCCACTCGGTGCACGCGCTGGCCGGTGGGCTCGCCCCGGACTCGGAGTACTACTACCGGTTCCGGGCCCAGGGATTCATCTCCCCGGCGGGCCGGACCCGCACCGCGCCGGCGCCGACCGCGGTCGGGCGTGACTTCACGATGGCCTTCGCCTCGTGCTCCCACTACGAGCAGGGCTACTTCACCGCCTACCGCCGCATGGCCGACGACCGCCCCGACCTGATCCTGCACCTGGGCGACTACATCTACGAGGGCGGCGCCACCTCCGGCGCGGTGCGCCAGCACCTCGGCAGCGAGATCGTGTCGCTGGCCGACTACCGCCGCCGCTACGCGCTCTACCGCACCGATCCGGACCTGCAGGCCGCGCACGCGATCGCGCCGTGGCTGGTGGTACCGGACGACCACGAGGTGGAGAACAACTACGCCGACATGGTCCGCGCCGACAACAGCCCTTCGCTGACGGCGGCCCAGTGGACCGCGCGACGCACCGCCGCGTACCAGGCCTACTTCGAGAACATGCCGCTGCGGGCCGCCGCCACGCCCTCCGGCAACAGCATCCAGCTCTACCGCCGGGTCCGCTGGGGCACCCTCGCCACGTTCCACATGCTCGACACCCGCCAGTTCCGCGACGACCAGGCCTGCGGCGACGGGACGAAGGTCTGCGCCGACGCCGATCTGGCCGGCCGTTCGATCACCGGCTCGGCCCAGGAGGCATGGCTGCTCGACGGCCTCGGCCAGCACTTGAGCACCTGGGACCTCATCGGCCAGCAGGTCTTCTTCGCCCGCAACGTGAACTCGGCCGGCGCGATGAACATGGACGCCTGGGACGGGTACCGGGCCGGCCGGGCGCGGATCCAGCAGGGCATCATCGACCGGGCCGTACGCAACCCGGTCGTCCTCACCGGTGATGTGCACGCGTCGTGGGGCAACAACCTCAAGGCCGACTACGCCGATCCGTCGTCGGCGACGATCGGCTCCGAGCTCGTCTGCACCTCCATCACCAGCGGCGGCAACGGAAGCGCCACCACCACGATCCCCAACGGATCGCTCAACCCGCATCTGCGCTTCTACTCCGACCGGCGCGGCTACGTCCGCACGCACGTCACGCCGTCGCAGCTCACAGCCGACTTCCGGTCGGTGGCGACGGTGACCGAGCACGGCGCGGCGGCGACCACCGCCCGGACCTTTGTCATCCACGACGGACAGCCGGGGTTGGCCGATGCGTAAGCTCTCAGTACTCGGCGCAGCCGTCGCCGGTTTCGCCGCGGTCCTCGCCATGGTCGCCCCGGCCTCGGCTGCGGGGCCCTCCTCCTGGGTGACCGCGAACAGCGTCGCCACCGGTGACCAGGACTGCGCCTCGATCGCGGCCAACCGCCTCGGCGACGTCGCGGTGGTCTGGGAGGACGACCGCGACTCGACCGACCCGGGCGACAACGCGCACAGCGACGTGTGGGTGCGGATGTTCCGCAACGGCGTCTCGGCCTACGAGACGAAGCTCTCGGCCGGCGGGACCGCGGGCGTGGCCTGGCGGCATCTCCAGCCCGACGTGGCGCTCGACGACCGGGGCAACGCCGTCGTCGTGTGGGCGGAGGACCCGGACGGCAACGGGCTCTACAACATCGCCTACCGTGTCCTGTCGCCGGCCGGTGCGGTCCTCGGCTCCGGGCAGGCCAACGCGAGCGCCGACGGCCAGCAGATCCATCCGCGCGTCGCGGTCGATCCGGACGGCGCGCCGGGCAGCACCACCGCGGTCGCGTTCTCCGTGGTGTGGGAGGACATCCAGGGCACCGCGGCGGCGACGGTGAAGGCCGCCGGGTTCACCGGGACCACGACGAAGGCCTACGAGGTGACGGTCAACGCCACCGGCGGCGCGCACCACAACCCCGACGTCGCGACCTCCGCCTCGGGCGACGCCGTCGTCGTCTGGGACGAGGACACCGACAACAACGGCTACTACCAGATCGGTCTGGTGAAGCTGGCCAAGGCGAACGGGGCCGTCGCGCTCAGCCGCCGCAGCGCCAACAGTTTCGGCGACGGGCAGCAGCAGCGCCCGGCCGTGGCCGCCGACTTCAACGGCGACTTCGCCGTAGCCTGGGAGTCCGATCACACCGGCACCCGTGGCGTCTGGGCCCGATCGTTCACCGCGACCGGCACCGCCGGCCCGGCCGAGGTCGAGATCTCCGCCGGAGCCGGAGCCGGCAACCCGACCGTCGGCATCGACGACCAGCGCGACGCCGTGGTCGGCTGGAGCGTCGCCGGTACCGATCCGGCGGTCTGGGCCCGGGGCCTCAACCCCGACGGCACCTTCGCCGGCCGGCTGCCGGCCCAGTCCGTCAGCCAGGTCACGACCGGTCGGCAGGAGCAGGCCGCGGTGGCTTCCTCTCCGTTCGGCGCACTCACGACGTCGTACACCGATGACAACGACGGCAACACCTTCGACCAGGTCCTGCTGAGTCTGGGGGCGACCAACTCGGACTGGTGACGTCCTCTCGATCCGTGAACGTCCGCCGGGCTGCCCCGGGTGGGGTGATCCGACAGGGCGGCTCCGGAACCGCGCGGGAGCGCGGCTCTCCGGCGCCTCTGTCGGATCACCTCCACAGGGCGGCCCGGAATCGAGCGTCCGGTCCGTGAGCCGACTCCTGCGCGACCGGTCCGACCGAGGAGTGTCTTCGAGGGGGCGGATCCGAATGAGGATCGAGGCGGTCGTGACGCCGCCTGGCAACCGCCGCCGAGTTCTCCTCGCGCCGGCCCGATCCGCCCGCGCCGAAATGGGCTCGCACTCAATCATGATGACGGAGCATCAATCTCGGTCGATTGCAGGCTGATTGAAAGATCATCGCGATATGCTCCGCTGGGTACGGCGCGCCGCTGTGGCGGGTCGGCCGGCGAGGCGAAGGGTCCCCATGACCACATTCACCGAGCGTCCGGTGGCCGACGTGGATGTCGCCAACATCGCACGGATCTACGACTACTACCTGGGCGGGCTCTACAACTTCGCGATCGACCGGGAGAAGGCCGACCGGATCCGGACGATGCTTCCCGGTGTCGACCTCCTCGCCCGGGCCAACCGGGACTGGCTGCGCCGCTCGGTGCGCTTCCTGCTCGATCAGGGGGTGGACCAGTTCGTCGACCTGGGGTCCGGCCTGCCCACGGCCAACAACGTCCACGAGGTCGCCCACGCCCGTAACCCGCTGGCCCGGGTGGTGTACGTCGACCACGAGCCGTCGGCGGTGCTGCACGGGGAGGAGATCCTGGCCGACGAGCCGCTCGCCGCCATGATCGAGGCCGACGGCCGACGGCCGGAGCAGGTCTGGGCCCACCCCCGGGTGCGGGAGCTGATCGACCTCAGCCGCCCGGTCGGCATCCTCATGGGCGGCCTGCTCGTGTTCGTCGACGACGAGGACGATCCGGCCGCCGTGGTGGCCGCCTACCGGGACGCCTGCGCCCCGGGCAGCTACCTGTCCATCTCGCACCTCTCGGACGACCTGGCCGACGCGGCCACCCGGACCCAGGTCGCCAGGATGACCGACGCGTACCGGGTCGGGGTCGGCCAGGAGCTCTACGTCCGCGACCGCGAGGTCATCGCGTCCTGGTTCGAGGGGATGGAACTCGTCGAGCCGGGCGTCACGCTGATGGCGGACTGGCGCCCCGACCCCGGTAGTTGCGTCGATGCGCAGACCTCGTCCCGGGTGCTCGGCTACGGGGCGACGGCCCGGGTGGTCTGAGCGCGGAGCGTCCTGGGCCCGGACGGCCCTGACGGTGCCCGGCCGGCCCTGACAACAGAAGAAGGTCGGGCCGGCCGCTCCCCCGAGGCGGGGCGGCCGGCCCGACCTTCGCCGGGGTCGTTCGGTGTGCGGGTGCCCCGAGCGGATCCGGGGCGGGACCGACGGCCGTACCGGGGGTGCAGCGACAGAGCGGCCGCCCGCGGCCGTGACACCCGGACGCCGGACGGACCCCGGACAGACCCGGGGGGACCCCGGACCGACCCGGAGAGACCCGGACGGACCCGGACAGACCCGGGGGGACCCCGGACGACCGCAGGGCCGAGGGTCTCGGGTCAGCCCAGTGTCCGGGCCGCCAGGCTTCGCTGGGGCAGCTGCCAGCAGTCGAGCTCGGGCAGGGCGAGCAGGATCGGCAGGTCGAACGGACAGAACCCGCGGGTCTGCAGGTCGATCTCGACCGTCTGCCCCGCCCGCACCGTCACCGGCTGGCTCGCCCCGATGAACAGCGGCCGGCGGTTCCACGGCAGCGGGTCCACGTCGCTCACCGCGACCACCGCCGCGCGCAGGTGCCAGGTGCCCTCGGCCGTCCCGGCCAGGCGGAACTCCCCCGGCCCGTCGAGGATGTCGCAGGCCACGGGCTCGCCCTGGACGATCGGGTCGCTGAAGGCCGCCACGTAGATCCGGGTGTCGAGCTCCACCTCGGGGACGGCGACGAAGCCGCGCACCGCGCAGGGGCGCCGGGGGGCGGCCGGGAAGGCGTCGGAGGCCCGCGGCATCCCGACCCGGGCGAGGGCGCGGTAGCGGCCGGGCGAGAGCCCGACACTGCGGGTGAACCGGCTGGTGAAGGTGCCCAGGCTGTTGTAGCCGACCTGGTAGGAGATGTCGGTGACGCTGAGGGAGGTCCTGAGCAGCAGGTTCTTGGCCTGGTGCAGCCGGATGGCGGACAGGAAGCGCCCGGGCGAGGTGCCGGTCAGGGCGCGGAATACCCTGGAGAAGTAGAACTTGCTCAGGATCGCGGTGTCCGCGATGTCGTCCAACGAGAGCGGTTCCTCGTAGCGGTCCCACATCGTCGCGATGGCACGCTCGACTGCGGCTTGCAAGACATCCCTCCATTTCGGGCGAATCCATAGGAATCCGTGCGAACGAACAGCGTCGGCTGCGGAGCCTGCTCAGGCACCCTCCAGGGTCCACGCTCCGATCCGCCGGGCCGCCGACAGGCTCGCCCACGCCGTCAGCTCCACCAGGGCGCCGTCGTCCGGGAGCAGGGCGCGGGCCTCGGCCACCGTCGCGTCGTCCACCTGGTAGGAGGCGAGTGCGGTCAGCAGCGCCAGCCGGCCGGCCGGGCGCTGTCGCGCCGGCAGAGGCGCCACGGCCTCCTCCACCCAGCCCCGGCTGATGCCCGGCGGTCGTCCGTCCCACTCCGTCAGCCTCGCGTCCAGCAGCGCCCGTACGCCCTCCGGGACGGACCTCTCCCCCGCCCGCTCGACGGCGGCCGCGGCGCGGGCGAACGCCGTGGCGATCGTACGATCGCCCTCGGCCCAGGCGAGATCCCCGGGCAGCGGGGCGGCCGGCAGGAGGTCCAGTGAGGTTCCCGCCCTCGGCTCGGAGCGCGCGGCCGAGCGGAGCAGCCAGATGAGCACCCGCAGCACGGGGCGCAACGAGGACTCCGGCGCTCCGGACGGCAGCGGCACGCCGCCCAGGAAGACGTTCACCATCCGGTTCAGGTACTGCAGGATCACGGCCACGCCCAGCAGTTCGGGCAGCTGGTCGGCCGGGAAGGGCTGCGGGTTGCCGCGGGCGGTGTCGCGCACGGCGCTCCGGGCGCTCCACCCGGCCACCGCCCGGACCGCGCCGTCGCGTACGTCGTCGAGCCGTCCCTCCTCGATGGCCGCCGCGTCCCGCCCCCGGACCAGGCTGTGCAGCATGGCCGAGTGCATCCGGACGCAGAAGGGACAGGTGTTGGCCGCCGAGACGGCGGACGCGACCGCCTCCTTCGCGGCCCGGGAGGCGCCCGAGGGGACGATCAGGGTCTCCCGGAGCATCAGCCAGCCGGCGGCCAGCACCTCGGGCGCGGGCGAGTGCAGCGCGATGGGCGGCGCCAGCACGCCGAAGTCCCGTTCGAGTTCGCGGTAGACCCGGGCCACGCCGCCCCGGGCCAGGTCGAAGCCGACCGGGGTGACATGGCGGACCTGGACCAGCGACAGCCCCCTGAGCGAGGACCGGACGAGTTTGGTGCGCACGGATTCCCCCGGGATGTGTTGAGGTCGACGGTCGTTCACGGCTTGCGTGCCACGGCGCACCACATGGCCGCCGCGCCCGGTGGGTCCGCCGTCGGCTCCGCGCGCCACTCCGGCAGGGCGACCACGCCCGGCGGTACCAGTTCGAGCGTCTCCTCCAGCAGGGCCGTCGCCTCGGCGCGGCTGCGCCGGACGACCCGCTCCTGCCAGCCCGGGGCCATCCGCTCCAGGGCGGCGTCCATCAGGTCCTCCCGGTCGTGGGTGGCGAGGTGCCCGAAGGCCACCCAGCTGCCCGAAGGCATCGCGTCCACGAGGGAGTTGACCAGACCGGCCGGGTCCTGCCTGCTGTCCACGAAGTGCAGGGCGCCGAACAGCAGCACCCCGACCGGGCGGGTGAGGTCGAGGATCGCCGAGGCGTCCCGCAGGATGCGGTCCGGATCGTCCACCTCACCGCGGACGTACACGGTGGGGCTCCGCGGCTCCTGCCGGAGCAGTTGCCTCGCGTGCTCCACCACGCCGGGGTCGCGGCCCACGTAGACCACCCTGGTGTCCGGGTCCATCTGTTGGGCGACGTGGTGGGTGTTGTGCATGGTCGGCAGGCCGGCGCCGATGTGCAGCAGCTGCCGGACACCGGCCTCGCCCACGAGTTGCCGGACCATGTGGCCGAGCGCCTCGCGGGCGGAACGCAGTTCCTGCTTCAGATCACCCGCCGGCCAGGCCGCGCAGGCTCGTTCGGCCGCCTCCCGGTCGGCGGGGTTGTTGGCCCTGCCGCCCAGGAGGTAGTCCATGGCCCGCGCCAGGCTGGGGGTTTCGTCGTGCTCGGTCACACCGTTCCTTCGAAGGGTCTCAGGGGATGGGGAAGAAGGCGCGTACGAACTTCTCGAAGAGCCGGTCGCCGAGGGTCCATCGCATCCGGGGCAGCAGCCGGGACGGCACTCCCAGGCGGTAGCGGATCCGGGGGTTCTCGCTGGCCACCGCCCGCTCGATGACCTTGGCCACGTCCTCGGCGCGGACTGCCATCCGGCCCCGGCCGGTGGGGCGGTCGGTCTCGCGGTAGGCGCCGTGCCAGTCGACGAAGTACTTCCAGAACTCGTCGTACAGGCCGTTCTGCTCCTGCCCGGACATCCCGAGGTCGGCGACGCTCGTCGGGACGAAGCCGCCGAGCACCGGCGAGGGCTCGATCAGCACCACCTTGATGCCGAACCCGGCGACCTCGTGCCGGAGCGAGTCCCCGATCGCCTCCAGGGCGTGCTTGGTGGCCTGGTAGTAGCCCCGGCCCGGGGTCGCGAACTGCCCGAAGATCGAGGACATGATGACCACCCGGCCGGCGCCCTGCTCGCGCATCCCGGGGAGGACGAGCTGGGTGAGCCGGGAGAGACCGAAGACGTTGGTCTCGAACTGCCGCCGCACCTCCTCGATCGGCGTCTCGCCGATGGTCCCGTTCAGGCTGTAGGCCGCGTTGTTGATCAGCGTGCCGACCGCTCCGTGCTCGGCGGTGATCTTGTCGACCGCGTCGGTCATGGACTGCTCGTCGGTCACGTCCAGGTGGAGCACCCGGATCCCCTCGGCCGCCAGGTCGGCCAGCGCCTCGGTGTTGCGCCCGGTCGCGTACACCGGCCAGCCCGCCCGGTGCAGGCGGAGCGCGGCCGCACGCCCGGTACCGGAGGACATCCCGGTTCCCGAGGAGGCGCCGGTCAGCAGGACCGCCCGGGAGGGCGCCATCAGGCGGCCGTGTCGGGGTCGGGGGTCGCATCCGCGGCTGCGTCGGCGTCGGCGTCGGCGTCGGCGGCTGCGTCGGACTGGCGCGAGATCCGGCTGCGGGTGACCGAGGAGCCGAGGCCGAAGCCGTCCACCAGGCGGTTGATGAAGGCGAAGAGCCCCGCCGTGAAGACCGCCTCCAGCATCTCCTCGTTGGTCCAGCCGAACCCGGCAACCCGGTCCCACTCCTCGTCGGTGACCCGGTACGCGCCGGTGCAGACCTGGGTGACGAGCTCCATCAGGGCCACCGTCCGCTCGTCCAGCGGCAGGTCACCGGGCTTGTCGGAGGTCGCGATGGCCTGGGTCAGCTCCTCGCTGCCGCCGAACTGCGAGAGGAACCAGTTGTGGGTGCCGACGCAGTACGGGCAGCCGTTCACCTTCGAACTCCAGGCCGAGATCATCTCCCGGGTGGCCCGCGGCAGCACGCCGTCGCTGAAGACCCCGGTGTAGCCGGTGATGAGTACTTCCATCAGATCGGGCCGGCTGGAAACCAGTCGAAACATATCGGGCACGAAGGGAAGGCCGGTCCTCGTCTTGATCAGATCGTAGAGTTCGGCGGTCCTGCCGGTCGCCTCGGACTCCTCGACCATCGGAACACGAGCCGCCGGAACCTGCTGTTCTCCCATGAACGTTGCTCCTTCTCGATGCGCGGACATTCACGAGCAGTCCGATGCTGTCAGGGGCACGCAGCGCATTTGTCTTTTAAATTGCCCTCTCTCGACGAATACCTGACGCATCATCAGCAATCGGCGCAGGTCGGAGACAGGCACCGGCAAGGCGCCCGCCCACCCCGCCGAGGCGACCGTGCCGCGGCGTTCCGGGTCCCGGCCGCGCGGGTCCCTCCCCGGCCACCGCCCCGGCCACCGCGGCCGCGACGCTCCCACGACGCGGTCGGGCGCGAGCGGAGGCCGTCCCCACCCGTGTCCGTACTCCTCCCTGGCGTGCGAACGGTCGGCACTCACGGATACAGACCCGGCGGACGGACGGAAGGAATCGCCGCCGCGCGAAGCCGCGCACACCGCACCCGCCCCACCACCCGGACGGCACACCCGGCGCGGCGCCGCACACGTCGGACGGGGCATCGGTGAGCATGCGGACAACCGGGGCGGCGCGCCACGGACTCCAGTATCTTGGGCGACGTGATCACCAGGGCGGCGGGGCGGACAGGGACACAACGCGCGGGTGGCCCCGTCCGGGCCGGCGGGGCGACCCGGCGGTGACGGAACGCGAGGACTTCGCGCGCGTCCACGACCGGTACCGGACGGAGCTGCTCGCGCACTGCTACCGGATGCTGGGGTCGATCCACGACGCCGAGGACCTGGTCCAGGAGACGTACCTGCGCGCCTGGCGCTCGTACGAGACGTTCGAGGGGCGGTCGTCGCTGCGGACCTGGCTGTACCGGATCGCCACCAACGTCTGCCTCACCGCGCTGGAGCACCGCGACCGCCGCCTGCTGCCGACCGGCCTCGGCACACCCGCCGCGCCCGAGACGCCGCTCGTCCCGCCCACACCGGAGATCGGATGGCTGCAGCCCGCCCCCGACGCCCTGCTGGGCCCGCGGCACGGCGATCCCGCCACCATCGTCGCCACTCGCAGCAGCTTCCGGCTGGCCATGATCGCGGCCCTGCAGTTCCTACCGGCCCGGCAGCGGGCCGTGCTGATCCTGCGCGACGTGCTCGCCATGCCGGCCGGCGAGGTGGCCGATCTGCTCGGCACCAGCGTCCCGGCGGTCAAGAGCGCGTTGCAACGGGCCCGGGGACAGCTGGAGCGGCTGGCACCGGCCGAGGAGGAGGTCCGCGACAGCGTCGCCTCCGAGCAGCGCGAGCTGCTCGACCGCTATGTGACGGCGTTCGAGAACACCGACATCAAGCTTCTGCTCGAACTCCTGACCGACGACGCGGTGGCCGAGATGCCGCCGTACCCGTCGTGGTTCGCGGGACGGGAGGAGGTCGCGCGCTTCTTCGCGGCCCAGGTGCTCGTCGAGCCGGGACGCTACCGGCTGGCTCCCGTCCGTGCGAACGGCCAGCCGGCCTTCGCCCTCTACCGGCGGGGGGACGACGGCGGGCACCACCCGCACTCGATCACCGTGCTCACCCTCGCCGGCGGGCGGATCTCGCGGATCTCGGGCTTCCTGGATCCGGGCCTGTTCGGTCCGTTCGGGCTGGCACCCACCTACGCCGAACAGGTCGCCGCCGCAGCGACGACCTGACCGAACCGCACCGTGCGCACCGCAGCGCATGAACCGCAGCGGCCGTCGCCGACCGGCGCGCCTCCGCACATCCGCCGCACGGGTCCGCTCAGAGCGGCTTCAGGCCCCCAGGGGTCAGCAGGTAGGCGAGGTCCTCCCAGCCGGCGTCACCGACCAGGTCGAGGACGGTCGCGGCCACCAGCTCCGGGGTCAGCGTCGGGCCGAAACCGCTCAGGAAGGTCGGTACGTCGACCCCCTGCAGGGCTGCGTAGGCGGCCACCGCGCCCGAGCCGAGCCCGGTGGCCGGGGTCAGCTTGGGCAGCACCGACACGTACCGGATGCCGAGCGACTGCCGCGCCGACTCGTCCGCCGCGTAGGCGGAGACGAAGCGCACCGTGGCCTTGGCACCCGCGTAGCCGCCGCTGAGCGGCGAGCCGTTGACCGCGGCGCCGCTGGAGAAGGACAGCACGGTGCTCCCGCTGGGCAGCGGCCGGAGCAGCGACTCCCGCACCCAGTGGAACGCCTGCCGCACGTCCGTCTCCCAGGCCGCGCGGAAGGTGTCCCAGCTCTGCTCCTGGAGCGGGGCGAGCACCGGGGTGGTGCCCGCGTTGAGGACCAGGGTGCGCGGCTCGTACGCGTCGATCAGGCGGCCGGCCACCGACGGGTCGGCGGCGTCCGCGGGCTCCGGGACGAAGCCGTCGCCGAGCTCGGTGCGCAGTTCCTCCAGTGCGTCACCGTCCCGGGCCACGCCCACGACGCGCACGCCCGCCCCGACCAGTGCCCTGGCGGTCGAGCGGCCGAACCCCCGGCTCGCGCCGGTGACGATCGCGGTGGTCCCGGCGAGCTGCTGAACGGACATGGGTTACTCCTCGTTCGTGGTGCGCTGCGAATGCTGCCCCCGTACTGACCCGGCGCGGGGGCGAAAGGGATCGCGGGCAGTCACGGCGGGGCGGGCCGGCCCCGGGAACCGCCGGACCGGGCGGCGAGCCGGACCGGCCCACGGACGGGACGGGACGGGCGGGACCGGCGCCGGGCGCCGCCGGGTGGTGCCACCCGGCGGCGCCCGGCGCGGGGCACGGCTCGCCCACGCCGGGCCCCCGCCCGCCAGTCCCCGCCCGTGAGCCCCCGTCCGTCAGCTCACGAACTTGTCCGTCCCGTTCCACCAGTTCCGCCCGGCGGTCGGGGCGGCCTCGTCGCCGTACTTGTCGTGGTGGCGCCACCAGTCCCAGGGCCGTTCCAGATCGGCCTCCTGTCGGCCCAGTGGTGTGAGGTCGAGGTAGTTGTAGAAGTTCTTGAAGATCTCACCGCCCCGGTCGAAGACCGAGTAGGTGTGGAACACGTCCGTGCCGTCCGTCAGGAACACGCTCACACCGGGCAGTTCGCCCTGGTCGGTGGTCACGTGGAAGTCCTGGTTGAAGTCCGTCTCGTGGGAGGAGACCCAGGGGATGCTCCAGCCCATCCGCTCCCGGAAGGCGGTGAGCTTGGACAGCTGCGCCCGCGAGACCATCACGAAGGTGGTCTCCCGGGCGTGGATGTGGGACAGGTGCCCCACCGAGTCGGCCTGCATGGAGCAGCCGACGCAGCCCTCCTCCTGGTCGGGCCCGAACATGAAATGACGGATGATCAGCTGGCGTCGTCCCTCGAACAGGTCGAGGAGGGTCGCCTTGCCGTCCGGTCCCTCGAACACGTACTCCTTGCCGACCTTCACCATCGGCAGCCCGGGCCGGGCGGCGGCGACCTCGTCGCGCAGCCGGGTGAGCTCCTTCTCCTTCGCGAGCAGCTCCTTGCGGGCCTGGAGCCACTCTTCGCGCGTTGCCACCCTGGGCAGCTTCATCCGCTCTCTCCTGTGTGTGCGGCTGATGGCCTGGGGAGCGCCGGCGCCGAGTCCGCGAGAGGTACGGCCGGCCGCCGGCGCGCCGGGGTCAGCTCCCGCGCAGCCAGTCCGCGAGGCGCTCGCCGATCATGGTCGAGGTGAAGTTGGTGTTGCAGTTGACGATCTGCGGCATCACCGAGGCGTCGGCGAGGTAGAGGCCCTCGGTGCCGTGCACGCGCAGGTGCTCGTCCACCACCGCCCCCTCGTCCGAGGCCAGGCCCATCCGCGCGGTGCCGACCGGGTGGTAGGCGCTGTCCAGGCTCAGCCGGACGTACTGCTTGACCATGTCCTCGTTGTCGATCAGCTGGTCGTTGAGGACGATGAAGTCCTCGCCCTGGCTGCGGATGCCCGGGTGGTTGACCAGCTCCCAGCAGGTCCGGACGGCGTCGGCGAGCTTCTCGACGTCCCGTTCGGTGGAGAGGAAGTTGAGGTCGATGTCGGGTGCGGCGGCCGGGTCGGCCGAGCTCAGCCGAAGGCGCCCGCGGGACTGCGGCTTCTGGTCCACCACCATGACACCCAGGATCACGTTGCCGCCGGCCAGCATCTGCAGGTCGGGGAACATGGTCAGGTCGAAGTGGTTGACCATGTAGTACTGGAGGTCGTTGAAGTCGGTCGAGCCCTTCGCCGTGGTGCGCACGATGGTCTGCAGGAACGGGTCCGTGCGGTCGATCGCGCCTGGCCTCGGCTTCATGAAGACGCCGGTGCGCGGGTGGTCGATCAGGTTGGCGCCGACGCCCGGACGGTCCAGGCGGACGTCGACGCCCTGGCGCCGCAGGTCCTCGGCCGGCCCGATGCCCGAACGCATCAGGATCGTGGGTGAGTTCACGGCGCCGGCGGAGAGCACCACCCGGTGCGAGCGGATCTCCTCGGCCACCCCGCCTCCGACGGAGGCGGCCACGCCCACCGCGCGACTGCCCTCGAAGAGCACGTGGTGCACGAGCACCCCGGCGCGGACGGTCAGGTTGCCGCGGCCGCGCACCTCCGGGGTCAGGTAGGCCATCGCCGCGTTGACCCGAAGGGTGGTGTCGCGCCGGTTCGAGGGGATCGGGCCGATTCCGGTGGCCTCGGGATGGTTGTGGTCGGTCACCTCGGGAAATCCGGCCGCCAGACTCGCCTCGGTGAAAGCCCGCTGGACCGGGGTGAGCTCGTCGGTCCGCCAGCGTCGGACCGGGACGGGACCGCCCTTTCCGTGGAACTCGTCGTCGCCGAGATCGAGGTCGTCCTCCATTTTCCGGTAATACGGCAGGACCTGGTCCCAGGTCCATTCCGGATTACCGGCCTCGGCCCATTCGGTGAAGTTCTCGGGGACGCCGCGGAGTGCGATGGTCGCACCCACCGAGGACGATCCACCGGAGGCCTTCCCGCGCGGGAAGAGAATACGCCGTCCGTCGCTGATCTCGGCCCGGAACTTCCAGTCGTGGGCGCTCAGGGACATCGAGCCCCCGTCCCGGATGTCGTCCGGAAGATCCGCTATATCCGGAAAATCCGGGCCGGCCTCCAGCAGAAGCACCTTGCGCGAGGGGTCTTCGCTGAGCCGGGCGGCCAGCGCCGCCCCGGCCGAGCCCGACCCCACAACGATGTCGTCATAAGTCTGCGCCATGGAACATCCTCGGGTTGCGGAATCCGATGGGAACGCTTCTGCCGAAGAGCTTCACAGTCGCCGCGGGCGACTGTCTTCTCCGAGCGTGCTCTCCCTCCGGAGGGACTCCGGACGGACTCTCGAAGGAGTCCGGAAGGACCCCGGACGGACCCCGGCGGGCGATGGGCAAGATGGGAGAAGCGGGGGGCCAGAGCGTGACCCATGCTCAAAAACCACGATCGGAGTTTGCCAGAACAATCCGGCAACGATCCATCACATTGTTATTCCCGCGTGGAGATCCTGCATGGAGAGGAGAATGTGTTGCACAGCGAGCGAATTCGCAGACTGATTCCGGGGGTGGCGACGGTGGTGGTGGCCGCCTCGCTCTTCTTCACCGTCCGGAGCTCGGTCGCCGTGGCCGGGGGCGACGAGACCGCCGCCCGGTACAAGTTCCAGGAGATGCCCATCGCCCTGCCGCCCGGGTACGACTCCCTGCACATGAACACGGTGCGCGCGGTGAACCCGTCCTACCAGAAGATCCGGTCGTGGATCTCCTCGGTCGGCGCCGGCATCGCCATCAACGACCTCACCGGCCACGGCCTGGCCGACGGCATGTGCATCGTGGACACCCGGACCGACAAGGTCGTGGTGACGTACACGCCGACGGCCCGCCCGGGCGACCGGTTCACCCCGTTCGTCCTGGACGCCTCGCCGCTGCCGATGGACGACACCATGGCGCCGACCGGCTGCACGCCGGGGGACTTCAACGGTGACGGTCGGGCCGACCTGCTGGTCACCTACTGGGGCCGCACCCCGCTGGTCTTCCTGGCGAAGTCCGGCACGACGGAGCTGACGGCCGCCGCCTACACCCCGCGCGAGGTGGTGCCCTCGCAGTCCATCGACGGCAAGTACCACGGCCCGCGCTGGAACACGGACGCCGCCTACGTCGGCGACCTCGACGGCAGCGGCCACCCGTCCATCGTGATCGGGAACTACTTCCCCGACTCCGACGTGCTGGACACCCACGGCCTGAACAACGTGCAGATGAACAACTCCCTCTCCAGCGCCAGGAACGCCGGCGGGGACCACGTCCTGCGCTGGGCCGGGGCGAGCGCCGGCGCCGATCCGGACGCCGCGTTCGTCGAGGAGCGCGGCGCCATCCCCTTCGACGCCTCCACCGGCTGGACGCTGGCCATCGCCGGCGCCGACCTGACCGGCGAGGGCCGCCCCGACCTCTACATCGCCAACGACTTCGGCCACGCGCACCTGCTGTACAACCGCTCGACCCCGGGCCACATCAGCTTCACCGAGGCGACCGGCGAGCGCACCCCGACCACCCCCAAGTCGTTCGTGCTCGGCAAGGGCTCGTTCAAGGGCATGGGCGTCGACTTCGCCGACGTCAACCACAACGGCAGCTTCGACATGATGGTCAGCAACATCACCGCCGCCTGGGGCCTGGAGGAGTCCAACTTCCTCTGGGTCAACCAGGCGAAGGACGAGAACGAGATGCGCGGCAAGCTCGCCGCGGGCGTCGCGCCCTTCACCCAGGAGGCCCGGGAGAACGGGCTCGCCTGGACGGGCTGGGGCTGGGACACCAAGATGGCCGACTTCCGCAACGACGGAAACCTCGCGGTGCTCCAGGCCGACGGCTTCGTCAAGGGCGAGATCGACCGCTGGCCGTGGCTCCAGGAGATGGCCATGACCAACGACGACCTGCTCTCCAACCCCGCCATGTGGCCCAACGTCCAGCCCGGGGACGACCTGGCCGGCGACGACGCGCTCGCCTTCTACGCGAAGACGCCGAGCGGGACGTACGCCAACATCAGCAAGCAGCTCGGCCTGGCCGTTCCGACCCCCACCCGCGCCATCGCCACCGGTGACACCACCGGCAGCGGCCTGCTGGACTTCGCGGTCGCCCGGCAGTGGGGACCGCCCGCGTTCTACGCCAACCAGGCGCCCGCGCCCGGGAACTTCGTCAACCTGCGGCTCTACCGCCCGTCCGGTGACAGCGGCGCCGGCCAGGGCGTCGCCAACACCGGCACACCGGCCTACGGCGCCACCGTGAAGGTGACCACCCCGGAGGGCACCCAGGTGTCCCAGCTCGACGGCGGCAGCGGCCACGGCGGCTTCCGCAGCTTCGACGTGCACTTCGGTCTCGGCGCCCACAGCGGCCCGGTGACCGTCGAGCTGTCCTGGCGGGACACCAACGGTGTCCAACACAAGAAGTCCGAGCAGCTGACGCCCGGCACCCACTCGCTCGTCCTGTCCAGCGACGTCCAGGAGGTTCCGAGCCGATGAGCATCGCCGTCCAGAAGCCCGCCGCCAAGGATCCCCGCTACCTGGCGCTGCGCAACTTCGCGGTCTCCATCTCCGTCTTCAACATCTTCGGCTACACCCTGCTCGGCTTCGAGCAGCCGTGGCTGTGGCCGATCTTCGCGGTGCTGACCGCCTACACCACCGAGATCGCCTTCGAGATCCTCAGCGCCTGGGCCCAGCGCCGCAGTCCGCGCTTCCTCGGCAACGGGGGTCGCGGCGTGTACGAGTTCCTGCTGCCGTCGCACATCACCGCGCTGGCGGTGAACATGCTGCTGTACGCCAACGACCAGATCCTCCCGGTGATCTTCGGCACGGTGGTCGGCGTCGCCGGCAAGCACGCGCTGCAGGCTCCGGTCGCCGGCCGGATGCGGCACTTCATGAACCCGTCCAACTTCGGCATCACCATGACGCTGGTGTGCTTCGGCTCCTGGGTCAGCATCGCGCCGCCCTACGAGTTCACCGAGAACGCGAACACCTTCTTCCGGGTCGCGATCCCGCTGATCATCGTCACCTCCGGCACCGTGATCAACGCCATGCTCACCAAGAAGGTCGCGCTCATCGTCGGCTGGCTGGGCGGGTTCGTGATCCAGGCCCTCATCCGGCACTGGGTCTGGGACGTCGCGATCTTCTCCGCCCTCGGCCCGATGAGCGGCGTCGCCTTCGTCCTCTTCACCAACTACATGATCAGCGACCCGGGGACCACCCCGTCGCGGGCCCGCAACCAGTTCATGTTCGGCTCCTGGGTCGCCATGACGTACGGCGTACTGATGCTGTTCAACGTCGTCTACACACTCTTCTTCGCCGTCACCGTGGTCTGCGGGGTGCGCGGCCTGGGCTGGTGGGTCGCCCACCTGGTCAAGCGCTCCCGTACACCGCAGTCCTCGGGCACCGCCCTCGGCGACACCCTCGCCGCCGAGCTGGGCAAGCAGACCGGACCGGAGGCGATGGCCGCATGACTCCCCACCCCGACCGTGAACCGTCCAGAATCGCCGTCGTCGGCATGGCGTGCCGCTACCCCGACGCCGACTCGCCGAGCGAGTTGTGGCAGAACGTGCTCGCCGGACGGCGCGCCTTCCGCCGGCTGCCGGACGAGCGGATGCGCGCCGAGGACTACTACTCCCCCGACCCCACCGCGCCGGACCGCTTCTACTCCACCAAGGCGGCGGTGATCGAGGGCTTCGAGTTCGACCGGGTCAAGCACCGGGTCGCCGGCTCCACCTTCCGGGCCACCGACATGACGCACTGGCTGGCGCTGGACACCGCCGCCCGGGCCCTGGAGGACGCCGGCTTCCCGTCCGGCGCCGGGCTCACCGGGGCGACCACCGGCGTGATCCTCGGCAACACCCTCACCGGCGAGTTCAGCCGGGCCAACCTGATGCGGCTGCGCTGGCCGTACGTGCGCCGCACCGTGGGCGCCGCCCTGCGCGAGCAGGGCTGGGACGACACCGCGCTGGCCGAGTTCCTGGACAACCTGGAGGAGCGCTACAAGAGCCCCTTCCCGCCGATCGGGGAGGACTCGCTGGCGGGCGGGCTGGCCAACACGATCGCCGGGCGGATCTGCAACCACTTCGACTTCAAGGGCGGCGGCTTCACCGTCGACGGCGCGTGCTCCTCCTCGTTGCTGTCGGTCGCCACCGCCTGCGACGCGCTGACCGACGGCCGGCTCGACGTCGCCGTCGTCGGCGGCGTGGACCTCAGCATCGACCCGTTCGAGGTGATCGGCTTCGCCAAGACCGGCGCGCTCGCCACCGGCGAGATGCGGGTCTACGACAAGGGCTCCAACGGCTTCTGGCCCGGCGAGGGCTGCGGCATGCTCGTCCTGATGCGTGACCGGGACGCCGTCGCGGAGCGCAGGTTCCGCTACGCGTCGATCGCCGGCTGGGGCTACTCCTCGGACGGCAAGGGCGGGATCACCCGGCCGGAGGCGGCCGGGCACCGGCTGGCCCTGCAGCGCGCCTACGCGACCGCCGGGTTCGGCATCGAGACCGTCTCCTACTTCGAGGGCCACGGCACCGGCACCGCCGTCGGCGACGCCACCGAGCTGCGCGCGTTCTCCGAGGCACGCCGCGCGGCCGACCCCGACGCGGCGCCGGCCGCCATCAGCACGGTCAAGGGCAACTTCGGCCACACCAAGGCGGCGGCCGGTGTCGCCGGCCTGGTCAAGGCGATCCTCGCGGTCCGCCACCAGGTCATCCCGCCGGCCACCAGCCACGTCGACCCGCACCCCGAGCTGACCGGGGAGCGCCCGGCGCTGCGCGTACCGGACGACGCCGAACTCTGGCCGGGGCAGGCACCGATCCGGGCCGGCGTCTCGTCGATGGGCTTCGGCGGCATCAACGCCCACGTCGTGGTGGAGCACGCCGACGGCGTGCGCAAGAGCGGCGTCGGCAGCCTCACCCGCAAGCTCGTCGCCTCCCGCCAGGACGTCGAACTGCTGCTGGTCGACGCGGTGGGGATGGCCGAGCTGCGCGGCAGGATAGCGCGGCTGGCCGGGCTGACGCCCCGGCTCTCGTTCGCCGAGCTCGGTGACCTGGCCGCCACCCTCCAGAGCGAGCTGGCGGACCGGCCGATCCGAGCCGCCGTGGTCGCGGCCGATCCCGAGCAGGCCGAGCAGCGCTTCGCCAAACTGCTGGCGCTGCTCGACTCCGGGGCGCGCTCGGTGCTCGACCCGAACGGCGGGGTGTACCTGGGCGCGGCCGCGCCGCAGCCCAGGATCGGTTTCCTCTTCCCCGGCCAGGGGGCCGGGCGGCGCGGCGACGGCGGAGCCCTTCGCCGTCGCTTCGCCACCGTGGACGAGCTCTACCGCACGCACGCCCAGCCCGCCGACGGCGACCTGGTCGCGACGGCCGTGGCGCAGCCGCGGATCGTGACCGCCTCGGTCGCCGGCCTGCGGGTGCTCGCCGCGCTCGGGGTGGAGGCGGTCGGCGCAGCCGGGCACAGCCTCGGCGAGGTGACGGCGCTGCACTGGGCCGGTGCGATGGACGAGAGCGCGGTGCTGCGGGTCGCCGCGGCCCGGGGCCGGATCATGGCCGAGGCGAGCGACGGCAACGGCACGATGGCGGGGATCGCGGCCGAGGCCGCGCTGGTCGAACCCCTGCTGGCGGGCGAGCCCGTGGTGATCGCCGGCTACAACAGCCCCTCGCAGACGGTGGTCTCCGGACCGGTGGACGCCGTCGAACGGGTCTGCGCGCTGGCGACGGCGGCCGGCCTCGGTACGGCCCGGATCAACGTGTCGCACGCCTTCCACTCGGCGGCGGTGGCGCCGGCCGCGGAGGGCCTGCGCGGATTCCTCACCACCGAGTCGTTCGGACCGCTCTCCGGCCGGATGTTCTCCACCGTCACGGCGGGCGAACTGCCTGCCGAGGCGGACGTGGTGGAGCTGCTCACCCGTCAGGTCCTCGATCCGGTGCGGTTCTCCGAGGCGGTCGAGAACCTGGCGGCCGGCACCGACCTGCTGCTGGAGGTCGGCCCGGGCCGGGTGCTGCGCGGGCTGGCCGGCGAGATCGCGCCGTCCGTCCCGGTCATCTCGCTGGAGTCGGACAGCGGCTCGCTGGCCGGGCTGTTCAACGCCGTGGCGGCGGCCTTCATCCTCGGCGCGCCGGTGCGGCACGAGGAGCTGTTCCGGGACCGCTTCACCCGGCCGCTGCCGCTGGACAAGGAGTTCCGCTTCTTCGCCAGCCCCTGCGAGTCCGTGCCCGAGGGCGACTTCTCCTTCGCGGGCGTACGCCGCGAGGCCCGGCCCCCCGTCACGGCGGCGCCGGCTCCGGCGGTGGCGGTCGCGGCGGGCGCCGGATCGGGGGCGAGCAGTCTGGAGGTCCTGCTGCGGCTCGCCGCCGAACGCGCCGAGCTGCCGCTCTCCGCGGTCGGCCCGGACAGCAACCCGCTGGACGAGCTGCACCTGAGCTCCATCACGGTGGGCCAGATCATGAACCAGGCGACCCAGGAACTCGGCATCTCCACGCCGATGGTCACCTCCGCCTTCGCGACCTCCACGATCGCCGAGCTCGCCGGTCTGCTCGACGAGCTGGCCGAGAGCGCCGACGGCGACGCGGAGCAGCCGAGGACCGCCGCGGGCGTCGCGCCCTGGGTGCGGGCCTTCTCGGTGGACCTCACCGAGGCGCCACTCCCGGCGGCCGCGGCGGCCCCGGCCGCCGGCGGGAGCTGGCAGGTGTTCGCCTCCGAGCACCACCCGCTGGCCGGCGCCCTGCGCCAGGCCCTCGGCGCGGCCGGTCTCGGCGGCGGCGTGCTGCTCTGCCTGCCGAGGGACTGCGAGCAGGAGCACGCGGCGCTGATGCTGGCCGCCACGCGGGCCGCGTTGAGCGCGGCGGGCTCCGGCGCCACCCGGTTCGTGGCGGTCGGTGACCGGCGCGGAGCCGCTGGGCTGGCCAAGACGCTGCACCTGGAGTCGCCCGGCGTGGCCACGACCGTGGTGACGCTGCCGCTGCCGGAGGATCTGCCGGCGGGCCGCGCGCGGGAGTTGGGGGTGCTGATCGCCGCCGACGTGGCCGGCACCAGCGGCTTCAGCGAGGTCCACTACGACCGCGAGGGTGTGCGCCGGGTGCCGGTGCTGCGCCCCTTGGCGGCGGCCGTACCCGGGGAGGGACGGCCCGCGCTGGACGCCCTGGACGTCCTGCTGGTGACCGGCGGCGGCAAGGGCATCACCGCCGAGTGCGCCCTCGAACTGGCCCTCGACTCCGGCGCGGCGGTCGGCCTGCTCGGCCGCTCGGACCCGGCCCGGGACGAGGAGCTGGCGGCGAACCTGGCCCGGATGACGGCGGCGGGGATCTCCTTCCACTACGCCCGGGCCGACGTCACCTCCGCCGACCAGGTGAAGGACGCCGTCCAGGAGATCCGCGCCGCGCTCGGGCCGGTCACCGCCGTGCTGCACGGCGCCGGCCGCAACGAACCGCACGCCCTGACCGGCCTGGACGAGTCGTCCTTCCGCCGGACCCTGACCACCAAGATCACCGGCCTGGAGAACGTGCTGGCCGCCACCGATCCCGGCACCCTGCGGCTGCTGGTCACCTTCGGCTCCATCATCGGACGGGCCGGACTGCGCGGTGAGGCCGACTACGCCACCGCGAACGACTGGCTCACCGACCTGACGTACCGCGTCCAGGAGGAGTACCCGGACTGCCGCTGCCTGGCGCTGGAGTGGTCGGTCTGGTCCGGCGCGGGCATGGGCGAGCGGCTCGGCGTCCTGGAGGGCCTGATCCGCGAGGGCATCGAGCCCATCCCGACCGAGGCGGGCGTGGCCCTGCTCAAGGACCTGCTCGCCGACCCCGCGGCGCCCACCTCCGTGGTGGTCTCGGGCCGGGTCGGGGGCCTGCCCACGCTGGTCCTGGAGCAGCGGGAGCTTCCGCTGCTGCGCTTCCTGGACCAGCCGCAGGCGTACTACCCGGGCGTCGAGCTGGTGGCCGACTCGGAGCTCTCCGCGGCCGGCGATCCCTACCTGGCCGACCACCTGCTGGACGGCTCCCTGCTCTTCCCCGCCGTCCTGGGCATGGAGGCGATGAGCCAGGCCGCCGCGGCGGTCACCGGGCGGTCCGACGTGCCGGTGCTGGAGGACATGGAGTTCCTGCGGCCGATCGTCGTCCCGGTCACCGGCTCCACCACCGTCCGGGTCGCGGTCCTCGTCCGGGAGGACGGCACGGTGCAGGCGGTGATCCGCAGCAGCGAGACGGGCTTCCAGGCCGACCACTTCAGGGCGGTCCTGCGCTACGGCGTGCCGTCACCGGAGCGGCCCGGCCCCGGGGCGGTCCATCCGGACACGCCGCGACTGCCGCTCGATCCCGAACGGGATCTCTACGGGCCGGTGCTGTTCCAGGGCGGCCGGTTCCAGCGGCTGCTCGGCTACCGCGAGTTGGCGGCCAAGCGGTGTGTCGCGGAGATCTCGACGGCGGCGACCGCTCCCTGGTTCGCCGGGTACCTGCCGGCCGGCCTCGTCCTCGCCGACCCCGGCGTCCGGGACGCACTGATGCACTCGATCCAGTGCTGTGTGCCGGACGCGACGCTGCTGCCGGTGAGCGTCGCCCGCCTGCACCTGACGGATCCGTCCGCCGTCCGGGGCGCGGAGCACGTCGTCCTGCACGCGGTCGAGCGCTCGCGGGTCGGCGACACCTACCTCTACGACCTGGACGTGACCGACCCGCAGGGCGCCCTGATCGAGCGCTGGGAGGGCCTCAAGCTCCAGGCGGTGCGCAAGCTGAACGGTGCCGGGCCCTGGCAGCCCGCCCTGCTCGGCACCTTCCTGGAGCGGCGGGCCGAGACGCTGCTGGGCGTCCCGCTGCGCTGCGTCGTGCGGAGCGAGGGCGAGCCGCCGGCGCAGGGGGTGGCGGCCCGGCGCGCGAGCACCGCGCAGGCGGTGAGCTGGGCGCTCGGCCGTGAGACGGCCGTGCGCTACCGCCCGGACGGCCGGCCGGAGCTGGAGGGCGGCCGCCCGGTCTCCTCCTCGCACGGCGCCGGCGTCACCTTCGCGGTGGTCGGGGACCACCCGGTGGCCTGCGACGTCGAACCGGTCGTGACCAGGTCGGCGGCGGACTGGGCCGGGCTGCTCGGCCCGGACGGTGCGGCGCTGGCCGAGCTGCTGGCCGCCGAGCACGGCGAGGAGCCCTCGCAGGCGGCGGCCAGGGTCTGGGGCGCGGTCGAGTGCCTGCGCAAGAACGGGCACGCGGTGGCCGCTCTGACGCTGGCGGACGTCCCGGACGCTCCGGCCGGCTGGGCCGTGCTGCGGGCCGGGGAGGCCGTCGTCGCGACCTTCCCGACCGCTCTGCTCGGGGTCGAAACGCCGGTCATGTTCGCTCTGCTGTCGGAACGAGAGGACTGAGCCATGCTCCCCTACTTCGAGATCCGTCACCTCGTCGGGTTCGAGGAGACCAACCTGGTGGGCAACGTCTACTACGTCAACTACCTGCGGTGGCAGGGCCGGTGCCGGGAGATGTTCCTGCGGGAGCTGGCTCCCGAGGTGCTGGCGGACGTCCGCGCGGATCTGAAGCTGTTCACCCTCAAGGTGGACTGCGAGTTCTTCGCGGAGATCACCGCCTTCGACGAGCTGTCGATCCGGATGCGGTTGGAGGACCTGACGCAGACCCAGGTCGGCTTCACCTTCGACTACGTCCGGCTGGACCAGGACGGCTCCGAGGTGCTGGTGGCCCGGGGCCGGCAGCGGGTCGCGTGCATGCGGGGCCCGAACAACGACACCCGCCCGACCCGCGTCCCGGAACCGCTGCGCCGCGCCCTGGAGCCGTACGCGACCTCCCGGCCGGCCGGCGCGGGGCGGGCCCAGCAGCCCGTTCCCGTCACGAGCGAGGCGTAGCCCATGACCTCCACCGACAGACTGCCGCTCGCCGGACCGCTGTCCGGGCGGGCTTCCGCGGCCCCGCACGACCGGGGCGAACTGCGCGGCGTGCTCGGCCGCTTCGCGACGGGGGTGACCGTCCTGTCCGCCGGGCGGGCGGAGCCCCGGGGCATGACCGCCAACTCCTTCACCTCGGTGTCGCTGGACCCGGCGCTGGTACTGGTCTGCGTGCTGCGCACGGCCGCGGTCCACGAGGCGATCCTGGCCGAGCGGGCCTTCGCCGTCTCGGTCCTGTCGAGCGGGCAGGAGAAGGCGGCCCGGCACTTCGCCGACCGTGGCCGGCCGCGCGGCACGAAGGAGTTCGAGGGCCTGGAGACGGTGCCGGGCCGGTGCACCGGCGCGCCCGTCCTGGTGGGTGCGCAGGCGTGGCTGGAGTGCGAGCTGACCGCCGACTACGACGGTGGCGACCACTCGATCTTCCTCGGCTCGGTGCTGTCGATCGGGCGGACGGAGCCGGACGATCCCCTGCTCTACTTCGCCGGCGGCTTCCAGCGTCTGGGGGCCTGAGCCCGCAGGTGAGCGGACGCACGCGCAGGTGACGCCCGGCCGGGTCCTCCGGCCGGGCGTCACGCGTGCACGGGCCGACGCCCGCGGCCGCCCACGAGCGGGGCACAGGCGGGGCACAGGCGGGGCACGAGTGGGCACAGGCGGCCCGCTGCGACGGACGGTGCCGGGCGCACCGCCGCGGCAGAGGGCGGGCGAGCGGAGCGAGCCCGCACAGGACGGCAGCAGGCCGCACACGACGAGGGCGGCACCCCCGGCAGGGGTGCCGCCCTCGTCGTACCCGGCCGGACTCAGCCGACCGGATGGACCGTCATCGGCAGCCCGCCCCGCACCCGCAGGGTGAGCATCGGCTCGGGTCGCACCACGAATCCGGGGGCCTTCGCCAGTCGCAGCTCACGGACCACGGCGGCGATCACCACCGTGGCCTCCAGCAGGCCGAGGTTGTTGCCCACGCAGAACCGGGGACCGGCGCCGAACGGGATGTAGCTGTACCGGTGCCGCCCGCCGGCCCGGCCCGGGGCGAAGCGCTCCGGGTCGAAGCGGTCCGGCGCCTCCCAGAAACCGGGGTGGCGGTGCAGCGTGTACGGGCAGATCAGCACCTCGGCGCCGGCCGGCACGTGGAAGCCGCCGATCTCGTCCTCCCGCTGCGCCTTGCGCGGCAGGATCCACACCGGCGGGTAGAGCCGCATCACCTCCTCGATCACCATCGAGGTGTAGGTCAGCCGGTGCAGGTCCTCGGCGGTCGGCTGCCGGTCCCCCAGCACCTCGACCACCTCCGCGTGCAGCCTCTCCCACACCAGCGGGTGCTGGTCGAGCAGGTGGAAGGTCCAGCTCAGCGTCGAGGCGGTGGTCTCGTGGCCGGCCAGCAGCAGGGTGACGAGTTCGTCGCGCATCCGCCGGCGGCGCACCGCCTCGTCGGGTTCGTCCGCGGTGGCCTCGATCAGCCGGGAGAGCACGTCGTCGCCGTCCCCGCCGGGGTGCGCGGAGCGCTCCGCCGCCAGGTTGGCGACGATGCGCTCCAGGTCGGCCCTGGCCCCGCGGAAGCGGCGCTGCTGCGGCAGCGGCAGCCAGGACGGCACGGCGCTCAGCGACATCATCTCGAAGATCGCCTGGTCCTGGACGACCTCGAAGGACTCGCCGATCGACTCGTAGGCGCTCAAGTCGGCGTCCAGCAGGGTCCGGCCGAGGATGCCGAGGGTCAGCCCGGTCATCTCGGCCCGGATGTCGACCGGTCCGGTGCCGGCCCGGGCCCGCAGACGGGCGACCAGCTTCGCCGCCTCCTCGGCGATGGCCTCGGTCTGCCGGTTGATCCGCCTGGCCTGGAAGACCGGCTGGATCACCTTGCGCTGGCTGCGCCAGAGGTCGCCCTCGCTGGTCAGCAGGCCGTCGCCGAGGGCCCGGCGGGCGTGCACCAGGCCGATGCCCTTGTGGTAGTTGGCGGCGTTGTCGGCGAGCACGCGCTTGGCGTGGTCCGGGTGGTTGAAGAAGAACAGCGTCTTGGGGCCGAGAGGCAGCCGCACCGCGTCGCCGTAGCGCAACGAGGCGGAGGTCATCACCGAGAGCCGGTCGCGGGCCATCCGGGCCAGCAGGCCGAGCGTGCCGCTCCGGGCCGGGCCCGGCGGCAGCCGCCGGGAGCGTGCCCGCGCGGCCTGGGGCGCCGTCATGCGCTCACGCCGCCCCGGCCGGCCAGCCGCTCCGCGATCCGCTCGCGCCACACCTCGTACGCGGGCACCGCGCCGTCGACCGGGCGGTCGGCCCGGGCCTCGTCGCACAGCACCGCCGCCTCGGCGGGCGTCAGGTCGCAGAAGAACCGGGCGGCCAGCTCGGTGTGCGGGATGACCAGACCGGCCTCCACGCGTGCGGTGGCGGCGAAGGCGGAGGCCTGGGAGACCTGCGCGCGGTACTTCCCGGCGCGCTTCCAGAAGACGGCGAGCTCGGCCTCGTCGCCGCCGCCGGCGTAGGTCGCGGCGAGTCCCGCGCCGCTGTACAGGTCGGCCCTGCGGTGCTCGGGGAAGCGGTCGAGCAGATCGGCCACGACCTCGGGGGCGGAGCCTCCGACGAACCAGGTGGCGCGCCCGATGCCCTGGTCGATCGCCCGGTCCGCGTAGCGGTCCGGGTTGCCGGGCGGCCAACGGAAGTCCGCCTCCCGGTACTGCTCGTGGACGTACTTGGCGGTCCGGAAGTACGCCTGGTGGAACCCGTACCCGTCCAGTGCCAGCCAGCGCAGCAGGGGGTCCTGGGGGCTGATCGCCGCCCAGCGGAACCTCGGCAGCCGGGCCATCGCCCAGCCGACGCCGACGTAGACCATGTAGCTGTGGTGGCGGCCGCGGCCCGCGAGCAGGTCGGCCACCTTGCAGCCGTTGCCGAACCGGAGGCCGTCCAGCATCGCGCAGGCCATCGCCGCACCTTCGTAGCCGAATCCCCGGAACTGCTCGGGAATCCGCTCCAGGCGCTCCTCGGCGTCGGCGACGGTGCGTTCCTCCATCACGTACGAATAACCGGTGAGAAACGTCCCACCGACGGTTTCGAGGAGTTCCCGGGCTGCCGGGGATTTCTCGTGGAATCCCCGCACCGAGAGTCTGGTGGCCGATCGGTCAGGGGTGAGAATCCGACTCCTGAGCGCACGCCAAGAACCCGCCATCTTTCCCTCCACAAAGTCGGGCTGCGACGGGACGCAGCTGTCCGACCGAAATCCTTCCGGCACGGCCGATCCCCCGCCTACTTCGAACGTGCCCACCCGAGGGCACGAGCGAAGAAGCAACCGCGGCCGGGGGCCACCAGAATCGAGCCGTCCGTGCCGTCCAGTCCGAGGGAGAAACACCACGTGAGTGACCTCAGCACAGCACCGGCGCCGGTTTCCGAGGCTCCCGGTACCTCACTGTTCGTCAGCGGCGCGTTCCCACGCCGGCGCGGCCTGCTGGTGGTGGCCAGCGCCGCCTTCGCCCTCTTCCTGTCCTACGCGTGGTCCTCGAAGCTGGTGGACACCGAGATCGGGGTGAACACCGCCAACGCGCTGCTGGGCCACGACGCCCACAAGACGCCGATCGCCGGGATCGCCGCCGGGGTGCTCTTCGCGTTCGTCTCCGGCCTGGCCGGCTCGTTCACCGCCTGCAACATCGCGGTCTTCGGCGCGGTCGGCCCGATGGTGGGTCAGGCCGGCTCGCGCGGGGCCCGGTTCCTGCAGACCGTCCGGCCGCTGGGCTGGATGGCGGCCGGGATGATCCCGGTGTCCGCCGCGTACGGCGCGCTGGTCGGCCTGGCCGGCACGCACATGCCGCAGTTCTCGACCGCGAGCAGCCCGGCCGGCCACTTCTCGCCGCGGACCGTCCAGTCGATGGTGACCTTCGGTCTGATCGGCCTCGTCATGGTGGTGCTCGGACTGGCCGCCGCCGGCGTGCTGAAGGACCCGCTGGCCGGCGTCTCCCGGCGCTTCCCGAACGCGCCGATGGTGCTGCTGGGGGCGCTGATCGGCGGCTTCCTGATCGGCCGGCCCTACCCGCTGTTCCGGGACCTCTTCCGGCACGCGGCGACGACCCACAATCCGCTGTACGGCGCGGCGGCGTTCACCCTGCAGTCGGTCGGCAACATCCTGGTGATGTCGCTCCTGGTCATCGCACTCTCCTACGGCGCGGGGCGGCGGCTGCAGCGCCTGCTGACCGCGCGGCCGGGGCGGATCGCGGCCGTGACGGCGGTGGCCTTCCTGGTGGCGGGCGTCTTCACGATGGTCTACTGGGACGTCCGCGTGCTGGGCCGGCTGGGCTACATCTGGTTCCCGACGGCGCCCTGGAACAGCTAGCGGCCCTCCCGTGACCGGTGCGGCCTGACCGCCGGCCGTCGTCGGCGGTCCCCCGTCGCCGACGACGGCCGGCGGGGGCCCGGCCCGCCCGAGCACACTCAGTTCGCGCGAGGTCCGAGCAGGTCCTCGGCCAGGGTGTCCACCAGGTCCTCGGAGATGTCCTCCGCCGTCAGGGCGCGATAGACGATCGGGCCGAGCAAGGCGTCCATCGCGGCGTCGGGGCCGAGCCGGGGCGCGACCTCACCGGCGTCGATCGCGCGCGCGATCATCTCGCGTTCCAGGTCACGGCGAGGACCGAGATAGCGCGCGTGAAAGCTCCGGGCCGTCGCCGGGTCGTGCTGCGCCTCGGCGATGAGCACGAGCAGGACGGTGCCGGCCGGGTCCCGGGTCAGGAACCGCGCGAAGCCTCGCAGGTAGTCCCGGATGCTCTCGGCCGTGGGCTTCCCGGTCGGGACGGGAAGGCGCTCGTCGCTGTCCTGGATGAGCGTGTCGAGGAGGATCTCGACCTTCGAGGGCCACCAGCGGTAGATCGTCTGCTTGGCGACCCCGGCTCGACGCGCGATCGCCTCGACGGTCAGGGCTCCGAAACCGTGCTCGACGAGCAGATCGTCGGCGGCGTGCAGCACGGCCAGACGTGCGGACTCGTCGCGCCGGTTGCCGGAGTGAGGCCTGCGGGGCTGGGAGTTCGTGGCGGACATGCGGGACACAGTACCCGTCGGCGATCACGCCCTGCTGTCTAGACGCAACGACTCGTCCAGGTCGGATTCCGCTCCTGCCCGCAGAGCGTGCGCGTCCACCGCGTCCGACCGCCGAACCCGCCCCCGCGTCCCCGGACCGCCTCGGCGGGACCGCCCTGCGGCGGCGCTGCGGCCCGAGAAGCCGGGACGGCGCCGCGCCGCCCGGACCGGCCCGGACGGCCGTGCGGCGGCCCGTCAGGCCCGCCGGTGGCAGCGGACCGGCGCTCCGACGGCGGCACCGCCGAGGACGGGCCGGCGCTCAGGCCCGGCACTCGGACCCGGCACTCGGACCCGGCACTCAGGCCCGGCACTCAGGCTCGGCGTTCGCGCGCCCGCAGCAGGGAGGCCCGGGTCCGCTCCGCGTCGTCCCCCTCGCCCACCAGGATCCCGCCGACCTGGGCCTCGAAGCAGGCGTCCGCGTCGTAGGGCGGGATCAGGTAGCCGCCGAGTTCCAGGGTGACCAGGCCGTGGAGCGCGATCCACAGCTGATGGGCCACCAGCAGCTCGTCCTCCGAGCGCAGTCGGCCCGCCTCCATGCAGCGGCCGACCGTCCGGACCAGCGTGCCCAGGGTGTAGCGCCCGTGCTGGCGGTCGTCGTCAGTCAGCGCGAAGCCGCCGAACCCGGAGCCGCCGAACATGACGCTGTAGAGGTGGCGGTGCTCCAGCGCGTTGCTGCGGTAGGCCCAGCCGAGCGCGGCCACGTCGGCCACCGGGTCGGCCGTCTGGGCCACCTCGGTGAGCCTGCGGTCGAGGTAGCCGAACCCCTCCCGGACCATCGCCCGGACCAGGTCGTCCTTGCCGCCGAAGTGGGTGTAGACCGCCATCGTGGACGTGCCCACCTCCGCCGCGAGCCTGCGCGTGGACAGCGCCTTGGGCCCCTCCTCCGCGAGGAGCCTGGCGGCCGTCTCCACGAGCTGCGGACCGAGTGTCGGGTCGATCTGACGGGGGCTCACCCTTGACATCCTCTCACGCGCCAGCGAACCTTTGCATATCAGTGTTACATAACGCCGATATGCAAGGAGTCGACATGGTCCTCACCCGGCCCACCAACACCACCTCCCACCTGCTGAGCAGCGGCTACCGCCCGGTCACCGACGAGCGGACCCTCACCGACCTGCCCGTGCTCGGCACCCTGCCGGCCGAACTCGACGGCAGCCTGCTGCGCATCGGCCCCAACCCGATCGGCCCGTACGACCCCGCCCTCGACCACGCCTTCGCCGGGGACGCGATGGTGCACGCGCTGCGCCTGCGAGGCGGCGCCGCGCAGTCGTACCGCAACCGCTGGATCCGCACCGACCGGGTCGCCCGCGCGCTCGGCGAACTGCCCGCCCCGGGGCCGCGGTACGGGCTCGGCGACAACGTCAACGCCGGCCTCGTCCGGCACGCCGGACGCCTGCTGGCACTCGCCGACGGCGGGGCGCGGCCGGTGCACCTGAGCGAGGGGCTCGACACCCTCGCCCGCTTCGACTTCGACGGGACCCTGCCGGCCGGGTTCGCGGCCCACCCGGTCAGCGACCCGCTCACCGGGGAGCTGCACGCGATGGCGTACGACCACCGCCGGCCGCAGCTCACCCACCTGACCGTGGACGCTCTCGGCCGGGTCCGGCGGGCCGAGCCGATCACCGTCAAGGGCACGCCGATGGTGCACGCCTTCTCGCTCACCAGCCGGCACGCCATCGTCTACGACCTTCCGGTCACCTTCGACCCGCGGGCCGCCGCCGACGGCTCCCGGGTGCCCTACACGTGGGACGACAACCACGGCGCGCGACTCGGCCTGATCCCCCGCGACGGCCGGGACGCCGACGTCCTGTGGATCGAGATCGACCCCTGCTTCGTCTTCCACCCGGTCAACGCGTACGAACAGGGACCGCTCACCGTCATCGACGTGATCCGGCACGAACGGGTCTTCGACCGCGACCCGCTGCACCCGAGCGAGTCCGCGCCGACCCTGTGGCGCTGGACCGTCGACCGCTCCGCGGCCACCGTGGAGGAGCGGGAACTGGACGGCAGGATCCAGGAGTTCCCCCGGATCGACGACCGCTTCACCGGCACCCCCCACCGCTACGCCTTCACCGTGGGCCTGCGCCCGGGCCAGGGCGCCGCGCTCGCGGGCCCGGAACTGCTGCGCCACGACCTGGTGGCCGGCCGCACCGACGTGCACGAGCTGGGCCCGGGCCGGGAGGCCGGCGAGGCCGTCTTCGTCCCGCGCGGGACGCACGCGACCGAGGGTGACGGCTGGCTGCTGAGCCTGGTTCACGACCTGCGCACCGACCTCACCGAGCTGATCGTCGTCGACACCTCGACGTTCACCGGCGCACCGGTGGCCGTCGTCCCGCTGGGCGTACGGGTCCCGCACGGATTCCACACGCTGTGGTCACCGGAGCAGTGACCGAGCGTCAATAGAAAGCACCATTGCGTGCCTGGCACCCCCTCGGTAGGCTCTGCCCGCAAATGGCACAGCACATCAGGACATCCACCGGGGTAATGGAGAGCTTCCTTGAATGACGCTGTCGAGCGAGCCATAGCAACCATGTGGGACAGATTCGACGAACCCCTGTCCCTCAACGATATTGCCGACACCGCAATACTCAGCAAATTTTACTTCTCAAGGGTTTTCCGGACGCTGACCGGAACCTCACCCAGCCGGTACCTCGCAGCGGTCCGGTTGTGCATGGCGAAAAAGCTGCTGCTGGAGACCTCGGCCAGCGTCACCGACATTTCGTTCATGGTCGGATACAACAGTCTGGGCACGTTCACCAGCCGCTTCACCCGAAGCGTGGGCGTCCCGCCGGCCCGCTTCCGGATCCTGTCGGAGCTGGGCATCAGCGCGTTACCGAGGGCCCTGCTCCCCGGGGCCCCCTCCGCCCACCGCGGTTCCGTCCACGGCGAGGTGCACGTTCCGGCCACCGACCTCCCGATCCGGGTCTACGTCGCCGCCTTCAAGGAGTCGATCCCGGAGGGCCAGCCGAAGGCCTGCGACATCCTGGAGGGCCCGGGCGACTACCGGCTGTCGGGCCTGCCGGACGGCCAGTGGTTCATCCGGGTCGCCGTCGTGTCGAGCCGGCCCGTCGAGCCCCGCCCGTGGGTGCGGCAGCCACTCTTCATCGGCGCCGCCTCCTCACCGGTGGTGATCAGTGCCGGTCGCGCGGTCGAGGTCGACATCCACACCCGGCCGCTGTGCAGCCTGGACATCCCGATCCTGCTCGCGCTGCCCGAACTGGACAGCAGGGGCCCGCTGAAGAGCCTCATGGCCGTCAGGCCCCCGGGCGAGACCTCCTCGGTCGCCTACGGAGCCTGAGCGCCCGCCGCTACCGGCCGCCGCCGGCCACCAGGTGCTCGGTGGCGGCGTCCGGCGGCTGGAAGGGTCCCCAGGCGAAGGCCGCCAGCCAGACGTCCGGGTCCCCCGACCAGTCCAGTGCGTAGATCTGCTCCACCGTGCGACGTCCCGTCAGTGAGCGGTAGAGGTCGTGCCGGTGGCCCCTGACCGAGGCCACCGGCTCTCCCTCGCCCGCGACCCACTGCGCGCCCGACACCTCCAGCTGCAGCGCCGGCATCCCGTGCGAGGCGACCGCCGCGCCGAAGCCGAGCGCCACCAGGTCGAGCGCGATCGGGTACGCGGGGTGGCGGTCCACCACGGGCTCGCCGAGCACCGTCCTGATGTCGATCTCGTGCGAGAAGCAGTCCATCAGCATGATGGAGTGCTGGATGCTGTACGGCTCGGTGAGCCGTCGCTCCATGCCGGCGTCCAGGGCCGCCCAGTCGGCCAGCAGGGCGGCCAGATCGGCGCCGGGCTCCTCGACCGGGATCTCCCAGAGCTGTGCCTCGGTGCCGTCCACGACGTGCCGGCAGACCGTGACCAGATGGGCCACCACGTCCCGTATCGTCCAGCCGGGACAGGCCGGGACCGCCAGGCCACTGTCACCCGACCGCCCGGCCAGCAGGCCGGAGACGGACTCGCGCGCACTTCGGTAGGCGAGATGACGGGGCACCCGGTCCCAGGGGTTCTCGGACATGCGACTCCTCTTTCTCGGTTCGGTTCGGTTCGGTCGGCTCGGTTCGGTTCGGTCGGTTCGGTCGGCTCGGCTCGGTCGGTTTGCTTCGGTCGGCTCGTGGGTTCGCCGGGATCGGTCGGCGGACCGGAACGGTGGGGTGCGTCGGACGGGTGACCACGACGGGGAGATCACGTCGGGGCCGACCGGGGTGGCTCGGGGTGGATCAGGGTGATTCACGAGCCTCGCCGAGGCTCGCGGACGGCCGCCGGGGACAGGTCAGCCGGTGGGCCCGGCGCCTTCCGGGCCCCTGGCGGCGGCGCCGGCCTGCCGCGCCGACAACCGCCCGCCCTCGTACAGCCACCGCACGGTGTCGCTGACGCTCCGGGCCAGCGGTCGCGCAGGCGTACCCGCGGTGGGCGCGTCCTCGGCGACCGGCGCGGCGGCGGCGCAGATGTAGACCGCGCCGTACTCCGCCGGGATGTGCCACGGCCAGGCCCGCTGCAGCAGCCCCACCGCGCGGCCCACCGGAAGCATCGCGGCCGGCGGCAGGAAGAGCGCCGGCAGTCTGCGCCCGGTCACCGCGCCGACCTCCCGGAGGTACTCCCGGGTCGTCAGGAACCGCCCGGGGCCGAAGAACCGGCCCGGCTCGGCGCCCGCCCGGGCGACGGGCTCCGGCCCCAGCAGCAGGCGGGCGTGCAGGGCGGCGGTGTCGCGGACGTCCCCGAGCGGGAAGCCACCGGTCGGCCAGAACGGCATCAGGCCCCGCAACTCGTTGCGCAGGCGGGCGTTCTGGTCGCCCAGGTGGGGATCGTGCGGCCCGATCAGCCCGGGCGGGTAGCTGATCAGCACGGGCGCGCCCGCCGCCCGGAGGCGGCGGGCCACCCGCTCGGCCTGCGCCTTGCTCGCCATGTACGCCTCGCGCGGCGAACCCACCGGCGAGCCCGCGGTGACGGGCCCGGACGCCGAGGGGTAGAGCGCGGCGACGCTGGAGACGTGCACGACCCGGGCGGCTCCGGCCCGTACCGCCGCCTCCAGCACCAGTTCGGTGCCGGAGACGTTGGTACGGCGCAGCTCCGGGTGCCGGCGACTGTCGAAGGAGTACACCGAGGCGGCGTGCAGCACGGCGTCCGCGCCGCGCACCGCCGCGTCGACCGCCGCCCGGTCGGTGACCTCGCCGGTCACCACCTCGACGGCGGCCGGGAGGACACCGAGCGGCCGCAGCGCCCGGGCCACCCCCGCGGGATCGCGGGCGAGCACCCGGACCTCGGCACCACCGCGCACCAGGGCGGCGACCGAATGGGCTCCGACGAAGCCGGAGCCGCCTGTCACGCAGACCAGCATGGGAGCCTGTCCTCTCCGGGGGATGGCGGTGGTCGTCCGGGGACGTCCTACGGCTTGGCGGCCAACAGGCCCTGGCTGATGTCCTCCAGCCGGCGGTTGCGCGTCTCCGGACCGATCCAGAGGAAGCACAGCGCGGCGAGCAGGAGCGGTACGGCGCCGATCACGGCCGTCATCGCGATGGACGGAACGGTGGCCGCCAGGACGGTCATCGCCAGGATCAGCACGCCGCCCGCCTTGGTCATGCCCGCCGCCAGGCCGGTACCGCGCGAGCGCACCAGCGTCGGGTAGATCTCGGACGCGTAGCTGGCGACCACGGCCACCACCGAGCTCACCCCGGACAACGGGATCACCAGGAGGAGCGAGAGCAGCAGGTGCTCGTGGGCCAGCCTGTCGCCGGCCAGTACGAAGCCCAGCAGGGCGAGTCCGGTGAGCGCCGAGACGGCCACGATGGTCCGCCGGCTGCCCCACGCCGCGTACAGCCAGGCGGTGACCACCGTCAGCGGCAGCCCGAGCAGTGCGGCGTTGCGTACGACGTAGTCGGAGTTGACCGCCGAGTACCCCAGGTGCTGGAGGTTGGTCGGCACCCAGAGCTGGAAACCGTAGGTCATCAGTCCGACGCCCACACCGAGCACGGTGATGGCCAGCGTCGGGCTGAGCAGCGGCCGGCGCAGCAGCGTCAGATAGCTGCCGCGGTCGACCACCTCGCGGACCTCCACCTCCTCGGGAGCGATCTCCTCCACCCGTGCGCCGTACCGGAGCATCACCTGCTCCGCCTCGGCCTGCCGGCCGCGGGCCAGCAGGAACCGCGGGGACTCGGGGATCCAGCGCTGGAGGGCGATGAACAGCAGCCCGGTGGGCAGGCCGATCAGCCACAGGATGCGCCAGCCGTACGTCGGGGTGAGCCAGCCGGCCAGCCAGCTGGTGATCACGTACGCGCCCGCGATGTCCCCGCCGATCAGTACCATCAGCCAGCCCCGGTGGCGGGCCGGGATCGTCTCCGCGAGCAGGGTGAAGGTGATCGGCAGCATCCCGCCGGCGCTGGTGCCCATCACCGCGCACATCGCCAGGTTCCAGCCGAAGCTGGGCATCGCGCCGCAGATGGACGTGGTCACGAAGAGCATGCCGGCCAGGATGATGGAGGCGCGGCGGCCGATCCGGTCACCGAGCTCGCCCCAGAGCCAGGAGCCGAACACCGTCCCGCTGATGCCCACCAGCGGCAGCCAGGCCACCGAGATGTGGCCGTGCGGGTTGCCGGGGGACTTCAGACCGTACTCGTGCGCGAACCCGGGTGCCACGAAGGCCAGCGCGGTCGGCTTCATCACGTCGATGGTGACCGCGATCGCCATCACCACGGCGAGCGCGACGTGGGCCGGCCGCATCGGGGTGTCGTCGAGTGCGGAGACCCGGATCCGCGCCGCCGACCGCTTGATGTCGCCGCTGCGCCGCGGCACCACGCCGTAGAACACGGCGGCCATGCCGAGCACGATCAGGGTCATGCCGACGAGCATCTCCGGGTCCGGGTCCATCCCGGCCAGGCGGTATCCCATGTCGCGGGCCATCAGGAACATGGGCAGGTGCAGGAGGACGCCGGCCGTGCAGGCGGCCGCTCCCAGCCAGAAGGCTACCGGGTGTTCGAAGCCTCTGATCCGCCCGGCGGCTGCGCCGGCGGTCGTTCGGGACATGAGTCTCCCCCTAGATGTCGTGACCGGTGGGTGCCGCGCACACGGGAACGCTCCCTCGGCACGGCCGAAGCCATCCTGGTGCGGGGAACACCCGCATGGCTTCTCGCAGCGTGCCCGACCGGCGACGGTATGACGGACCGTCAATGTGACAGCATGGCGCGGCGTGTGCTCAGTCCTCGCCCCGCCCGGTCGGCGATCCGACGGCCTTCAGCAGGACCGGTACCGCCTCTCCCTGGAAGTCGACGCCCGGGTCGAAGCTGTGGATCATCCCCTCCAGCACCAGGAGCGAGAGCAGCGGGAAGGCGAACTCCGCGGCGGCGAAGATGCCGTACCTGCGCTGCAGCTTGAAGAGCCGCGGCGCGAACGCGGCCAGGTTGAACTCCCCGGCGACCACCGCCGAGGACTCCGCGACCAGGTTCTCCACCTCGACGCCGAAGGCGTCCAGATCGCCCTTCTCGGGCAGCCGGGCGGCACTGTCGATCACGATCTCGGCGCAGCGCCGTCCCTTGCCGAGCGCCATGTTGAGGAAGAACTCGCCGAAGTGCCGCCGCACCCGGTCCGGCAGGGCGACCACGAAACCGGCGTCCAGCAGGACGACGTCCCCCGCGGCGTCCAGGCGGAGGTTCCCGGGGTGCAGGTCGCAGTGCACCAGGCCGTCCAGGAAGAGCATCTGGTAGACCACCCGGAGCACCCGGCGCATGGCCTCCCTGCGCTGCTCCGGGCTGTACGGCTCCGGCCGGAACTCCCGGAGGTCGTCGAGGTACTCCATCACCAGGACCTGGTCCCGGCAGTGCTCGGGGAGGGGCCTGGGCAGCCGGACCCCGGCGACCGCCGCCAGGTTGCCGCGCAGGCGTTCCAGCGAGACGCGCTCCGCCGCGAGGTCGGTCTGCGCGAGCACCGCGGAGCCCACCTGCCCGAGCATCTCCTCGGCGGGGAGACGTCGCAGGCCGGGCAGCCGGCCGGCCGCCCGGGCGAGGGCGCCGGCCAGCCGGAAGTCGCCGGTCATCACCGGCACGATGCCGGGCCTGCGGATCTTCACCGCGACCACCGTGCCGTCGGCGAGCACCGCGCGGTGCACCGTGGCGATGCTGCCGCTGCCCACCGGCTCCCAGTCGAACGACCGGAACGGCCACTGCCCGGCGGGGCCGAACTCCTCGGTGAGCACCGCGGCGATGGCCTCCCTGGGTGGCGCCGGCACCGTGTCGGTGAGCCTGCCGAGCTCGGTGCACCAGACCTCCGGCAGCAGGTCGCGCCGGGTGCTGAGCAGCTGGCCGACCTTCACGTAGAACGGGCCCAGATCCGTGAGCATCGCGGGGGCGACCGCCGCCAGCCGCGCCGACACCGACTGCGCGCCGCCCCTGCGCAGAACCGCGCCCGAGAGCGCGTGAGCGGTGTGCCGTAGCGCCACCGCGCCGATCCGGGCCGCCCGGCGGCCGAGACCCACCGTGCCCGCGTCCGCATCTCCCATGAGGCTCCCCCTCGTCAACTGTCTTTCGTACCGGTCCTGTTCGGGACGGTGGTACCGATGATCCGAACCTGTCGCCCGACGGTCTTCTCCCAACGTGCCCGGTCGTACCGCCGGGTGGACGGGCACGACGGGCGGTACGCGGACACCGGCGGCGCGGACCCGAGCGGCGCGGGCCGGGGCGGCGCAGGCAGGGCCCGGGGGCCCGCCCGACGCCGCTCGCCGGGCGGCCGATCGGGGCGCCGGGTCGCACGCGTGTGCGTCAGACCGTCGCCGCCGGCCGACACGCCAAGGTCGGAAGCCTGCTCGAACCGCGCTGACCTGCGTCATCGTCAAGGAACCGACGATTCGACCGGCCGGTCGAATCGCGCCGGCCCGACCGCTTCAATACCGTGTGAAGCGGTCACGGTTCGACCGCACCGGGCAACCCGGAGCGATGTCGCGCCCCCCTTCGACGCGGCCCGGGCACCCGGGCGGCCGCGCTGCCCCGGCCCCTCGGACCGGAGCAGGAGGCCCGCCCGCGGCGCCGTGGCCGCCGTCGCGGTCCGCACGCCCGCGGGCCGGAGCCCGCCCGGTACGGGCCGGTCGAACCCAGGAGAAGGAGAGCCCCATGGAGAGTCTGCTCAGCGGCCGGTCGGCGATCGTCTACGGCGCCGGCGCGGTCGGCGGCGCGGTCGCCAAGGCCTTCGCCCGGGAGGGCGCCCAGGTGTTCGTGGCCGGCCGTGGCGAGGCCTCCCTCAAGCAGCTCGCGGACGAGATCGCCCTGGCCGGCGGCACCGTGGAGACGGCCCAGGTGGACGCGCTCGACCGGTCCGCCGTCGAGACCTTTGTCGCCTCCGTGGTGGAGCGCACCGGGCGCCTGGACGTCTCCTTCTGCGCCACCTCCACCCGTCGGCCCGGCGGCGACCAGGGTGCGGCCCTCGGCGAGCTCTCGTTCGAGGACTTCTCCCTGCCCATCATCGACTTCACCAAGGCACAGTTCGTCACGGCGAACGCCGCCGCCCCGCACATGACCGCCCGCAAGCAGGGCGTGATCATGATGATGACCGCGGTGCCCTCGCGCATCCCCTACCCCTACACGGCCGGCTTCGGGCCGGCCTGGGCCGCGGTGGAGGCCTTCTCCCGTACCCTCGCCGCCGAGCTCGGGCCGGACGGGGTCCGGGTGGTCTGCCTGCACTCGGCCGGATCGCCGGAGGCGCCCCGGAGCGTGGAGTCCACCCTCGCCGTCGGCAACCCCGCGCTGCCCGGCCGGATGGAGGGCTGGGGCCGGCGCTCCGAGGCGCGCAACCTGCTCGGGCGGGCGCCCTCGCTGGCGGACGTCGGGAACATGGCCGCCTTCATGGCCTCCGACCGGGCCGGTGTCACCACCGGCACCATCGCCGACCTGACCGGCGGCATGGTCAACTGCTGACCGCCCCGACCCGACCCGCCGACCCGGTCCGCCGGACCCGCCCCACGCGGGCCCGGCGGACCGGGTCGTTCCCGGAGCGGCCCCGGAGCGGCCCCGGACGGCGGAGCGTGTCGATCCCGCCCCGGCCCCGGCCGTCAGATCCAGGATCCGGCCCCGGACCGTCAGATGTAGACCGTGTTGGGCTCCAGGCCGCAGAGCACCCGGCCGTACAGCTCGGCGTTGGTGTCGGGGTTGATCAGGGCGTGCAGCGCGGCGGCCTGGACGTCCCGGCCGATCCGCTGGAGCGACACGTCCTGGTGGATGGACGATCCCCCGCTGATGCTGATGAACAGGTCGATGGCCTGCTTCGCCAGCCGCGAGGCCTCGCCCTGGTCGTTGCGGACCCGGGCCCGCTCCTCCAGCGTCCACTCCTCGCCGCCGGCCGCCTTGGCGTCCACCACGGCGGCTGCCCGGTAGGCGTGGAACTCGGCCTGGTCGATCTTGTTGACCGCCTCGGCGACCCGCAGGTGGGTGATCGGGGCCTCGCTCTGCAGGGCGTAGTCGGTGTAGGTGATCTTCCGTCCGGGCAGCCGCTCGAAGAACGCCTCCTGGGCCGCCTTCGCCATGCCGATCACCACGCCCACGCCGGAGGCCGCGGCGACCAGCGTCGCCGGGGTCCGCCAGACCGGCGAGGCCGCGTTGATCTGCGACAGGCCCTGCGGGCGCATCGCCGCCGCCATCGGGATGACCCGGTCGGCCGGGACGAAGAGGTCCCTCGCGACGGTGGTGACGCTGCCGCTGCCGCGGAGCCCGGAGGTGTGCCAGTCGTCCACGACCTCCAGTTCGGAGATCGGGACGAGTGCCATGATCGGCTCGGGCTCGCTGTCCGGGCGGAGCAGGATCGCCGCGATCTCCTGCCAGTGGGCGTGCCGCGCACCGCTGATGAACTTCCACTCGCCGTTCAGCACGATGCCGCCGTCGACCGGCGCGGCCATCCCGGTGGGGCTGTTGGTGCCGCAGACCCGGGTGTCCGGCGTCGCGAACACCTCGTCCTGGACGTGGTCGGGGAAGAGGCCGGAGATCCAGGTCGGGATCCAGTAGACCGAGGTGGTCCAGGCGATGGCCCCGTCGGCCCGGCCGAGCTCGGTGGCCACCTCGACGAGGGTGGCGGTGTCGACCTCGTACCCGCCGTATCGCACCGGGGTCCGCAGCCGGAAGATGCCGGCGGCGGCGAGTGTCTCGACCGTCTCGTCGTTCAGCCGCCGGTTCTCCTCCGACCAGGCCGCCTGCTTGCGCAGCAGCGGCACGATGTCGGAGACACGACGGACTATTTCCTCGCGGGTCGGAATTCCATTGCTCGGCATCATGGCCTCCTGGACGGGACGGTGGAATGAACGGCCGCGCCGTGGCCGGCCGATCCGTTCAGGTTCAAAATGCCATCCCCGGGCGTCCGCCGACCTCTTCAGGATTGCTGTCTTTCCGTGGCGTGGAGGTCGCATGAAACAGAGGGCAATACCGAGGAAGGCGGCGCGCGTCCGACCTGCCACCGTGAGATGACAAATGCCAGGAGTCCGGGCCTCCCCCGAGCCGTCCGGACACTTCACACCAGGAGGAACCGTGGATCTGCCAGCCGTCCTGTCCCGGGAGGAATGGCTCGTCGCGCGCAAGGAGCTGCTCGAACAGGAGAAGGAGCTCACCCGCGTGCGCGACGCGGTCTCGGCGGCCCGGCGCGGCCTGCCGATGGTGCCGGTCGAGAAGGAGTACGTCTTCGAGGCGCCCGGCGGCAACCCCACCCTGCTCGACCTCTTCGAGGGGCGGCGCCAGCTGATCGTCCGTCACTTCATGTTCAGCCCGGAGCAGGAGGAGGGGTGCCCCGGCTGCTCGATGCAGGCGGACTCGGTCGGCCACCTCTCGCACATCCACGCACGTGACACCTCCTTCGTGATGGTGGCGCGCGCGCCGATCGCGAAGATCGAGGCGTTCCGCCAGCGGATGGGCTGGGACATCCCCTGGGTCTCCTCCTTCGGCACCGACTTCAACCGCGACTTCCACGTGACGACCGACCGGGGCGAACTGCCCGCGGTGAGCGCCTTCCTGCGTGACGGCGACCAGGTCTTCCACACCAACTCGATCTTCGACCGGGGCGGGGAGGTGACCCTGAACAACTACAACTACCTGGAGATGACGCTGCTCGGCCGGCAGGAGGAGGGCCTGGAGCACCCCTGGGACTGGTGGCGCCTGCACGACAGGTACGACGCCGAGGGCTCGACCGGGCCGGGCCAGAACTGGTGGAACGGCGAGGACAAGTTCAGCTCCTGAGTCGACGGGGGAAGGGCTGTGGCCCGGGCGCTGGACCGCCCGGGCCACAGCCCTTCCCCCTGCTCCCCGGCCGGGGTCAGAGTTCCCCGGCGAGGAACCGCAGGATCAGGTCGTTGACCACCGCCGGCTGCTCCACCAGGCCGATGTGCCCGGCGCCCTGGACGATCTCGGCGTGGGAGCCCTTCGGCAGGCCCTCCACGATGGTGGCCAGCACCACGTCGGTCAGGGCGAAGCTCGGGTCCTCGGCGCCGAACAGGTTGAGGGTGGGCTGGACCGGCGGGGCGCCCCAGACGGCCGCCTGCTCGGCGGCCCAGTCGGGTGAGCCGAACCCGGCCGGCGGGAAGGCCGTACGGTACAGCGCGAGGGCCGCGCGCAGGTTCTCCGGGGCGCGCAGGGCGTCCTTGGCGTACCGGAGGTCCTCGGTGGCGTCGAAGCCCTCGGCCGTGAACTTGCGGTAGATCCAGTCGAGGTAGGCCAGATCGTCGGCGGCCAGCACCTGCTCCGCCACGTCCATCTGGAAGAACCAGAAGTGGTTCAGCGCCTCGATGCCCTCCGGGGTGAGCACCAACGGCCCGAAGACCTGCAGCGGCGGGACGTCGCAGACCACCAGCTTCGACCAGCGCTGCGCCGCCTGGGCCGCGCCGAAGGCCGCCGGGGCGCTGAAGTCGTGCCCGACCAGGACGGCGTCCTCCTCGCCGCCGAGCGCCTCGTGCAGGGCGTTGGCGTCGGCGACCAGATCCGCGATCCGGAAGCTGCCGTCGGCCGGCAGCGCGCTCGGGGCGAAGCCGCGCAGATACGGCGCCACCACCCGGTACCCCGCGTCCGCCAGGGCCGGCATCAGATGACGATAGGTCGCCGGGGACATCGGAAAGCCGTGCAGCAGCAGGGCGAGCGGCCCCCGGCCCATTTCGGCGTACGCGAAGTCGATACCGTTCGCGGTGATTCGCTGGAGTTCCACGGTGATTCCGTTCTCGAAGGGTGCGGGAACGCGGAAGTGGACCGGAGGCCCCGGCGCGCAATTCGCCGGTGACCCCTCCGGTCGCCTTCCAGGGTGCCCCCGAAAAGGCCCGTCACCTTCTCCCAGGCTGCCCTTGACATTCCCGCGCGAGGCAGCGCGCGCCGCCGGCCGGGCGCATTCCGGAAAATGCGTCGGGGCGCCGCCCGTTTCCGGTGCGGCGCCCCGACGGTCGCGGGCTGCGGTCCCTGTCAGTGCGAGGTGGCTTCCTCGCCCACGGCGAGCTGTGCCTCGGGGGCCGCCGCGACCGGCTGCCCGACCCGCGGGCGCAGTCCGAACCAGATGAAGGCCGTCGCGACCAGCGTGACGATCACGTTGACGGCGAGCGCCAGGTGGATGCCGTCCAGCTCCACCGTCCGGGTGGCGGCGATCGCGCTGAGCACCGGGATGCCGAGCGTGACGGCCACCTGCTGGCTCAGCGCGGTGAGACCGGTCGCGAGGCCCTGCTCGGAGTCGGGCAGTCCGGAGGTGGCGGTGACCGTGTAGGCCACGATCGAGGTGACGTGCCCGAAGAACCCGATGAACAGGGCGGGGATCAGGACCGCCAGCATCACGCGGTCGGTGCCGACCAGGAGCAGCGGCGCGGTCGCCAGGCTCTGCGCGGCCATACCGACCACCAGGACGGTACGGCTGCCGAACCGTCCGATGGCCCGGCCCGCGATCACGCCGGCCGCCACCGCCGCGAGGCCGGGCACCCCGAAGATCAGGCCGGTGGTCAGCGGCGCGAGGTGCAGCACGTTCTGCAGGTAGAGCGTCATCAGGAAGATCAGCGCGCTCTCCATGGCGAACACCAGGAAGCCGGCGAAGTTGCCCCACTTCACCGTCGGCCGCTTGAGGATGCGCACGGAGGCCAGCGGCGCGGGGGCGCGCAGCTCGATCGCCCAGAACACCCCGAGCAGCACCACGCCGATCGCGGCGATCGCGATGTTCTTGTCGATCACGCCGTAGATGAAGGCGAGCAGGCCGCCGGTGACCGTGACGGCGCCGGGCAGGTCGAGCCGGACCTTCTCGGGCGCCCGGCTGTCGGCGATCAGCCTCGGCGTCGCGATCAGGATGACCAGCGCCACCGGGACGTTGATCAGGAAGGCCCAGCGCCAGCTCAGCAGGCCGACGAGCGTTCCGCCGACGAGGGCGCCGACCGTGAAGCCGCCGGAGAGCAGCGCGCCGTTGAGGCCCAGCACCCGGTCCCGCATGGCGCCTTCGGAGAAGGAGGTGATCAGCAGCGAGAGGGCCGCCGGCGCCGCCATGGCGGTCGAGAAGCCCTGCAGCACGCGCGCGGTGAGCAGGAGCCCGGCGCTGTCGGCGAAACCGCCGAGGATCGAGGCGACGGCCAGCAGGGCCACGCCGGTCAGGAAGAGCCTGCGTCGGCCGAACAGGTCCGCGATCCGGCCGAACAGCAGGGTGAACCCCGCCGCCGGCAGTGTGTACGCCGAAGCCACCCAGGGCAGGTCGGACTGGGACATCCCCACGCCGGAGCCGATCTTGGGCAGCGCAACGTTCAGGATCGAGAAGTCCACGGAGAGCATGAACTGCGCGCCCAGCAGCACGAAGAGTGTCAGCTTCAGCCGGGCGCTCATGCGTTCCCGTGCGTTCGGAGGTGTGGTCATGTACGCAAGGGTGGGAGATCACGGCCGGGCTAGCCAGACACCCGCTGTTCGTATCACTGCCAAAGGGAGGATCAAGCGGGCCATTTTTCTGCATAATGGGCCACATGGACGACCTCGGGAGTTTCCTCAAGTCCCGTCGTGCCAGGCTCCGGCCGGAGGACGCCGGTCTCATCCGCTACGGTGAACGCCGTCGGGTACCGGGCCTGCGCCGGGAGGAACTCGCTCAACTGGCCGGTGTGAGTGCCTCCTACTACGCACGGCTCGAACAGGGCCTGGGGCAGAACGTCTCGCAGACGGTGCTGGACGCGCTCTCGCGCGCGCTGCGCCTCGACGGGCCGGAGCGAGCCCATCTCGCGACGCTCGCCCGCCCGGCCCGTCCGACGGACCGGCCGGGCGCCGGCAACCAACTCCCTTTGGGGCTGCGCCGACTGGTCGACATGGTGAGCGACGTCCCGATGATGGTGCTGTCGCCGTCCGCCGACGTGCTCGCCTGGAACCCGCTCGCGCACAGCCTCTTCGCGGGGCACCGGAGCGAGTTACCCAACATGACCCGGTTGATCTTCCTCGACCCGCAGATGCGTCTGCTGTTCGTCGACTGGCGGGCGAAGGCCGAATCCGTGGTGGCCCACCTGCGGCTGGTGTCCGCGAGGTATCCGGAGAACCGGCGAATCGCCGCGCTGGTCACCGAACTCTCCGTGGAGAGCGCCGATTTCGTCGATCTCTGGGGCGACCACTCGGTGGCCGACTGCGACTCGTTCACCAATGACCTGATGCACCCTCTGGTCGGCCCGCTCAGCGTCCGCCAGGAGGTCCTCCGGGCGGACAGCGGCGCGGACCAGCTCCTGGTGGCCTTCACCGTCGAACCGCACTCACCGTCGGAGCGGGCGCTGCGACAGCTGGCGGACCTGCTCTCCGGCGTCGCGGCGCACGCCTTCCCGACGGGCTGACCGGGCCCGCGCGGGTCGTCCGCGCCGGGGCCCGGCGCGGAGTGGCGGCTGCGGCCCGGGGGCACGTAGCTCCTCGGCCAGAGTCAGCCCGACGGCCCGACGGCCCGGCGGCCTGGCAGCCCGACAGCCCGACAGCCCGGCCGGTCAGAGTCCGGCCAGGGCCAGCCGGGCTCGCTCCGCCAGCGCGTCGGCGCCGCAGGTCCGGGCGAGTTCCAGGCCCCGTTCCAGCGCTCGGCGCGCCTCCTCACCCCGGTCGGCGCGGCGCAGGGCCGCGCCGAGGTCGACCAGCGCGATGGCGTGCTCGTACGCCGCCGGGGACTGTGCCAGGCGGCGGACCGCCTCCTCCAGCAGTTCCACCGACTCCGCGTCCCCGCGCACGGCCGCGCTCACCCGCAGCGCACTGCCCACCGCCGAGTGCGTGCCGGTCCGCTCCGCTCTGCGCAGGGCCTCGTCGGCGAGGTCGCGGGCCCTGGCGCGGTCCTGCCCGAGGGTGGCGAGGGCGAGGTGGCCGGTCCACGGCGCCCAGACGGGGTTCTGCCAGCCCCGGGTGTCCAGCAGGGCCCCGGCCTCGGTCAGCGCGACCCGCGCACCCGCCGGGTCGCCGCCCGCCAGCAGCAGCCTGCCGTGGAGGGTGGGCGCGTCGGGGAGGACCATCACCGTGGGAAAGGGCGGTTCGAAGGAGTACTTCCGGGCGAGTGCCAGGGCCTCGTCGGTCCGGCCCCGCGCCAGGAGCGTGTCGGCGAGCACGCCGACGGCGAACCACTGGAGGGGGATGCCGGGGGCGATCCGCTCGGCCGAGCGCAGGGCGCGGCGCAGAAAGTCCTCCGCCTCGCGGAGGTTGCCCTGACGGAACCGGAGCAGCCCCATCAGGCAGTACGCGAAACCGAGGTGGGCACCGCTCCAGCCGGCCACCTGGTAGGCCCAGACGGCTTCGTCGAACAGGGCCTCCGCCCGGTCCGCGCGGTCGGCGTACAGGTAGCTGATACCGAGGACCCCGGGCAGTTCGAACCCCCAGAGGGTGTTGGTCCATCCCAGGCTCCGATGCGGCCGGCCGTCCTCCAGGGCCAGATCGGCCGTCGCCACCGCCTCCGTCGCGGGGCGCCCGCGCAGCGTGAGGTCCCAGCAGTGCAGGACGCGTACGGCGCTGACGGTGCTCCGCTCCCCGCCGTCGAGCGCGCTCGCGAACCGGGCCAGGCTCCGGGAGCGGGCCGGGCCGTCGTCCTCCCGGGCCTGGAACGCGGTGAACATGAAGTGCGCGACGTCCAGCCGCTGGCGTCCGGGCCCCGGCGGCGTCGCCAGCGCCTCCTCCCGGCACACCCGCGCCGCCTCGCCCAGGTGGTTGCTGTGTGCGAGTGCCTGGGCCAGCCGGAAGGTCGCGTCCACCCGCAACTCCGGTCTCAGGCCCGGGCGTTCCTCCAGAGCGAGCCGCAGCTGGTCGACGGTGGCGGCCGGGTCGGTGAGCAGCGAGGAGCAGCCCAGTTCGTAGCGGACCTCGGCGCGCTCCTCGTCGGCGGGCGGTTCGCTCATCGCGCGCCGGAGGCAGCGCCGGGCGGCGTCGGGGGCGCCGATCGCCAGGTGCTCGGCCGCGGCCCCGCGCAGCGCGGCGACGGTTTCATGGTCACCGTCGGGGACGGTCTCCAGCAGGTGGCGGGAGGCGGCCAGCAGGCCCTGTCCGGCGTTCTGGATCTCGGTGGCGGCGACCCCGTGCATCGCGGTACGGGTGGCGGCCGGCATCGACTGGTAGACGGAGGTGGCGATCAGCGGGTGGACGAACTCCAGCCGCCCGTCGGCCGCGTCGGTCAGCACCCGGTGCCGGCGCAGCTCGCCGACCGACCGGGCCGCGGCCGCGGGCCCCTGGGCGCAGATGGCCGCGGCGAGTTCGGGACGGATGCCGGTGCCGAGCATGGCGGCGGCCCAGGCGAACTGCAGGGTGCCCGCGCCGAGCCTGTCCAGCCAGCCCCGCAGGGTCATGCCGCGTGCCTCGGCGGCCAGTGGCCGCAGTCGGCCGCTGTTCTCCTCCACGGGCGCGAGGTCCTGCTCCAGGACCCGGCGCAGCAGGGTCGCCGTCTCGAAGGGGTTGCCACCGGTGACCGTCCACACCTCCCGGCAGAAGGCGTCCTCGGCGGCCTTCCCGAGCCGGCCGCGGACCAGGTCGGCGACCGAGGCGGGCTTGAGCGGGCGCAGTTCGTACCTGGTCCCGGCCCGCGCGACCAGCTGGTGCAGCGGCGCCGCGTCGTCGGCGAACTCGTCGCGGTGGGCGAGGACGAGGAGCACGGGCAGCTCACGTGTGTGGACGGCGAAGGCGGCCAGCCAGCCCAGCGACTCGAGATCGGCCCAGTGCAGGTCGTCCACCATCAGCACCAGCGGGGCCCGGAGCCGGGCGAGGCGGGCGAGCACGAAGTCCAGGCCGTCCCGGACGCCCTGCGGGTCGAGCCGGCCGGCGGGCGGCGTCAGTCCGACCGCGGGCCCCACGATGTCGCCCCAGGAGCCGAAGGCCTCCTGTCGCTCGGCGTCCGAGAGCGTGCCGACCACCGGCCGCAGCAGCTGACGCACCACGTGGAAGGGATCGTTGCGCCGCCGCTCACCGCCGCGGGCGAACAGGACGGTGCAGCCGGCGTCGTGGGCGGCCGACCGCCGTACCTCGGCGAGCAGGGCGGTCTTGCCCAGGCCGGGGCGGCCCGCGTAGAGGAGGATCCCGCCGGCTCCCGGCGCTCCCGGTGGTTCTCCCACCGGCGCTCCCCGCAGCGAGCCGACGGCCTCCTCGGCCGCCCGCAGCTCCCGCTCCCGCTCGTGCAGTGCGGGGGCGGTGCCCGGCGGGGCGGCCCGCCGTTCACCGGGCGCGTCCGACTCGCCCGGGCCGTGCTCCTGGTGGGTCACCCGCAAGTCCTTTCACCAGCCTCGTCGCGCCTCAGAGCCTAGCGCCGGGCGGCGGGCCCCGGGGCACTGTCCGGCGAGACCGGCCGGGCGGAGCGGAGCGCGCGCGGCGTACGCCCGCCGTCGGAGGGCGGCCGTCGGCGACGCTCCGTCAGTTCGGTTCTGAGGCAGGGCGATCCGGTCACCGCGCGGAAGGCCTGCGCGGGCCCGCCGGTGCAGTCCCACTGCTGGAGCAGGGCGCCGTCCGCGGTGGACACGTCGGTGACGTCGAGGCACTTGCCGCTGTTGCGCGCCACGAAGGTGTGGGTGCCGTCGGCCTGCGGGGTGGGCTTGAACTGCTGGTTGGCGCCGCCGCCCCACTGCCAGGTCTGGATCTTCGCGCCGTTGGAGGTGGAGGCGCCGGAGACGTCGAGGACCTGGCCGGCCGAGGCCGCGTTGCGGTCGGTGATGCGGTAGTAGCCGCTGTCGGTGGCGGTGAACTGCCACTGCTGGTTGGCACCCGACGAGCAGCTCCCCTGCTGCACGGCGCTGCCGTTCGCGCTGCCCGCGTCGTCCACGCACGTGCCGGAGTTCGGGTTGGCGGCGGTGTACCAGGCGCTGGTGCTGATCGGGCCGCCGCCGGTGGGGCTGCTGGTCGGGCTCGGGCTCGCCGACGCACTCGGGCTCGGGCTCGCTGACGCACTCGGGCTCGGGCTCGGGCTTCCGGTCGGGGCGCCCGGCTGGGTGAACTTGGCGATGTGGCCGAGCAGGTAGTACTCGGCGTTCTTGGTGCAGGTGCCGTTGGAGATCTCGACGACGCCGTTGCAGGCGGTGCCGCACCCGCCGTACTGCGGGCCGCCGTTGGCGTCAGGTCCCCGAGGATCTCTCGATCGCCGGCTTCGACGACGTCCACCTCAGCAGCAGCACCGTCCCGATGCTGACCACCGTCCGCCAGCCGCTCGGAGAGCTCGGCAGGATGGCCGTCAGCCTGCTGATGCGCCTGATGGAGGGCCACGCGGTCGAGGCCCTCCACGTCGAACTCGCCACCGAACTCATCGTCCGCGGCTCGACGGGCCCGGTACCGAGCGCCTAGCCGTGCGGCGCCGCACCGCCTCTCCCGGTCGCCGTCGCGGCCACCCTCGATCCCACCCCGGCCGTGCGGCGCTGCCCGCCGGCCGTACCGGCCGGTACGTGGGCCGAAACGGCCGGTACGTGAGGCGTACCGGCCGGTACGTGAGGCGGCCCGGCCGGTACGCGGTGCGGGCCCGGCAGAACGCGGTGCGGGCCGCTCGGTGCCCGGTGGCCCTGGACCGAGGTCTGCGCGGCTCCGGCCAGCGAGCGGCGCTCCGGGTGCCGGCCGGCCGGGATCCGGGGGAGCAGCGTCAGCTCGCCGACCAGACCGCGGACGGTGACCACCCGCCACAGGGAGGAGAGCAGCCCGTCCTCGCCCACGAACGCGGGGGCGGTGGTCGGCTCGCCGCCGGCCAGGCGGTAGCGGATCGTCACGGGCTGGACGGGAGCGCCCGCCTCCAGGGCGGCCTGGAAGGCGGCGGGCCGGAAGCGTCCGCCGCCCTGCCCGCACCAGGTGCTGCCCTCCGGGAAGACCACCACGTGCTCGCCGCGGCGCAGGGCCGCCGCGATCTCCTCGACCGTGCGCGGCAGCGTCCGCAGGCGGTCTCGCTCGATGAAGATGGTGCCGATCCCGGCGGCCAGCCGGCCGATCAGCGGCCAGCCGCGGACCTCCGTCTTGGCCAGCATCCGGCCCGGTCGGACGGCCTGGATCAGCAGGATGTCCAGCCAGGACACGTGGTTGGCCACCAGCAGCGCACCGCCGCCGACCGCACCGCCGCCGACCGCCTCGTCACCGGCCGCGGCACCACCGCTCGCGCCGCCGTACGCCCGGCCCCTGGCGCCGGCCGGCCCGGCCGTGCGGATCCGTACCCCGGCGGCGGCGACCAGCAGCCGGCACCAGCCGCGCATCAGCCGCTCCGCCGGCAGCGCCGGCACCCCGGCCCCGCCCTGACGCCCCGCCGGCCCGCAGGTCGTGCTCGGCGGGCGACGGTCCCGCAGCAGCGGCGCGAGGAGCAGGCCGCCGACGAGCACGGCGGCGAGCGCCGCGCAGCGCAGCACCCGGCGCGGTACCGGGACGGTCGGCCCCGGCCCGGTCACGCAGGTCTCGGGCGTGCACGGCGCGGTCGGCAGCCAGCCGCTCATCCGGCTGCCGCGACGGCCGCCGGTCCGGCGGAGAGGAAGTGGCGCAGGTAGCGGGGGTCGATGCGGTCGAGCGACAGCAGCACGTACAGGTCGGCGACGCCGAACGCCGGGTCCAGGGCGGGTGCGCCGCAGACCCAGGCCCCGAGCCGCAGGTAGCCGCGGAGCAGCGGCGGAAGACCGGTACGGACCGCCGGCCGGACGATCCCGGCCGGGTCCCAGGGGCGGAGCGGGCGGACCCGGTACTCCTCGGGGGCGAGGTGCTTGGCGGCCACCGCGTCCCAGACCGCGGCCGCCGTCGCCCCGCCGTCGGCCAGCGGGACCGAGCAGCAGCCCGCGATCCACCGGTTGCCGGACTCGACCAGGTAGCGCGCGAGGCCGCCCCACATCAGGTTGATGACGGCGCCGGTGGCGCGGTGGTCGGGGTGGATGCAGGAGCGGCCGACCTCGACCAGGCCGCCGCGCAGCGCGGCCAGTGCGGAGAGGTCGAACTCGGTGTCGGAGTAGAGCCGGCCGGCCCGCGCGGCGCGCTCGGGCGGGAGCAGCCGGTAGGTTCCGACGACCTCGCCGGTGGCGTCCTCCCGGACGATCAGGTGCTCGCAGTGCTCGTCGAAGGCGTCGACGTCCAGACCGGGTACCGGGGTGTCGAGGACGGCTCCCAGCTCGCCCGCGAAGACCAGGTGCCGCAGCCGCTGGGCCGCCCGCAGATCGGCCTCGTCGCGGGCCATCAGGACGGAGTAGCCGCCCGCCGTCGCGGCGGCGCGCTGCGGCGCGGTGGCGGGTGCGGCGCCCGGGCCGGACCCGAGCCGCGCGGCGGGCGCGGCACGGGGGGCGGGGACGGTCGGCGTGGCAACGGTCGGCGTGAGGACGGGCGCAGTGGTCATGGTGAGTCTCCGGGTACGCGAGCGTGGAGGCGGGCGCGTGCAACCGAGGTGCCGGCTCGCCGTTCGGGCGACTGTTCCTGCGGGTGGGGTGGCACCCGTATGTCTCGCCGAGCAGGCTGGCGTCCAGGTGGCCATTCGGAGACGCGGGGATGTGCACCTGCTGAAGGGCTCGCCGGAGCCCCGGCAGCGGCCGTCGGAGCACGAGCGGCCACCTGCTCGTCATCTCGCGATGGGCACGGCTTGACCCGGACGACACCGTCCTCTGGCAGGGGCGGCGGCCCGCGACCGCCCGGCTCCCGGGCCCTGGCGGTCTCCCAACCTCCGCCCCCGGTACGGCTCCTGGCCGACGCCCGGTCGCCGCCGCGGCCCCGGGGGCGGCCGACGGCCCGGGGCGGCGGTGCTCGGCCGCGGCGGCCGCGCTGGGCCGACCGGCCCAGCGGGCCCTGCGTACGCGGGGGGCCGTTCGTAGGGTGGCTCCATGGGCCGCTCCCCGCACTCGTACCGCTCACCGGTGGGCCCCCGCGTGGCCGCCGCCGCAGTGGCCGCCGTCCTGTCCGCCGCCACCGGCGCTCCCGCACGCGCCGCGGATCTGCCGCCGCTTCAGCCGCCGCCGGGGATGTCCGCCGCGGGCGGCGAGCGGCTGGCGCTGCCCGGTGTCCAGGCGGAGCCGTCGGGTGCGAGCGCCCCGCCCGAGCTGTCGGCCCTCTCCTGGATGGTCTCCGACCTCGGCACCGGCGAGGTGCTGGCGGCGAAGAACGCGCACTGGCCGCTGCCGCCGGCCAGCACCCTGAAGGCCCTGTTCGCCGACACGCTGCTCCCCCGGCTGTCGGCGGACGCCGTGCACCGGGTCTCAGCCGCCGACCTCAGCGACGTCGGCGAGGGCAGCAGCCGGGTCGGCATTCAGGCCGGCCAGTCCTACAAGGTCTCCGACCTGTGGCTGGGGGTGTTCCTCCGCTCGGGGAACGACGCCGTCCGCACCCTGGCCGCGATGAGCGGCGGCGTCCCCGCGGCCGTCGGCGCGATGCAGGCGAGGGCCACCGCGCTCGGCGCCCTGGACACGCATGTGGTGTCCCCCGACGGCTACGACGCGCCCGGGCAGGTCTCCTCCGCCTACGACCTCACCCTGATCCTGCGCGACGCCCTGGCGAACCCGGACTTCGCGCGGTACTCCACCACCAGGGTCGCCACGTTTCCCGGCGGCAGGACCGCGAAGGGCACGCCGGCGCCGTCGTTCCAGATCCAGAACACCAACCGGCTGCTCGCCGGCACCGGCGGCGTCCCCCGCTACCCGGGGCTGATCGCCGGCAAGAACGGCTACACCGCGCAGGCCGGCAACACCCTCATCAGCGCGGCCTCCCGAGACGGGCACACCCTGGCGGTGGCCCTGCTCAACCCCAGGAGCGGCAAGCCCAACGCCGTGTACGAGGAGACCCGGCAGCTCCTCGACTGGGGGTTCGCCGCCCGGGGCGAGGCCGCCGCCGTCGGCGCGCTCACCGGCGCCGCGGCGCTGCCGACCGCCGCGGGCCCGGCGCAGGCCCCGTCCCGCCGGCCCTGGCTGACCGCCGGACGGGCGGCCGGCCTCGCGCTGCCGGTACTGGCCGTCGCGGCCGTGGTGGCCCTCCGGCGCCGACGCGTCCGCGGGGTTCCGCGGATCCTCTGACCGGGAATCCGCGAGTCCGTTTCCTTGAAACGTTTTTGACGCCCCATCTGCTCCGGAGGAGTGCCGTCCGGCCCGCGTCCGACCGTTCCCCCGCTCCCCGGGGGCACCTGCGCGGCCCCGACCGCGCCGATCCCGCCGCCGCCCACCCCGCGCCGCGAGCACACCCCGACGACGCCCCCCCACCACGACCGCCGCGCCGAACCACCGCTGCCGCCGGGGCGGTTCGACGCCCCGGCGGGCCGTCCGGGCGGGGATCCGAGCGGGCCGTCCGGGCGGGGATCCGGGCGGCCTCGGACGCGCCGTCGGACGCGGAGGCCCGACCCCGACTTCCGCTCGCACGGTTGACCTGATTGAAGTGGCCATGGCAGGTTCATGCGGCGGGGTGCCCCCAACCGGTCACGCATCCCGTCTTCCCCCACAAGGAGAGCCATGTTCAAGAGACTTGCCGCCACATTCGGCGCGGCAACAGTCGTCGCGGGCGCCATGACCTGTGTCGCCACCCCGGCGCAGGCCGTCCGGGCCGCCGATCTCACGGGTACGATCGCCCTGAGCAACTGCTCGGCCTCGCTGGTTCGTTACCCCTCCTCGGTCGACACCGACCGGGCCCTGATGCTCACCAACGGGCACTGCCTGCCGACCATGCCGACCGCGGGGCAGGTCATCCAGAACACCACGGCCAGCCGCAGCGGCACGCTGCTCGGCCCCTCCGGCTCCTCGCTCGGCACCGTCCAGGCGGACAAGGTGCTCTACGCGACCATGACGGGAACCGACGTCGCGCTCTACCAACTGACCGACACCTACGCGTCCATCAGCACCAAGTACGCCACGACGGCGCTGACGATCGGTGACACCCACCCGGCCGACGGCTCCTCGATGTTCATACCCTCCTCGTACTGGAAGCAGGTCTGGAACTGCTCCGTCAACGGGTTCGTCGACACCCTGCGCGAGGACCAGTGGACCTGGCACGACTCGATCCGCTACAGCTCCGGCTGCAACACCACGCACGGCACCTCCGGCTCGCCGATCGTCGACGCCGCGACCAACAGGATCGTCGGCATCAACAACACCGGGAACGACGACGGTGCGGTGTGCACCCTGAACAACCCCTGTGAGGTCGCCGCCGACGGCACCACCACGGTCACCAAGGGCCAGAGCTACGGTGAGGAGACCTACTGGTTCACCACCTGCCTGGGCACCGGCCGCGCCATCGACCTCAGCGTCAGCGGCTGCCTCCTCACCAAGCCGGCCGGCAGCGCCGTCACGGTGACCGGCCCGGGCAACCAGTCCACCGCGCTGAACGGCACCGCCAACCTGCAGATCCAGGCCAGTGGCGGCACCGCCCCGCTGACCTTCACCGCCACCGGCCTGCCCACCGGCCTGTCGATCAGCTCCACCGGCAAGATCACCGGCACCGCCACCACCGCGGGCACCTACAACGTCACCGTCACCGCCAAGGACGCCGCCAACAAGACCGGCGCAGCCTCCTTCACCTGGACGGTCAGCACCGGCGGCGGCGGCACCTGCACCCCGGCCCAGCTGCTCGGCAACGCCGGCTTCGAGACCGGCACCGCCGGCCCCTGGACCGCCAGCAGCGGCGTCGTCGACAACAGCACCGGCGAGGCCGCCCACGCCGGCTCCTGGAAGGCCTGGCTGAACGGCTACGGCTCCACCCACACCGACAGCCTCTCCCAGACCGTCACCATCCCCGCCGGCTGCAAGGCCACCCTCAGCTTCTACCTCCACATCGACACCGCCGAGACCGGCACCACCGCCTACGACAAGCTCGCCGTCACCGTCAACGGCACCGCGCTGACCACCTACTCCAACGCCAACGCCGCAACCGGCTACCAGCTGCGCACCTTCGACCTCTCCGCCTACGCCGGCCAGAGCGTCACCCTCAAGTTCAACGGCACCGAGGACGCCTCCCTCCAGACCAGCTTCGTGATCGACGACACCTCCATCGCCACCAGCTGACCCACCACGGCCCGGCCGGCCACCCCCCGGCCGGGCCGAGGCGATCGACCCACGGGGCGGCCCCGGTGTTCAACCACCGGGCCCGCCCCGGGCTTTCCGCTGCCCCGCGCCGGTGGCACCGAGTACGGCCGGGCGGCTTCGATGCCATCGACAATGTGGCATGCCCTCTTCAATTCAACGGATTTTCCTGCCACTCTTCCTATGGCCTCGGGAGTGGGGAGCGTCCCCTGCGGCCGCTCGACCCATCCGGTGACGCTGCGTCAGGAAGAGTTGGACAGTGGCTCTTCCACCCTCGTCGCGCCGATTCCTCGCGGGTTCGGCGCGTCCTCGCGGACGCGGCGTCCCGGCGGTGTCGAGTCCCCCACGGGCGCTCCCGTCCCCCCAAGAGGATCCGATGAGAAGCAGGTTGCTCCACTTCGTCACCGGGGCCGCGCTGTTGGCGGCCGCCGGCACCACCGCCCTCGCCACCCCCGCGCAGGCCACCCCGGCACCGGCGGCCCCCGCCGTGGCCGCCACCTGCACGCCCGCCCAGCTGGTCACGAACGGCGGCTTCGAATCCGGCGCCACGCCCTGGTCGGCGTCGAGCGGCGTGATCACCAGCGGCGGCGGCCAGAGCGCCCACGGCGGCAGCTCCTTCGCCTGGCTGGACGGCTACGGATCCACGCACACCGACACGCTCTCGCAGAGCGTCGTGGTGCCGGCCGGCTGCACCTCGGCCACCCTCTCCTTCTGGCTGCACGTCGACACCGCGGAGTCCGGCTCGGTCGCCTACGACAAGCTGACCGCCAAGATCGGCAGCAGCACGCTGGCGACCTACAGCAACCTGGACGCGGGCTCCGGATACGTGCAGAAGTCGTTCGACGTCTCCTCGTTCGCCGGCCAGACGGTGGCCGTCTCCTTCACCGGCGTCGAGGATTCGGGGCAGCAGACCAGCTTCGTCCTGGACGACGTCGCGCTGAACACCGCCGGGGGCGGCACCACGCCCCCGCCGCCGGACGCGACCCGGACGCCCGCCGCTCCCCGCTACACCGTCAACCTGACCGCCGACTCCTCGGGCGGCGTCTGGAGCGGGCACGAGAGCGTGAGCTTCACCAACGCCTCGGCCACCCCGCTCGGCGAGGTGTACCTGCGGCTGTGGGACAACTACCACGGCAGCTGCCCGACCACCCCGATCACGGTGACCAACCTGACGGGTGGCACCGCGGGCGCCCTGTCGGTGAACTGCACCGCACTCAAGGTCACGCTGCCCGCCGCGCTCGGCACCGGGCAGAGCGGCACGATCGGCTTCGACCTCGGCATCAGCGTGCCGAGCGGAGCCGACCGCTTCGGTCGTGACGGCGCCTTCAGCTTCATCGGCAACGCCCTTCCGGTGCTGGCGGTCAGGGACGCCGCCGGCTGGCATCTCGACCCGTACACCAACAACGGCGAGTCGTTCTACTCGCTGGCCGCCGACTTCGACGTGACCCTGGACCACCCGACCAGCCTGCTGGTCCCGGCCACCGGCACCTCGGTGGACACCCCGGGCGCGGCCGGGCGCACCGTCACCCGGGCGACGGCGAGCAAGGTCCGCGACTTCGCCTGGGGCGCGGGCCCGTTCACCCGGATCTCCGGCACGTCCCCGGCCGGTGTCAAGGTCAACGTCTACGCGGTGAGCGGCATCGGCTCCGCCGACTCGCAGTCGATGCTGAGCACCTCGCTGTCGGCCGTGGACGCGCACGCCCAGCGCTTCGGGGCCTACCCGTACACGGAGTTGGACGCCGTCCTGGACAACAACTTCTGGTTCGGCGGCATGGAGTACCCGGGCTTCGTCCTCGACCTGGTCAGCACCACCGCGCTGACGCACGAGATCGGCCACCAGTGGTTCTACGGGATCGTCGGTGACGACGAGTACAACAGCCCCTGGCTGGACGAGGCGTTCACCGACTACGCGACCGACCTCGCCCTGGGCAAGACCGGCTCGGGCTGCTGGAGCAGCGTCTCCTGGGCCTCCTCCGCCGAGAAGATCACCAACTCGATGGCCTACTGGGACGCCAACTCCTCGCGCTACTCCACCGTCGTCTACGGCTACGGCAAGTGCGCCCTGCACGACCTGCGGCGTCTGATCGGCGACACAGCGATGACCAAGCTGCTCCACGACTACGCCCAGGCCCACTGGTACGGCGTCTCGACCACGGCCGAGTTCAAGGCCGCGGCGCAGGCCGCCACCACCACCGACCTGACGTCGTTCTGGACCCAGCACCGCATCGACGGCTGATCCGGCCGGCCACCCGCTCCCCCGCCCCGCTCCGCACGCGCCCCGCGTGCGGAGCGGGGCGCTCGCGTCCACCGTGCGGGTGGGAAGCCACGGGCGGCCGAGCGACGGGCGGGCGGATGGGCGGTTTCGGCGCCTGTGCCCCCGGGCGCGGTGCACGGTGCCATGATGGGGCGCCATGCCTGCTCCCGTGTCCGGCCGACCGCTCGTCGCAGCGCTCGACCTTCGCGTCATCCGGGCCCTCCCGATCGCGACGGTCTGCTTCGTGCTGGCCGCGGCGGGCCACCTCCTCGCCTCCGGCGGCGGCGTGCCCCTGGGGGCGGCGCTGCTCGGCTGGCTGCTCACCTTCTGCGCCGCCGTGGCGGGGGCGGGCCGCGAGCGCTCGCTGCCCGCGATCCTCGGCGGGCTCGCCGGCGGTCAGCTGGGCCTCCACCTGCTCTTCCAGCTCGGGCAGCCCCACGCCCACGCGAACGCGGCGGCCACCGGGGGCCCGAGCGGCGCCGGCGGCATGACCGGGATGGCCGGGATGGCCGGGATGGACGACATGCCGGGGATGGGCGGTACGACCGCGATGCCCGCCGTACGGTCGGCTGCCGCGCTGCACCCGCATGCCACCGGGACGGCGCACGCGGCGCTCTGGTGGCACGCCCCGTCGCTCGGTCTGACGCCGGGCATGCTGGTGGGACACCTCGCCGCGACCGTGGTCGCCGGCTGGTGGCTGTGGCGGGGCGAGTCCGCGCTCTGGCGGCTGGTCCGCCTGGGCGCGACCAGGGCGCGGGCGTGGGTGTCACCGTTGCGGCGGGTGCTCCGCCTGCTCGCCGCCCTGACCCGCGCAGGGGCCGCCGGGGGCGGCGGGCCACGATCGCGTCGGGCACCGGGGAACCGCCATCGGCCCCCGGCCGGGGCCGTGCTGCGGCACAGCGTGGTGCGCCGTGGTCCACCGGTGGCGGAGTTCGCGCGCTGACGCGATCGGGCCGCCGCCGCGGTGGCCGGGTCGTCCGCGCCGTACGAGCACGAGGCGGGGAGGTCCGCGTCCCGCGACGCCCTCCCGCCCTGCCCCCATCGACCAGGCACCGACCGAGCCACGGACGGCGCTCCCCCGGACCGGCACCGTCATGGACGGCGCCCCGGAGCGAGTGCCCTCCTGGCGCTGTCCACCGTGCCCGCCTCCGGACGGAGACCACCACCCATGCGCCACCGCACCGCCGGCCGCCTCGCCGCGACCACCGCGCTCACCGCCGCCCTGACCGCCCTGGCCGGACCGGCCTTCGCGCACGTCACCGTGCAGCCCGGCACCGCCCAGCAGGGCGACTACACCGCGGTGTCCTTCCGCGTCCCGGACGAGAAGGACACCGCGTCCACCACGAAGATCGAGGTGAACCTCCCCACCGACCACCCCGTCGCCTCGGTCAGCACGCAGCCGCTTCCCGGCTGGACCGCGACGGTCGAGAAGGCCAAACTCGCGACCCCGCTCAAGACCGACGACGGCGACGAGATCACCGATGCCGTCTCGAAGATCACCTGGACCGCCGACGCGAGCGCCAAGATCGCGCCCGGCCAGTTCCAGGAGTTCAGGATCTCGCTCGGCCCGCTGCCCACCGACACCGACAAGCTGGTCTTCAAGGCCCTGCAGACCTACGACGACGGGACCGTCGTCCGCTGGATCGAGGACGGCAAGGAGGGGCAGCCCGAACCCGAGCACCCCGCACCCACCCTGGTCCTCAGCAAGGCCGGCTCCGCCCAGGACGCCAAGGCCGGTGCCACCACCACCGCCGGTGCCACCACCCCCGGATCCGACTCGACCGCCCGCACCCTGGGCGTGGTCGGCATCGTGATCGGCGTCCTCGGGGTCGCCTTCGGCCTGTTCGCGCTGCGCCGCCGGGGCGGTGGCGCCCCCTCCTGAGCCCCACCCGTCGGGCCAGTGCTCCACTCCGGAGTCCGTGACCCGGCCGAGGGTCAGCGATCCGCCCGAGGGTCCGTGACCCGGCCGAGGGTCAGCGATCCGCTCGGCCCCTCGGCTCCTGACCGGCCGCCGGCCCGGGCACTCCTGGTGAGTGCCCGGGCCGGCGGCCGCTCGCGGGCCCCCGGGCGGTGCGGGGCCGGCGCCGAAGCCGGGCGGGCCGGAATACCGCTCCCCACGGGGGCGTTGCAGCCGGTGGACGGCACATGAAAACGACAACCGTTCCATAGTGTTCCGCCGACGCACCAGGAGGACCCGCCATGGCCCGCAGTGAACTCCGCCCGATCGTCAGCCTCCGCTCCACGGCCGGGACGGGCTACACCTACGTCACCCGTAAGAACCGGCGCAACGACGCCGACCGCCTCGTCCTGCGCAAGTACGACCCCGCCGCCCGCCGGCACACGGCCTTCCGCGAGGAGCGCTGATCCGCGCGGCACCCCATGCCGTCGAGGGCCGCGACCACCGGCGGTCGCGGCCCTCGACGGCATGACGACACCTCCTCGCGACACTCAGTTCCCACAAATGAGGACACTGAGTACCCTGCCATCCCTCCCGGCGACAGGCTCGTTCGCCGATCCTTTGCTAATTTCGGGCATGTCGCGGCCATGTCGATACTGGCCATTCGGCACCGAGTGTGCTCTATTAGGGGAACTCAGTTCCCTCTGGTCCGGATCGCGAGCGGTGGTTGTCACCGCACCGCCATCATCCCGCTCCAGCAGGGCGCCGAGCAGGTCAGGCGCGTCGTCCTGGCCCGCGACCGCCGGCCGGACCACGCCGGACGAGACGAGTACAGGAGACAGGCCGTGAGCTTGAGGATCGTTGTCTGTGTGAAGTACGTGCCCGACGCGACCGGTGACCGTCGCTTCGAGGACGACCACACCACCGACCGGGAGGGCGTGGACGGCCTCCTGTCGGAGCTGGACGAGTACGGCGTCGAGCAGGCGCTGCGGATCGCCGAGTCGCACGGCGACGCCGAGGTGACCGTCCTGACGGTGGGCCCGGACGACGCGAAGGACGCCCTGCGCAAGGCCCTGTCGATGGGCGCCGACAAGGCCGTCCACGTCAACGACGACGACATCCACGGCACCGACGTGATCGGCACCTCCGCGATCATCGCGGCGGCCCTGGAGAAGAGCGGCTACGACCTCGTCGTCGGCGGCATGGCCTCCACCGACGGCACCATGGGCGTCCTGCCCGCCCTGCTCGCCGAACGCCTGGGCGTGCCGCAGCTGACCCTGCTCTCCGAGGTCGCCGTCCAGGGCACCACCGTCACCGGCCGCCGCGACGGCGACAGCGCCACCGAGCAGCTGCGCGCCGAACTGCCCGCCGTCATCTCCGTCACCGACCAGTCCGGCGAGGCCCGCTACCCCTCCTTCAAGGGCATCATGGCCGCCAAGAAGAAGCCCGTGCAGTCCTACGACCTCGACGACCTGGGCATCGACGCCGAGCAGGTCGGCCTGGCCGGCGCCTGGACCACCGTCCAGGACGTCACCGCCCGCCCGGCCCGCACCGCCGGCACCATCGTCAAGGACGAGGGCGAGGGCGGCCGACAGCTCGCCGGCTACCTCGCCGCCCAGAAGTTCATCTGACCCCGCCGCCAGCGCCACTTCACGAACCATCAGGAGCAACGAATCATGGCTGAGATCCTGGTTCTCGTGGACCACGCCGACGGCGCGGTCCGCAAGCCGGCCCTCGAACTGCTGACCCTCGCCCGCCGCCTCGGCGAGCCCGCCGCCGTCATCCTGGGCGCCGCGGCGAGCGCCGCCGACATCGCCGCCAAGGCCGCCGAGTACGGCGCCGCCAAGGTCTACGTCGCCGACGCCCCCGAGTTCACCGACCAGCTCGTCGTCCCCAAGGTCGACGCCCTCACCCAGATCGCCCGCGCCACCGACACCGGCGCCGTCCTGGTCACCTCCTCCGGCGAGGGCAAGGAGATCGCCGCCCGCCTCGCCCTGCGCCTGGGCTCGGGCCTCATCACCGACGCCGTCGACGTGCAGGCCGGCGACGACGGCCCCCTCGCCACCCAGTCGGTGTTCGCCGCCTCCTTCCAGGTCCGCTCCACCGTCACCCACGGCACCCCGGTCATCACCGTCAAGCCGAACTCCACCACCCCCGAGCCCGCCCCCGCCGCCGGCACCGTGGAGAGCGTCACCGTCGCCTTCACCGGCAACGCCGCCACCGTCACCGCCCGCACCCCCCGCGTCGCCACCGGACGCCCCGAGCTGACCGAGGCCGCCATCGTCGTCTCCGGCGGCCGCGGCGTCGGCGCCGCCGAGGGCTTCACCGTCGTCGAGGACCTCGCCGACGCCCTCGGCGCCGCCGTCGGCGCCTCCCGCGCCGCCGTCGACGCCGGCTGGTACCCCCACAGCAACCAGGTCGGCCAGACCGGCAAGCAGGTCTCCCCCCAGCTCTACGTCGCCGCCGGCATCTCCGGCGCCATCCAGCACCGAGCCGGCATGCAGACCTCCAAGACCATCGTCGCCGTCAACAAGGACCCCGAAGCCCCCATCTTCGAACTCGTCGACTACGGCGTCGTCGGCGACCTCTTCACCGTCCTCCCCCAACTCACCACCGAGGTCACGCAGAACTGACCCGTCGTGCGGCACGGCGGAGCCGGTCGGTGATCGCCATCGACCGGCTTCGCCGTGTCCGGGTGCAGGGGATCCGGGTGCAGGGGATCCGGCTGCAGGGGATCCGGCTGCAGGAGCGTTCGGATGCAGGAGCGTCCGGCCCGGCCGCCGCGTGCCACCGTGCGCGGGCGGCGCGTCCGCCGTAGGGCCACCGGTTCCCGCTCCGGCGTCCTACACGGCCCGGCGGTAGAACCACACCCCGAGCGGGGCGAAGACGGCGACGATCCCGGCGTCCCAGGCCAGCGCCTGCCAGACCACGGTGGTGGCCGGGCCGCCGAGCACCAGGACCCGCACCGCCTGCGCGGTTTTCGAGACCGGCTGGTGGCCGGCGAACGCCTGCAGCCATCCAGGCATGGTGCTGACCGGGACGAACGCCGAGGAGGCGAAGACCAGCGGCGCGAGCACCGGGAACGCGGCGGCCTGCGCGGTCTCGGGGTCGCCCACCGCCATGCCCACCACCGCGAAGATCCACGACATCGCGAACCCGAAGGCCAGCACCAGCAGGACGCCGCCCAGGAAGGCGGGCACGCCCGCGTGGATCCGGAAGCCGAGGGCGAATCCCACCGCCGTCATCAGCGCGACCACGAACACGTTGCGCGCGAGATCCGCCGTGGTGCGGCCGACCAGCACCGCCGAGCGGGCCATCGGGAGCGAGCGGAACCGCTCCATCAGGCCGGTCTGCATGTCGGTCGCGAGGCCGATCGCGGTGTTCATGGAGCCGAACACGGCGGTCTGCACGAAGATGCCGGGGATCAGGAAGTCGACGTAGGAGACGGGGCCGAGTGCGGGCCCGACCACCCCGCCGAAGACGTATCGGAACATCAGGACGAAGACCAGGGGCTGGATCGTGGAGAAGACCAGCAGCCTGGGCACCCGGCGCAGGGCGATCAGGTTGCGCCAGGCCACCGCGAGCCCGTCCCGGACGGCGTCCGAGAGCCCCCGGCCGAGCCGCCAGGCGAGGCTCCCGGCGCCGAACGCGTGCGGGACGGCGGTACCGGTCATGACGCACCCGCCTGGGCGGCCCCGTCCGCGCCGGGATCCTCGCCGGGCGGCCCTGCTGCGGTGGGCCCGCCGCTCGCGGTGCGGTGGCCGGTCAGGGCCAGGAAGACGTCGTCGAGGCTGGATTCGCGGACCGCGACCGCCCGGGGCACCAGGCCGCTCTCGTCCAGCAGGTGCAGGGCCTCCAGCAACAGCCGGGAGCCGTCCCGGGAGGCGAGCGTGAGCAGCGGGCCCTCGCGCGCCGGCGGTTCGGGCAGCCTCCCGGTGAGGACGGCGACCGCCCGGGCGGCGCGGTCCTCGTCGCCCATCGCGAGCTCGATCACGGTGTTGCCGAGCCGGGCCTTGAGAGCGGCCGGGGTGTCGTCGACGATGATCCGTCCCTCGTCGACCACCACCACCCGCGAGGCCAGCCGGTCGGCCTCCTCCAGGTACTGGGTGGTGAGCAGGACGGTCGTCCCGTCGTTCACCAGCTCGCGGATCAGCCCCCACAGGGCGTTGCGGCTCTGCGGGTCCAGACCGGTGGTCGGCTCGTCCAGGAACAGCACCGGCGGCTCGGGGACGAGCGCGGCGGCGACGTCGAGCCGTCTGCGCATTCCGCCCGAGTAGGTCCGCACCGGGCGGTCGGCGGCCGCGCTCAGGTCGAAGCGCTCCAGCAGCTCCGCCGCGCGGGGGCGGAGCCGGGTGCGGCCGATCCGGGTCAGCCGGCCGATCAGCCGCAGATTCTCGCGGCCGGTGAGATTCGGGTCCACGGCGGCGTACTGGCCGGCCAGGCCGATCGACCGCCGGACGGTGGCGGCCTCGCGCACCACGTCGTGGCCGAGCACCTCGGCGTGGCCGCGGCTCGGCCGCAGGATGGTCGTCAGGATCCGGATCGCGGTGCTCTTCCCGGCGCCGTTCGGCCCGAGCAGGCCGAAGACCGTCCCGGGCCGCACCTCGAAGTCCACCCCGTCCAGGGCCGTCACCGACCCGAAGCTCTTGCCGAGTCCGACGACGCTGATGGCTGCCTGTCCCATGGGCTGTCCCTCACTCCGGTGACAGTGACGGTCCCCTCCGGGCGGGTCGCACGGACCCGCCTCCATTCTCGTCGCTCGCCGCTCCCGCCGCGGAACGGCCCCGTCTCCCCCGGGCGGCCGGGCGGTTGGTCGGGCGGTCGGGCGGTCGGGCGGTCGGGCGGTCAGGCGGTCAGGCGGTCGCCGGAGACGGCCGTCCGGATCCTGGCCAGCAGCGTCCGCAACTGGTCGCGCTCGGCTGCGCTCAGTGCGCCGGTGGCCGCTGCGAGCGCCGCGCCGTCCAACTCCTCGGCCTCCCGGTGGCAGCGCACCCCGCGCTCGGTCAGGGTCAGCAGGAAGGACCGGCGGTCGTCCGGGTGCCGCACCCGCTCGACCAGCCCGTCCCGCTCCAGGCTGTCGACGATGGTGGTGGTGGTCCGCGGGGCGTTGCCGAGCAGATCGCTCAGGTCGCGCATCCGCAACGGCTCGCCGGCCCGGGCCAGTACCCGCATCGCCCGCAACCGCGCCACGGAGGCGCCGTGCTCGCGCAGCCGCCCGTCGACGAAGATCCGCAGCCGGTGGGTGGTGGCGAACAGCTCGTCCACCAGGATGTCGCTGCTGCCGAAGTCCTGAACCTGTGCCATGTCCGTCGTTTCCCCGTCCCAGAGCTTTATGAGCATCATCATAGTGAGTATGCTCAGCATTTATGAGCAGCCGACTCAGCCAGCGCCTCGTGGTGCCCATCATGACCGTCTCGACCACCTTCATCTGCATCGTCGACGGTGCGATCACCACCGTCGCGCTGCCCAGCATCGCCCGTCAGTTCGCCCTCACCCCGGCCGCGCTGGACAGCGTCGTGGTGGTCTACCCGGTCTGCCTGGCGATGATGATCCCCGCCTCCGCCTGGCTGGTGGAGCGCTTCGGCGGGCGCAGCATGCTGCTGCTCTCCCTGACGGTCTTCACCCTCGCCTCCGGCCTGTGCGGCGCGGCGCCCGGCCTCACCGCCCTGATCGCCGCCCGCGCCCTGCAGGGCCTCGCCGCCGGCCTGCTCACCCCCACCTCGCAGGCCCTGCTGTTCCGCACCTTCGACCAGACCGAGCAGGTACGGCTGTCGCGGCTGCTGATCATCCCCCAGCAGATCGCCCCCGCCCTCGCGCCGCTGCTCGGCGGCGTGCTGGTGACCAGCCTGTCCTGGCGCTGGGTCTTCTACGTCAACCTGCCGGTCGGCGCGCTCGCCATCCTCTTCGGACTGCTCTTCCTCGCCGAGCACCACGACCACCGGGCCGGCCGGCTGGACCTGCCGGGGCTGCTGCTCAGCGGCGGCGGCACGGCGATCCTGATGTACGGGGTCTGCGCGGGCCCTGACCTCGGCTGGGCCCGGCCGCAGGTGCTCGGATCGCTGGCGGGCGGCGCGCTCCTGCTCGGACTGGCGGTCCGCACCATGCTGCGGGCACCGGAGCCGATCCTGCGGCTGCGGCTCTTCGGCGACCGGCTGTTCCGCGACACCAACCTGGTCGGCCTGGTCGGCCACATCCCCATGATGGGCGCGATGTACCTGGGCCCCCTGCTCATCCAGGAGGCACGCGGCGGGAGCGCGCTCGACAGCGGCAGCAGCACGTTCACCGAGGCCTTCGGCGTGCTGCTCACCATGCAGGTGGTCGGCGTCGTCTACGCCAGGATCGGCCCCCGGGTCATCATCGGCACCGGGATGCTGGGGGTGGCCGCGGTCATGCTGCTCTTCGCCGGGACGGACGCGCAGACCGGGCTGTGGACCTTCCGCGCCTACATGTTCCTGCTCGGCCTGGCCATGGGCGCCGTCTTCATGCCCACGACCGTGGCCTCCTTCACGGCGGTGGCCCGCGCCGACGTGGCCCACGCGGCCACCCTCAACACCGTCGTCCGGCAGACCGGCGCGGCACTCGCGCCGGCCGTCGTGACGACCGTGCTGATGCTCGGGTCCACCGGCGCCGAACGGGCCCACCCGGCGCTCGACGCCTACCGCAACGGCTACCTGGTACTCGCCGCGATCGCGGTCGCCGCCGGCCTGTTCGCCTTCACCATGCCCGACGCCCGGACCCGCCGGGACGCCGGCGACCCGGCCGGGCCGGGCGACCCGGCAGCGCGCCCCGACCCGGTCGGCAGCGAGCCCTCGCCCCAGCAGGTCTGACCCGCGTGCCGCGGCGCGCCGCGGCACGGGCGGCACGGGCGGCACGGGCGGAAAACGCTCGCGGCCGGACCCGCACCGCTGGCATGCTGGCCGCGTGGACAGACCGGAGATCTGGATCAGCCTCGACCCCGAACTGCACGTGTTCCTCGCCGCGGCCAGGCGCGTGGCGCGCTCGGCGGTACGCACCGACCGCGCCGCGACGCTCGGACACGTGGTGGAGTCGCTCGGCGTGCCACTCACCGAGGTCGGCGAGCTCGTCGTGGACGGCCGGACGGTGGCCACCTCGCATCTGCCCGCGCACGGCGAGGAGGTCGCGGTGCACGCCGTCCCACGGCCCCAGCCGCTGGCCGGCCCGGCCCGCTTCCTGCTCGACGTCCATCTCGGGACGCTGACCCGCCGGCTCCGGCTGCTCGGGGTGGACGCCGCGTACGAGAACCCGGACATCGGCGACGCGGCGCTGGCCACGCGCTCGGCCGCGGAGCACCGGGTGATGCTCTCCCGCGACCGGGGCCTCCTGCGGCGCCGGGAGATCTGGGCCGGGGCCTACGTCTACAGCCACCGCCCCGCCGAACAGCTCCGGGAGGTACTCGCCCGGTTCGCCCCGCCGCTCGCTCCCTGGACCAGGTGCACGGCCTGCAACGGCACGCTCCGCGAAGCCCCCAAGGAGGCGGTGCACGGTCGACTGCGCGGCGGTACCGAGCGCTCCTACGACGTGTTCGCCCAGTGCACCGCGTGCGGCCAGGTGTACTGGCGGGGCGCCCACCACGCCAGCCTGAACGCCATCGTCGAAGCGGCCCTGCGGGACTCCGCCGAGCGGCCCCCGCCCCGGCCCGCCCCGGCGCCCTGACGCCCGGCCCGCTTGCCGCTTGCCGCTTGCCGCTTGCCGCTTGCCGCTTGCCGCCCCGAGCGTCCTGCCCGCCTCCGGCCGAGGCACGCGGCGGCCCGGCCCGGGGGCCGATCCGCGGGCGGCGGTCTATCGTGCAAGCGTGCAGCCCTGCCCAGGAACGTCGAGAGGCCGTCCGATGCCGGAGACCCACACCATGCTGTTCGTCACCTTCGACGACCCGGCGGCCGCCAGAGCCGCCTACCAGGAGGTGAAGGAACTGCACGGCGCCCGGCAGGCGGCCGTCCTGGAGCGCTCGGCCGAGGGACTGCTCGACGTGCCCGAGAGCTGGGTGCGCGGGGCCGGTACGCCGACCGTGGTCAGCGGGATCGTCGGTGGCCTGGTCGGGCTGCTGGGCGGCCCGGTCGGCGTCTTCCTGGGCTGGACCGCGGGCACCGTGCTGGCCGGCGCCGCCGAGATCAAGCGCTTCCAGGACGCCGCCGAGGGCCTGACGGTCTACAGCAGCGGTCTCGCGGAGGGCGACAGCCTGCTGATCGCCGAGGTGCGCGAGCAGCAGCCGCAGGATGCGGACGCGATCGCCGCCCGGCACGGTGGGCGGCTCGTACGGCGGCCGGCCGAGGACGTGGCCGACGAGGTCCGTACCGCCCAGGAGGTCACGGAGGAGGCGGTCGCCCAGGAAGCCGCCGAGGAGGAGACCCCCGAGGACGCCCGCCGGGAGTGAGGGCCGCAGGCGAACCCGGCGACGAGCGCCGGCAGTGAGCGCCGGGAGTGAACGCCCCGCGCGTTGCCGCCTGCCCGGCCCCCGGAACACTGCGGGGGCCGGGCAGGCGGCGTCACCGGGTGCACCGGTCGGTGCACCCGGCCGGCCGGGTCAGCCCGTGCACGTCCTCCCGTTGAGCGTGAAGACCGGGAGACCTGCGGGGGCGCCGGCGCCCTGGAAGCCGAACGAGGCCGAACCACCCGGCGCGACGGTGGCGTTGAAGCCGGCGTCGACCGCGGTGACGGCCGCGCCGCTCTGGGACACCTTGGCGTTCCAGGCGTTGGTGACCTGCTCCGCACCCCGGAACGTCCAGCCGAGAGTCCAGCCGGAGATCGCGGCGGTGCCGGTGTTCCGCACCACCACGTCGGCGGTGAAGCCCGTACCCCAGTTACTGCCGATGGTGTAGCCGACCGAGCAGGCCCCGGGCACGGCGGTCGGCGAGGAACTCCCGGTCGGCGTACCCGTCGGAGAGGCGGACGGGCTCGGGCTCGGGCTCGGGCTGGGGCTGGGGCTGGGGCTCGGCGAGGCCGATGTGGAGGCGGTCGGAGGCGGGCTGGGGCTGCCGGTCGGCACGGAACCGTCCGGCGTCGCACCCCACTGCGGCACCCCGCCGTCCAGCAGCAGCAGGTGCGAGGCATCCACCGGTGTGGCTCCGGGCGTGGTCGCGATGCCCTGGTAGGACCAGTCGTTGGCAGGATCCCAGGCACCCGCCGAGGAGATCCGGAACTGCACCTCCTTGCGGTAGGCCGACTGCCCGGCCGGCGCGATGCTCGTGTTGGAGCAGTCGACCGTCACGTAGTACGTGGAGCCGGAGTACAGGGTGGGCCCGCTGACCGTCCCGCACTGGTTGTAGTTCGTGCTCAGCGTGATCTGACTCGGTGTCACACCGGGTTCCAGCGTGAAGTAGTAGCGCAGCGCGGCCTTGTTCATCGCCCGGGCGGGCCAGGCCGACTTGTTGATCACGTAAGCCTTGATCTCGGTGAAGTTCGTGCCGGCGGCGTTCACCGAGGCCTGCACCGACATCTCCGGACCGTCCGGGGTCTCCTTGGCCGGGAACGCGGCGAGCGGCGAGCCGCCGTACTCGGCGTAGAGACGGGCGAGGGCTCCGGTGAAGGCCGCGTTGTAGTCGGTGGCCACCTCGTTGTTGACGTAGTTGCTGCGGTCGTCGGTGTACGAGTCGTCGGCCGAGCTCGGACCGCCGACCAGGGCGCCGACGAGTGTGTGGCGGTTGTTCACCGGACTGGTCAACTGGTCGGTCCAGGAGCCGTGCGAGGTGCGGTGGTGCGGGTTCTTCGGCGCGTTGGTGCCGAAGCCGATCAGGTAACTGGAGCGGCGGGGGTTGTCGCCCAGCGCGTAGTCGATCTGGCGCACCGCGAAGTCGTGGTAGCGGACCTTGCGGGTGGCGTCCCCGGTCAGCCAGTCCGAGTAGAGCAGGGCGACGAAGGACGTGTTGGCCGCGTATCGCAACGACCCCCAGGAGTCGAGGACGGCCTCACCGCCGGGCGAGTACTTGACCTGGCTGCCGTTGACGCCGACCGTCCACCAGTCCAGCCAGCGGTTGACGTCGTCGATGTAGCCCTGCTTGCCCGTGAGTTGGGCCAACAGGACATAGGCACCGTAGGACTTGTCGTCCCACGCGATGGTCCACTTGTAGGACTTCGTCGTGGTCTGCGGCTCCGTGGAGAGGTCCGCGTAGTAGGTCTCCGCCTTGGCCAGGTAGCTGCTGTCACCGGTGGCCTTGTAGAGCCAGATGGCGCCCCAGACCAGCTCGTCGTTGTATCCGCTCCAGGAGTTGTAGTAGCCCTGGGCGTCGCTGATGCAACTGCTGTACTTCCCTCGGTAGGTGTCGGCGAAGGAGTAGAGCTGCTTGGCGTGGGTGAGCAGGGTGGCCGCGTACGTCGGATCACTGTCCGCGAAGACCATCGAGGAGGAGGCCATCGCGGCGGCGGTCTCGCCCGCCAGGTCGGAGCCGGGGCAGGAGGTGTCGATCCGGTACGCCGGACGGGCCATCGGCATCACCTCGGCCGGACCCCACCAGGCATGGTCCGTACCGCCGTTGCCGACCTGGCCGTAGAGCACGTTCGGCGACGGGTGGGCCTTGATGAAGTAGTCGTTGACGAACCGCAGGTTGTTCTTGAGGTACTGCATCTGGCCGGAGGCAGTGTAGGCCTGCTTCTCCGCGATCGCGCCCCAGGCCAGCATGGTGGTCGAAGCGGCCATCGGGAGGCCGAACTTCACGTGGTCCCCGGCGTCGTACCACCCGCCCGTGAGGTCGAGGCCGACGTCCTTGCCGTCGTCCAGGGCGGAGTCGCCGCGCCAGGAGACCCGGTTGGTGTCGGGCAACTTGCCCGACTGCTGGGCCTCGTAGAACAGGATCGACTTCTGCAGCGCCTCGGCGTAGTTGTACTGGCCCGAGGCGGCCACCGGGGCGGGGCCGGCGACCTCCGCCCGGGCCGGCAGCAGCGCGGCGGCGGCGAGCGCGCCCGCCAGCGCGAGGCCGAGGCCCAGCCGGTGGCGCAGCGGCCGGGGGCCCCGGGCGGCGGCCCGGCTCTCGGAGACGACCCGCGCGGTGGGGCGCGCGGACGGGACGGTGGTCGCGGGCGCGGTGGGGCGCACGGACGCGGCGGCCGGTGGTAACGGCGTAGTGGGCTCAGGCATGGCTACCTTCCGCTGAACATCGCAGGTGGGGGCCGTCCACAGGGGGCGACGGCGTGCGGTGCCGGGCAGGACGGGGCCGTACGGACGCGGTGTTGCAGGTGAGCCTGCAAAGCGTGGGAGCGCTCCCACTTCACGCCCTGAACGTCCCCGGTGAACAGTGCTGCGGCGCCGACCATGGTGGAGGCGGCGCAGCGGCGTGTCAATGGACCGGCCGACCACCGAGGAGGCGGCGCGAGGGCGGCGCACGCCCGGGGAGCCCGAGCGGGCCACTCGACGACCTCGTTCGGCCACCTGCTCGGGCTGCTCCTGATCAGCGAAGCTGCTCGGCCAGTCCGACGATGACGCCCTCCGGGCCACGGACGTAGCAGAGCAGATAGCTGTCCTCGAACCGGGCGATCTCGCCGATGAGTTCGGCGCCGTGAGGGCGCAGGCGGGCAACGGTGTCCTCGACGTCGTCGACGGCGAACATCACGCGGTGCGTGCCCAGAACGTTGTGCGGCCGGTTGCGCGGCCCGGCGCTGATCACTTCGGGGCTGCGGTACTTCGCCAGCTCGAGCCGGCTGTGACCGTCCGGGGTCCGGAGCATCGCGATGTCACAGCGGACGCCGTCGAGCCCGGTGCACCGGTCGGCGAAGAGGCCCTCGACCTCCGCCCTGCCCTCCAGCTCCATACCGAGTTCCGCGAAGAACGCGATGGCGGCGTCCAGGTCCTCGACGACGATGCCGACGTTGTCCATCCGCTGAATCGCCATGCTGGCTTCTCCCTCTTCGTCCGAACAGTCGGTGGTGGCCGCTGGTGCCCCTGGGACGGAGCCGGTGGCACGTTCTGGACACCCGCAGGCCGCCGAACTCCGACACATCGCGGGCCGGCATATCGGCGCCCCGGCTCCGTCATGCGGAGACGAGTCGGACCGGGGCGCTGCGTCGCCTTCCAGTGTGGGGCAGTGGTCGGCGACGTCAAAGCGCCCGGCCCGCCGCGTCGCGGGGGGTGCGTGCAGGTCGCCGGTACCGCTCGTGGGACCGGCCGGCGACCGGACGGCTTGAGGCGCCGAGCGGTGCGGCTGCCTGACACGGCGTCGGACCTCGCGGTCCGAGCAGTCGGGGGCCGAGCGGCCGAGGCCGAGCCGACCGGCTCGGCTCCCGGCTGCCGTCGTGTCAGGCCGAGCCCCTCGTCAACGCGGGCACCCGGTCAGGAGAACATCACCGAACGCATCAGCAGTCGCTCCGACGCCACACCGCCCGGGCGCAGCGAGGAGAAGACGTCGCCGTGGCAGTCGAGGTCCAGGAAGACCGTGGCGGTGGAGCCCGTGCGGTTCTTCGGCGCGTACGCGGGATTCTGCTCCGTCGCCTCGGGCAGGTCGACGCACTCCCCGCTGGCCGGGCCGAGCAGCCACCCGATGTGCCGCTCGCCCGCCGCGTCGCGGTGGGTGTACCGGAATTCGCCGTCCGCGGCGGAGGCCGAACCCGGGACGGCCAGCACGAGGGTGAGGGCGCTGGCGGCGGCGATCGCGGCGTTGCGGAGACGCATGAGAGGTGATCCTTTTCCAAGTGGTGCGGTGCAGAATCACCCTATGGGCCGCAAAAGTGGTGAAACGGTTCTTCTATTTCACCTATTTGGGTGGTTTTACCCCTGAAGCCGCTACGTGCGCCACGGTCACCCGGTCGGCCGTCGACACCTCGCGAGGCCGCCCTGCCCGGGGCCGGTCAGGGCGGCGCCGTGAACGCGTAGCCCCGGTCGATGAGCACCGGCAGGTAGGCGCGCAGCGCGGCGACGGTCTGCGAACGGTCGCCGCCCCCGTCGTGGTTGAGCACGATCGAGCCCGGCCGCACGGCGGTCAGGACGCGTGTGGTGATGGCGGCCGTACCGGGGCGCGCCCAGTCCATCGGATCCACCGACCAGCCCATCGGCCGCAGACCCAGCGCCGAGCACACCCGGATGGTCACCGGGGCCCAGTCCCCGCCGGGCGCCCGGAACCAGGTCGGCGGCTTGCCGGTGAGCTTCTCCAACACGTCGCAGGTGCGCTGGAGTTCGGCGTTCACCTGCGCCTCCGTGAGACGGCGCAGGTCGGGGTGGGACCAGGTGTGGTTGGCGATGTGGTGGCCCTCGTCCGCGACGGCGCGGACCAGCGAGGGGTTGGCCGCGGCGTTCTGGCCCACCATGAAGAAGGTGGCCCGGACGCCGTACCGGCGCAGGACGGCGAGTACGGCGGGGGTGTTGCGAGGGTCCGGACCGTCATCGATCGTGAGGGCCAGCACCCGTCCGTCGCGGGAGAGTTCGTTGAGCGGAGCGTTCTTCGCCGGATCCAGCGCCCCGCGCGCGGCGGGTGCGGCGGGCGCGGGCATCGACGACCCGGTCGGCGCCGACGACGCGGGAGACGAGAACGACGGCGACGGCGACAGGGACGGGGGCTGCGACGGCGGCTGCGACGGCGCCGTCGCGGCAGCCGACGGGCGTCCGGCCGCCGTGGCCGATGAGGACACCGAAGCCGGCGCCGAACCGGGATGCGGGCTCGCGCCGCCGGTCGGGCCGGAGGGGGGCGCCGAGCCCGGACTCGGGCCCGGACCGGGACTCGTCGCCCCGGCCGGCCCGGGGCCGGTCGGGGACGCGTTGTCCGCTTCGCCCTTCGGTGGTCCGCCGCAACCACTCACCCCGAGCAGGGTGATGCCGGCACTCGCCAGGAGCATCCTTCGAGAGACAATCTGTCGATACGACAACATGTCAGATGCCTTCCCCCGTCCGAGGCCGAGCCCAGCCGAACCCGGTCCCAGCGGGCCCGATCACCACCCGAACGGGCCACTGAGGCGCCGGACCCGACCCGCCGGACCGGGGCACGACCGGGCCGTCCACCCCAGCGTGGGCCCCGGCCGGGTGCCCGCTCCCGCCGCGGTGGCTACTTCAGCAGGCGCGAGAGCCGGCGGTCCGCGAGCGGCTTGCCACCCGTCTGGCAGGTCGGGCAGTACTGCAGGGAGGAGTCGCTGAACGAGACCTCGCGAATGGTGTCACCGCAGACCGGGCAGGGCTGCCCGGCCCGGCCGTGCACCCGCAGCCCGCTCTTCTTCTCCGCCTTCAGCAGACCGGCCGCCAATCCGCGCGAGCGCTCGACCGCGTCTCGCAGCGTGCTGCCCAGCGCCTCGTAGAGCCGCGCCGTCTCCTCCTCCGACAGACCGGCGGCCGGCTTGTAGGGCGACATCCGGGCCGCGTGCAGCACCTCGTCCGAGTACGCGTTCCCGATACCCGCGATCACCCCCTGGTCCCGTAGGACGCCCTTGAGCCGACGCCGCTCGCCGTGCAGCAGTCCGGCGAAGACGTCCAGGGTGAACTCCGGCGCGAGCGGGTCCGGCCCGAGCCGGGCGATGCCGGGGATCTCCGCCGGATCCCGGACGCAGTGGACCGCCAGCCGCTTCTGGGTACCGGCTTCGGTCAGGTCGAACCCCGCGCCCTGCGGTTCGGCCAGGCACAGCCGCAGCGCGAGCGGCCCCTTGCCCGGGTGCGGCGGCTCGGGCGGCAGGTTCTCCCGCCAGCGCAGCCAGCCGGCCCGGGCCAGGTGCACCACCAGGTGCAGGCCCTGCGCCTCGGCGTCGAGGGCGGTGATGTCGAGGAACTTGCCGTGCCGCCCGACCGCCTCCACCCGACGGCCCTGGAGATCCGTGACCGGCGGGGCGTAGGTCTTCAGCGCGCTCACCGCGACCGGGTACACCCGCGCGATCGTGCGGCCGACCAGCTGGTCGGCGAGGAAGGCGGTGAGTGCCTCGACCTCGGGCAGTTCCGGCATGGAAGAAGTCTCCCGCAGACACCCCGGCACCGCAGCCCCGGCACCGCAGCCCCGGCACCGCCCCCGCCCCACCTACCCCCATCCCGGCACCGGCACCACGGCGACACCCCAGCCGTCCCCACCGCCGTCCTCACCGGGCACCCCAGCGCCGTCCCCACCGCCGTCCCGAACGGCTCCGCTGCACACCTCCCCGTAGGCGCACCGTAAGAGAAGGCCCGGTCGTGAGGATCTTCACAGGCCGACGGTTCGGGTGAGGCCCTGTGGCAGACTCGGATGACATGAGCAGCAGCCCGGCCACCAGGACCCTGCGCGCGGCGGTGTTCGCCGCGCTGGTCGTCCTGCTCGCCGCGCTCGGCCAGGTGCTGGTCACCGGCCGCCCGCTGCCCCTGCCCGTCCTGGCCCTCGCGGGCGGCGCCGTCTTCGCGGTGGCGCTGGCCCTGGCCGGTTCCGTGCGCGGATTCTGGCGGATCGCCGCCGTCTTCCTCCCCCTCCAACTGGCCCTCTCGGTGCTGTTCGACCTCGCGCAGGCGACCTGCCGCCCCGGGGCCGCCCCGGCGGGCCTGCACGCCTTCGAGCCGCTGGTCTGCCGTGGCGGTTCGGTGGGCGCCTTCCTGGTCGGCGACGGCGGCCTGTTCGGCCACGGCGACCGGGCGCTTCCCGGGGCCGTCCCCACGGCGGCCGGGGGTCTGCTGCTGCTCCTGGTGCACACGGTGATCGCGTTGGTGGCCGCGTTCTGGCTGCGGCGGGCGGACGCCGCCCTGAGCGGCCTCGCGCAGGCGCTGCGGACGCTGCGCGACTTCCTGCAGAGCTTCGTGGACGCCGCCGCCCACTGGCCCCGGCTGCTCACCGCGCCGGTTCCGGCCCGGCCGCTGGGCCGGATCCCGTTCCCCTCCGCGAGCCGGGAGCACATCCCCGCCGTGGACGTTCCGCTCGACCCGGCTGTCCGGCGTGGTCCTCCCGCGCTCGTCCCGGCCTGCTGAGACGCCTCCTGCGCGCTCAGCGGTCGCTCCGTCGCGCCCGGCCCGCCCGCCTTCCCGCGGGCCCGCCCGCGCCAGCCGACCTCCGATCGAGCACAGGACGACCTCCCCATGAGCAAGAACAGCGACCGGCCCAAGAACAGCGACCGACCCGAGAACGGTGACGGGCCCGGGACCGGCGAGCGGTCCGGCCACGGCGCGCGGCAGCGGAACACCTCCAAGCGGGCCGCCACCGAGCGCCTGCGCGAGGAGCGGCAGCGCGCCGACCGCTCCGCGAAGATCCGCCGCCGGGTGGTCGTCGGCGCGGCCTCGGCCGCCGTACTCGCCCTCGCGGCGGGCGTCGCCTTCGCCGTCGGCGGCTCCGGCGGCGCGCAGGCGAGCGGCCCGTTGGTGCTGCCCGCCAACGCGAGCGGCTCGGACGGCACCGTGATCACCTACGGCAAGGCCGACGCCCCGCACACGCTGAAGGTGTACGAGGACTTCCGCTGCCCGTACTGCCAGCAGCTGGAGACCACCGACGGGCCCACCGTGCAGGCGCTCGCCGACAGTGGCACGTACAAGATCGAATACCACCTGGCGACCTTCCTCGACAAGGGGCTCGGCGGCAAGGGCTCGCGCACCGCGCTCGCCGCCGCCGGAGCCGCGCTCAACGAGGGCATGGACAAGTTCAAGCAGTTCCACGACGTGCTCTACGCCAACCAGCCGGACGAGCGCGAGGACGGCTTCGGCGATGTGAACCACCTGCTGGACCTGGCCGGCAAGGTGCCGGGGCTGAGGACGGACGCGTTCGTCAAGGCCGTCCAGGAGGGCACCTACGCGCCGTGGGCGGCCGAGGTGTCCAGGGCCTTCGACAACAGCGGCGTCACCGGCACCCCGACGTTCGAGCTGGACGGCAAGAAGCTCGACGTCTTCACCGACGGCGCCGCGGTCACCCCGGACCAGTACACCGCCCTGGTGAAGCAGGCGATCGGATGACCCGCGCCGACCTGGACGGCGGCGGGGCCACCCGTACCGGCGACGCGGCCGGCGTGATCGGAGCGGGCCGGGCCTTCGCCTGGCTGCTGGTCGTCACCGGTGCGCTCGGCCTGGCCTCGTCGGTCGTGCTGACCATCGACAAGATCCGCCTGCTGGAGGATCCGTCGTACGTGCCCAACTGCAACATCAACCCGATCATCAGCTGCGGCTCGGTGATGGGCAGCGACCAGGCCGCGGCGTTCGGCTTCCCGAACTCCATCCTCGGCCTGATCGGCTTCGCCGTGGTGATGGCGGTGGGCGCCGGACTCCTCGCCGGGGCCCGCTACCGGCGGTGGTTCTGGCTCGGCCTGCAGGCCGGCACGGTGTTCGGCATCGGCTTCGCGACCTGGCTGATGACCCAGACGCTGTACCGGATCGGCGCGCTCTGCCCGTACTGCATGGTGGTCTGGGCCGCGATGATCCCGCTGTTCTGGTACACCACCCTGAACAATCTCAGGAACGGCGTCATCCCGGTGTCCGCGCGGCTGCGCCCGGCCGTCCGCGAGGCCGCGCGCTACCACTGGGTGGTGCCGGCGCTGTGGTACGCGGTGATCGTCCTGATGATCCTCAACCGGTTCTGGTACTACTGGCGCACCCTGCTGTGACGCGCCGCGCGCTCCCGTGAACCCCTTCACGGGAGCGCGCACCCGCCACGGACGGGGCGGGCCGGGCGGGCCGTCGCCCGGCCCGGCCGCGCTCAGCCGGCGAAGTCGTACGCCGCCACCTCGGCGAGCAGCTGCTGCCGGCGCGGCTCGTCCAGGAACGCGGCCCGGAAGGAGTTCGCGGCGAGCAGGCGCAGCGTCTCGTCGTCCAGGCCCAGCGCGTCGCGGACGGCGGTGAAGTTGTCCTCGACGTAGCCGCCGAAGTACGCCGGGTCGTCGGAGTTGACGGTGACCAGCAGGCCCGCGTCCAGCATCCGGCGCAGCGGGTGGTCGGTGAGGGCGTCGATGCAGCGCAGCCGGACGTTGGACAGCGGGCACAGGGTCAGCGGGATCTGCTCGTGGGCCAGCCGCTCGACCAGCTCCGCGTCCTCCAGGCTGCGCAGGCCGTGGTCGATCCGCTCCACCCCCAGCACGTCGAGCGCCTCGCGGACGTACGCGGCCGGACCTTCCTCACCCGCGTGCGCGACGCGGTGCAGTCCGGCGGCGGCGGCCAGTTGGTAGACCTCGCGGAACTTCGCCGGCGGGTTGCCGACCTCGGCGGAGTCCAGCCCGACACCGGCGATCCGGTGCAGGTGCGGGCGGGCGGCCTCGAAGGTCACCAGCGCCGATTCGGCCGACTCGTCGCGCAGGAAGCACATGATCAGCCGGGTGCTGATGCCGTGCCGCTCCTCACTGCGCTCCAGTGCCCGCGAGAGGCCCTCGATGACGGTGGCGATCTCCACGCCGCGGGCGGTGTGCGCCTGCGGGTCGAAGAAGATCTCCGCGTGCCGCACGCCCTGGGCGGCGGCGCGGGTCAGGTAGGCGTCGGCGAGATCGGCGAAGTCGTCCTCGGTGCGCAGCACGGCCATCAGCGCGTAGTAGAGGTCCAGGAAGGACTGGAGGTCGCTGAAGGAGTAGGCGCGCCGCAGTTCCCCGGTGTCCGCGTAGGGCAGGGTCACACCGTTGCGGGCGGCGAGGGCGAAGGCGAGTTCGGGCTCCAGGGTTCCTTCGATGTGAAGGTGGAGTTCGGCCTTGGGCAGCGGCATGAGGGTTCGATTCGGGGCTCGGGGGTTGGAAACGTCTATCCTACGACCCCGTCGTGACCGGCTCGGACGGTGCGGGGACCGGCGGCGCCGGGCGCCACCACGGATAGGGGACGCCCGCCAGGCGGTTGACCAGCAGCCCCTGCGCGGCCAGCAGGACGACGGCGATCATCACCACGGTCAGCTGCAGGGGGGTGCGCAGCAGGCCCAGCGCGACGATCAGGGTGGTGGCGGCGGCGGGCGGGTGCGCGACCCCGAGCAGCGGCATCAGCCCGCAGGTCAGGCCGAGTGCCACGGCGGACGCCCAGAGCCTGGCCCAGGTGATGTCGGTGAGGTCGGGCGGGGTGTCCCGCAGGCCGGTGAGGGTCAGCGCGAGGTAGCCGGCCAGCACGCCGATCAGGTGACCGTAGACCGTGTTGCGCGGCGAGGCGGCCGGCACGGTCGGGGTGTAGAAGAGCAGGAACGCCGTCGGCCCCAGTGAGGGGAAGAGGAACGGCGCGTGGCTGAAGTGCGCCACGGCGGCCATCACCGCGAGCGAGAGGCCGGCGTTCACCGCCGAGTAGCCGGCCCTGACCAGGCTCGGGTCGTACCGCTCCAGCACGGCCGACAGTTCCAGCCGTTCGAGGTACCGCCGGATCATGGGCCACCGTTCGCCGCCGGGAAAGCTCTCCAGCAGTGCGGTACCCGTCCGGTGAGCGCTCGGCGGCGCCCCGGGCGCGATCGCACTCGATCGGCGCAACGCCCCGACCGGTCACCGGCGGCGCGGTTGCGACGGCGGGTGGAAGGTAGAAGGGGGCCATGGGGGGCTATCGCCGAGGAGGTACGGACATGCGGCACCCGGACGGCCCGCACGGCAAACCCGCGGGGATCTCCCCGCACGCCCTGGACAACGGGGTGCTGCTGCGCGAGCTGGAGCAGCTGCACCGCACCAGGCACGAGACCTTCCTCTACGGCTCCGACGACGCGCTGGAGCGCCACACCTCCCGCTCCGCGCAGCTGGAGGCGGAGTACCTGCACCGCTTCCCGGACCGCCAGGTCACCGCCGCCCGTACCCGCTCCGGCGCCCGGGCCCGGGACGCCGCCGCGCGGGCCGAGGCCGCCCCCGAGTGACCGGCCGCCGCGCGGCCGGGGGGCGCCCCGGGCGGCGGGACCACCGAACGACACGGGCCCACCGCACACCGGCACGCGGCCGGGGCCGCCGCCGGTGGCAGCCCCGAGAGCAGCACCACCCGGGACGTACGACCCCGGGACGACCTCGGGCCCGGGAAGACCTCGGGCCCCGAGAAGCAGAACGCCACCCGACTCCGTCTGTGAGGAAGCCGTCATGCCCATCGCCAGCGTGAACCCCGCGACCGGCGAGACCCTGGAGACCTTCGAGGCACTGGACGGCGCGGCGATCGAGCTGCGCCTGGCCCGCGCCGAGGCGGCCTACCGGGAGTACCGCACCACCGGTTTCGACCACCGCGCCGAGCTGGTGCGCCGGGCCGCCGACCTGCTGGACGACGGCCGGGAGCCGATCGCGCGGATGATGACCGAGGAGATGGGCAAGCCGCTGACGGCCGCCCGCGCCGAGGCCGCGAAGTGCGCGACGGCGCTGCGCTGGTACGCGGAGCGCGCTCCGGGCCTGCTCGCGGACGAGATCCCGGACCGCGCCGACGTCACCGACTCCGGAGCCGTCGACGCCTACGTCCGCTACCGCCCGCTCGGCGCGGTGCTGGCGGTGATGCCGTGGAACTTCCCGTTCTGGCAGGTGATCCGCTTCGCCGCGCCGGCGCTGATGGCCGGCAACGTCTGTCTGCTCAAGCACGCGTCGAACGTGCCCCGGACGGCGCTGGCGCTGGAGGAGCTGTTCCGACAGGCGGGCTTCCCGCAGGGCTGCTTCCAGACCCTGCTGATCGGGTCGGGCGCGGTCGAGGGCGTGATCCGCGACCGCCGGGTCGCCGCCGTGACGCTGACCGGCAGTGAGCCGGCCGGCCGCTCGGTGGCGGCGACGGCGGCGGACGAGGTGAAGAAGGCCGTCCTGGAGCTGGGCGGCAGCGACCCGTTCGTCGTCCTGCCGAGCGCCGACGTCCCGGCCGCCGTCCGCGCCGCCGTCCGCGCCCGGGTCCAGAACAACGGGCAGTCCTGCATCGCGGCCAAGCGCTTCATCGTGCACGGCGAGGTGTACGAGCAGTTCGCGACCGCCTTCACCGAGGCGATGCGCGCCCTTCGGGTCGGCGATCCGATGGACGAGCGCACCGACGTCGGCCCGCTGGCCAGCGAGCAGGGACGGACCGATCTGGAGGAGCTGGTCGAGGACGCCCGGGCGCACGGCGCGCGGGTGGAGTGCGGCGGCCGGCGCCCGGTCGGGCTGGACGGCGGCTGGTTCTACGAACCGACGGTCGTCTCCGGCGTCACCCCGGCCATGCGCATCCACCTGGAGGAGACCTTCGGGCCGGTCGCCACGCTGTACCGGGTCGAGGACCTGGAGGAGGCGCTCGCCGCCGCCAACGACACGCCGTTCGGCCTCAGCTCCAACGTGTGGACCACGGACGGGGCCGAGCAGCAGCGGTTCGTCCGCGACATCGAGGCGGGCGGCGTGTTCTTCAACGGCATGACGGCCTCGCACCCGGCGCTGCCGTTCGGCGGTGTGAAGCGCTCCGGTTTCGGGCGTGAGCTCTCGGGCCACGGCATCCGGGAGTTCTGCAACATCACCACGGTGTGGCTCGGGCCGCCGCAGCAGGGCTGAGCCCCGCGGGCCCGCGCAGGCGGCGCCCCGGATCGCCGACTCGGCGCGGGGGTGGGTGTCGAGGAGGGGCGGTCACGAGATATCTTGATATCGAGACGTTGTCGACGTGAAGCGGAGTACCGGTGTCTGACTCGACCATCATCTATACGCACACCGACGAGGCCCCGGCCCTGGCGACCTATTCGTTCCTGCCGGTGGTCCAGGCGTACGCCTCGACGGCGGGCGTCAGCGTGGAGACGCGCGACATCTCGCTGGCCGGGCGCATCATCGCGGCCTTCCCGGAGCGTCTTGAGGAGGGCCAGCGCATCGCGGACGCCCTCGCCGAGCTCGGTGAGCTCGCCAAGACGGCCGAGGCCAACATCATCAAGCTGCCGAACGTCTCGGCGTCCGTCCCGCAGCTGAAGGCCGCGATCGCCGAGCTGAAGCAGCAGGGCTACGCGCTGCCGGACTACCCGGACGACGCGCAGTCGGACGAGGACCGCGACGTCCGCGCCCGCTACGACAAGATCAAGGGCAGCGCCGTCAACCCGGTCCTGCGCGAGGGCAACTCCGACCGCCGCGCGCCCGCCTCGGTCAAGAACTACGCCAAGGCGCACCCGCACCGGATGGGCGCCTGGACCTCCGAGTCCAGGACGAACGTCGCGCACATGACCGCCGACGACTTCCGCTCCACCGAGAAGTCCGCGGTGGTCGCCGAGGCCGGCACCCTGCGCATCGAGCTGGCGGCCGCCGACGGCAGCACCACCGTGCTCCGCGAGTCCGTACCGGTGCTCGCCGGTGAGGTCGTCGACGCCTCGGTCATGCACGTGGCGGCCCTGCGCGACTTCTTCGCGGCCCAGGTGGCCCGTGCCAAGGCCGAGGGCGTGCTGTTCTCGGTGCACCTCAAGGCCACCATGATGAAGGTCTCCGACCCGATCATCTTCGGCCACGTCGTGCGGGCCTTCTTCCCGAAGACCTTCGCCCAGTACGGCGAGGTGCTGGCGGCGGCGGGCCTGAACCCGAACAACGGCCTGGGTGGCATCCTCGGCGGCCTGGACGCGCTCGCCGACGGCACCGCGATCAAGGCGTCCTTCGACGCCGAGCTGGCCGACGGCCCGGCGCTCGCGATGGTCGACTCGGACCGCGGCATCACCAACCTGCACGTGCCGAGCGACGTCATCGTCGACGCCTCGATGCCGGCCATGATCCGCACCGCCGGGCACATGTGGGGCCCGGACGGCAAGGAGGCCGACACCCTCGCCGTCATCCCCGACAGCAGCTACGCGGGCATCTACCAGGTCGTCATCGACGACTGCCGCGCCAACGGCGCCTACGACCCGGCCACCATGGGCTCGGTGCCGAACGTCGGCCTGATGGCGCAGGCGGCCGAGGAGTACGGCAGCCACGACAAGACCTTCGAGCTCAAGACCGACGGCACCGTCCGCGTCGTGGACGCCGCGGGCAACGTCGTGCTGGAGCAGCCGGTCGCGGCCGGCGACGTCTTCCGCATGTGCCAGACCAAGGACGTGCCGATCCGCGACTGGGTCAAGCTGGCCGTCAACCGTGCCCGCGCCACCGGCAACCCGACGGTGTTCTGGCTCGACGAGAGCCGCGCGCACGACGCCAACCTGATCGCCAAGGTCAAGGCGTACCTGCCGGAGCACGACACCGACGGGCTGCAGATCGAGATCATGACGCCGGAGCAGGCCACCGCCTTCTCCCTGGAGCGCATCCGCCGCGGCGAGGACACCGTCTCGGTGACCGGCAACGTGCTGCGCGACTACCTGACCGACCTCTTCCCGATCCTGGAGCTCGGCACGAGCGCCAAGATGCTCTCCGTCGTCCCGCTGATCAACGGCGGCGGTCTGTTCGAGACGGGCGCGGGCGGCTCCGCGCCGAAGCACGTCCAGCAGCTGCTCAAGGAGAACTACCTCCGCTGGGACAGCCTGGGCGAGTTCCTCGCGCTGGCGGTCAGCTTCGAGCACCTCGCGCAGACCACGGGCAACGCCCGTGCCCAGGTCCTCGCCGACACGCTCGACCGGGCGACCGGCAGCTTCCTCAACGAGGACAAGTCGCCGAGCCGTCGCCTGGGCGGCATCGACAACCGCGGCAGCCACTTCTACCTGGCGCTGTACTGGGCCCAGGAGCTGGCCGCACAGAGCGACGACGCGCAGCTGGCGGAGTCGTTCGCGTCGCTCGCCAAGACGCTCGCCGAGCAGGAGCGGACGATCGTCGACGAGCTCATCGCGGTCCAGGGCTCGGCGACCGACATCGGCGGCTACTACCAGCCGGACCCGGCCAAGGCGTCGGCCGTGATGCGCCCGTCGCAGACCTTCAACGAGGCCATCGCGACCCTCGGCTGACAGCGGCCGACGCACGGAGCACGACCCGCCCGCCGCTCGCGGCGCGGCCCAGGCCCCCCGGTCCCGGCATTTCGCCGGGACCGGGGGGCCTCGTGGTGTGCGCCGAGCCCGGACGGGTGAGCGCGGGCACCGCGCTCAGAGACCGACCGCCGCCCGGGGCGGGGCGTGGTGGTGATGGCGGCTCTCCTCGATCCAGCGCGCCGTGATACCCATCATGGCGATCACGGTCACGCCCCACACCATCGCGAAGACGACCAGCAGCGGCAGGTAGTACATCTGCGCGGCGACGGCGCCCAGCCCCAGCGACAGTGCCACCAGGCAGAACACCGTCGAGGGGTGAACACCGAGGAGCGCCTTGCGCGCGCGCCCCATCCGGCCCGGCCGCGCGCCGGCCGTCCCGTCACCCCGTCCGGGGCCCTCATTCGTCCGTGGGTCCATCTCGATCGCCTCCAGACTCCGGCGCCGGCGCCAGGTCGGTCCGGGCTCGTCCGTCCCTCGCCGCCTCCGGGTCGTCCGGCGACGGGGCCTACAGGCGTGGTGCCCTGTCACGCACCCTCTGACACCCTTCGGACCTGCGATTTCGCCCCGTCCAGGGGGCGGCGCGGGTGACCGCGACAAGCCGCCGTGGCGGGACGAGAATGGACAGGTTGAGGGGGCTGCCCAGGAGGAGGCCGAGGCGGATGAGCGAGCTCCGGACGGACGGGCGCAGCCCGCGCCGCCGCCCGCCCGACGGCGACCCGCCGCCGGAGCGGACGGCCTACCGGGTCACGTACACCCTCGCCGGGTCGGCGGTGATCCGCCGGACCGAGGTGTCGCTGCTGCCCGGATACTCGCAGGAGAGCGACATCCCGAGGCTGGTCGCCGCCCGGCTGACCGGCCGGGCGGACGACGGCGTCCGGATCACCCTGCTGGGCCTGCGTGCCCTGTGACCGGCGCGGTGGCGACCGGGGCGCCGGCGCACACCGGGGCCGGGCGGTGCATGAAGACCTCGACGGCGTCCTCGGAGTCGGGGACGAAGCCGTGTCGCTCGTACAGCCGGCGGGCGGCGCTGCCCTGCAGCACGCTGAGGCGCACCGGTACGCCCTCGGCGTCGGCCCGTGCCAGCAGCGAGCGCAGGACGGCGGAGCCCAGGCCCAGGCCCTGGTACCGCGGGGCCAGGTAGAAGTGCTCCAGGTGGAGCCCGTCCTCGGCCGGGCGCAGCGTGACGCAGCCGGCCCGCCCGCGGCCGGCTCCGCCGTCGTCGACCAGCAGGAGCGAGGTGTACTGCGGGTGGTAGCCGTCCCGCAGCCGCTGCCGCACCCGGTGCTCGTCGTAGCGGCCGAGCCGTTCGAGATCCTCGCGCAGGACCACGGCGCGCAGGTCGGCGATGGCCTCCACGTCGCCGGGCAGCGCCGGGCGCAGCTCCCAGCCCTCGGCCGACGCTCTGCCGCCCCGGTCCGGGCCGTCCGTCAGGGGGGCGAAGGATGTGCCGTCCGGGCGGTCCGTCGGGAGGTTGGGGAGGCCGGAGAGGCCGGGGAGGTTGGGGAGGTTGGGGACGTTGGGGACGTTGGGGAGTATGCCGTCCGCCGAGGGGTCGGCGGGGGTGTCGGGTCCGGTCATGAGCTCGGTGTCCGCTTTCAGGTTCGCAGTGACGCGAGGGTCACGATGGTGATGTCCGAGGGCGCGCCGACCCGGACGGGCGGGCCCCACGCGCCGGCGCCCCGGGTGACGTAGAGCTGGGTGTCGCCGTAGCGCTCCAGGCCCGCGACGGTGGGGTTGGCCAGCTCGGCGAGGTAGTTGCCGGGCCAGAGCTGGCCGCCGTGGGTGTGGCCGGACAGCTGGAGGTCCACGCCCTGACGGACGGCGTCGTGGATGGTCACCGGCTGGTGCGAGAGCAGCACGGAGGCGCGGCTGCGATCGCGGTCGCCGAGCGCCCGGGCGAAGTCCGGCCCGTCGCCCTCGGCCGTGCCGGCCAGGTCGTTGACACCCGCGAGGTCGAAGCCGGGCAGTTCGACCCGGGCGTTCTGCAGCGGGTGCACCCCGAGCGAGCGGACGAACTCCACCCAGGGGGCGGCGCCGGAGAAGTACTCGTGGTTGCCGGTGACGAAGTAGGCGCCGTCCCGGGCCCGGAGCCGCGCCAGCGGCTCGGCGGCGCTGCCGAGTTCGGGCACGGTGCCGTCGACGAGGTCGCCGACGATCGCGATCAGGTCCGGCTGGGCGCCGTTGATGGTGTCGACGATGCGCTGGGTGTGCGAGCGCCCCAGGATCGGTCCGAGATGAATGTCGCTGACCACGGCGATCCGGTAGCCGTGCGCCCGGGCCGGCAGCTTAGCCAGCGGCACGGTGACCTGCTTGAGGTGCGGGCCGCGCAGCACACCGTACGTACCGTTGCCGACGACGGCGACGGCGGCGCCGGCCGCGCCGATCGCGACCGCCCGGGCGACGAACAGCCGCCTGCCGGGCGAGGGCGCGCCGGGCGCCGGGCTGCCGCCAGTGGCGCCCTCGCGCTCGGTCCCCTCGGCCGGGACGGCCCCGTCCGGGGCCGTCCCGCCCTGCGTCACCTCGCCCTGCGTCACCTCGTCCGGGGTCGTCCCGCCCGCCGACCTGGCTTCACCGTCGGGGGCCGCGGGCACCGGGCGGCGCTTCGGCAGGCGGTTGAGCAGCGGGCGGATCGCCTCGCCGACCAGCAGCGCCATCAGCAGGTAGAGCAGCACGGCCAGCCAGAGGTAGCCCGGCCACGCCAGCCAGCGCTCGGCGGCCAGCGGCAGCGCCCGGCCGCCGACCAGCGCGCCGAGGGCGAGCAGCGGCAGCACGAAGGCCAGTACCGTGCCGGTCCGCCGCCAGGGGCCTCCCGGGGCGCTGACGTCGCGCACCAGACGCCGCCAGAGGTACCGGTGCGCCAGCCCGAACACGGCCAGGACGACGAGCACGGCGAGCACCACGACCACGATCACGCCGCCACCCGCCCCGGAGCCGTTCCGTCGATCTTCATGCCCACAGTATGCGGGCCGCGCCGAGCGGGCCCGAACCTGCCCCCGGACGTCTCCGGGGCCACCTGCAGCTCCTGACGCTGCGTCATATTTGAGCTTTCGCGGACAATTTCGTACCCCCTCTGACCTGGGCTTTTGCGTTCGCTGAGCGGACGTTGCGCTGTGCACTGTTCCGATAGCCGGAAGGAGAAGTTAGGTTGCACCGCAATGCGCGGATCCGTCCCCCACCCTCCGGCACCACAGGCCGAAGGGGCTGCCCGCGCGGGAAAGGCACAGGCATTCACGCATGAGTGCGGACACCGGCACCCCGACCACCTCGCCGCCGACGGCGGCACCCGACGACGGCCGTCTCAAGGCCGGACTGAAGAACCGGCACCTGTCGATGATCGCGATCGGCGGCGTGATCGGCGCCGGCCTGTTCGTCGGCTCCGGCGCCGGTATCGCCTCCACCGGCCCCGGCATCCTGCTCTCGTACGCGCTGGCCGGGATCCTGGTCGTGATGGTGATGCGGATGCTCGGCGAGATGGCGGCCGCGGATCCGCAGAGCGGCTCGTTCTCGGCCTACGCGGACCGGGCGCTCGGCCGCTGGGCCGGGTTCAGCATCGGCTGGCTGTACTGGTTCTTCTGGGTCGTGGTGCTGGCCGTCGAGGCCACCGCCGGCGCCAAGATCCTCAACACCTGGGTGCCCGGCGTGCCGCAGTGGGCCTTCGCCCTGCTGGTGATGGCCGTGCTCACGGCGACCAACCTGTTCTCGGTCGCCTCGTACGGGGAGTTCGAGTTCTGGTTCGCCGGCATCAAGGTGGTGGCGATCATCGCCTTCATCGTGATCGGGGCGCTGGCGGTGTTCGGCGTCCTGCCCGGCACCCACGCGGTCGGTACGACCAACCTGACGGGCAACGGCGGTTTCCTGCCGCACGGCGTCGGAGCCGTCTTCACGGGGATGCTGACGGTGGTCTTCGCCTTCATGGGCAGCGAGATCGTCACGCTGGCGGCCGGGGAGTCCGCCGACCCGGAGAAGGCCGTCAGCCGGGCCACCAACAGCGTGATCTGGCGTATCGGGATCTTCTACCTCGGATCGATCGCCATCGTGGTGACCCTGCTGCCGTGGAACGACGCCTCGGTGAAGGGCAGCCCCTACGTCGCGGTGCTGGAGCACGTCGGCATCCCCGGCGCCGCCCGCGTGATGGACGTGATCGTGCTGACCGCCGTCCTGTCCTGCCTCAACTCGGGCCTGTACACGGCCTCCCGGATGGCCTTCTCGCTCGGGCAGCGCGGCGACGCGCCGCGGGCCTTCGCCAGGGTGAGTGCGCGCGGGGTACCCCGGGTGGCGATCCTCTCCTCGGTGGTCTTCGGCTTTCTGGCGGTGTTCTTCAACTACACCTCGCCGAACACCGTCTTCAAGTTCCTGATCAACTCCTCGGGCGCGGTGGCGCTCTTCGTCTGGCTGGTGATCTGCTTCTCGCAACTGCGGATGCGCAAGATCATCGAACGCGAGACCCCCGAGCGGCTCACCGTGCGGATGTGGCTCTACCCCTATCTGACCTGGGCGACCATCGGCCTGATCGGCTTCGTCGTGGCCTACATGTTCACCGACCACGACGGCCGGACCCAGATGTACCTGTCGCTGGCCGCGGCGGTCGTCGTGCTGGCGGCCGCGGCCGTGGTGGACCGCCGGCGCAAGGCGGCCGCGGCAGCCGGCTGAGCTGCGGGCGCACACCCGCACCCCGGACCGAGCCGCCGAAGCGGCGTCAGGCGGCCCGCCGCACCGGCTTGTCACATCGCCCCGGCACCGCCCACTCGGCGCCGGGGCGATGTGACGCGTCGGGCGGCTTCACCTACCCTTCCCGGTATGCGAGATCTTGCGGCGGGGACGCGGTACCTGATCAGGGGCCAGAAGTGGGCGGCCCGGCACGGCCGTTGGTGGGGCTTCGGGATGATTCCCGCGCTGATCACCCTGGTCGGGTACCTCGTGGCCCTGGTGGTGCTGAGCACCGGCGCCGACGACCTGGCCGGCTGGGCCACGCCGTTCGCCGACGGCTGGGGCTCCCCCTGGCAGGGCCTGCTGCGCGGCGCGCTCGCCGTCCTCGTCTTCGGCGGCGGGCTGCTGGTCGCCCTGGTCACCTTCACCGCGGTGACCCTGCTGGTCGGCCAGCCGTTCTACGAGTCGCTCTGCGCGAAGGTCGACGAGGCCGAGGGCGGCGCGCCGCCGGCGCCCGAGACGCCGCTCTGGCGCGAACTGTGGGTCTCCGCCCGCGACAGCCTGTACGTCCTGATCCGGGTCCTCGGCTTCGGCGTGCTGCTGTTCGCCTGCGGGTTCATCCCGGTGGTCGGCCAGACGCTGGTGCCGGTGGCGGGGTTCTGCGTGTCCGGCTTCTTCCTCGCCGTGGAACTGACGGCCGTCGCGCTGCAGCGGCGTGGCGTACCGCAGCGCGAGCGGATCCGGCTGCTCCGTGCCCGGCTGCCGCTCGCCCTCGGCTTCGGCGTGCCGCTGATCCTGCTCTTCCTCGTCCCGATGCTGACCGTGTTCGCGATGCCGGGCGCCGTGGCGGGCGCGACGCTGCTGGCCCGCGACCTGGTTCCGGTCGAGGAGGCCGGGGAAGCGGCGGAGGCTGCGGAATCGGGGTCGGAGCAGAGCGGCACCCCGGCCGTGGACGGCCCCGACGACGGCGGCGCCGCCGGGGACGGTCGGCCCTCGGCGGGCCGCTGCACCGGCGACCGGCGCCACGGCGGTCAGCCGGCCGCGCCGTAGCCGGGCGGCCCCGGCCGGGGCGCGTTCCCGGCCTCCGGCCCCCGACCGGGCGAGCATGGCGCGGCGCGGCGGCCTCACGGGCCGTCCGGCCCCGTCCAGGCGTAGGGGAAGGCTTGGTCACGGCCACAGGCGCGGGCACGGCCGGAGCCGGAGCCGTAGCCGCCCGTGGGTGAGCGGTCACTCCAGGGTGACGACGGCCTCCCCGCGCTGTGAGCCCGCCCACAGTCCGGCCGGCGACTACTGCCGCCGATAGTCGAACCTGCCAGGGAGCCGCCCGCCTCGGCCGGCGACCGCCGGGGCCGATCGCCCCGGCCCCTCGCCCGGAACCCGCCGAGGACGCGCCACCGCCGGTTTCCCGGCCTCGGAGCGCACCCCGCGCGGCCTGCTCGGTGCGGCGGGCCCACGGCGGCGCGGACCCGCCGGGCAGGAGCCGTCGGCGCCCCGCCCACGGCCGTCTCCACTACCGCCCGTAGTAGGCGAGCTCGTTGCCCCCCGCTCGCCCCTCTGCCAAGAATGTGCAAGCCGCCGGGCAGCACGGAGCGTCACACCGCCGTGCGGCCCGCCCGCCCCGTCCCGACAGCCGGGGTGTCACCGCCGCTGCGCACGGCACGAAGGCCCGCTCCCCGAGCACGCCCCGTGCCGCCGTGCGCCCTCGGCGCGGCCCCGGCCCGACGGAAGAGGATGTCCGCTCCATGCAGCTCACCCATGCCCGCCGCAACTCGCTGATCACCGGTATCACCACGGTCGTGGTGGCGAGCGCGGCGACCCTGGCGCTCGCGCTGCCCGGCGACAACGGCGTGGCCGAGGCGGCCGCCCCCGCGGGCTCGGCCTCCGTCGACGGCCGCCCGGTGACCGCTCCCGAGGGTGACGTGCTCGCGCAGGCCGACGCGGACCGCGCCACCGCCGACATCGAGGCCCGGCTCAAGGCCGACGCCGACACCGCCGCGCAGGCCCGGGCAAACGCGCAGGCCGAGGCCGACGCCCAGGCACAGGCCGACGCGAGTGCCAAGTCGGCGGCCGACGCGCAGGCCGAGGCGACCGCGCAGGCCAAGGCCGACGCCGAGGCGCGGGCGACCGCACAGGCACAGGCACAGGCACAGGCACAGGCGAAGGCCAGGGCCGACGCCAAGGCCAAGGCGGACGCGGCCGCGGCGGCCTCCCGCTCGCAGCAGCGCTCCGCCCTGAACAGCACCGGCGCGTTCACCGGCACCCCCCAGCAGATCGCCGCGCAGATCGTGCCGGCGGGTCAACTCCAGTGCTTCGAGAACATCGTCCAGCGCGAGAGCAACTGGATCGTCACCGCCACCAACCCGAGCTCCGGTGCGTACGGCCTGGTCCAGGCCCTGCCCGGGTCGAAGATGGCGTCGGCGGGCGCGGACTGGCGGACCAATCCGGCCACCCAGATCAAGTGGGGCCTGAGCTACATGAACGCCACCTACGGCAGCCCGTGCGGCGCGTGGGGCTTCTGGCAGATCCACCACGCGTACTGATCCGCCCGCGTCCTCGCCCCGGACGAACTCACTCACCCGGGGTACGCACCCACGCACCCATCCTCGCGCCGCCCACCGCCGCTCCGCCCACCGCCGCTCCGCCCACTCGCGCGTCGCGCCGCCCGCGCACACCTCGTCGCCCGTACCGGCGCACGCGCTCCCGCGACTCTCCGTACGGTGGTCCACTCCGGCGGATGGTCGGCGCCGAGCGCGTGCGCCCGGCGCGCCGTCCAGGTGGACGCGCCCGGCGCACGGCGTGAAGATATGGCGCACACTGCGCCTTTTGCCGCAGATTGGTCAGGTTCGGTCGGCCGCCCGCCGTTGCCTGCGGGCGAGGGCCGCTCCTACCCTCCACCGCATGCCCTCCCCCTTGATCAGCGTCGTGCTCCCCGCCCACGACCAGCAGAAACAGCTGTCGGACTGCCTGGATTCGCTCCTTTCCCAGTCCTTCCGCGACATCGAGGTCATCCTGGTCGTCGACCGCTCCCCGGAGGCCGCCGACGGACCGGCCGACGCCTACGCCGCCCGGGACCCGCGCGTCGACGTGCTGCGGCTGAACGCCGCCGTGGGCATCGGCCGGGCGCGCAACGCCGGAGCCGCCCGGGCCGGGGGCGAGTACCTGCTGTTCCTGGACAGTGACCACGTGCTGCCGCCCGAGGCGCTGCACGCGCTGGCCGACCGGCTGGCCGTGACCGGGCCGGTCGACGTGCTGCTGTTCGGCCACACCCGCCACCACGGCGGCCGCGAGTGGCCCGGCGGGGCGCAGGAGCTGCTGGATCCGGCGGGCCCGGAGGTGTCAGGCCCGGCCGCCCGCCCCGAGCTGTTCGGCGCGCCGCCGCACAGCTGGGACCGGTTGCTGCGCCGGGACCTGTGGACCACCCGGGGCCTGGCCTTTCCGGACGGCCACTACGAGGAGGTGCCGCTCGCCCACCACGCCATGCTGGCCGCCGCGCGGATCGCCGTCCTGCCCCGCGAGTGCGTACGGCTGCGCCGCCGGCACACGCTGCATCCCACCGGCTCACCCGGCAGCAGCCACTTCGACATCTTCGGGCAGTACGAGCGCAGCTTCGAGCTGCTGGACGCCCGGCCCGAACTGGACGCCGTCCGGCCGTTCCTGTTCACCCGGATGATCCGGCACTACCTGTTCGTCTTCGACCTGGCCGGGTGCGTGGCTCGCGCCGAGCGCCCCCAGTTCTTCCAGCGCGCCTCCGAACACCACCGCCGCTACCTGCCGCCCGGCCACCCGCGCCCGCCCGGCCGGGAGGGCCTGAAGTTCTCGCTGCTGGCGGCCGGCTCCTACCCGGCCTTCGAGGTGGCCAAGCTGTCCCACCTCGCCCGGGCCGCCGTCACCGGTGAGGCCCGCCGGCGCAGGCCGACGGGCTGACCCCCGGTCTTCGAGGCGGCCGGGCCGACCCCCGCCGCCGGAGGTCCTGCCGCCGGGCCGACCTCCCCCGGGCCGGACCTCCTGCCGCCGAACAGCCGGGCCGCACCCACCCCCGAGCGGCCCCGGCCGCGGGCTCAGGCGTGTGCGACGCCGCCGTCCGCCGCCATCGCCACGGCCACCCGTCCACGGATCCGCGTCCACTCCTCGGCCGGCAGCTTCGGCAGCAGGTCGTCCCAGAGCGGCAGGCAGGCCCCGCGCAGCTGCATCATGCCCTCGGGCCGGGCCAGCAGCCACAGGTGCAGGTGCGCCCCGCCGTCACCCCACCGGTTGACGTGCACCCGCGCGATGCCGCCGAGCGACAGTACGGCGCGCTCCACGCGCTGGAGCAGCACGCCGAGTTCGGCGGCCCGCTCGACCGGCAGGTCGGAGAGGTCGTGGTGCGCGCGCGGCTGGAGGAGCACCATCGCGGGCAGGGCGGCCGGCTCCCGGGGGGCGTCCAGGCGCCAGTGCCGGTCGGTCCAGAGGAAGTCGGAGTCGGGGCGCGCGCACTGGTCGCAGTCCTGTTCGCCCGCCTCGCCCTGGCGGGGCGGCTCGGGCAGCTCGGGTGCCTCCAGCGGCCTGACCTCCAGCGCACCCTCGTACGGGAAGATCGACCAGGACGGCAGGCCGTCCTTCGGGACGGGCAGGGGCTGCCCGATCGGCAGGCCCTCGACGAACGGGCTGGGTCGGTGGTCCGGTCCGGGAAGGGCGCGGTCGGGGGTCATGGCCGAAAAGCCTGCCACATGACGCACCGTCGGCCACGCCCGGGGTGGCCCCGCGCGCGACCCGGCTCCGGCTGGGATCATCGGCGGCACGACCACCGCGCCTGCCCCGGAGCCGCCCAGTGACCCCGTCCACCGACGCCGCGAGCCCGCTGGCCCGCGCACTCACCGAGGCCCTGCGCGGCGAGGTCCGCTTCGGCCCCGCCGAACGCGTGGTCTACAGCCACGACGCGTCCAACTACCGTCAGCTGCCGCTCGGCGTGGTCAAACCCGCCGACACCGAGGACGTCCGGGCCGCGCTCGCGCTCTGCCGCGAGTACGGTGTGCCGGTGGTCGCCCGGGGCGCGGGGACCAGTGTCGGCGGCCAGGCGATCAGCCCCGGCGCGGTGGTCCTCGACTTCCGGCGGCACCTCAACCGCGTGCTGGCGGTGGACCCGGAGCGCCGCCTCGCCCGGGTCGAGCCGGGCGCCGTACTGGACGACCTGCAGGCGGCCGCCCGCCCGTACGGGCTGCGCTTCGGCCCCGACCCGTCCACCCACAGCCGCTGCACCCTCGGGGGCATGATCGGCAACGACTCCTGCGGCGCGCACTCGGTGGCCTGGGGCCGGACCTCCGACAACGTCGAATCCCTCGACCTGATGCTCGCCGACGGCACCGAGCTGACCGTCGGCGGCCCGCTCACCCCCGCCGACCGCGCGCGACTGCGCACGCTGCCCGGCCGTGCGGGCGAACTCCACCGCGATCTGCTGGATTTCACCGAGCAGAACCTCTCCGTGCTGCGCCGGGGGATGCCCGACCTGCCGCGCCGCACCTCCGGCTACCCCCTGGACGCCCTGCTGCCCGAGCGCGGCCACGATCTCGCCCGCGCGCTCACCGGCACCGAGGGGACCTGCGCCCTGCTGCTCGGCGCCACCGTCCGGCTGGTCGAGGAGCCGCCGGTCCGGGTCCTGGTGGTGGCCGGCTACCCGGACGAGACGGCCGCCGCCGACGCCGTGCCCGCGCTGCTGCCGCTGCGGCCGCTGACCGTCGAGGGGATGGCGGTCGACCTGATCGCCGCGCTGCTCGCCGCCGGGCCCAGGCCGGCCGCGCTGGACCGGTTGCCGGCCGGCGGCTGCTGGCTGTTCCTGGAGGCCGGCGGCGCCACCGCGGCCGAGGCGCTGGACGCCGCGCACACCCTGGCCGACGCGGTCCGCCGCGAGCGCGCGGCGACCGTCACGGTGGTCACCGACCCGGGCGAGCAGCGCCAGCTCTGGGGCGTCCGGGAGGCGGGCGCGGGGATCGTCACCCGGCTCCCCGACGGCAGCGAGGCGTGGCCCGGGTGGGAGGACTCCGCCGTACCGCCCGAGCGGCTCGGCGACTACCTGCGCGACCTGCGGGCCCTGCTGCTCCGGCGCGGGCTGCGTGGAGTGCCGTACGGCCACTTCGGCGAGGGCTGTGTGCACCTGCGGATCGACTTCCCGCTGACGCGGCCCCGGCGGACCGGGGAGTTCCGCGGCTTTCTGGAGGAGGCCGCGGACCTGGTGGTCTCGTACGGCGGCTCACTCTCGGGCGAGCACGGCGACGGCCAGGCCAGGGCCGAGCTGCTGCCCAGGATGTACCCGCCGGAGATCATCGAGCTGTTCGGCCGCTTCAAGCGGATCTGGGATCCGGCCGGCCTGCTCAACCCCGGCAACCTGGTGGACCCGCGCCCGTTGGACGCCGACCTGCGCTTCGCCGGTCCGGTGCGGGAGCTGCCGCTGGCCCTGCCGTACCCGGACGACGACGGCAGCCTGCTGAAGGCCGTGCACCGCTGCGTCGGTGTGGCGAAGTGCGTCGACACCGGCACCGGGGTGATGTGCCCCAGCTACATGGCGACCGGCGAGGAGCGGCACTCCACCCGGGGCCGGGCCCGGCTGCTGGCCGAGATGCTGCGCGGCGAGACCGTGTCGGACGGCTGGCGCTCGGAGGAGGTCCGGGAGGCACTCGATCTCTGCCTCGGCTGCAAGGGCTGCGCGAGCGACTGCCCGGTCCACGTCGACATGGCGACCTATCGCTCCGAGTTCCTCCACCAGCACTACCGCCACCGGCTTCGCCCCGTCTCCCATCTCTCCCTGGGATGGCTGCCGTTGTGGCTGCGCGGCGTCGCGCTCGCGCCCGGCCTGGCCAACCGGGTCGCCCGCTCGCCCGCCGCGCCCCTGCTGAAGCGGCTCGCGGGTGTGGACGGCCGGCGGCCGATCCCGGAGTTCCCGCCGGAGACCTTCACCCGCTGGTTCCACCGCCGCGCCGCCCGGCCGCAGCGGCCCGGCGCACAGCGCGTGCTGCTCTGGCCGGACACCTTCTCCGACCGCCTCCAGCCCGAGGTGCTCCGGGCCGCGGTGGAGGTGCTGGAACACCTCGGCTTCGTCGTCGTGCTCCCCGACGGGCCGGTCTGCTGCGGCCTGACCCTGGTCTCCACCGGCCAACTGGACGCCGCCCGGCGGGTGATGCGGCGCAGCCTGCGCGCGCTGGCGCCGGACCTGCCGGTGGTGGGGCTGGAACCGAGCTGCACCACCGCCCTGCGGGAGGAGCTGCCGAAGCTGCTGGGCGAGGCCGGTCGGCCGGTGGCCGGGCGGACCAGGACCTTCGCGGAGTTCCTGGACGAGTCCGCGGCCGGCCTGGAGCTGCCCCGGGTCGGCGGGAGCGCGATCACCCAGACGCACTGCCATCAGCACGCCGTGCTGGGCACCGGGGCGGACCGGCGGATCGACGCGCGGATCGGGCTGGCGAACCGGGTACTGGACTCGGGCTGCTGCGGGCTCGCGGGGAACTTCGGCTTCGAGCGCGGGCACTGGGACGTCTCGGTCGCGGTGGCCGAACGGGTGCTGCTCCCGGAGGTCCGGGCCGCCGGGCCGGAGACGGCGGTGCTCGCGGACGGGTTCAGCTGCCGGACGCAGATCAGCCGGCTGGCCGACGGCCGGCGGGCACTGCACCTGGCGGAGCTGCTCCAGCGGGCCCTGCGGGAGCAGTATCCGAGGTGATCGTGCGGTGCAGCCACCGTCACGCTATTTTCACGATGGTCCAACTCCAATCATTAAACGACAATCCATCCAACATTCTGACCCACCATCAGCTCACCTCCTACGCTGTGCACGTCCGGACGGCGATCACCGCCCGCCGCGGCCGCCCTTACCGAGTGCTGAGCCCTGGAGGCTTCTGTTGAGGACCCGTCGATCCCTGCGTCCATCCTGGACGGCCCTGTTGGCCACAGGTCTGACCGTAGGAGCGCTGCTGGGCCCGGGCGGTCTCGCGCTCGCCGACACGCCCCCGCCCACCGTCGCCGCGACCGTCCCCGTCGGCCCCTACCCCGCCGGGGTCGCCCTGCTGCCCGACGGCAGCAAGGTCCTGGTCACCAGCCAGAGCAGCGGCGCGGTGACGCTGATCGACACGGCGAGCGACACCGTCGCCGCCACCGTCGACACCGGCTCCGGCTCGTACGCGGTGGCCGTCACACCGGACGGCGGGCACGCGTACGTGACGCACGCCACCGAGAACACCGTCAGCGTCGTCGACATCGCCGCCCGCACGGTCACCGCGACCGTGCCCGTCGGCGCGGCCCCGTTCGACGTGGTACTGGCCCCCGACGGCGCGCACGCCTACGTCAGCAACGCGGACGCCAACACGGTCAGCGTCATCGACACCGCGACCGCCACGGTGACCGCCACCGTGCCGGTCGGGGCCGAACCGCACGGGCTGGTCGCCTCCCCCGACGGCCACCGCGTCTACGTCGCCGCCCCCGGCGACAAGGTGGTCCAGGTGCTCGACACCGCCACCGCCACCGTCACGGGCAGCATCACCGTCCCCAGCGCCGCCTTCGACCTGGCCGTCACGCCCGACGGCGCCCGCCTCTACACCGCCAACTGGGGCGAGCACACCGTGGGCGTGATCGACACCGCGGCGGGCACCGCCACGGGCACCGTCACGGTCGGCGCCAACCCGCTCGCCGTCACCGTCGCGCCGGACGGCCGGACGGCGTTCGCGAGCAACTACGACGACAACACGGTCAGCGTCATCGACACCGCCGCCGACACCGTCAGCTCGACCCTGCCGGTCGGCGCGAACCCCTACGGCCTCGCCGTCACCGCCGACGGCAAGCACGGCTACCTGGCCGACTTCGGCGCCGCCACCGTGAACGTGCTGTCCATCCCCCGGCCCGTGCCGACCGTCACCGCCGTCAGCCCCGCCACCGGCCCGGTCACCGGCGGCACCGCCGTCACCGTGACCGGCACCAACCTGGCCGGCGCCACCGCCGTCACCTTCGGCGCGGCCGGCAACGCGAGCGCCTTCTCCTGCACGGCCACCGGCTGCACGGCGACCGCGCCGGCCGGGGCCGCCGGCACCGTCGACGTCCGGGTCACCACCCCGCTCGGCGTGAGCGCCGTCGTCCCGGGCGACCACTACACCTACACCGAGCAGGCCGACCTCGCCGTCGCCCTCACCGCCAAGCCGGTCACCGGGCTCGGCGGGCGGGTCGACTTCACCCTGACCGTCACCAACCGGGGCCCCTCGGCCCTGACCTCGGGCACCGTCACGGTGCCGCTGACGTCGCCGACCACCGCGACCTCCACCGACTGCACGGTGGCCGGCGGCAAGGTGACCTGCACCCTGGCGGCGCTGGCGAGCGGAGCGAGCGTGACCCGGCACTTCTCCGTCCCGGTCGGCCTGCTGACCTCCCGGACGTTCACCGTCACGGCCACCCGTACGGCGAGCGCTCCGGCCGACCCGGTCGCCACCGACGACAGCGCCTCCCGGACCTGCAGGGCCAACACCTCGCTCAGCATCACCTGCAGCTGATGCCGCCCCGGCCGGTCCGGCTCGCACCGGACCGGCCGGGTACCGGACCGGCCGCGCGCGCACCGGACCGGCCGGGCGCAGGGCCCGACCGGCGTCGGAGCCGCGAACGCTCCGCACCCGCCCCGCCCGTACGCGTCACGCGCTCACGCGCGGCGTACGGGCGGGGCGGGTGCGGCCAGGGCGGGTGCGGAGCGCCCCGCCCCGGGCGGGGGCGGGTCTACCTGGCGCAGATCGCCGTCACGAACTCGGCGAGCCGGGCCTGCGGCAGCCCCCTGGCGATGTCCGCCTCGCTGATCATCCCGACCAGCTTGTGGTCCGGGTGGTTGATCACCGGCAGCCGGCGGACCCGGTACTGCTCCATCACCCTGAGCACCTGGTCGGTGTCCTCGTCGTCCTCGATCACCATCGGGCGACCCTCGGCCATCTCCCCGGCGGTCACCTCCCCGGGATCGCGGCCCTCGGCCACGCACTTGAGCACGATGTCGCGGTCGGTGAGGATGCCCAGCAGCTTCTGGTCCTTCCCGCAGATCGGCAGTGCCCCGACGTCTCTCTCCCGCATGATCCGGGCGGCGTCGGCAAGGGTGTCGTGCTCGTCGACGCACTCCGTCCCGGTGTGCATGATGTCGCCGGCTCTGGTCATGGTCGGGCCTCCTGACGTGCTCGCCCCTCCCCGGTCACTCCATCGTGGTCCGGCCCCCGCCGGAGCGCCACCGGGCCTCACGGCTCCCGCGCGGCGCCCGGCTCCTGCCCCTTGGCCGGCCCGGGCGTCCGACCGTTGGCCTGGACGTTGGCCTGGACGTCGGCCGAGGGCCGCTCGGCGTCGGGGGCCTCCACCGACGAGTGCGCCAACAGATCCTCCAACGGCGGGAGTTCGAGCTGCTCCACGCCCTTCAGCAGGTGTGCGGCGTCCAGCCCGTCGACCGTCGTCGTCGGCGTCTGCTCCGTTCCGGCGCCGGCGCCGGCCGCCTGCGCCGCCACCCGGCCGTTGGCCTCGGTGGCACTGTCGAGAAACCGCAGCAGTTCCACCGGGAACGGCAGGACCAGTGTCGAGTTCTTCTCCGCCGCCACCTCCACGACCGTCTGGAGCAGACGCAGTTGGAGCGCGGCAGGCGTCGCGCTCATGACCGCCGCCGCCTCCGAGAGCCGGGCCGAGGCCTGGAACTCGCCGTCCGCCGTGATGATCCGCGCCCGGCGCTCCCGCTCCGCCTCCGCCTGCCGGGACATCGAGCGCTTCATCGACTCGGGCAGCGCCACGTCCTTGATCTCCACCCGGTCGATCTCCACGCCCCACCCCATCGCCGGCGTGTCAAGCATCAGTTCGAGCCCCTGGTTCAGCGGCTCCCGGTTGGCCAGCAGGTCGTCCAGCTCGCTCTTGCCGATGATCGACCGCAGGGAGGTCTGCGCCACCTGGGAGATCGCGAAGCCGTAGTCCTGCACGTTCACCGTCGCCCGGACCGGATCCATCACCCGGAAGTACACCACCGCGTCCACCCGGACGGTCACGTTGTCCCGGGTGATGCCCTCCTGGGCCGGGATCGGCATCGTCACGATCTGCACGTTCACCTTCCGCAGCCGGTCGGCGACCGGCAGCAGCATCACCACACCCGGCTGGCGCACCTGCTCGCGCACCCGGCCGAACCTGAAGACCACACCCCGCTGGAACTGCTGGACCACCCGGAAGCTCAGCCCCGCCCACAGGCCGAGAACCAACACCAGCACCAGCACCGCATCGACCACCCACATCGTCGATCACCTCGGTACCACGTACGCCGCCCTGCCCCGGGCCCCGCCGGCCCGGGCCGACGATCGTCGGAACAGCCGCTTCCACGCTACGCCTCCGGCCGCCCGGACGGCGGTGCGCGGCCCACCGGGCCCGACCCCGAGGGGCCGTCCGGTAGGCGCGCGGTACGGCCGGCCCGCCTGGATAGGATCGGGGCATGCCGGACCAGCCGCCCGCCGACCGTGACCTCCGGCCCGGGCACACCGGGCACACCGGGCACACCGACGACCCCCAGCACCCCGACCACCCTGCCGCCACCGCCGCCGTCAGCACGGACCTGGCCGCACTGGACACCGCGGTGACCGGCTGCCGGGCCTGCCCGCGCCTGGTCGCCTGGCGCGAGGAGGCCGCCCGCACCAAACGGAGGTCGTACCGGGACTGGGACTACTGGGCCCGCCCCATCCCCGGCTTCGGCCCGCGCGACGCCGCCCTGGTCCTGGTCGGCCTGGCCCCCGCCGCGCACGGCGCCAACCGCACCGGGCGGATCTTCACCGGGGACCCGTCCGGCGACCTCCTCTACGCCGAGCTGCACCGCCTCGGGCTGGCCAACCGCCCGGAGTCCGTCCGCCACGGGGACGGCCTGGAGCTGTCCGGCGTGCGGATCACCGACCCCGTCCGCTGCGCACCGCCCGACAACCGGCCGACCACGGCCGAGCGCGACACCTGCCGACCGTGGATCGCCCGCGAGCTGGCCCTGCTGCGCCCGACCGTCCGCGCCGTGGTCGCGCTGGGCGGCTTCGCCTGGCAGGCCCTGCTGCCCGCGCTGTCCGCCGCGGGCTGGCAGTCGCCCCGCCCGAGGCCGGCCTTCGGACACGGCGCGCACGTCCAACTGCCGGCCGCCGACGGCGGCGCTCCGCTGGAGCTGTACGGCTGCTACCACGTCAGCCCGCGCAACACCCACACCGGCCGCCTCACCCCCGTCATGCTCCGGGACGTGCTGCGGACGGCCGCCCGCACGGCGGGCCTGGATCCGGCGCCGGAACCCCCCGGCCCCTGACCGGGCGGGCGCCCGCGCCCACCCTGGGTCACGGGCGCCGACAAACGGCTCACCCCTCACGGGCCGCTGCCTCCGGGCGGTCCGAAGCACCGGATCACGGGTGGTCCGAAGCACCGGATCACGGGTGGATCCGCTCCGCGGGCCGGGGCGGGCGACGCCGCCGGGGAGTCACGGCCGGAGCTGGATCGCCAACGAGAGGGTGTACCCGACCAGGGCGCCGAACAGCGCCACCGCGGTCGCGTGCCGGCCCGTGAACGGCAGCCCGGCGAGCGAGGGGTACGCCAGGACGGCGCAGCCGGCGGCCAGGTCGGCGGCGTAGAGCCCGACCGGCGGGACCACGTTGGTGGTGTGCGCGGCCCAGCCGGTGGCGACCAGGAAGCCGGTCAGCAGCACGAAGCCGGAGAGCAGGCCGCCGCCGATGGTGGACAGCACGGGGTGCGGGCCGTCCGCCTCCTCCCCCTCGGGGAGGGCGGGGCGCAGGCGGTGCGCCACGGTGAGTGCGGCGAGGGCCATCGTCGCCGCGGCGACGGCACCGATGAGCGGAGCGGGATTCATCTGCGACTCCTGGTCGGGGTGTGGAAGATGGCGGCGAGGGCCGCCGGCACGAGGACGGTGACGAGCAGGACGACGGACCACACCACCGGGTCCAGGGTGGGCGGCGGCGCCGCGATCGGCGGCGGCGCGGCAACCGCCGTCGTGGCGAGCGGCGTCGGCACGGGAGCGGCCGGCGGGGGCGGGGTAGGCGGACGGGGCGCCTCGACCGCCTTCACCGGCACCGCCTTCAGGGGAGCCGGCTTTGCCGCCGCCGGCTTCGGCGGGACGGGCGCCGCCGGGACGGGAGCCGGGGCGGCCTTGACCGGCGGCGGTGGAGGGGGCGGCGGTGGAGCGGGCGGGGCCGGGGGCGCCGGCGGGTCCGGCGGGTGCACCGGCGCGGGAGGCGAGGGCACCGGCGGTGGCGTCGGCTGGGGCGGTGGATCGGGCTGGGGCGGTGGGCAGGGCGGAGGGGGCGGAGGGGGCTCGCACGGTGGCCGGTGCACCTCGGGCGGGTGCGGCGGGTGCGGGGGGTGCTGCTCGGGCGGCTGTGGCGGGTGCGAGGTGTGCGACGGCCCGGGTGTCCGCGTGGGCGGTGACGGGTGCGACGGAGCGTGCGTGTGCAAGGGAGCGTGCGAAGGGTCGGTGGTGTTGTGCGCGGTGTCCGACGTGTGCGCCGGATCGGAGCGGTGCGCGGGCTGGGCCTGTTGTGGCGCGTGGCCGAGATCGGTCGGTCGGGACACCGGCGCGAGCGGCGCCCCGTAGGGGGACTGGGATGAGTGCGGGGCGTTGTCCATCGGCCGATTCTGTAGCCGCTCCGACGGCGGCCGACCCGTGATCACCCCGACGGCGCATCGCAAACCACCCCAGGGGTGAAGCCGGGGAGCCATCCTGACGAACAGACAGCCGAAACGACGGCACCCGTACGACCACCGGTGCCGCGGACCGGAGGCACCCTCGTGAGGGGCCCCGCCCGCATGGCATACTCCCGAACCATGACCTCCTCCCGCGCGATCAGGGCCCTGCGGGCCGCGGTGTTCACCGCGCTCGCCGTGTCGCTGTCCGCGTCGGGCCAGGTGGTCGTCACCGGACGCCCGCTCCCGCTCGGCCTGGTGGCCGAGGCCGCCGTGGTGGTCTTCCTCCTCGCGGCCGCACTGGCCGGATCCGAGCGGCGGCTCCCGCACATCTCGGCGGTGATGATCCCGGTCGAGCTACTGCTCAACACCGCGTTCAACCTCGGGCAGAGCACCTGCGCCCCGGTCCAGGACGCGGGTCACCTCCCGGTACGCGGCGTGAACCTGCTGGTGTGCGGGGGCGGTTCGGTGGACGGCTCGCTGTTCTCCGGCCAGTTCGGCCCCTCCGGGCCGCTGTCGCCCGCCGCAACCCGACTGCTCCTGCTGCTGGTGCACCTGGCGGTCGCCCTGCTCGCCGCCCTCTGGCTGCGCCTCGGCGACGCCGCGCTCACCGCACTGGCGAGCGCCCTGCGCGTCCTGCGGCGATCGCTCGCCGCGCCGCTGCGCCTGCTCCTGCCGCTCGCTCCGGTGCCCGGCCGCCCGGTGTTGCGGGTGCCCCCACCGGTACGGGACCTGCCGCGCCCGCACCGCACGGACGCGCTGCTCGGCCCGGCGCCCCGGCGCGGTCCGCCGGTTCTCGTGCCGGCCTGCTGACGATCCGTCGGCCCGCCCTCCGGACCCGCCCGCATCCTCGCGCCCGTTAGCGCGCACGTGTGCCCGCCCATCCCACGCACCCGCCCAGCGGGTCGGGCCGGCGCGCCCGCACCCGACCGCGCCGGCGCACCCCGTACAGGAGTGACCCATGAGCCAGCCCCAGCACCAGCACCACGCAACGCCGGTCGCCGTTCCGGCCGCCACGCCGGCCGCCCGTGAGCGCCTCCGGGAGGCACACCGCAGGGAGGCACTCGCCGCCCGGACCCGTCGTCGGATCCTCGTCGGCGTGAGCGTCCTGGCGGTCCTGGCCCTCGCCGGCGGCGCCGCCCTCGCCATCGGCCTCGCCGACGACGGCCGGACGCCCCTCGCAGCGACCGTGCCCGGTGGCGGCACCGGCCGGGCGGGCGGGACCGCCGCGCCGCTCGTCGTCCCCGCCAACAGCACCGGCCCGGACGGCACCGTGATCGTCTACGGCAAGGCCGACGCCCCGCACACGCTGCAGGTGTTCGAGGACTTCCGCTGCCCGATCTGCAAGTCCTTCGAGGCGGCTCACGGTCAGGCCGTACAGCAGCTGGCGGACGACGGCACGTACAGGATCGAGTACCACCTGGCGGCCTTTCTCGACGCCGGCCTCGGCGGCCGGGGCTCGCACACCGCCCTCGCCGCCGCCGGCGCGGCGCTCAACGAGGGCGTCGACAAGTTCAAGCAGTTCCACGATGTCCTCTACGCCAACCAGCCGGAGGAGCGGGAGGACGGCTTCGGGGACGTCAACCGGATCCTCGCGCTGGCCGGGCAGGTGCCGGGGCTGAGGACCGAGGCGTTCACCAAGGCCGTCACCGAGGGCACCTACGCACCGTGGGCGGCCGAGGTCGCCGCCGCCTTCGAGAGCAGCGGCGTCACCGGCACGCCCACCGTCAGGCTCGACGGCACCACGGTCAAGCTGTCGGACGCCGCCGGTCACGCCCTGACGACGGAGCAACTGACCGCCCGGCTCAGGCAGGCGGCCGGCGCGCAGTAGCCGGCGCGGTGGCAGCCACCCGCCGGACCCGGCCGTCGCACCCGACGGCCGGGGTCCGGCCCGCCGTCCACGGCCCGTCCCGGCCCGTCCCGCCTCCTCACCGAAGCTCGGCGAGGAGGCGGTCTCCCACACCCTCACCTCCGACGGGCAGACGCGGGAGGTGAGGGTCGTCCGGCAGGGCAGCGTCGTCGCCGTGTTCTCTCCCGGCCCGGTGCCCGGCGGCCCGACCCCGCTGCCCGGCGGCGCCGGGCCGAAGGCCCCGCAGGAGGTCCTGGACCGCCGGCTGAACAAGATCCGCACGACGGCCGGCCGAGGCCCGCGTCCTGACAGCCGCCTCCCGGGGCGTCGCCGAGGCGGACGAGCCACCCGGCCGGTCCGCCCCGCTGGTCGCTCGCCTTCGCCGATCGTCGCGTCCGCGCCGGGACGGAGCATGGACGGGACGTGGGCGGGCAGGCGGCGGGTCAGCGGCGATCGTGCCCGGGATCGGCCCGGTGCGGCGCATCGAGCGAAGGAGACCGCATGAGCGGCACCGAGATCTGGGAGTTCCGTTCGACGGCCGGCCACGTCTCCGGCAGCGACCTGGTGGGATTCCACGTGGAGGCCACCGACGGCCACATCGGAAAGATCGACACGTTGTCGGAGCAGGCCGGCTCCCAGTACCTGGTGGTGGACACCGGCCCGTGGATCTTCGGCAGGCACGTCCTGCTCCCCGCCGGCACCGTCCTGCGGGTCGACCGGGGCGACCGGAAGGTCCACGTCGACCGCACCAAGGACGAGATCAAGAGCGGCCCCGAGTTCGACCCGCACACGCACGACGCGGACACCGACTACCAGGACATCTACAACGCGTACTACGGCCCCTTCTACGGCGGCGCCATCTGAGGACCCACGTCCCGCCCTCTCCCGGCCGGTCCGCTCACGGGCGGGCCGCCCGGGACGGGGCGAGGGCCTCCGAGGGGAACAGCCGGGCGCTCACGGACGCGTGGTGCGCCTCCAGGGTGGCGGCCTGCGACCGGGCCCGGTCGGCGAGACGGTCCAGCTCCGCGGGGCCCAGCGGCCCGCCCGCACCGGCGAGCGGGCGCAGGGCACGCCACAGGGCGGCCTTGCCCTCGACGCCGGTACGCATGGCCTCCAGCTCCACCAGGTCGCTGAGCGGCGACCTGTGCAGCAGGCGCCCGTTCAGTTTGGCGCGCCCCAGGCGCTCGCCCGCGATACCCAGCCACTGCCGGTATCGGCGCACCGGGACACCGAGCCTGCGCATCATGCGCACCAGGTCGTCGCGATCCTCGGCGATGTCGGCGGCGAGGCGCTGCAGATCTCCCGGTGACTGCTCCTGGGCGATCCTGCGGGCCAGTTCGGTACCGCCGAAGGCGCCCATCAGGTGATCGTTGAGGTAGATCCCCAGCAGTTCGAACTGCTTCCCCTGTGTGTCGGCGTCCATGACGCGGGCCTCCTTCGCGAGTGGTCCCCCGGCTGTCCGGTACGGGCGCCGGCCCCGTGCGGGGCCGGCGCCCGTACCGCGGACGACGGGACACCGCGGCCTCGGCCGTGCGGCCCTCGGGGGGAGCGACGCTCCGCTCTCCCCCGGTTCGCCTGCCCCACCCGCCCGGCTCCTAACATCCGGGCCACCCGCCCGGCTCCTGACATCCGGGCCCCGGCCCGACCCGCGAGCGGCGCGTGCGCATCATCGGGCCGGCGCGGTCACAGGGGTGTGCCGCCGGTGGCGTTGACGATCTCGGCGGTGATGTAGCTCGCCTCCTGCGAAGCGAGGAACACGTAGGCCGGAGCCATCTCGGCCGGCTGCGCCGGGCGCCCCAGCGGAGACTGCCGGCCGAACGCGGCCACCTTGTCGGGGGCCATCGTCGCCGGGATCAGCGGCGTCCACACCGGCCCCGGGGCGACGGCGTTGACGCGGATGCCCTCCGGGGCGAGCTGCTGGGCCAGCCCCTGGGTGAAGGTGACGATCGCGCCCTTGGTGGCGGCGTAGTCCAGCAGGTGCGGGCTGGGCCTGTAGGCCTGGACGGACGCCGTGTTGATGACGGACGCCCCCGGGCGAAGGTGCGGGAGCGCCGCCCGGCAGAGCCAGAACATGGCGTACACGTTGGTCTTCATCACCCGGTCGAGCTGGTCGGTGCTGATCGCGGCGAGCCCGTCGGGCTGGGACATCTGGTAGGCGGCGTTGTTCACCAGGATGTCCAGGCCGCCCAGCGTGTCGACCGTACGGGTGACCAGGTCCGCGCAGAACTGCTCCTCACGCACGTCGCCCGCCACCGCGAGGGCGCGCCGACCGGCCTCCTCGACCAGCCGGGTCGTCTCGCGGGCGTCGTCCTCCTCGGCCGGCAGGTGGCAGAACGCGACGTCGGCGCCCTCCCGGGCGAACGCGAGCGCGACGGCCCGCCCGATGCCGGAGTCACCGCCGGTGATCAGCGCCTTTCTGCCGGTGAGGCGGCCGCTGCCGCGGTAGCTCTGCTCGCCGTGGTCCGGTTCGGGATCCATCCGCGCACCGGATCCGGGATGCGGCTGGCTCTGCGCGGCGAAGTCGGGGCGGGGGTACTGCCGCACCGGGTCCTGGGGGGTCACCTGGTCGGGGGGCACGTGTCTCCTTCGTCGAACCGTCGCGAGGGGCCGCCGACGCGATGACGGGGCGGTCGCCGCGGGGGGCGGATCAGTCGCGGGCGCCGGGGGCCTCGGGAGGGTCGCGCGGGGCGTCGGACCTCCACCCTCTCGTGGTCGTGCTTCAGCGGCACGATCGCGTCCATCGGGGAACTCCTTCGGTTCGAGCAGGGCCGGGATGCCCGGGACGGGAGAGGATTCGGGCAGCTAGTGCTCCCGTCAGGGCAACGCATACCCGCCTTTCGCGCGGTAGTCGCACTCGACGGGCCCTCGCTCACCCCGTCGGGGAGGCGGGAGCACCCGCGTCACCCGGAACCGGCACCTGACCTGGGCGTGACCACCGTGCGCGGGGCCCCTCCGGCGTGCCCGGCGAGGGGGGAGGCGTCATGATCCCGGCATGGCCGGCCCCTGTCGGGTGCACACTTGGCGTGGGGCCACCCCGGTGGGGGCAGAAGGATCGTGATCATCGTGACGGACACTCCCAGACGCTGGCTGATCACCTTCCCCGGCCCCCAGGGCTGCCACGCCCGGCAGGAGACCGCCCTCGTGCAGTGGCACGGGACCCTCGGACCGCGCGGCCAGCCCCTCTACGTCGGCGAGGGGGGCATCGAGGTCGAGATCACTCCGGACGGCATCGCCTACCTGGTCGCCGTCGGCCGCTACCCCGCGCCGGACATGCCCGTGCACGCCCAGCCGCTCGGCTGACCGGACCGGCCGGACAGGCGGTGGAGGGGCTCGAAACGCGACGCCGTCCCTCGATCGGACCGCCGATTGTCGGCTGCGGCGGCGGCTGCTGCTGCGGCGGCTGCTGCTGTGGCTGCTGCGGCGGACCACCGGTGTGCCCGGTCGGCGGCTGGTCGCACGACCGTACCGGGGGTCGGGTCCACTGCCGTCCGGCCCCGCACCCCACGGGGAGGTCGCGGGGCGTCCCGGCCAATCGTCAGGTCGCGGCCTGCGTCCAACCGGCGGTGGCGGCCCGGGTGTCGGCGTACTGCGCGATGACCCGCTCCAGTCCGACCACGCCCAGGATGCGGCTGACGCCGGTGGGGACGTCGGCGAGCACGGTCTCGGCCCGCAGGCCCTGGGTGTGGTTGTGCGCCGCCACCAGGACGCTGATCCCGGAGGAGTCGCAGAACGTGAGGCCCCCGAGATCGAGTACCAGTCGCCCGCCCGGCGCCAGCCGGAGGTCGGCCAGCGCCTCGCGGACGCGGGGCGCGCTGTGGAAGTCGAGGTCACCTCGGATCGCCATCACCGCCCCCTGTCCGGCGGTGGTCACGGTGAGGGTCAGCTCGCTCATCGGGGGCCCCGCCTGCTGATCGGGACGCTCAGCGCGACCAGCGCGGTGTCGTCGTCCACGCCGGCGCCGAAGCCTGCCAGCAGCTCGACGAGCGAGTCGAGGAGGGCGGACGCGGTGGTCGGGGCGAGCCGGGCGGCGTGGACGAGGAGGGCCTCGTCGCCGTAGCGGCCGTCGCTCTCGGTGTGGGCCTCGGTGAGGCCGTCGGTGTAGAGCAGCAGGGTGTCGCCGGGGGCCAGGTGCAGGGTCGTGGTGGCGATGTGGGCGTCGGGGATGACGCCGATGAGCTGCCCACCCGGGGTCGGCCGGTAGGTGGCCGTGCCGTCGGCGTGCAGGAGCAGGGCCGGGGGGTGGCCGCCGCTGGCGAGCGTCAGCGTGAAGCCCGCGCCCTGCCCGGCCGGGTCGGGGGTGAGCAGGCCGTGCACGACGGTGCAGAACCGGGTGTCCAGGCCGGTGTAGGTGTTCTGCATGACGGCGTCGAGGTGGGCCAGGACTGCGCCGGGGTCGCTGTCGGCGAGCGCGGCGGCACGCAGGGTGTAGCGGGCCAGGGAGGTGACGGCGGCGGCCGCCGCTCCCTTGCCGCAGACGTCGCCGAGGAAGAACGCCCACTGCCCGCCCCCGAGCGGGAACAGGTCGTAGAAGTCGCCGCCGACCTCGTCGGTGGAGGCCACGTGGTAGCGGGCCGCGACCTCCAGGCCGGGGACGGCGGGCAGGGCCGGCGGCAGCAGGGTGCGCTGCAGGGTCGTCGCCAGGACGCGCAGGCGGTCGCGTTCCACCTCCAGCAGCCGGGACGCGGCCTGCGCCTGGTCGCGGGCCCGCTCCGCCTCCTGACGCTGGAGCTCCGCCTCCCGGCGCGCCTGTTCGGCGTCCTGGCGAAGGGCGTCGGCCTCCTCGCGGGCCCGCAGAAGCTCCATCTCGTAGGCCCGGCGGTCGCGGGCGTCGAAGAGGGTGGTGCGGATCAGCAGCGGCTGCCCGTCGGAACCCCGCTTGACGGTGGAGGTGACCAGGACCGGCAGCCGGCCGCCGTCGGCGGTCTTCAGGTCCAGGGCGACGCCGCCGACCTCGCCCTGCATCGCGAGCAGCGGCGCGAAGTGCGTCTCGTGGTAGAGCTTTCCGCCGACCGTGAGCAGGTCGGCGAAGCGGCGCCGTCCGACCAGGTCCTCGCGGGAGTGGCCGAGCCATTTCAGCAGGGTGGTGTTGACCTTGGCGAGGGTGCCGTCCATGAGGGTGGAGAGATAGCCGCACGGGGCGTTGTCGTAGAGGTCCTCGGCACTGTCCTCGAGCAGGGCGGTGAACGCCGCGGCGCCGTGCCCCTCCGCGCCGGATCCGCCCTCGCGGGATTCGCCGACGCGCGACATCACCTGGAGCCGCCGGCGAACGCGCGGATCGCGGCGGCGGTGGCCTCGGGCGCACTCAGCTGGGGGCAGTGGCCGGTGGCGGCCAGCGTCTCGCGGCGGCTCCCGGGGATCTGCGCGTGGACGTAGGCGCCGACCTCGGGTGGGGCGATGGCGTCCTGCGCGCAGTCCAGCACGAGGGTGGGCACCGTCACGTGCGGCAGGTCGGCGCGGTTGTCGGAGAGGAAGGTGGCCCGGGCGAAGACCCGGGCGATCTTCGGGTCCATCCGGCAGAAGCTGTTGGTGAGTTCCCGGCCGAGCTCGGGGCGCTCCTCGTTGCCCATGATGACCGGGGCCATCGTCGCCGACCACCCCAGGTAGTTGCTCTCCAGCGACTCCAGCAGCTCCTCGATGTCGTCGTGGCTGAAGCCACCGCGGTAGCCGTCCTCGTCGATGAACCGCGGGGAGGGGTTGAGCAGCACCAGCTTCGCGAAGCGCGCCGGGTCCCGTACCGCGGCCAGCACCCCCACGGAGGCGCTGACGGAGTGCCCGACGAACACCACGTCCCGCAGGTCCAGCTCCGCCAGGATCTCCAGCACGTCGTCGGCGTAGCCGTCCAGCGAGGAGTACCGCTGCTCGCTCCACCCCGAGGCGTCCGACCCGCCCGCGCCGATGTGGTCGAACAGCACCACCCGGAACTGCTCCGCGAGCGCGGGCAGCACCAGGCGCCACATGTTCTGATCGCACCCGAAGCCGTGGGCCAGCACCAAGGACGGCCCCTCGTCCCGACCCACGACCGTCACATGGTGCCTGCTGCGCGTGTCCATCCGCCCAGTGTCCCGCTCACCTGGCCAGCTGTCGAACATCGGGCCGGGATCCCCGGTCGGCCGGACGGCCGGACCCACCCCGGAAGCGTGGAGTGTACGAGCTGCTGCTTCCGCTGCTGGACCGGTCGGCCTCCTGACTCCCCCGCGTCGCTCCCCCGTACCGAGGAGGGCACACCTCATGAGCATCATCGACACCACTCCCGAACTGGCCTCCGTCCTCTCCGGCGCCGACCACATCGACGTGAGGACGGCCGAATCCGGAGTGAACACCGGGCGGTGAACACCTCGCCGCGCGCACGGGCCGTGAACACCGGACCGTGAACACCTCCGCCCGCCATCCGGGCGGGCGCCGGCCCCCGCCGGGGAGGAGGGGTGCCGTCCCTCCCGTCACGGACCGCACGCCTCGCCCGGCCCGCACGCCTCGCCCGGTCCGGACGCCGCCGGTGCGGGGCCATCTGCGAGGTCAGGCGCCGGTCAGCGCCGCCGGCGCGGCGGCCGTCTCCCTCAAGGAGGCCGACAGCGCGCGGGCCTCGTGCTCGGTCGTCCGGGGCGTGTCGTACGGCACGGCGTTGACCCAACGCTGGGCCAGCCGGGCGATCCGCTCGCCGTACCGCTGCGCGGTGATCAGGTCACCGCGCGATCCGGCGTGCTCCGGCCCCTGGTCGGCGTGGCTCTGGCTCATCAGGCCCAGCCACGAGCCCAGCCGGTTCACGTCGTCACGGGCGCCACCGCTCCAGTTGTTGCCCGGCATGTCGCCCACGCCGATCCACTGCATGCCCATCTGCGCGGCGAAGACCGCCAGCTGCTCCAGGACCGCCAGCTTGTCTCCGCTCTGCGAGGCGGACATGGTGAAACCTCCGGCCAGCTTGTCCTTCCACGCCTGCGTCGTGAACGGCGTGAACGCCGCCTCCATGAACGCCTTGAACACCGCCGACACGCTGCCCATCAGCGTCGGGCAGCCGAGGACGATCGCGTCGGAGCGGTCGAGCAGCGCCAGCACCCGCGCATCGTGCCACCGGCCGGCGGTGACGTCCTCGGGCCTGATCTCGACGAGGTGCACCCGGGCGCCCGGCACCAGCCGCGCCCCGGCGGCGAGGTGTTCGGCCAGCACCCGGGTGTGCCCGTGCACCGAGTGGTGGACCACCGTCACCGTGACCACCGGCGCGTCGTGCTCACGGTCGACCTCATTGACTGTCATCTGCTTCTCACTGCTCCCGTTCGTGCGGAAATCCCTGTCGCCCCATCACAGCCCGCGCACGGCAGACCATCAACGCCGAACTCCGGCACCCAGCGATCGGTCGCACCGATCGATCGGGTTAGCCTGCTCCGGTGGACAGGATGGAACTGGAAGCATTCGTCGCCGTCGCGGAAGAGCTGCACTTCGGCCGCGCCGCCACGCGGCTGCACCGGGGGCAGCCCACCGTCAGCGACGCCGTCAGGCGGCTGGAGAACGCCCTGGGCGGGCGGCTGTTCCACCGCACCAGCCGCCGGGTGTCACTGACCGATCTCGGCGAGGCGCTGCTGCCCGACGCCCACGCCACCCTGGCCCAACTGCGCCGCTTCCAGCAGCGCGGACGCTCCCTGGCCGCCGGCGGCCGGGCCGACACCGCCCTCGTCGTCGGCCACGCCGAGTACACCGGCCACCAACTGCTGTTGCGCTGCCTGCCGCGACTGCGCGACCGCCTTCCCGACGTGACGATCGTGCCGGAGGCGATGCCGACCACCGCCCAGCTCACCGCCCTGCGGGCCGGGACGATCGGGCTGGGCATCGGCTGGGCGACCGGCGACATCACCGGCGTACGCGCGCGGGTGCTCTCCACCGAGCGGTTCATGGCGCTCGTACCCGCGGCCCACCCCCTCGCCGGGCGTACCGAGCTGAGCGCGTCCGAACTGTCCACCACCGACCTGCTCACCTGGCCCCACCAGATCAACAGCGGTCTCTGCGACCGCCTGCTGGCCGCGTTCCACCTCGGCGGAGCCGACCTGCGCATCATCAGGACCGCCGACAGCGTGCAGGCCATCGCCGCTCACGTCGCCGCGGGAACGGGCATCGGCATCGCCGTCGAATCCGCGCTCGACCACCGGCCACCCGGCCTGCGCGTCATCCCCCTCACCGGCCCTTCGACCACCGCCGACCAGGTCGTCCTCACCCCCGCCGAGCCGTCGGACAGCGCCACGGCGCTGCGGGACCTGCTGCTGCACGCCTCGGTGGCGCCCGCCGCCGAGCACTGAGCGCCGACGGGCGATCAGGCGATCCAGCCCGCCGTCATCGTGGTGATCCTGCCGCCGTCCAGGTCGGCGAGCTTGGCGCCGACGAACGCCGCCGCGGCCTCGGAGGTCTGGATCCGCAGGGCCGGCCGCTCGGCGGTCAGCGCGGCGACCACCACGGCGGCCGCTTCGGCGGCCGTCTGCGCGGACGCGAACGCGTTGGCGGTCCGGTCGAGGTAGGCCACCATCGCCGGGGCGTAGGGGCCCGCCGCCGCGGCGCGCTCCTCGAGCGGACCACCGGCCCCCACGTTGCGGACGAACTCGCTGGCCACCGCGCCCGGTTCGACCAGGACCACCGCGACCCCGACGGCCGCCGCGACCGGGTGCAGCGACTCCATGAACCCCTCGACCGCGAACTTGGCCGCGCAGTACGCCTCGTTGAACGGCTGGCCGACCACGCCGCCCACGCTGCTGACGGTGACGACCCGGCCCTTCGCGGCCCGCAGGTGCGGCAGCGCGGCCTCCGTGACGGCCAGCACCCCGAAGTAGTTGACCTCCATCACCTCGCGCGCCTTCGCCACACCGTCGATCTCCAAGGTCCCGACGTGACCGGCGCCCGCGTTGTTCACCAGCGCGTCGAGCCGTCCGTGATCGGTGACCACGGCGCTCACGCAGGCGGCCACCGAGGCCGGGTCGGTGACGTCCAGTCGGCCGACCTCGACGCGGTCGGCCACGCCCGCGGCCTCCGCCGCCGCGCGCAGGGCGGCGTCCCGACCGGGGTCGCGCATCGTGGCGATCACCTGATGGCCGGCCCTGGCCGCGGCCACGGCGGTTTCCAGGCCGATGCCGCTGGACGTGCCGGTGATCAGGACGACGGGACGGGTGCTGTCCATGGCGCTGCTCTCTTCTGTCGGGAGCCGGTACCGCCGGGCAAGGGGGCCGGCGTCCGCGGATGCCCTCAGTCTGAACATTGGAGCGCACTCCAGGGCAAATCCCGCGCAGGCACGGAGCGGGCCGCGCCCTCGGCGCCGCGCCCTCCGAGCCGGTGTTCGAGCGACCACCCGTGGCGTTCCCGGGTATTCCGCGGAGGCGACGCGCGCCACCCTCGGGCACGTCATGCAGACTCGAAGATGTGTCAAGTTTTTGCAAATATCGATCGAGATATTGAGAGTATCTGTTGGCGATGGTTAAGTGAGCCCCGCCACAAGCGGCTTGTACCGGGCGGGCGTGCCGCCACCGACGGAGGGACGGCACGCCGACGACACCTCGGGCGCAGCTCCCGCGTGGCTGGCACCGACGGCCGCGTCGCCGCTGAGGGGCGGCGGTGCGGCCGACCACCCCCACCCAGCCCCATCCGAGCCGTAGGAGCCCTTGCGTGTTCCACCATCCGACCCGCGCCGTCCGCCGCTGGGCGGCGGGTCTCACCAGCGCCGCGCTGCTGGCCACCGTGCCGGTGCTGGCGCTGCCCGCCACCGCGGGCGCCGCCACCCCACCCGGCGCCGCCACCCCGTTCACCGAGTACCTGGCCGCCAACGCGGCCACCAACGGCAATGTCCTGGCCCCGAGTTACACCTACGGCACGCTCGCCTCCGAGGCCACCGGCCGCCAGGCCGTGCAGCTGGTGGGCCAGGGCAAGTACGTGCAGTTCACGCTGACCGCGCCGGCCAACGCCGTGGACTTCCACTACTCCATCCCGGACTCGCTCGACGGCACCGGCCTGACCGCGCCGCTGAGCGTCTACGTCAACGGCACCAAGACCCAGGACCTCCAGCTGACCTCCAGGAACAGCTGGCTCTACGGGGCGTACACGTTCACCAACAACCCGGCCGACGTGGGCGATCCGCAGAGCGCGGTGCCGCACGACTTCTACGACGACGTCCGGACGATGTTCCCGTCCGTGCTGCCCGCCGGGACGGTGGTGAAGCTCCAGGTCGACGCGAACGACACCGCTCCCTGGTACGCGATCAACACGGCCGACTTCGAGAACGTGGCCGCGCCGCTGCCGAAGCCCGCCGGGTACCTGGACGTCACCCAGGCGCCGTACAACATCGACAGCTCCGGTGTCGCCGACGCGACCACCAAGCTCCAGCAGGCCGTCAACGACGCCTCGGCCGCCGGCACCGGCGTCTACCTGCCGCAGGGCCTGTACAACATCACCGCGCCGATCGGCCTCAACCGGGTCGGCGTCGCCGGCGCCGGCCAGTGGTACACGAAGCTGACCGGCCACAACGTGGAGTTCCAGGGGAACGTCGGCCAGACCACCAACGTCACGGTGCACGACCTGTCGATCTTCGGCAACGTCAACTCGCGTGACGACAGCGACGGTTCGGTCAACGGCTTCAACGGTGGGTTCAACAACACCACGATCTCCGACGTCTGGATCCAGAACGCCAAGGTGGGCGCCTGGGTGGTCGGCGCGACGACCAACCTGACGTTCCAGAACATGCGTATCCAGGACACCCTCGCCGACGGCATCAACTTCGACGGCGGGGTGACCAACTCGGCCGTCCGCAACAGCTTCCTGCGCAACACCCAGGACGACGGCCTGGCCATGTGGTCGTCCACCAACGACAGCGGCAACACCTTCGACCACAACACGGTCGACTCCCCCGGTCTCGCCAACAACATCGCCCTGTACGGCGGTTCGGACAACAGCGTGACCAACAACCTGCTCCAGGACACCGTCACCCGGGGCGGCGGCGTCCACGTCGGCAACCGCTTCGGCGCGGTGGCACTGGCCGGGACGACCACCATCAGCGGCAACAAGCTGGTGCGCACCGGTCAGTTCGACCCGGGCTGGGACTACGGCGTCGGCGCCATGTGGTTCTTCGCGCTCGACTCGGCGATGACCGGAACGATCAACGTCTCCGGCAACGAGATCGACCAGAGCCCCTACGAGGCCTACCAGTTCCAGGGCGCGCTGGAGGGCGGCAAGCCGATCAGCGGCGTGCACATCAGCAACGAGACCGTCAACGGTGTCGGCACGTACGTCTTCCAGAACCAGACCTCCGGCTCGGCCACCGTGTCCGGCGTGACCGCCACCAACGTCGGCGTCGGCGGCGTGGAGGACTGCGGCTCCGGCTTCGCCCTCGGCCTCGGCAGCGGCAACACCGGCTGGTCCGCCACCCCGACCTGCGGGTTCCCCGGGGCCGCGCCGGTCACCGCCTTCCCGTCCACGGTGACCTTCGAGAACGCCAGGGTCGGCGCGGCCACCGCGATCCAGAAGGTGACCGTCTACAACACCGGCCGCTCGGCGGCCACGCTCGGCGGCATCTCCGCCACCGGCGGCTTCACCGTCTCCCCCGACCCGGCCAAGCCCTGCGGCGGCAGCCTGAACGGTGCCAACGACACCGACCCGGGCATGTGGTGCCAGGTCGACGTCTCCTACACCGCGCCCACCTCCGGCATCACCAGCGGTACCCTGACGATCCCGAACAGCCGGCCCGGCGGCCCCACCACGGTGCAGCTGGTCGGCACCGACGGCGGCACCGTGGTGCACACGCCGGTCTCCGCCAACCCGGGCTCGCTCGCCTTCGGCAACGTCGCGGTCGGCAGCACGACCGCGGCGAAGACCGTCACGGTCGGCAACCCCGGGACGGCCGCGGCCACGCTGTCCTCGATCACGGTCAGCGGCCCGTACGCGCAGACCAACACCTGCGGCGCCACGCTGGCCGCCGGTGCGTCCTGCACCGTCAGCGTGACCTTCACGCCGACCGCCGGCGGGCCGCAGAGCGGCACGCTCGCGATCGCCAACTCCACCACCTCCACTCCGGTCGGCACCACGCTCACCGGTACCGGCGTCTCGGCCACCACCAACCTCGCGGCCGGCGCTACCCTCACCGCGAGCAGCTCCAACGGCGGCTTCCCGGCGTCCAACACCAACGACGGCAACACCAGCAGCTACTGGGAGAGCAACAGCAACGCCTTCCCGCAGTGGCTCCAGGCCGACCTCGGTACGGCCCAGCAGGTCGGCTCGCTCACGTTGGACCTCCCGCCCGCCACCGCCTGGGGCGCCCGTACGCAGACGCTCTCGGTCCAGGGCTCGACCGACGGCGGCACCTGGACGACGCTCAAGGCCTCGGCCGGGTACACGTTCGACCCGGCGACCGGCAACACCGTGACCATCGCGCTGCCGACCGGCACGGTGCGGTACCTGCGGATCAACGTCACCGGCAACACCAGTTGGCCCGCCGCCCAGTTCTCCGAACTGCTGATCTACTCCGGCGGCGGCAGCACCGGGGGCGGCGGCGGCACCGGCGCGCCGGCCCTCACGGCAGCTCCGAGCAGCCTGGCCTTCGACAGCCGGACGGTGGGCACCACCAGCCCGGCGAAGAGCACCACGGTGAGCAACACCGGCACCGCGACGGCCAGTCTGGGCGCCGTCACCGCCTCCGGTGACTTCAGCGACACCACCACCTGCGGCGCCACCCTCGCCGCGGGCGCCTCCTGCACCGTGGCCGTCACGTTCCGGCCGACCGCCGCCGGGGCCCGCACCGGCAGCGTGAGCGTCGCCTCGAACGACCCGGCCGGCCCGCTCGTCATCGCCCTCACCGGTACCGCCACCGCGGCGGGTGGCGGCAACCTGGCGCTCGGCGCGACCATGACGGCGAGCAGCTCCACCCAGAACTACGGGCCTGGCAACACCGCCGACGGCAACACCGGCAGCTACTGGGAGAGCAACAACAACGCCTTCCCGCAGTGGCTCCAGGCCGACCTGGGCAGCGCGAAGAGCGTCAGCACGCTCACCCTCACGCTGCCCCCGTCCGCCGACTGGGCCACCCGGACCGAGACCCTCTCGGTCCAGGGCTCGACCGACGGCAGCACCTGGACGACGCTCAAGGCCTCGGCCGGGTACACCTTCAACCCGGCCACCGGCAACGCGGTCACCATCACCGTCCCGGCCGGATCGGTGCGCTACCTGCGGCTGAACTTCACCGGAAACACGGGCTGGCCCGCGGGGCAGCTCTCGGAGTTCCAGATCTTCTCCTGATCCGAGCCCGCCCTCTCCCCTCCCTGAGCGGCCGCCCACTTCGGTGGGCGGCCGCTCGTGTGTTCGGCGAGCGGGGCCGGCCGGCGGGCGGCCCGTCACCCCTTCGCCCGTCCGCACGCAGCTGTTCACCGGATCGGGTGAACCAGGGCCGGGCGACCGGTCCGCGGCCGTCGCGTGCCCGAAGAGCAGACGTCCGGCCGGTCGGGACCCCGGCCCCGGACGGTCCGATCCGTCACGCAAACACAGGAGAGATCCATGCCCCGTCTTCGCACGTCCCTCGTCCTGGGCGCCGCCGCCGGCGCCCTCGTCCTCGCCGGTGCGGGCGCCGCCAGCGCGAGCTCGGGTGCGGAGGGCGTCGCCGCGGGCTCGCCCGGCGTGCTCTCGGGCAACCTGATCCAGGTGCCCGTGCACGTTCCGGTGAACCTGTGCGGCAACTCCGTCAGCGTCATCGGCCTGCTGAACCCGGCCTTCGGCAACACCTGCGCGAACGTCGGCTGACCCACCGCCGGGCGGCCGAGGGGTGCGCCGGCACCCACCGGCCACGGGGCCGGTCCCGCGCCCCCGCGCGGGATCGGCCCCGTGCCGACGGCCTGGTCGACGGCCTGGTCGACGGCTTGGTCGACGGCCTGGTCCACGGCTCCGTCGATCGCCCCGGCCATGGGGCAGGGAGGCCACGGAGCAGGGCAGCCCTGGAGGAGGGCAGGCGGGACGCCGTCCCCGGACCGCCCGTCAGGTGAACGCGGCGCCGTGCAGGAGCAGCAGGCCCACCGCGGTCGCGGCCATCGCGAGGGTGGCCAGGAACGGACGCCGGCTCTCCGCAGCGGCGCCGCCGGGCAGCACCACCGCGACGGCGAGCGCGCCGGTGACCGCGAGCGCGGCCCACCCCCAACCACCCACCGGGCCGGGCGGCCCGAACACCAGCAACACCGATGCGGCGAGCAGCGGCACCGGGGCCAGCGCCCTGGTCCGGCCCCGGCCGAGGCGCTGCGGCAGGCCCCGCACGCCCACGCGGAGGTCCGCGTCGATGTCCGGCAGCACATTGGTGAGGTGCGCGCCCACTCCGAGCAGCGCGCCCGCCGCGACCGCCCAGGGCTGCGGCCAGGGGTGTCCCGGGAGAGCGAGCGTGACGAAGACCGGCAGCAGACCGAAGCCCACGGCGTACGGCAGCCAGGACAGCACCGTCCGTTTGACGCCGAGGTCGTAGGCCCAGGCGGCGGCCACCGCGACCAGGTGGGCGGTGCCCGCCGAGGCACCGTTGGCCAGCGAGAACGGGACGCACAGCGCGAGCGCGGCGCCGGCCGCGATCGCCACCGTGCCGGGTCGCAGCGCGCCGGCCACCAGGGGTTTGTCCCGGCGCCCGGCGGCGCGGTCACGTCGGAGGTCGACCCGGTCGTTGCACCAGCCCACCGACAACTGCCCGGTGAGCACCGCGGCGGCGACCAGCAGGCACCCGGCCGCACTCCGCCCGGCGGCCGCCGCGAGCGCGGTGATCAGCGCCGTGACCACCAGCGTGGGCTCGGGGTGACAGGCCCGCAGCAGACCCCTCGTCACCCGGGCCGCCCGACCCGGGGTCGAGCGGCCCGGGGCGTCGGCGCTCCCGATCACGGTGCTGGGCACAGCCGGATCCTAGGCCGCGTCCGACACTTAGCGTGGGATCAGCGCGCGGCGCCGGACGCCCGGCGGGAACGGCCGGACCCGGCCGGACCCGGCCCTGGTCCTGTCCGGCACGTCACTCGGCACGGACGACACCCGGAAAGTCAGACTTATGCCGGGATGGATGGCTCCGCGCCTTTCGTTCCTATCCTGTGGCCATGACGCGAATCGCCGCTGTCCACGGAGTTCTCCCGCCCCACCGCTACGAGCAGTACGAGATCACGGACGCGCTCGCAGCCATGGGCCTGGTGCGGGAGGCCGAGCGCGGGGTGCTCGACCGGCTGCACGGCACCTCCTCGGTCCGCACCCGCAGCCTCGCCCTCCCGTTGGAGCGGTACGCGACGCTGAACGGCTTCGGCGAGGCGAACGACGCCTTCATCGAGGTGGCCCTGGAGCTCGGCGAACGCGCGGTGAAGGCCGCGCTGGACGAGGCCGGCCTCCGCCCGCAGGACGTGGACCTGGTCATCTCCACCTCCGTCACCGGCATCGCGGCCCCCTCCATCGAGGCCCGGCTGGCCGGGCGACTCGGTCTGCGCGAGGACGTGAAGCGGGTACCGGTCTTCGGACTGGGCTGCGTGGCCGGGGCCGCCGGCATCGCCAGGCTCCACGACTACCTGCGCGGCCGGCCGGACGACGTGGCCGTGCTGCTCTCGGTCGAGCTGTGCTCCCTGACCCTCCAGCGCACCGACTCCTCGGCGGCCAACCTGGTGGCGGGTTCGCTGTTCGGCGACGGCGCGGCCGCGCTGGTCGCGGTCGGCCGGGACCACCCCGCCAACCGGCCGGACGAGGGGCCCGTCGTGGTGGCGACCCGCAGCCGGCTCTACCCCGGCACCGAGCGGCTCCTCGGGTGGGACATCGGCGACAACGGCTTCCAGATCGTGCTGGGCGGCGAACTGCCCGACGTCGTGCGCCGCCACCTGGGCCCGGAGGTCCGCACCTTCCTGGCCGACCACGACCTGAAACCGCAGGAGGTGACCGCCTGGGTCTGTCACCCCGGTGGCCCGAAGATCCTGGACGCCGTCCGCGAGACGCTGGATCTGCCGGCCCGCGCGCTGGAGCTGACCCGGCGTTCGCTCGCCGAGGTGGGCAACCTCTCCTCCGCCTCGGTCCTGCACATCCTGCGCGACACCCTGGCCGAGCGGCCGCCGCTGCCCGGCACTCCCGGCCTGCTGCTGGCGATGGGCCCGGGCTTCTGCTCCGAACTCGTCCTGCTCCGCTGGTAGGCCGCCGATGTCCCCCTACACCGCGCTCATCCTGCTGGTCGCCGCCGAACGCCTGGCCGAGCTGGTCACCGCCCGCCGCAACGCCGGCTGGTCCCGGCGCCTCGGCGGCCGGGAGTTCGGCGGCGGCCACTACCCCGTGATGGTCCTGCTGCACACCGGACTGCTGGCCGGCTGCCTGGCCGAGACCGCGTGGGCCCATCGCCCGTTCCTGCCGGCCCTGGGCTGGCCGATGCTCGCCCTCGCGCTGGCGGCGCAGGCGCTGCGCTGGTGGTGCATCGCCACCCTCGGCCCGCGCTGGAACACCCGGGTGATCGTCGTCCCCGGACTGCCGCTGGTGACCGGCGGGCCCTACCGGCTGTTCGCCCACCCCAACTACGTCGCCGTCGTGGTGGAGGGCGCCGCGCTGCCGCTGGTGCACACCGCCTGGCTGACCGCGCTCGGGTTCACCCTGCTGAACCTGCCGCTGCTGGCGGTACGACTGCGCTGCGAGAACCGCGCGCTGGGACTCGCCACCGGTCCGGCGCCGGCCGTGGCGGGCGCGACGCCGTGATCGACCTGCTGGTCGCCGGCGGCGGCCCGGCCGGGCTGGCCACCGCGATCCACGCCGCGCTGGCCGGCCTGGAGGTGGTGGTGGCCGAGCCCCGCCCGGCGCCGGTCGACAAGGCCTGCGGCGAGGGGCTGATGCCCGCCGCCGTCGGCGCTCTCGCCGGCCTCGGTGTACCGATCGGGGGCGTCCCCCTGCTGGGCATCCGCTACCTGGACGCCCACCGGCAGGCCGAGGCGCACTTCCGCGGTCCACCCGGCCGGGGCGTACGGCGCACCGACCTGCACGCCGCACTGGCCCGCCGGGTCGCCGAGCTCGGTGTCCCGGTGCTCCCGCTGCGGGTGGGCGCCGTGTGCCAGAGCGGGGACAGCGTCACCGCGGCCGGGATCACCGCCCGCTACCTCGCGGCCGCCGACGGCCTGCACTCGCCGATCCGCCGCCAGCTCGGCCTCACCGCCCACCCCGGCCACCGGCCTCCCCGGTACGGACTGCGCCGGCACTTCGCGGTGCCGCCCTGGTCGGACTGTGTCGAGGTGCACTGGTCCGACCGGGCCGAGGCCTACGTGACCCCGGTCGGGCCCGGACTGGTCGGCGTCGCGGTGCTGACCGGCGACCGCGCGCCGTTCGACCGGCACCTGGCCGGGTTCCCGCAGCTGGCCGCCCGCCTCCCCGCGGGCGCCGCGACGGCCGCCCGCGGCGCCGGACCGCTGCGGCAGCGGGCCCGCACGCGGGTGGCCGGTCGCGTCCTGCTGGTGGGCGACGCGGCCGGCTACGTCGACGCCCTGACCGGCGAGGGCATCGCGATGGCGCTGGGCGCGGCCGCCCAGCTCGTGCACCACGTCGTGGCCGGCCGGCCGCAGGAGTACGAGCGGGCCTGGCGCCGGGTGTCCCGGCGCTACCGGCTGCTGACCGGCTCGCTGCTCTGGCTGCGCGGACAGCCGCGGCTGGCGGCCCGGATCGTACCGACCGCCGTCCGGTACCCGGCCCTCTTCGCGGCGGGGGTCAACCGGCTGGCCTGAGCGGCCCCGGCCGACGCGCCCTCGGGCGGGCGGCCGCCCGCGGTCAGCCGAACACCTGCTGCCGGAAGGCGTTGCGCAGGTCGGTCAGCGGCTGGCGCTCGCGGTTGACGTGCACCTTGTTGGTGAGCAGCACCGCCCAGCGCCGCTGCCGTCGGGAGAGCCACAGGGCGGTGCCGGTGAAGCCGTAGTGCACGAAGGTGCCGTCCGCCGGGTCCGTGCCGGGGGCGCAGAGCCAGGACAGGCCCCGGGCGGGGCTCAGGCCGCCGGTCTGCTCGCGCAGTGACTCCGTCACCCAGGCCTCGCGGTCGGACGGGTTGAGCAGGGCCGTGAGGAGGACGCCCAGGTCGCGAGCGGTGGAGAAGGCGCCGGCGCTGCCGCAGGCACCGCCGAGCAGACGGGCGGACGGATCGTGGACGACGCCCCTGAGATAGCCCCCGGTCGGCCCGTCGTACTCGGTGGGCGCGGTGCGGTCGAGCACGGCGGCGCCGAGCGGGCCGAAGGCGGTGTCGGCCATGCCGAGCGGGCGCCAGACGTCGCGGGTGGCGAGCCGGGCGAGCGACGCACCGCCGAGCGCCTCGACCAGGTAGCCGAGGATGATCGCGGCCCGGTCGGTGTACTCGACGGCGCGTCCGGCCGGCCGCTCCAGCGGCGCGGCGAGCACGCCGGCCCGGACGGCGCCGGGATCGGTGCCGTACAGGCTGGCGAAGTTGGTGCGCAGCGGGACACCGGCGGTGTGGGTCAGCAGCTGCCGTGCCGTCCGGTCGCCGATCGGGCGGGCGGTCACCTCGGGCCAGTAGCGGCCGAGCGGTTCGTCCAGCGGGAGCCGCCCCGCCGCCCAGAGGGCGCCGACGCAGGGCCAGAGCGCGATGATCTTGGTCAGGCTGGCCAGGTCGAAGACGGTGTCGGCGTCCATCTCCGGCTGCTGCCGCTCGCGTCCCAGCGGACCGGTCCGCCCCTCGGCCGACACGCCGTCCGGCCCGCCGACCGCCCAGACGGCGCCGGTGCCGACCCGGCGCAGCCCGCGGCGGACGAGCGCCGCCAGGGGGCCGTCACCGCCGCGGTCCCCACCGCCCTGGGGCCCACCGCCCGGATCGTCGGTGCGCTGGCCGTCGGTCCGTGCGCCATCGGTCCGTGGGTCGTCGCTGGTGGTCATTCCCCCGCCTCCGTCGCCGTCCGCGGGAGCCTACCCAGCGGCGCGGCCCGGCCACCGAAGCGCGACGGGCGGCTCGGCCGGACGGAGGGATCGGGCGGACGGCTCGGCCGGACGGACCGGGCCCGTGGGGCCGAGCGGGTGGACCCGAGCCCGTGGGCTCAGGCGTCCTGCGCCGGGAGCGACTTGCCCATGCAGACGCTCTGCGGGTGCTCGCGGTAGAGACCGAACTTCTGGATGTGGGCGTACCCCTCGGAGGCGTACAGCGCGATCGCCTCGGGCTGCTCGGTGCCGGTCTCCAGCACGACCCGGGTGTGACCGGCCAGTGCGGCGGTCTCCTCCAGCCGGCGCAGCACCGCCCGGGCCAGACCCCGGCCGCGCGCGCCGGGCACCACGAACATCCGCTTGAGCTCGGCGTCGCCGTCCCGCAGGCCGTGCGGGTCGGCCTTCTTCGCCCGCCACCCGCCGGTGGCGACCGGCACGCCGTCCAGGTAGGCGATCAGGAAGAGGCCGGCCGGCGGCTCGAAGTGCTCGGGGTGGATGACCGTGAGGTCGCCCTCGCCGTACCGGCGGACGTACTCCTCCTGGACCTCCGCCGACAGCCTCTGCGCGTCCGGGTGGCCGAAGCCGGTGACGCGGATCTCGACGGTGCCCTGCGTGGTGCTCTCCATGGTCGGCCAGCCTACGACGATCCGGTGCGCCACCGGGCCCCGGGGGCGGGTGGCGCACCCGCGCCGGGAGCTCGCCGGGCCCCACCCGTACCGCCCGGCGTCAGCGCGCGGAGAACCGCGCCACCAGGTCGTCCTTGCCGAACATCCGGGCGGTGTCCAGCGCCGAGGGGGTGCCCGCCGCCGGGTCCGCGCCCCCGTCCAGCAGCGCGGCCAGGACGTCGTCGGCCCCCTTGAAGACGGCGCCGGCCAGCGGCGTCTGCCCCCGGTCGTTGGCCCGGTCCGGGTCGGCGCCGCGCTCCAGCAGGGCCCGGACGGCGGCCACGTGGCCGTGGTAGGCGGCCAGCATCAGCAGGGTGTCGCCGCGGTCGTTGGAGAGGTTCGCGGGCGCCCCGGCGTCGACGTAGGCCGCGAGGGTCGCCGCGTCGCCCGCACGGGCCGCGTCGAAGAGCCTGCCGGCCAGCTCGATCACGTCGGCGTCGGGCGCCTGCGGCGCGGTCGCGGCGGGATCGGCGGAGCCTGCGGGAGCGGCGGAGTCGGCCATGAGGGGGACCTTTCAGCGGGGCGGGTGACGTACCGCACCGTAGCGGGCGGGTGCGGCGTGTTCCAGCGGCCGTCCGGTATGTGGAGCACACCGTGCGCCGCGGCGCCACGTGTCGACAGGTCGACGCGGTGGTCACGCGTCCGTTCGAGCGAACTTGACCGGACCGGCAGTACCGGCGGGGCACCCGCCCGGGAATGGCTGGCAATGGCCGAACAGAGCCGCGCGACGGCCGACCGGGCGCGGTTCGCATACACCCGCTATTGCCGTACCCACGGGAACCACCCATTTGCGCCGTTCCATCATCTATTACTTTTTGTCACGATTAGGGCACTTTCCGTGACACTGTCCCTGTCACCCTCCCCGAGGAGCAGACGCGTGATCCTCTCCATTTCAGGCATCGTCCTGTTCGGCACCATCGCCTTTCTCTTCTTCCGCCGGGACGGATTGAAGATCTCCCATGCCGTGGTCTGTGCCCTCCTCGGCTTCTACGTGGCGGGCTCCTCCATCGCGCCCAGCATCACGGCGGGCGGCGCGAGTCTCGCCGGCCTGCTCGGCGGCATCAAGTTCTGAGCCGCCACTCCCCCGCCACAGGCCCGGGTGCGGATCCCACCGCCCCGGGCCTGCCCGTTCGTCACCGCCGCCGCACGCGTTGATCCCCGCCCCACCCGTCCCCCGGCCGCCGCGCCGGCCCCGACGATCACGCCGGCCGCGCCGGCCGCGCCGGCCGTACCGACCCACCCCCACCGATCCGTCCCATTCGCCCGGGGAGTCCGAAGAAATGTCCCTCACCCGCCATGTCAGCAAGGGCCGCGACTTCGCCCGTACGGCCGGCGACCACGCCGCCGACATGTTCGCACCGATCACCCTCATCGGACGGGGCCTGCGGCGCCACGCCGAATGGGCGAAGGGCCGCTGGCAGGCGACCCCGAAGGAGCGGCGGGGGCCGACGCTCTTCCTCACCGCGGCGGTCCTGCTCGGCGTCTTCCTGCTGCCGCACGGGCCGCTCCTCGCCCTGATCGCGCTGATGGCCAGCGCCGCCTGGGTCGGCCGCTCCCCGAAGGCCGCGTCCGGCCCGGCCGAGCCGGACGTCGCCGAGGTCAAGCTCACCGCCCTCTACGCGGCGCTCACGCCCTACCTGGCCGCGCCCGACGACCTGAGCCCGCTCTACGGCAACGAGCACGGCTACCAGACGGCCTTCGGCTCGTGGGAGTTCGACGGCCAGGGGCGGCTGACCACCCTGGAGCTCGCGTATCCGGCCTACTTCACCGACACCGAGCCCGGGGCCCGGGCGCGGATCGAGCAGGTCGTGCAGGGCAAGGCGGGCCGGGCCCGCGAGTACCGCTTCGACTGGGACGAGGAGTCCAACCGCCTGCGGGTCAGCGCGCTCGCGCCGCTGGCCACGGACATCGCCGCGCAGCGGTTCGTGACGGCGCCGGGCGAGATCGTGCTCGGTTTCACCGACGAGGCCGGCAGCACCCGGACCATCCCGGTCGGCCAGGGCGGTGTGAGCACCCAGCAGCCACCGGTGATCTGGCGCACCGGGCCGCGCTCCCCCGAGCCGCACCTGCTCGCCCTGGGCGCCGCCGGGCACGGCACCTCCACCCTGATCCGCTCGATCGCGCTGCAGGCCCTGCAGTTCGCGGACCTGGTGCTGATCGACGGCGCCGGCACCGGCGAGCACGCCTGCCTGGTGAACCGTCCCGGCGTGCACACCGTGGAGACCAGCCTGCACGGCACGCTGGCCGCGCTGGAGTGGGCCGCCCAGGAGACCGCCCGCCGCCTGACCGCCCTCAACGCCGCCCGGCACGCCGGAACCACGCCGCCCGAGGACGTCACCCGGCCGCTGTGGCTGCTGCTCGACCACCCGACCGAACTCAGCGAGCTGGCCCACGCCGAGGGCCGCCCGGATCCGCAGGACCTGTTGGAGACGCCGCTGCGGCACGGCCGGGCGGCCCGGGTCACCGTGGTGATCGCCGATGACATCGAGGCCAGGGACCGGATCACCCCGACCCTGCGGGCGACCACCCGGGCCAGGGTCGTGCTCGGCCCGACCGGCCCCGAGGAGGCGCAGGCCGCGCTCGGCGCGCCACTGGACATCGTGCCGGCCGCCCACGCGCCGGCCGGACGCGGTTACGCCAGGATCGGCACCGCGGCGCCCGTCCGGCTGCAGGTCCCGGCCACCGTGGACCCGCTGGACGACGAGGCGCCCGCGCAGCTGCGGGATGCGGTCATCGCGCTGCTCCCGCACCGCGACACCCGGACGGAGGCGGCCGGCCCGACGGTCGTGGCGCTGGAGGCGGCGCGCCGCACCGAGGAGCCGCCGGTCACCGAGGCCGCCGGTCCGGTCGAGGAGGCGGCCCCGGACCTCTCGGTCGACCTGGGCAAGGAGCACGCGCCGGTACGGCCCCGCCCGGTCTGGTGATCACCCGTCCGGCCGGGCCGCGGCCCGGCCGGTTGGGTCCGGGCGGGCCCGTCCCGGTACGCTCCTCGTTGAAAGTCGAATTGATCACCAGATGTGAAATACCTGACACTCAGGGTGATAACACCGGCCAGATGTGACAAATCGGGCGCTGATGGGTACAAACAGGGGCGGCACGCCAAACGACGCATGTCCCCGGACGGGAATCTTCGTCGACAGCCGGGCGTTGACCGAACTGACGAAGAACAGCGACCAACTAGTCCTGTGGGCCATAAGCCCGGGAGGCACGATTCATGAGCGAGCGAGCTCTTCGCGGCACGCGACTCGGGGCCACTAGCTACGAGACGGACCGCGGTATCGATCTGGCTCCCCGCCAGACCGTCGAATACGCATGTCAGAACGGACACCGATTCGAGGTTCCCTTCTCCGTGGAAGCGGAGATCCCCTCGGCCTGGGAATGCCGGTTCTGCGGCCAGGAAGCAGTACTTCTCGACGGCGAGGAGCCGGAGGAGAAGAAGACCAAGCCCACGCGTACCCATTGGGACATGCTGATGGAGCGCCGCACGCGCGAGGAACTGGAAGAGGTGCTGGCCGAACGACTGGCCGTGCTCCGCTCCGGCGGGATGAACCTCGCGGTGCACCCGCGCGACACCCGCAAGAGCGCCTGACCACGCTCCCGCCACGGCGGGAGGCGCCGAAAAGGGACCCTGAGAATTCAGGGTCCCTTTCGTATGCCCGGCTTCGTGTGCTCGGCGGGCGGTTCGCTTTCCGTACCCGGCGGGCGGCCGACCCCGGCCGGCCCCGGCCGCCCGCCGGGTTCAGCCGGCGATCGGCGGGACGTCCCCGGTGTCCGGGCCCTGCGGGCCGCGCGGGCCCTGGGCCGGGTCGACCACCTCACCCTGGACCACCTTGCCGTCCGGCCGGTGGATGCGCAGCTGCTCCTGGAGGCGGACGGCGTCGGCGAACGGGTCACCGCCGACGACCGGGGAGCGGCGCAGCGCGGCGTCGGCGAACCGGCGGCCGGCCGCGCGCCAGAGCGCCCGGGTGGGCGGCAGCAGCAGGGTGAGCGCGAGAACGTCGGAGAGGAAGCCCGGGATGATCAGCAGCACCCCGGCGAGGACTGTCAGGCTGGTGCCGGTCTGGGTCTGCCGGGGCTTGGGGTCGCGGCTCTGGTCGATCGCCGCCGAGAGCGCCTTGAGCCCGGCGCGCTTGACCACCCAACCGCCGACCGCCACACCGCCCAACAGCAGCAGCAGAACGGCGAATCCGCCGATCACCGAGGCGACCTGGACCAGGATCCAGATCTCCAGCACCAGCCAGACGGTGAGCAGCAGGGGCAGCATCCGCCGCACCTTGCCTCGTGGGGCGGGACGGGCGGGGGTCGCTTGCTGGGCCACGGTACTGATCCACTCCATCACGGTGCTCCGCGCGCCGCCCGGCGGACTCCGGAGCGGCTACGGCACCACCGGTTTCAACGTGTCGTCGGCGCCGGGTGTTCCGTCGGACGTCGCGGCGCTGTCCCCGCGCGCCGCGCGACGGCGGCGGAGCCCGCCGCCGATCACGGCGCCGCCGCAGGCCAGCAGGCCGGCGACGGCCAGCGTCCACTCGGGGGCCGCGCCGACCCGGTCCGCGACCGTGGTGCCGTCGCGCAGCGGCACGGTGGCGGAGATCTCGGCGGCGGTCAGCTCCTTGGTGCGGGAGAGCACCGAGCCGTCCGGGCCGATCACGCCGCTGATGCCGCTGGTGGCCGCGATCAGCACCGCGCGGCCGTGCTCGACCGCGCGCAGCCTGGACATCGCCAGCTGCTGGTCGGGCTGGCCGCTGAGGGCGTAGGTGGCGTTGTTGGTCTGCACGACCAGGACCCGCGCGCCCTTGTTGACCGTGTCCCGGACGATCTCGTCGTAGGCGACCTCGAAGCAGATCACGTCGCCGATCCGGGCCGGGCCGAGCTGCATCACGCCGGTGGTGGTGCCGGGGTAGAAGTCGCGGGCCACCCGCTGGAGCCGGGTGATGACCTGGGAGAGTTCGCTGCGGAAGGGCACGTACTCGCCGAAGGGCACCGGGTGCTGCTTGGTGTACGAGGCGCCGGGGCCGGTCCGCGGGTCCCAGACGATGCCCTCGTTCTGGACGTGCTGCTCGTCCGGGCCGTCGACCAGGGTGCCCACCAGGGTCGGGACTCCGACGGCCTTCACCGCCTCGTCGATCCGCTCGTAGGCGGCCGGGTCCGTGAAGGGGTCGAGGTCGGAGGAGTTCTCCGGCCAGATCACCACGTCCGGGCGCTCGGTGCGGCCGGCGGCGATGTCGGCGGCCAGCTTCTCGGTGGCGGAGGCGTGGTTGTCGAGGACCTGCATCGGACGGCCGAGGAAGTCCATCCCGGGGTTGGGCACGTTGCCCTGGACGATGGCGACCTTGAGGGTGTCGGCGGCGGCCGTCGGCACCGGCACGGTGTAGCCGGCCAGCAGCGCGGCGACGGCTCCGAGCGAGGCCAGCGCGGTGGCCGTCCTGGCCCGGGCCGGGCCGCGCGCCCGGAGGGCCGCCCAGGCCAGCAGGGCGCCGCAGAGGGCGACCGCGAAGGTCACCAGCGGCGCGCCGCCGAGGGCGGCGAGCGGCGTGAACGGCGTCGCCGTGTTGGCGAAGGCGAGCCGGCCCCAGGGGAACCCGCCGAGCGGCAGCCGGTCGCGCGCCCACTCCTGGGCGACCCACAGGCAGGCCGCCCAGAGCGGCCACAGCCGCAGCCGGGAGGTGACGGCGAGTGCGGCGCCCAGGGCCGCGACGAACAGGGCCTCGACGACGGAGAGCCCGATCATCGCGTCGCTGCCGATGACGGTGAGCCACTTGAGCAGCAGCAGGAAGAAGGGCAGGCCGAAGGCGAAACCCGTCCAGGCGCCCTGCCGCGCGGTGCGGCCGCGGGTGAGCAGGGACAGCCCCGCCGCGCCGACGATCGACAGCGGCCACAGGTCGTACGGCGGGAAGGCCGCGCCGAGCAACAGGCCGCACAGGACCGCGAGCCCGGTGCGGGGCAGTCCGGCGCGGATCCGGGCCAGCGCGCGGGCGCTCCGGCCTGCCGTGGGCGCGGCGGGCACGGGCCCGGGCACCGACCGCTCCTGTGTGACGGGCAGGGCCACCTGCGCACCATCTCTCTGGTCGTACTGTTCGCTCGCTCTTCGCCGTCCGGGACCGAACGCGTCGCCCGAACGCCGTGCGAAGACGGTACCCCGGATTGTCGGGCGTCCGGATAACGGAGTGGCCACGTCCGGGCCGGGCCGGGACCGGCGAAACACCGTCCCACCAGCCCGGACCCGGGCGCCGGGCCGCGGCCCGGCGCGACAACGGGTCGCGGGTTCAGCCCCGGTGGACGGTCCGGCCGCGCACCACGGTGCGCAGGCAGACCGGCAGCGGGCCGCCCGGGGTGAGGTCGGGCAGCCCGGGGGTGCCGGAGCGGGGGTCGGTGGACCAGCCGGCCACCCGGGCGTCGGGGGTCTGCACGACCAGCTCCCCGGTGGCCCAGACCGCGTAGCTGGCGACCGCACCCGGAACGAGCACGCCGTCCTGGTCCCGGCCGATCGCGCGCCAGCCGCCCCGGGTGTGGGCGGTGAACGCGGCCCGGACCGAGATCCGGTGCTCGGGCGTGCGGTGGAAGGCCGCCGCGCGGACGGTCCCCCACGGGTCGAGCGGCGTCACCGGCGCGTCCGAGCCGAAGGCCAGCGGGACGCCCGCGCGCAGCAGCGCCGCGAAGGGGTTCAGCGCGGCGGCGCGCTCGGCCCCCAGGCGCTGCGCGTACATGCCCTCCGGGCCGCCCCAGGCCGCGTCGAACGCGGGCTGGACGGAGGCGACCAGGCCGAGCTCGACGAAGGCGGCCACGCCCTTGTCGTCCAGTGCCTCGGCGTGCTCGACGCGGTGGCGCAGCGCCTTGACACGGTCGGTGCCGACCCGGTCCGCGGCGGCCCGGACGCCCTCGATCACGGCGCTCAGGGCGGCGTCGCCGATCGCGTGGAAGCCCGCCTGGAGGCCCGCTTCGGTGCAGGCGGCCACGTGGTCGGCGACCTGCTCGGCGGTGAGATAGGCGGTGCCGGTGTGCGGGGCGTCGTCGTAGGGCGTGTGCAGGCAGGCGGTGTGCGAGCCGAGCGCGCCGTCCACGAAGAGGTCCCCGCCGGCGCCGACGGCGCCCAGCCGGCGGGCGGTGGCGACCGCGCCCGCTTCGCCCCAGTAGCCGTACACCTCGGGGCCGGCGCCCTCGGCCGCGAGGGCGAGCAGCGCGGTGAGGTCCTGTTCGGAGGAGATGTCGGGCCCGGCGCACTCGTGCAGCGAGCCGATGCCGAGGGCGGCGGCGCGGGCCAGGGTGGCCTGCTGGGCGACGCGGCGCTGGACGTCCGTGAGGTGGGCCAGGGCGGCGCGGCGCACGGCGTGGTGGGCGTCCCGGGTCAGCGGCCCCTCTGCGGTGTGGCCGGGCAGCGTCTCCAGGCCGGGGGTGAGCGCGCGCAGCGCGGTACCGGCGAGGCCGGAGTGGACGTCGGTACGCGAGAGGTAGACGGCGGCGCCGCCGACGGCCGCGTCCAGCTCGGCGAGGGTCGGCGGGCGCCCCTCGGGCCAGCCGGTCTCGTCCCAGCCGTGGCCGATCAGCACACCCCCGTCGGCGCCGCCGGCGGCGAAGGCCGAGATCCGGGCGAGCGCCTCGGCCAGCGTCGGGCAGCCGGTGAGGTCGAGGCCGGTGAGAGCCAGGCCGGTGGCGGTGGCGTGCACGTGGGCGTCGACGAACGCGGGGGTGACCAGCGCACCGTCCAGCTCGACGATCTCGTCCGCGACGTCGGCGTACGCCTCGGCGGCGCCGTCACTGCCGACCCAGGCGATGTGCTCACCCTCGACGAGCATCGCGGAGGCGAACGGGTCGGCGGGGCTGTAGACGGATCCGCCGCGCAGCAGCACGGTCCGGGAGGTGCGTTCGGTCATGGGCCCAAGTCTGCACCCGTACGAAACCGGTCAGAGCTTCGGGGGGCGCGCCTCGTAGGGAGTGGAGAGCACCACCGTGGTGCGGGTGGAGACGCCGGCCGCGCTGCGGATCCGGGCGAGCAGATCCTCCAGGTCACCCGGGGCGCCCACGCGGACCTTGAGGATGTAGTTCTCGTCGCCGGCCACGCTGTGGCACGCCTCGATCTCGGGCAGCCCGGCGAGACGCTCGGGGGCGTCGTCGGGGGCGCTGGGGTCGAAGGGCTTGACCGAGATGAACGCGGTCAGCGCCAGGTTGACGGCGTCCGGGTCGATGATCGCGGTGTAACCGCGGATCACCCCGCGTTGTTCGAGGCGGCGCACCCGCTGGTGCACCGCCGAGGTGGACAGGCCGGTGGCCTTGCCCAGGTCCGTGTAGCTCATCCGGCCGTCCTCAAGGAGCAGCTGAACGATGCGCTGGTCGAGATCCTCCACAAGGCGCAAACCTACTGCCCCGGGCACCCCCCTGCCGACACTCCCCGCACGGGAGCGCCCCCGACACCCGCCGTGCCGTCCCGCCGCGCGCGCCCGGGGCTCCCGCGGGCGCTCCGAAACCGGCTCCCGGCGGGGGCCGGACCCCGGGCGACCCCCGGTGGCGGCCGCCGCATATAAATCTGTCATGTGCCGGACGAATGTGGCGAAGGACACACCCGCCGCATCACTGTGCCCTCAGCTGCAGGGTTATGAGCACTCGCCACCGGGAAATGCTCGTTTTGGCCCTGGCCGTCCAGGCCGGCCCGATCCGAGGGGGATCCCCATGCCCGCAGTTGACCAGCGCTCGCTGAGCGCGGACGACACCCACGATATGAACGACCGCGACAGCTTCGCGGTCGACTTCGGCCCGACCCCGGGGGCGGACCCGGGCGAGGGCGACACCTGGGAGATCATCCGGGTGCACTGCCCGGAGTGCGACCGCCCGATCGCCCTGGTCGGCGACGAGGAGCGGCTCCCCCAGCACGCCGTCCTGCCGACGGCGTGGAACCCCTTCTCCCCCGCGCTCTGCCCGGGCTCCGACGCTCCCGCGGACGACCTGGCCGAGGTCGACCTGCCGGAGGACTCGCTCGCCCCCGGCCTGGAGGGCCTGCTGGCCCTGCCCGCCGCCCTGGACTGGCGCACCCAGCCGTTCTCGCACGCCGTCCCGCACAGCCCGGTCAAGGCCGTTCCCGTCGGCCTGGTGCCGGCCCAGCGTTCGGCCTCGCCCGCCGCGACCGCGCCGGCACCCGCCGCCGCACCCACGGCCGGCCGCCGACCGGCCCGCCGCTGACCGCCGGACGGCCCAGGACGGTCCGGCGCCACCGCTGACGCGGGGCGGCCGCCGGACCGTACCGCCACCACCCGGGACGCCGGGCGCCGACGCCCGAGGACTCAGGCTCCGCTGAGGTGGCGGCCGATCACCAGGCGCTGGATCTGGTTGGTGCCCTCGACGATCTGCAGCACCTTGGCCTCGCGCATGTAGCGCTCGGCCGGGAAGTCCTGGGTGTACCCGTAGCCGCCGAGCACCTGGACGGCGTCGGTGGTGACCCGCATCGCGGCGTCGGTGCAGAAGAGCTTCGCCATCGCCGCCTCCTTCGAGAACGGCATCCCGGCGTCCCGCCGGCGCGCGGCGGCCAGGTACAGCGCACGACCGGCCTCGATCTGGGTGGCCATGTCCGCGAGCATGAAGGACAGTCCCTGGAAGTCGGCGATCCGGCGGCCGAACTGCTTGCGGGTCCCGGCGTGGTCGACCGCGAGGTCCAGCGCGGCCTGGGCGACGCCCGTCGCGCAGGCGGCGATGCCCAGCCGCCCGGAGTCCAGGGCCGACAGGGCTATCTGGAAGCCCTGCCCCTCGGCGCCGACCAGGCGCTCACGGGCCACCCGCACACCGTCGAAGTGCACCTGGGCGGTCGGCGAGGAGCGCATGCCCATCTTGTGCTCGGGCGGCGCGGCGGACAGGCCCGCCGAGGCACCGGGCACCAGCAGGCAGCTGATGCCGCGCGGTCCGTCCTCGCCGGTGCGGACCATGGTGCTGTAGAAGTCCGCGTGGCCGCCGTGGGTGATCCACGCCTTGGTCCCGTTCACGACGTACGCGTCGCCGTTCAGATCCGCCCGGGTGCGCAGGGCCGCCGCGTCGGAGCCGGACTGCGGCTCGGAGAGGCAGTAGGCGCCGAGCTGCTCGCCGCCGAGCATCGCGGGCAGCCACGCGGCGCGCTGCTCGTCCGAACCGAAGGTGGCGAGGGCGTGACAGGAGAGCGTGTGCACGCTGACGCCCAGGCCGACCGCCAGCCAGCCGCTCGCGAGCTCCTCCAGCACCTGCAGGTACACCTCGTAGGGCTGGTCGCCGCCGCCGTACTCCTCGCCGTACGGGAGGGAGAGCAGGCCGGCGTCCCCGAGCGTGCGGAAGACGTCGCGGGGGAAGCGGTCGGCCGCCTCGTCCTCGGCGGCCCGGGGGGCGATCTCGCGCTGGACCAGCTCGCGGGTGAGGCTCAGCAGTTGCCTGGCCTCCTCGCTGGGCAGCTGGCGGTCCACAGGCTTCGCGGGTGCGGGGCTCATGGCGGTTGGTCGCCTCCTCGATCGGGCACCGGGCCCAGAGGTGGCGGGCACGGCGCGGGTGTGGCAGGTCGGCCCGACCGGCACCGGGTCGCGGTGAACGGTCGTTCACATGTCTGGCGATGTGAGTATGCCCGATCCGGGCCCGGCCGTCACGACCAGCGGCGCAGGGCCGTCCGCGAGGCGGCGGGCGCGACCGTACAGTGGCCGTTGTGGCGGATGTCGGCGGTGGCGCGGGTGCGGACGGACCGGGCGGCCCGGCCGACCGGGAGACGGCCGCGCTGGCGGCCCGGATCCGGGCCGCGCCGCCGTCCTGCGGGCCGGTCAGGCTGGTCGCGGTGGACGGGCACGCCGGCTCCGGGAAGACCACGTTCGCCGGCCGGCTGGCAGCGGCGCTCGGCGGCGCACCGGTGGTCCATCTGGATGACCTGGCGACCCACCGGGAGCCCTTCGGATGGACGGTCCGGCTGCGCCGGCAGGTCCTGGAGCCCCTGGCCGCCGGCCGCACGGCCGAGCACCGGGTGTACGACTGGACGCTGCGCCGGTTCGACGCCGTCCGGGCCGTGCCGCCGGCGCCGGTGGTGCTGCTCGAAGGGGTGGGCGCCGGGCGGCGGGAGATCCGCCCCTGGTTGGCCCTGCTGCTCTGGATGGAGCTGGACGCACCGGACGCGCGCCGGCGCGGCGAGCTGAGGGACGGCCCGGAACTGGCACGGTTCTGGGCCGACTGGGCACGCGCCGAGCAGGCCCACTTCGCGGCCGATCCGAGCCGTCCGTACGCCGATGGGCTGGTCCACGGAGTAACCGGACGGATCGCCTCCGGCACCCTCGGTGAGCTGTGAAACCGCCCTTGACCTGGGACGTCATCGGGAACTAGGTTTCCATTCGTTGCAGGATTGTTGATCGCGCAACCACAGACACGGCATCTCCGGCTTGTTCCCCCGTGAGCCGGAGATGCCGTTCTCCTTTCCCCCGTACGCCAACGACCCGGCCGTCGCTCCGATTTGACCTGGCGTCGCACCCTTCCGGATCAGCGCCGCGCCGGTACGATTCCTCGCAGGCGCATATGCGCCCCAGGGGCCATCACCACTGACGGACCATCGGCCGGCAGAGCCCCGAGGCACACCGCGGGGGGCGTGAGTGACGACGGTGGACAGTTCCGACGGCGACGTCGCGGGCGGCGGGGGCCCCGGCGGGCTCGCCGACCGCGCCTGGCTGCGGGCGATGGACGCCTACCAGGCGGGAGCCTACGCGCGCGCCGAGGAGGAGTTCCGGGCCGCGGTCCAGCTCGACCCGGGGATGGCCGACGCCTGGCTCGGCCTGCACGCCCTGCGCTGCGACACCTCCGGCGCGCTACTGGCGATGCACCGGCACCGGAGCCGCTTCGGCGAGCAGCGCGGCCGCCACCGACGGCCGCTCAGTTCCTGGTACTGGCTGGGCTGGTGGGTCCAGCCGGTGCTGGAGGACGCCCGCGACCTCGCGCTCGCGCACGCCTCGCACTGGCTGGACGGCCGCCACCTGCCCGAACTCGACGCCGCGCTCGCCGGGTGCGCGCCGGCCGCCGAGGATCCCTCCGTGCGCTTTCTGCGCGCCTGCCGCTCCTACCTGGTGAAGGACTGGGAGCAGCTGATCCGGGACACCGACCGGCTGCTGGACGACCAGCTGCTCGGCATCGAGGCCGGGCTGTTCGCCGGCATGGCCAGGGTCCGGCTCGACATGTGTGCGCAGGCCCAGGGCCCGCTGGCGTCCTCGCTCGCCCGCTGCCGGTCCGAGCAGCCGCAGCGCAAGGAACTGCGGTACTGGCTGGCGCGGGCGTACGAGGGCGCGGGGCGCAGCGCGGCCGCGCTGCCGCTCTACCGCGCGGTGCACCGGGCCGACGCGGCGTTCATGGACACCTCGGCCCGGCTCGCGGCGATATCCGCCGAGGACGGCCCGGCTGACGCCCTGTTGGAGGGCTTCGCCGGGACCGGCGGCAGCGCCGGCGGCAGACGCGGGGCGGACACCGGCGCCGCGGGCGGTCCGGCGTTCGGGCCCGACGGCGGGCAGAGTTTCGGCCCCGACGGCGGGCAGAGCGTCGGCCCCGACAACGGCCCGGCCTTCGGGCTCGTCGGCGCGAGCGCCGACGAGGAGGCGTACGACGACCTCGTGGACCTCGGCGCGGAGGAGGACCTGGGTGCGCCCGGGGATCCCACCGATCCGGGACCGGGACCGGCGGGCCCGCCCGGTGCCCGCGACCAGCCGGAGCGACCGGCCGGACCGGGGCCCGGTGCGGCGCCTGGCGCCCTCGGCGGACCCGCCCAGGGCGCCGGTGCGGGCGCCCGCTCCGACGCCGGCGGCGATCCCGGCCCCGCGCCGACCCTGTTCCTGCCCGGCCGGGCGATGGGATCGCAGGCCGCCGTCCCGCACCGGATCTCCCCCGGGCGGGCCGGCAGCCGCCAGGAGCTGGACGCCGCACTCGACGCTCTGGAGCGGATGGTCGGCCTGGACCCGGTGAAGCGCCAGGTCCACGCGCTCTCCGCGCAGTTGCGGATGTCCCGGCTGCGGGCCGGCGAGGGGTTGCCGGTGCAGCCCCCCAAGCGCCACTTCGTCTTCTCCGGCCCCTCCGGCACCGGAAAGACCACGGTGGCCCGGATCCTGGGGAGGGTCTTCCACTCGCTCGGGCTGCTCTCCGGCAATCACCTGGTGGAGGCCCAGCGGGCCGACCTGGTCGGGGAGTTCCTCGGTCAGACCGCCGTCAAGGCGAACGAGTTGATCGACTCGGCGCTGGACGGCGTGCTCTTCATCGACGAGGCGTACAGCCTCTCCAACTCCGGCTACAGCAAGGGCGACGCGTACGGCGACGAGGCCCTCCAGGTGCTGCTGAAGCGGGCCGAGGACAACCGGGACCGGCTGGTGGTGATCCTCGCCGGCTACCCCGAGGGGATGAACCGGCTGCTGGCCACCAACCCCGGGCTCAACTCCCGGTTCACCACCCGGGTCGACTTCCCGAGCTACCGGCCCGGGGAGCTGAGCGCGATCGGTGCCACGCTGGCCCGCAGGGACGGCGACGGCTGGGACGAGGACGCCGCCGAGGAGCTCGCCAGCATCTGCGCGCACGTGGTCCGCGAGGGCTGGATCGACGACCTCGGCAACGGCCGGTTCGTCCGCACCCTGTACGAGAAGTCCTGCGCCTACCGCGACCTGCGGCTCTCGCTCACCGGCGAGCAGCCGAGCCGGGAGGACCTGGCCACCCTGCGACTGCCCGACCTGGTGCAGGCGTACGGAGAACTGATCGACGGCCGGGGCGACCTCTGACGGCCTCCCGGCCCGCCCCGGCGCCGAGGTGTCCCGGGCCACCCCCGGCCGGGTCGGGCACCCGCCGGCCGGGCGCCGACCGGGCGGGCACCCGCCGTGTCACGCGGCGGCCGGGCGGTGGTCCGGGTCGTGGACCTCGCCGACCAGCTCCTCCACCACGTCCTCCAGCGCGACGAGGCCGAGCGTGCGGCCGTCCGGACCGGCCACGGCGGCCAGGTGGGAGGCGGCCCTGCGCATCGCACCCAGGGCGTCGTCCAGCGGCAGGGTGCCGCGCACCACGGTGATCGGGCGCCAGAGCCTGGCCGGGAGCGGCGCCGCCGGGTCCTCGACGTCCAGGATGTCCTTGAGGTGCAGGTAGCCGAGGAATCCGTTGGCCGCGACGTCGCCGTCCACCACCGGGAAGCGCGAGAAGCCGGTACGGACCGCCAGCGCCTCGATCTCGGCCGCCGTCACGTCAGGCCCGACGGTGATCAGCTGCTCGAACGGCAGCACCACGTCGGTGACCGGGCGGTGGCCCAGCTCCAGCGCGTCCTCCAGACGCTCCTGGCGCTCCTCGTCCAGCAGGCCGGCGTCCCGCGAGTCGAGCAGCAGGTACATCAGCTGCTCGGTGGTGAAGACCGAGGCGACCTCGTCCTTGGCCTCCACCTTGAACAGGCGCAGCACGCCGTTGGCGAAGGCGTTCAGGAAGGTGATCACCGGGGTGAGCATCCGGGCCAGCCGGTCCAGCGGCGGGCCGAGCAGCAGCGCGGCCTTCTCCGGACCGGCCAGGGCCAGGTTCTTGGGGACCATCTCGCCCATCACCATGTGCAGGAAGACCACGAGCCCCAGGGCCAGCCCGTACGAGAGCGGGTGGATCAGGCCCTCGGGGACGCCCATCGAGTGGAACGGCCCCTCGACCAGGTGCGCGATGGTCGGCTCGGCGAGGGCGCCGAGGCCCAGCGAGCAGATGGTGATGCCGAGCTGGGCGGCCGCCAGCATCGCCGAGACGTTGGACAGGGCGTGCAGCACGGTGCGGGCGCGCTTGTTGCCGGCCTCGGCGAGGGGCTCCACCTGGCTGCGGCGGACCGAGATGACGGCGAACTCGGCGCCGACGAAGAAGGCGTTGCCCAGCAGCAGCAGGAGTGCGGCGGCCAGTTGGAGCGCGGTCATCGGGTCTCGTCCTCGTCGTGGTGGTGTCCGCCGGTGCGCTCGATCCGGACCTTGGTGGTGCGGTGCCGGTCGACGTTCTCCACGGTGAAGCGCCAGCCCGGGAGTTCGGCCTGCTCGCCGCGGGCCGGGATCTTGCCGAGCAGGTCGGCGACCAGGCCGGCCAGGGTCTCGTACGGGCCTTCGGGGGCGTGCAGGCCGAGGGCCTCCAGCTGGTCGATCCTGGCCCCGCCGTCGGCTGCCCAGACGGGCAGTCCGTCCACCGGCGGCAGCGGCAGGAGCTCGGGGACGTCCTCGGGGTCGTGCTCGTCCTGGACCTCGCCGACGATCTCCTCGACGATGTCCTCGATCGTCACCACACCGGCGGTGCCGCCGTACTCGTCGACCACGATGGCCATCGGCTGCTGACGGCGCAGCTGGTCGAGCAGCCGTTCGGCGGGCAGTGACTCGGGCACGAGCAGCGGCGGCACCGCGAGATCGGCGACCCGGACGGCGCCGCGCCGCTCCTTGGACACGGCCAGCGCGTCCTTGAGCGTGACGGTGCCGGTGACCTCGTCCAGGCTGTCCGTGTAGACCGGGAAGCGGGAGAGGCCGGTGGCCCGGGTGAGGTTGATCACGTCGGCGGCGCTGGCGTCCCGCTGGAGGGCGGAGACGTCGACGCGCGGGGTCATCACGCTCTGGGCGGTCAGCTCGCCGAGGCCGAGGGTCTTCACGAACAGGGTGGCCGACTCCTCGTCCATCACGCCCGCCCTGGCCGAGTGCCGGGCCAGCGAGACCAGCTCGGCGGGGGTGCGGGCGTGGCCCAACTCCTCCTGCGGCTCGACGCCCAGCGCCCGGACCGTCCGGTCGGCCGCGCCGTTGAGCAGGCTGATCAGCGGGCGGCAGACGAGCGAGAAGGCCATGTGCGGAGCGGCGACCGCGCGGGCCACCTGGAGCGGACGGGAGATCGCCCAGTTCTTGGGGACGAGCTCGCCGATCACCATCTGGATCACGGTGGCGAGCAGCATGCCCACGATCACCGCGGCGCCCCGGGCGGCCCCGGCGGACAGGCCGAGCCCGGTGAAGAACGGGCTGAGCAGTGTCGACAGGGCGGGAGCGGCGAGCATGCCGACCACCAGGGAGGTGATCGTGATCCCGAGCTGGGCGCCGGAGAGTTCGAAGGAGAGCCGGTGCAGGGCCCGGGCCACCCGGCGGGACTTGGCGTCCCCGGCCGCGGCGGAGCGTTCCACCACACCGCGTTCGACGGTGACGAAGGCGAATTCGGCCGCCACGAAGAGGCCGTTGGCGAGGATGAGCAGCACGGCCGCGAGCAACAGCAGCCAGGCGGTGGTCACGGTGCCGCCCGCCTTCCGGATGCCGGACGTGGGGCGGCGCAGGTACTACCGGACGGATCGTCCATCGAGGGGAGGTGTCACTCCTCTGGTCGCAGGGCGGGGCGCAGGGCTTTGCCCTGCTTTTACCAGCGTAGACGATACCCGTACGAGTGTAAGGATCTTGTTCGACCGGGCGGCGTGCCCCGGGATCCCGGCGCGTCGCGGCTCAGCCGGCCCGGATGTCCCGGTGGCCGCGGCTCTCGACCAGGTCGCGCAGGGCCCGGGCGGCGGCCACGGCCGCCCGGTGGCCGCCGCCCGCCTGGATGCCGACCGCCGCCAGCGCGGTGCCGTCCGCGAGGTCGAGGCTGGCCCACGGGTCGCCCTGGCGGAAGTTCACCCGGACGATCTCGGGCCAGGCCAGCCGGCGGCTGCGGACGAAGTTCACCACCGTGACGCCCTCGGCGTCGGCGCTCACCCGGGGGCGGGCCAGCATCAGCGCGGCCCCGGCGAAGACCAGGCCGCTGATGACCATCGCGATCCGGTCGTTGAGCTGCCAGTTCTGCGGCAGCGCGACGGCGATCACGACGAACAGCACCACCAGCAGCGCGCTGACCGGCAGCAGCACCGCCCTGGTCCGGCGCGGGGCCCAGGTGACGGGGAGCTCGACGGGGGTGGACACGTGGGGTCTCCAGAGAACGGGGCGGGGGCGCGAGGCGCCCCCGCCCGTAGGTGGTTCAGACAGCGTGCGTGCTCAGAGGCGGCAGGCGTGGATGTTGGTCACCAGGATCGCCCGGGCGCCGATGCTCCAGAGGTCGTCCATGATCCGCTGGGCCTCCTTGCGGAGCACCATCGAGCGCACCGCGACCCAGCCCTCGGTGTGCAGCGGCGAGACGGTCGGCGACTCCAGGCCCGGGGTGAGGGCGACGGCGGCGCTGACGCTCTCCGCGCGGATGTCGTAGTCCATCAGGACGTAGCGGCGGGCCACCAGCACGCCCTGGAGGCGGCGCAGGAACTGCTCGACCCCGGCGTCCTCGCCGGCGCCCTTGGGGCGGATCACCACTGCGTCCGACACCAGGATCGGGTCACCGAAGACCTCGAGGCCGGCGTTGCGCAGGCTGGTGCCGGTCTCGACGACGTCCGCGATCACGTCGGCGACGCCCAACTGGACGGCGGTCTCCACCGCTCCGTCGAGCTTGGTGACGGTCGCCTTCACCCCGTGCTCGGCGAGGTGCTGCTGCACCAGGCCGGTGTAGGAGGTGGCGATCCGCAGGCCCTCCAGGCCCTTCACGTCCTCGACCTGCACGCCCACCGGACGCGCGAAGCGGAAGGTCGACCCGCCGAAACCGAGGGCGAGCACCTCCTCCGCATTGGAGGCGGAGTCCAGCAGCAGGTCGCGGCCGGTGATGCCGACGTCCAGCCGGCCGGAGCCCACGTAGACCGCGATGTCGCGCGGGCGCAGGAAGAAGAACTCGACCTGGTTGTCCGGGTCGACGAGGACGAGCTCCTTGGGGTCCTTGCGCTGGCGGTAGCCGGCCTCATGGAGCATCTCCGCCGCGGGACCCGAGAGCGAACCCTTGTTGGGGACGGCGATGCGCAGCATGAGTGGTGAATCCTTCGCTGAGGTAGCGGGTGGGGGTGGAGCGGGCGGAGCAGTGGATCGGTACAGCGGTACGGGCCGCGCGAGGGCGGCCCGTACCAGGTGGTGGCGGGTCCTTGCTAGAGATGGGCGTACACGTCGTCGAGCGTCAGCCCCTTGGCGACCATCATCACCTGGAGGTGGTAGAGGAGCTGCGAGATCTCCTCCGCCGTCTCCTCGTCGGACTGGTACTCGGCGGCCATCCAGACCTCCGCGGCCTCCTCGACGACCTTCTTTCCGATCGCATGGACGCCCTGCTGGACGAGCTGCGCGGTACGGGAGGACGAGGGGTCGCCGGTGGCGGCCTTCTGCTGGAGCTCGATGAAGAGCTCCTCGAATGTCTTCGAAGCCATGATGGACTCACCTTACGGCTTGCGGGCATACGGGCGGTAAACGGTCCCAGGCCGTGGACACCGTCCTGGACGACGTCCGCCGCCGCCCGAACGCCGTCCCGCGGCCGCTACCGCCAGGGCTCGGAGACCGAGCGCAGCACCGCGGCGGTGGCCACGGCGGCGGTGACGGCCTCGTGCCCCTTGTCCTCGGCCGAGCCGGGCAGGCCCGCGCGGTCCAGCGCCTGCTCCTCGTTGTCACAGGTCAGGACACCGAAGCCGACCGGGACGCCGGTGTCGACGCTGACCTGGGTGAGACCGAGCGTGGCGGCCTCGCAGACGTAGTCGAAGTGCGGGGTGCCACCGCGGATGACCACGCCGAGGGCGACCACGGCGTCGTAGCCGCGGCCGGCCAGCTGCTTCGCGGCGACCGGCAGTTCGAAGGTACCGGGCACCCGCAGCACCGTCGGCTCGTCGATGCCGAGCTCCTTGAGCGCGCGGTGGGCGCCGTCCAGCAGGCCGTTCATCACCTGCTCGTGCCACTGGGCGGCGATCACGGCGACCCGCAGGTCGGCGCAGTTCTTGATGGTCAGCTCGGGGGCTCCGTGGCCGCTCACGTGCGTACTTCCTATCGGTGCTGAGGTGGTGGGTGGTGGTCGGCGCCGGCGCCGGTGTGCCGATCGGTGCCGGCGCGCGGCGGTGGCGACGGGAGAGCGGTCAGGAGTCGTGGCCGAGCCAGGGCAGCTCGTGGCCCATCCGGTCCCGCTTGGTCCGCAGGTAGCGCAGGTTGTGCTCGCCGGCGGGGGTGCGGACCGGCTCGCGGCCGCTGACCTTGAGGCCGTGCTCGGTGAGCGCGGCGATCTTGTCGGGATTGTTGGTGAGCAGCGTCAGCGAACACACCCCGAGGTCGGTGAGCATCTGCGCGCCGATGCTGTAGTCCCGGGCGTCGGCGGGCAGCCCGAGGTCCAGGTTGGCGTCGACGGTGTCGCGGCCCTGCTCCTGGAGCTCGTAGGCGCGCAGCTTGTGGGCCAGACCGATGCCCCGGCCCTCGTGGCCGCGCAGGTAGAGCACCACTCCGCGGCCGGCGGCGGCGACCTTCTCCAGCGAGGCCTGGAGCTGGGGGCCGCAGTCGCAGCGCAGCGAGCCGAAGACGTCGCCGGTGAGGCACTCCGAGTGGACCCGGACCAACAGGTCCTCGCCGTCGGTCACCCGGCCCTCGGCGTCCAGGCCGCCGGCCACCAGCGCGAGGTGCTCGATGCCGTCCAGGGTGCCCCGGTAGCCGACGGCGGTGAACTCCCCGTACGTGGTGGGCAGCGAGGTGACGGCGGCGCGGTCGACGTGCAGTTCGGTGCGGCGGCGGTAGGCGATCAGGTCCTCGATCGAGATGATCGCCAGGCCGTGCTCGCGGGCGAAGGCGACCAGTTCGGGCAGCCGGGCCATGCTGCCGTCGTCGTTGACCACCTCGGCGATGCCGCCCGCCGGAGCCAGCCCCGCCAGCCGGGCCAGGTCGACGGCGGCCTCGGTGTGACCGGGGCGCACGAGCACGCCGCCCTCGACCGCGCGCAGCGGGAACACGTGCCCGGGGCGGGTCAGGTCGCCCGGCTCGGTGCCGGCCGACGCGAGCAGCTTGACGGTCCGGGCCCGGTCGGCGGCGGAGATGCCGGTGGAGACGCCGTCGCGGGCGTCGACCGAGACGGCGTAGGCGGTGCCCTTGCGGTCCTCGTTGACCTGGGTCATCGGCGGCAGCTTGAGGCGGTCCAGCTCCTCACCGGTCATCGGCACGCAGATGACACCGGAGCTGTAGCGGATGGTGAAGGCCATCAGCTCGGGGGTGGCGGCGGAGGCGGCGAACACGATGTCGCCCTCGTTCTCACGGTCCTCGTCGTCGACCACGATCACGGCGCGGCCGAGCGCGATGTCGGCGATGGCGCGCTCGACCGGGTCGAGGGCGAGGTCCTCGAACGCGCCGGCGGACTCGTTGGCGGGCTGGGTGCTCATGCGGATGCTCCCTGCGGGACGTTGGCGGTCGCGGGACGGTTCTCGCGGGTGCGCAGCCACCAGGCGCGCAGGCCGAGCAGGACCAGGACGAAGTAGATGCTGTAGGTCAGCCCGGAGAAGGCGTAGCCGCTGTCGAAGGCGAGCGGGACGCCGACGACGTCGACGGCGATCCACGCGAACCAGAACTCCACCCATCCCCTGGCCTGGGCGTACATGGCGGCCAGCGTGCCCACGAAGATGTAGGCGTCGGCCCACGGGTTCCAGGACAGGCTGGGGTTGGCCAGGAAGATCCAGGCGAGGGCGAGGGTGCCCAGCGCGGTGGCGCCGGCCAGGACCGCGCGCTCGGGCCAGGTGGCGAAGCGGACCGCGATGTCGCCGGTGTCGCGGCGCCCGCGGTTCCACCGGGTCCAGCCCCAGCCGGCCGCGGCGATCACGATGAGCTGCTTGCTGATCAGGCCGGGCGCGGGCACCGCGCTGGAGAGGTAGGCGGCGATCAGGACCGCCCCGGAGAGGAGCTGGACCGGCCAGCTCCACACCGAGCGGCGCCAGCCGAGTGCGAGCGCGCTCAACCCCAGCAGGTTGCCGAACATGTCGGCCCACTTCACGGGCTCACCGAAGGCGGTGAACGCTGTGCCACTGAGCCAGTTCACGGGGCTTCCTTCGCGATGGTGTCGGGCAGGGTGCGGGATTCCAGCAGGCGCTCGACGTACTTGGCGAGGACGTCGACCTCCAGGTTGACGGGGTCGCCGACGACCTTGGTGCCGAGCGTGGTGAGGGCGAGGGTCGCCGGGATCAGGCTGACGGTGAAGCTGTCGCGGGCCGCCTCGACGACGGTGAGGCTGACGCCGTCCACCGTGATGGAGCCCTTCTCGACCAGGTAGCGGGAGATGCTCTGCGGAAGGGAGAACCGCAGCACCTCCCAGCGGGGCAGCCCCTCGGCGTCCGGATCCCCGGGCTCGCGGCCCAACAGCGCGCCGGTGGCGTCCACATGACCCTGGACCAGGTGGCCGCCGAGCCGGGCCCCGAGGGCCATCGCGCGCTCCAGGTTGACCCGGGAGCCGGTGCCGAGGGCGCCGAGGCTGGAGCGCTTCAACGTCTCCGCCATCACGTCGGCGGTGAACTCAGCACTGTCGGAGGCCAGTTGCTCGGGGGTGTCGACCACCGTGAGGCAGACGCCGTTGACCGCGATGGAGTCGCCGTGGTGCGCACCCTGACAGACCACCGGGCCACGCAGGCGGATCCGCGACGAGTCGCCGATCTCCTCGATCGAAACGACCTCGCCGAGCTCTTCGATGATGCCGGTGAACACCCGGGTTCTCCTCGCGCTTGGGGCGCGGACTCCGGGGCGGCATGGGAGAGGACACGGACCTTCGCGGCAGCGGACGCACCACCTGGAGAGCCCACCCTCGGATCGGCGTCGTCGCCGGAGGGAGCTCTCCCTGTGCACATCCTCACGTGGTCCACGGGGAACCACGGCACCGCTCGAAACCCGTCGCGCACGCCTCCCATCCGGACTTTAACCGTCGGTCCAGGAATCTCACCTGGTCAACCGCCCGCTGGCTGCGGACGGGTCGCGGACTGTAACCGCCGGTTCGGATTTTCACCGACCCCGGAGTGCGCTGAACGTCACTACTACTGCCGTCATTGTGCCATGGTCCGCGCCTGCTCAGGGAGAGGGCCGCACTGTGGCCTGTTTCACTCGGAGGGCGGGAATGCCCCACCGGGGGATGCGCCGACCCGCCCGGGGAACACCGCCGGGGTGGGTGGCGGCCCCGGGACGGGGACCCGCACCGCGTGCAGACGCCCCGCGTCCGGCGCGAACCGGCCGTCCGCGCCGGGGCGGTGGGCGGTGGTGATGTAGAGCGTGCGCAGATCCTCGCCCCCGAAGGCGCAACTGGTGGGGCAGGCCACCGCGATCGGCAGGACGGTGTCCAACCGCCCGTCCGGCAGGTAGCGGTGGAGCGCGGCGCCACCCCACAGGGCGACCCAGAGCGCACCCTCCGCGTCCACGGCCAGGCCGTCGGGGTGTCCGCCGCCGCTGTCGCCCCGCACGTCGGCGAAGGGGCGTCGGCCGCGGACACTGCCGTCGGCCAGGTCGTAGTCGAAGACGTCGATCCGCCCGGTCGGGGTGTCGATCCAGTACATCAGCCGCGCATCGGGGCTCCAGCCCAGGCCGTTGGCGATGCTCGCGCCGCTGATCACCTCGGTGGCCTCGGTGCCGTCCAGGCGCAGCAGTGCGCCCCGGCCGAGCGTCTCCTCCGGCGCCATGGTGCCGACCCAGATCCGGCCCGCCGGATCGGCCTTGGCGTCGTTGCAGCGCTCGGCGCGGCCGAGCGGCACCGCGGCCCGCGCGGGCCCGTCCAGTTCCACGACCCCGTCCCGCAGGACGGCCGCCCAGCCGTCGGCGGTGGGCAGGATCGCCGTGGCGGGCGGCGGAAGCCGACGGGAACTGCCGTCCGAGTGGTGCACCGTACCGGCCGGAATGTCCACCCAGCGCAGCGAGTTGGTTCGGACGTCCCACACCGGTCCCTCGCCGAGGGAGCTGACCCGGTCGTCGACGGGCCGGGGTGCGGGCAGCGACGTGCTCATCGGACGTTGACCTCCGGGAGGACGGCGGGCGAACCGCCGTCGAGGGGCAGAGCGGTACCGGTGACCGGCCCAGCGGTGCCGTTGCCGGGCGGAGCGGTGCCGGGGGCCGCGGCCGGCGGGGTGGCCATCTGTCGGCCCTCCGTCGGTCCAAGCGGTTTATTTTCGAAAGAACATATGACTTGATCGCGGCTGTCAAGGCCCGTGTCACGTCCTGAACAGCACCACCTCCGCGGCGTGCCGGCGCTGCCGGGCGTCGTCCCGGTCACCGGTGCAGTAGACCGACAGCCGTCCGACGGCGCCGGCCTCGACGTCCGCCCGGAGGAACTCCCGGCAGTACCAGGACTGCCCGCCCTGCTCCCAGCGCTCCTCGACCTCCAGCACGAAACCGCCGGGCGTCGGGTCGAACCGGCTGCGCGGGACCAGCCCCGGGTCGGGGTGCCCGCTCCGGCGCAGGGCCACCAGCCCCGGAACACCGACGGACTGCAGTCGCCAGCCGGGCAGCGTGAGATCGCAGAACACGTCAGGCCGGAACAGCCCCTCCGGTGGGGAGCCGGTCTCCAGGAAGGCGACCAGGCGGCTCGCCAGCACCTCCCGCTCGCCCTCCCGGGGCACGGCGGGGGCATTCCCTCGGGGGTCGGTGTCCACGACGCTCAGCCCCCGGTCGAGGGGGCGCCGGCCGTGGCGGCGGCCAGATTGCGGGTGACCACCGCGGTGGTCCGCTCCAGGGCCTCGGTCGGGCTGAACTCGACCAGTTCCGTACCGGCGAACAGCAGCGGCAGATGGCCCGGGGCGCCGTAGTAGGCGTCGCCGGCCCGGTAGACCTCGTCGTGGTCCGGGTAGCGGAAGATCACCTTCCCGGTCAGCACCAACCCCCAGTGCGGGCTCTGGCAACGATCCTGCGGCAGCCCGGCGAAGAGCGCCGCCGGGTCCACGTCCGCCTTGTGGGTCTCGAACCCGACGGTGTACCCGTCCAGTTCGGCGTAGCGGCCCTCGATCACCGGCTCGTCCAGGGCGAGCGTCGCCTCGGGCTTCGAGATGCGTGGCACGGTGTCCTCCTCGATCGGTTGCGGTCCCCTTCACCCGGGAGGCGTGAGATCCGGTCCCACGATGTGAGGGTGGGCCACCGCACCCGCCCGGCCGGTACCGGGCAGCCGGGCACACGGCACCCGGCGGACGTACCGGGCAGCCGGGCACACGGCACCCGGCCGATACCGGGCAGCCGGGCACACGGCGGACGTACCGGGGCCCTACCGCGGGCGTCGTGCGCGGCACGGGCAGGAGTGCCTCAGAGCCGCCAGACCACCGGCGATTCGGGCTCGTAGACGCAGAGCGTGCCGGTGCGGACCGCGTTGGCCAGGTGCCGGCCGAGCGGCGGGTGCTCATGGGCGATCCGGTCGATCGCGGCGCGGATCCGCGCGGTCACGGTGGTACGGGCCCGCTCGGCGGCGGAGCCCGTGCGACGCACCCGCCCGCCGAGCCCGTACGCGGCGGAGAGCTGGCCGACCAGCGCGTCCCGCTCCACCGCGATCCGGGCCGAGCGCTCGGCGTCGCCCGCCCCGTCCGCCTCCCCCGCCGCGCGCTCCAGCTCCCGCAACCGGCGCCGGTAGGCGTCACGGGCGGTGGCGTCGATCAACTCGCCGGTGTCGCCCGGAGCGTGTCCGGCCTCCGGGTCGGGGTTCGCCGTCCGGTCCGGCGCCGCGGTGGCGAGGTCGAGCGCCGGTACGGGGCGGCCGGGGGCGGCCAGCAGGACGGCCAGGTCGCGCAGGCCCTTGCTGCCGGGGAGGGTCGCCTCCGCGCCCGCGTAGCGCAGGTGCCAGAGGCCGCCCGTCCGACGGAACAGGTTGCCCTCGTCCGCCGGTGGCGCGGCTCCCGCCTCCCGGTGCGGTCAGCCCGCCGTGCCCCGAGCGGGCGTCCGCGAGCGCGTCCCCGATCTCAGCCAGCAGGTCGGCCCGGCCGACGAAGGGAAGCCCAGGCATCCGCAGTCCTCCCGTCCCGCTGTCGAGCGTAGTCCGGCGGGCGGCTCTCGGGGCGCCCGGTGCCCGCCCGCCGGGAGCAGGGGCCGGCGGGGGCCGGGGACGGCGGGATCAGGGGCCGGTGGGGGCCGGGGACGGCCGTGTCGGGCGGGACGGCACGCGGGTGCCGCTCAGCGGCGGTCACGGCTCAGCCGTGGGGCAGCGGCCGGTAGTGGGCGACCTCCGGCGGGTGCGCCAGGTACCGCAACTCGTCCTCGGCCCACACCGGCCGGATCCGCCACATCGGCCCGGCATAGGCCCGGAGCGCGTCCTCGTCCCGCCACCGGCTGATCATCAGCACCCGGGGGCCCTCGTCGGTCAACGAGCGCAGCACCTCCCCGCCCAGGCACCCGTCCGTGGCCCGCAGCTCCGGCATCACCTGGGTGGACAGCAGGGCGCAGAAGTCGTCCATCCGTCCCGCGACGATCTGGGCGGCCCAGATCCGGACGATCACGGGTGCCTCCTCTCGCCGGTCCGCTCCTCCCCCGGGCCGCCGTCGGCGGCCCCGCCACCATTGTCCGCCCGGCGGTCCGCCCGGCCGATTGCGGCCCGGGGTGGATCGCCCCCGAAACCGCGCCGGCGCCCGACCGGTACCGTGCCCGGCGCACGGATCGCCGGCCCCGGCGCGGCCTGCCGGGGCGCGCGGGCGCGGTGGGCTTGACTGAAGCGGTGGACTGCGTCTTCTGTGGGATCGTGACCGGTGAACTGCCCGCGCACCGGGTGCTCGACGACGAGGTGGCGGTGGCCTTCCTGGACCGGCGCCCGCTCTTCCCCGGGCATGTGCTGGTGGTGCCCCGGCACCACCGCGAGACACTCACCGAGCTGCCTGTGCAGGAGGTCGGGCCGTTCTTCGCCCGGGTGCAACGCGTCGCCGGGGCGGTGGAGCGCGGGATGCCCGCGGCCGGGAGCTTCGTCGCCGCCAACAACCGGATCAGTCAGTCGGTACCGCATCTGCACGTCCACGTGGTGCCGAGGAACCCCAAGGACGGCCTGCGCGGGTTCTTCTGGCCGCGCGGCCGGTACCCGGACGAGACGGCGGCCGCCGAGGTGGCCGGCCGCCTGCGCGACGCACTGGCACGCGACTGACCGGCCCAGCGGTACCGGCCCCGGCCCCGCTCCGCGTCGGCCCCGGCCCCGGCCCGGTGATCGGCGACCGCGGCCCCTCGCGGACCGGCGACGGCCGGAGGGCCCGCTCGACGGCCGGGGCACCCGTCAGGACGGCTGCGCGGGCGCGTCCAAGCGGGTCGTGAAGCTGAACCGGTCGCCCCGGTAGAGGGAGCGGACCCGCTCCACCGGGAGCCCCGCGGCGTCCCGGGTCAGCCGGTGCAGCAACAGCATCGGCAGGGCCGGCGGGGTGCCGATCAGCAGCGCCTCGCGCGGGGTCGCGAGGACGGTCTCGATCCGCTCGTCCGCCGCGCCGAAGCCGATGCCGAGCCGCTCGCGCAGATAGGCGTAGAGCGAGGACGTCGGGTCGAAGTCCCGGTCCAGCGCGGGAACCCGGGACACCGCGAGGTAGGTGCTCTCCAGGCCCACCCGCTCGCCGTCCGCCAGCAGGACCCGCTCCAGGTGCCACACCGGATCACCCGGCGCCATCCCCAGCTGCGTGGCGAGCGCGCCGTCCGCCGCGCACCGCTCCAGACCGATCAGGTGCCGACCCGGGATCCGGCCCTGCCGGCGTACCCCCTCGGTGTAACTCGCCAGCGAGAGCGGCTGTTCGAGCTTCGGTCCCGCGACCACGGTGCTCCTCCCCCGGCGGCGTACCCGCCCCTGGATCAGCAGCTCGCGCAGCGCCTGGCGAAGGGTGTCCCGGGAGACCGCGAAGCGGGCCGCCAGATCGCGCTCGGTGGGTAGCACGCCGCCCTCGCCCAGCTCGTCGAGCAGCGCGTCCAACTCGCCCTTCACCGCGTAGTACTTGGGCACCCGGCCGTGCTCCGGGATACCCGCCCGGATCGGCGCTCCGGGGCCGGGGGTGTCGTTCATCCGGCCATCCTCGCAGATCCGGGCCCCGGCGCCGGCCGCGCCCGGGCCCCGGCCGCGCGCACCCGCCGACCGCTCGGACGGCCCCGGGGGACACCGCGTCAGGCACCGCGTCAGGCACCCGCTTCCGCAGCGGGGGTCAGGGATCGGATCGGACCACCGAGCGAGGTGTTCTCGCTCGGCGCCGTCCTCGCCTACGCCGCCACCGGCGTACCGCCTTTCGGCGACGGGGCCAGCGCCGCCGTACTGCTCTACCGGGTGTTGCACGAGGCGCCCGAACTCGGCGGCCTGGAGGGCGGGCTGCGGTCCGTCGTTCTGAGCCGTCTCGCCAAGGACCCGGGTGCGCGGCCGTCGCCCGGCGAGCTGCGGGAGCGGCTCACCGCGGGCCGGCCCGAACTCCTCGCACCGGTCGGCCCGGGCGGCTGGCTTCCCCCCCGGTGGCCGGATCGCTGGCCCGGCTCGCGGTGGAGCTGCTGGACCTGGACGCCGGGGACGGAGCACCGGTCCGGCCCCGTCGGCCCCACCGGTCCCACCGGCCCCGTCAAGGCGGACCCGGGCACCGGGCGGGCGCTCGAACCGCTCGAACCGCTCGAACCGGGCCCACCGCCCGGACAGTTCGGCCCGCCGGACAGTTCGGTCCCCGGGGCAGTTCGGTCCGCCCGGCGGCGAGGAGGCCGGCGGCGGCGCCGGGCCGAGTGGCGGCGAGGAGGCCGGCGGCGGCGCCGGGCCGAGTGGCGGCAGCCGGCCGGCCGTCCCGCCCGTCGTGGTGGCGCTTCGTGGGGGATCCGGCCTCCCAGGCACGGTGATCCCGGGTGCTTCCGGGCGCTCGGCGGGGCGCGCCCGCGTGGAGGTTTCCAGGAGATATGGTCTGTACCTCTTGACAGGTATATACCAGTCCCGGTTGAGTCCCCCTCAGTCCCGCCCCGGCCCGCACCCCCGGTCGGGGCCCGGCCCCGGCCGGCCCCCCGCGGGACCTTCCTGTCGTCGACCCGTGCGGTCCCCCACACCGCACCGAGGGGTGATGAAACACATGTCCGTCAAGCGCCTCATGGCACTGCTGGCAGCTGTGGCGACCGCCATCGCACTGGCCGTCCTGGTACCGGCCTCCGCCTCCGCGGCGACCTGCGCGACCGCCTGGAGCTCCAGCACCGTCTACACCGCGGCGAGCGCACCCGTCTCCTACAACTCCCACAACTGGACCGCCAAGTGGTGGACCCAGAACGAGACCCCGGGCGGCTCCTCCGGCGTCTGGGCCGACCAGGGCTCCTGCGGCGGCTCGACCAACCCGACGCCCACCCCCACCTCCGGCCCGGGGTGCTCGTACCCGGCCTGGGTCGCGGGCCAGACGTACGCGACCGGCGCCATCGTCACCTACACCAACGGCCTGTTCTACCAGGCGACTCACGACAACCCGGGCTACGACCCGGTGATCAGCACCTGGTACTGGCAGCCCTACTCCTGCGGCTCCGGCGGCCAGTCCCCCAGCCCGACGCCGACCGCGAACCCGAGCGGATTCCCGGTCAGTGAGGCCCAGTTCAACCAGATGTTCCCGAGCCGGAACTCGTTCTACTCGTACAGCGGCCTGACCGCCGCGCTGAGCGCCTACCCGGCGTTCGCGGCGACCGGCAGTGACACCACCCGCAAGCAGGAGGCCGCGGCCTTCCTGGCCAACGTCAGCCACGAGACCGGCGGCCTGGTCTACGTGGTCGAGCAGAACACCGCCAACTACCCCCACTACTGCGACACTTCGCAGTCGTACGGCTGCCCGGCCGGCACCTCGGCGTACTACGGTCGCGGGCCGATCCAGCTGAGCTGGAACTTCAACTACAAGGCGGCGGGCGACGCCCTCGGCATCGACCTGCTGCACAACCCGAACCTCGTCCAGACCGACTCCGCCGTCGCCTGGAAGACCGCTCTCTGGTACTGGAACACCCAGAGCGGGCCGGGCACGATGACCCCGCACAACGCGATGGTCAACGGCTACGGGTTCGGTGAGACGATCCGCAGCATCAACGGCAGCCTGGAGTGCAACGGCGGCAACCCCGCCCAGGTCCAGAGCCGCGTCAACGCGTACCAGAACTTCGTCCAGATCCTCGGCACCACCGCGGGCAGTAACCTGACCTGCTGATCCGGTCCGGCGACGGGAGGGTGCGGCCATCACCTGGCCGCACCCTCCCGTCGTGTCCGGGCGACGCCGCCGCACGCAGTTCACTGATGTCGCGTCAACTTCTCCGTGTGCGGCGTACCGTCGCCGTGACGGGACGTGTTCGGGATCGCGGCGGAGGTGACCATGCGTGCGGCCGGTGTCGCGGTGGTGGGCGGAAGTATCGCGGGCTGCGCGTTCGCCACGGCGGCCGCCCGCGCCGGGGCCGATCGGGTGGTCGTCCTGGAGCGCACGTACGGCGAGCTGACGGACCGCGGGGTCGGCCTCTGCGTGCACGACGACCGGTACGCCGAACTGGCCGTCGCCGGGTACCTGGACGACTCCATCGCCTGGCACCGGCTCACCCGGCGGCACTGGCTCACCCGGGACGGCTCCCCATCGGGGCGGCTGCTCTGGGACCAGCCCTTCCCGTTCCGCTCCTACCACTGGGGTCTGCTCTGGCGCGGCCTGCGCGAGCGGACCCCGGCGTCGGTCGAGTACCGGCTGGGCGACACCGTGGCCGCGGTGGCGAACGTGCCCGCCCCGGCGGCGAACGGGACCGACGCGGCGAACGGCAGCGCGGCGAAAGGCATTCCGGCGAACGGCAGCCCGGCCAATGGGACGGAGGGGCCGGCGGGCGGGACCGGCGGTGCGAGCGTCCGGCTGGTCGCCGGCGGCGAGGAGCGGTTCGACCTGGTCATCGGCGCCGACGGCTACCGCTCGGTGGTGCGCGCGGCCGTCTGCCCGGAGGCCGGCCCCCAGTACGCCGGATACGTCTGCTGGCGCGGCAGCTTCCCCGCCGAACGGCTGGCCGAGCTCGGCACCCCCGCCGCCGAGGCCTGGCCCGCGACCGCCGCGATCACGGTCTGCTTTCCCGGCGGCCAGTGCGTGCTGTACCGGATCCCCGGTCCTGAGCCCGGCACCCTGATGGTGAACTGGGTGTTCTACACCGAGCCGCCCGCCACCGGAGCGCGATCCGACGCCCCGGCCGGCATCCCGCCCGGCGCCCTCGCCGCCGACCTGGCCGGGCGCCTGGGGCAGCTCGCCGAGCGCCACCTCCCGCCGTACTGGGCCGAGGTCCTGGCACTGACCCCGCCGGTGCGCACACTGCTCCAGCCGATCCACGACCTCGACACCCCGCGCCGCACCCGGGGCCGACTGCTGCTGGCGGGCGACGCCGCCGCCGTGGTGCGCCCGCACAACACCAGTGGAGCGGCCAAGGCACTGCAGGACGCCTGCGCCTTCGAAGCGGCCTGGCGGCGCAGCGCCGGCTGGAGCGAGCTGCTCGCCGCCTACGAACGGGAGCGCGGCGAGGCCGGGCGCGCCCTGGTGTCCCTCGGACGCAGGCTCGGGCGGGCCCAGGTCGAGCAGGCCCCCGACTGGACCACGATCGACGGCCCGCAGGTGGTCGCCTGGTGGAACAGCCAGGTGGACGGCGCGACCGGCTTCGGCGGCCAGGCCCTCGCCGCACCACCCGGCCGGTAGCGGGCGCGGAGCCGGAAGCCGGGCCCCGCGCTCCCGGCTCCTCGCGCGATCACCGGCGCGAGTCCGTGGCAGCCCCGGCGCGGCCGCGCTGGGTACGCACAGGAAACACACCTCTCCGCTCTGGACATCGGGCCCACGGGCGGTGTTGGCTGACCAGCAATGGTTACCCACTGGTAGGGAGTGCTTGTGCGAGCGATCCGGATCACCGAGTTCGGCGGCCCCGAGGTGCTGCACGTCGTCGATCTGCCCGAGCCGGAGGCCCAGCCGGGACATCTGCTGGTGGATGTCGCGGCGGCCGGCGTGAACTACGCGGACACCCACGCCGTGGAGGACTCCTACCTCTCACGGACGGCACTGCCGCTGGTACCGGGTGGCGAGGTCGTCGGGCGCACCGCCGACGGCCGACGGGTGGTCGCGATCTGCGACAACGGCGGGTACGCCGAGCGGGCCGCCGTCCGGGAGTCGATGGCCCACGACGTCCCGGACGAGGTGACCGACGGCCAGGCACTCTCCCTGGTGGTGCAGGGCCTCACCGCCTGGCACCTGCTGCGCACCTCCGCCAGGATCGCCGAGGGCGAATCGGTTGTGGTCCACGCCGCCGCCGGTGGCACCGGCTCCCTGGCCGTACAGCTGGCGAAGCAGTTCGGGGCCGGCCGGGTGATCGCCACCGCCTCCTCGAAGGAGAAGCGCGACCTCGCCCTCGAACTCGGCGCGGACGTCGCCGTCGACGGCGACGCCGAAGGCCTGAAGGAACGGCTGATCGAGGCCAACGGCGGCAGGAAGGTCGACATCGTGCTGGAGATGACCGGCGGCCCGGTGTTCGACGCCTCGCTGGCCGCGCTCGCTCCGTTCGGGCGGCTGGTCACGTACGGGATGGCCTCGCGGCAGGAGCCCACGCCGGTGACGGCGGCCCAGCTGATGGGGCGCTCGCGGGCCGTGGTGGGCTTCTGGCTGATGCACTGCGTCGGGCGGCCGGGGATGTACCGCGAACCGATGGCCGAGCTGTTCGCGATGACGATCGACGGCCGGCTGAAGCCGCACCTCGGCGGGGTCTATCCACTCTCCGAGGCGGCGCGCGCCCACACCGACCTGCGCGCCCGCCGGACGTTCGGCAAGCTGCTGCTCGACCCGAAGCTCTGACCCACCCCCCGGGGAGCCACTCCTGCGACCGGCTTCCCGGGGCCGCCTGCCCACTCGGGCACCCGCCCGATCGCGGACCCGACCGACAGTGGACCCGCCGATCGCGGACCCGACCGATCGCGGACCCGACCGACCGCGGACCCGACCGACCGCGCGGCACAACCCTTCGCGTCAGCAGATAGTAGCCATGGATACTATGTCCGTGTACTGTATCGACCATGGAGAAGACGCCGACCGATCCGCCGTCCGCCACAACCGTCGAGGAGCCCGTCGACGAACCTGCCGGGGAGCCCCGCGGACACACGCCCGGCTACCTGGTCTGGCGGCTCTCGATGAAGTGGCGCGCCGCCACCGACCGCGCCGTCGCACCGCTGGGGCTGACCCATGCCCAGTACTCCCTGCTCGCCTCCCTCTACGGCATGGCCAGGAGCGGACGCCGCCCGAGCCAGCGCGAGCTGGCCGAGCACACCGGCCTGGAGCCGATCTTCGTCTCCAAGCTCGCCCGGACACTGGAGGGCTCCGGCCTGCTGCTCCGCACCCAGCACCCGGACGACTCCCGCGCCGTCCAGCTCGGCCTCACCGCACAGGGCAGCGACGTCGCGGTCCGCGCCATCGGCATCGTCCACGAGCTCCTCCAGGAACTCACCGCCCCGCTCGGCGGCACCCGCAGCCCGCAGACCCGCGCGCTGACCGACTCACTTCGGACGCTTCTGGGCATCCGGAACAGGAGCACCAGCATGTCGCAGCAGCCCACATCCGAGTCCACGCCCCGGTCGACACCTCCCAGCACCGCCGCCCAGGCCGCACCGCAGGCCGCACCCCAGGCCGCACCCCAGCCGACGCTCACCGGCCGGAACATCGGTGTGGCCTTCAACGCGATCCGCGCCGTCCTCAACCGCGAGCTCGACCAGCACGGGATCGACTTCGCCCAGTCGACCGCCCTGCGCCTGGTCGCGAGCCACGGCACGGCCCTGCCGCAGGACCGTCTGGCCGAGATCCTCGTCGAGAGCCTGGCGGTGACGGCCAAGGACGCACCCCTGATCGTCCCCACCCTGACCGCCCAGGGCCTCGCCACCCTGGACGAAGCCGGCCTGGTCGGGCTCACACCGGCCGGCTGGGCGCTGAGCGACGAGATCCAGTCCCGTACCGCCGACATCACCGAGCAGGTCTACGGCGGGCTGGACCCGGCCGAGCTCGCGACCGCCGCCCGCGTCCTCGACCAGGTCGCTGCCCGCGCCCGGGCGCTCACTGCCCAGGGGTAGCGCCGGCCGCCGGTGACGGCAGGCATCGGAGTCGATCGAGCCCGCATATCATTTACGAGTAAATTACCTGCTAAGCTTTCCGGTATGGCCGGACAGCTCACCCTCCCCGTACCCGCGCTCCGCCGCCCCCTCCCGCCGCTGCGCCAGGTCTTCCGGCTCGGCGCCCCCGGGGACATCTGGCACAAGCCGGCCGTCAGCGCGGTCGTGGCACTCGCCGCGCTGAACTTCGTACTGCTGGGCGCCGGCCGCCTGGACCTCTCGCTCTACACCTCCGCCGGCGCCCTGGTCGCGCTGTACGGCCACGGGCTGCCGTACCCGGCCCGGACACGGACGCTCGCCGCCGTCGCACTCGGCACGGTGGCCAGCACCGCGGCTGCGCTGACCGCCTCGGCGCTGACCGGATCCGTCACCGTGCTGGTCGCGGTCGCCGCCTCGCTCGCCGCCGTGCACAAGGTGGTCTGCGACGCGACCCGGATCGGGCCCCCCGGCAGCATCATCATCACGTTCACGAGCGCGAGCTGCGCCTTCGTCCCCCAGCGGCTCGGCGACCTCCCCTTCCACCTCGCGCTCACCGCGGGCGGTGCGGCGCTGGCCTGGCTGGTCTGCCTGGCGCCGGCCCTGATTCGCCCGCACGGCCCCGAACGGATCGCGGTCGCGCGGGCCCTGGAGGCCGCCGCCCGACTGCTCCGCAGCGAGCCGGCCGGACGCCCGCACGCGCAGGCCGCGCTGGCGGCCGCCGTGGGCGCGGGGCGGCAGGCACTCGCCCCGCGCGCGCCCGGGAGGGAGCCGCGGACCGCCCGGCGGGAGAACACGGCCGCGCTCCACGCCCTGTTGCTGCGCGGCGAATCCGCGCTGGCCGCCACCGCAGCGGACGACGGCCGCGCCGACCGCTACGAGAGCTGGGCGCGCGGCCTGCGGCGGGGCCGTCCGCTGCCCTCTCCGGAGCCCCTCACACCGGCCGAGGCCCACGAGCTGCGCGAAGCCGCCGCCCGTCCCGCCGTCGCGCCCGTCGGCGGACCGCGTCGGGCGCTGCGCCGGGCACTGCGACAGGCGCTGCGTCCCGGCTCGCCCCTACTCCCGATCGGACTGCGGGTGGCCGTCGGCTGCGCCGCCGCCGGGTGGCTGTCGATGGCGTTCGGCGTCGGCCGCCCGTACTGGGCGGTGGTGACCGCCGCCTCGGTGTTCCAGGCCAACAGCGCGCTGTCCTGGCAGCGGGCTCTGCAGCGCGTACTCGGCAACCTGCTCGGGCTGGTGCTGTTCACCGCGCTGCTGCCGGTCTCCCACTCCGGGCAGCTCGCCCTCGTCCTGCTCGGGCTGCTGTGCCAGTTCGGCGCCGAGGCGACGATCGCGCGCAGCTACTGGCTGGCCAGCGTCCTGGTGACGCCGATGGCCCTGGTGATGACCGAGTTCGCCGGCTACCACCCGGCCCGGGAGATGGTGGCGGACCGCTGGCTGGACACCTGCATCGGCGCCCTGGCGGGACTGGCCGCCTGCCTGCTCGTCACCAACCGGCGGACCGCCACGCGACTGGAGCACGCGCTCACCGGGGTGGACGACGCGGCCGCAGCAGCCCACGCCGCAGCGGGCGCAACACCCATGACCGCAACACCGACGACCACCACACCGACGACCGGCACGCGAACAGGCGGTACGGCAACGACAACGACCCCGACCACGACCCCGACCACGACCACGACCCCGACCCCGGCAACGACCGCAGCACGGGCCGAGGAGGCGACGGCCGAAGCAGTGGTCGCCGAAGGGGCGACCGCCGGGGCGGTCGCCGCCGCCCGCGGCCGACTCGCGCACACCCTGGTCGAGCTGCGGGAGGCCGCCGACACCGCGGCCGGCGAGTGGTGGCAGCCGGTACTGCCGCACGAGCGGGTCGCCGAGACCGAGCAGCGTGGGCACCTGCTGCTCGCCGCCCTGCTGCGGGGCCGCGCGGCGCCGAGCCGCGGGACGGCGGCACTCTAGGCCGACCGGCACAGGTCGGCGGCCGTAGAATCGAGGCGGTCGGCCCGCCCGCCGGCCCGCAGCACAGCCGCCGGCCACCGCGTCGGCCGCGACGAACGGGAGCACGCGCGTGGAGGATGTCGTCGCCGGCGTGCTGCGGCAGTGGGAGCGGGCGTACCCGGGGCTGGAGACCGGCCCGATCGCGGTGATCGGCCGGCTGAACCGCTGTTCGGCGCTGCTCCAGCAGGGCACCGGCGGCCCGCTCGGCCGCGAGGGCCTGGCCCGGTCCGAATTCGACATCCTCGGCGCGCTCCGCCGGGTCGGCCACGAACTGACGCCCACCCAGCTGGCCCGGGAGAGCTTCGCGTCCGGAGCCGCCGTCACCAAGCGCCTGCGCCGGCTGGAATCCCTCGGTCTGGTGAGCCGTCGGATCGACGAGCGGGACCGCCGGGTGGCCCACCTCTCACTGACCCCGAGCGGCACGGACCTGGTCGACCGGCTCTACCCGGAGCTGCTGGGTTACGACGACGCGCTGCTCGCGGGCCTGAGCAGCGAGCAGCGCGACGACCTCGCCGAGGCACTCAGCCGGCTGCTGCTCGCCCTGGAGGGAAGCACCGGCCGCGTCGCCGGCTGACGGACCCCGGCTGACTCACGGGCGGCGCGGCGCGCGGCGCGCTACGGCAGAGCGCGGTTACCGCCCGGTACGCCGGAGCGCCCTCACCTCGCGGCACGGCAGAGCGCGACGCGCCGGCGCGCACCACCGCGCGTTACGGCAGGACGTGCCCGGCGGGTCCGCCGGCCCGGCGTCCGACGAGTCCGGCGCAGAGGGTCCGCCGGCCGGCCGAGACTCCCCGAGCACTCGGTCGCCTTGCGGACCCGATGAGTTCGACCACGTACGGCCACAAGGGCCGAATGAGATCTCCATCACACCGGGTGACCCAAAGTTTCGAAGGTGCGACTGTCCGTACCGCTCTGACCTGCGACAACTCGGGCAAGCATGACAATGTGTCAGAGAAGTGACCGAAGAGGCCCCGGAGTTGATCTTGTTTGTCCACCTCCTTCTACGGTTGACTCTCGCGGGTGTCTGCGGCGGGATCGGGGGTTACCGTCCTCCTTTGAGATCCACGAAGACCTCAATGTGCTTGCTCACCTGGGGTCTGACGAGATTGTGAGCACCGTTGCATACAAGGATGACGGAGCGTCGGAGCCCCGGGCGGGCCCTGGGCGGCCCGGCCGACGAGGGCCCCGCGAAGGGCCTGCCGGTACCGGGCGTGGTCCGGGCGGCCGGACGTTTTCCACGTCCCCTCGCCTGCTGCCTGGCCGTGCTGTCCCTCTCCGGCTGCGGCGCCGGTGCGGACGGCTCCGCCACACCCGCGTTCTGGGGTGCGAGCGCCGCGGCGGCGGCCGTCCTGGCCGGCGGCAGCGCCCTGGCCGCGCGCCGGATCACCAAGCGTCCGCTGGAGCGCGCCCGCGCCCAGGACGCCAGCAACCTCGGTGCGGTACTGGAGGAACGGGCCGTTCTCGCCACCGAACGCGAGAACCAGGAACGCCGCTTGCAGGCCTTCGCGGGCGAGCGGCAGGCGCTGCTCCAGGAGCGCGAGAACCTGCTCCGGCAACAGGACGAGCTGACCCGGCAGTGGACCGAGGCCGCCGAGCAGCAGGCCGGGACCGCCGCCCGGCTCGCCGAACTCCACGCGGCGCACGACTCCCTCGCCAAGGAACGGGACGAACTGGCCCGGGAGCGCGACGAGCTGGAGGGAAGCGTCGACGCGACCTTCGTCAACCTGGCGATGCGGACGCTGACACTGGTGGAGCGCCAGCTCGTCCTGATCGAGAACCTGGAGGGGCGCGAGGCCGACCCGGCGCAGCTGGAGAGCCTCTTCCGGCTCGACCACCTGGCCACCCGGATGCGCCGCAACAGCGAGAACATGCTGCTGCTCGCCGGCCTGGAGAACAGCCACCGCAGCCGTAAGACCGTCACCCTGCTGGACGTGGTCCGCGCGGCCGTGTCCGAGATCGAGCGGTACGAACGGGTCCGGCTCGGCTTCCTGGCCTCGATCCGGCTCAGCGGCGCGGTCGCCGACGACACCAGCCATCTGGTGGCCGAACTGCTGGAGAACGCCACCGCGTTCTCACCGCCGCAGGATCAGGTCGAGGTCGGCGGCTGGCTGCTGGACAACGGCGAGCTGATGATCTCCGTGATCGACCGCGGCATCGGCCTGCCCGGCGAGCGGCTGCGCGCCCTCAACGAGCAGTTGTCGGAGCCCGCCGAAGCCGGCGCCGGCCGGCGTGACGCCCTGCTCGCCGGCGCCCTGACCGGCCGGAGCATGGGCCTGTTCGTCGTCGCGCGGCTCGCCCGGCGGCACGGCATCCGGGTGCAGCTGCGTGAGAACCCGCAGGGCGGCGGCGTGACCGCGATGGTCATGCTGCCCCGCGAGGCCCTCCAGCAGGACGCCGTGACCAGCACGGACCTCGACGACCAGCGCCGCGCGGAACGCACCGCCACCTCGGCGGCGGAGAGCGCCCGGGCCGAGGCCGAGGCCGCCGCGGCACTCGCGCCGCCGGCCACGCCCGCAGCGGTCACCGGGGCGTTCCGGGCGGCCGCCGGGCAGCCGGTCTCGGACGGGGAGCTGCCCGCCCTGCCGCGCCGCAAGCCCGCGCAGTCCCCACTCTCCCCGCAGGTTCCGCAGTCCCCGCAGCCCGCTCCGGCGGCGTCCGCGACGGACCCGGCGGCGCAGACCGGTCCGCAGGGAACCCCGGTGTCGGCCGGCAGACCCGCCGCGGACGGCCCGAGGACGGGAGGCCCCACGACGGGAAGCCCGACGACGGACGGCCCCGTCACGGCGCTCGGCCTGCCCCGCCGCGTCCCCAGGGGCAACGGACTCCCGGGCACCGGGGAGATGCCCGCCTCCGGCCTTCGGCGGCTCGCCACCGAAGCGACGGAGCCGGCGTCCACGCCCGTTCCCGCACCCGCACCCACACCCGCACCCGCCGGCCCCACACCCGCCGTCGCACCCGTGCAGGCCTTCGGCACGCCCGCGCAGACCGTGACCACCGCCGCGGAGGCGGGCGCGCCCGCCCCGGTCCGGAGCGGAACCTCGCCCGAGGAGCTGCGCCGCCGGCTCGGCGTCTTCCAGGGCGGCCTGCGGCGCGCGGCCCGTGATGCGGCGCAGGGGAGCGCCGAGGGTCGCCCGGCCGAAGGCGCCGAACCGGCCGGCCCCGGTGGCGGGCAGGCCCTACCGGAGCAGCAGCCGCGCAGTGCGGCCGTCGAAGGGGACAACCGATGAACGGCTACGGACAGAGCAAGGTCAGTCAGGCGGCCGGCAACGTGCGGTGGCTGCTCGGCGAGTTCCTCGGCTCGGTGACCGGCGTCGTCGACGCCGTGGTGGTCTCCTCGGACGGCCTGCTGCTCGCGGACTCCCGCGACGGCGGCCGGTCCGAGCAGTTGTCGGCCATCGTGTCGGCGCTGACCAGCCTGGCGGCCGGCGCGGCCGGCTCGCTGGACCGCGGCACCGTGAAGCAGACCATGGTGACCATGGATCAGGGGCATCTCGTGGTGATGGCGATCAGCGACGGCTCCTGCCTCGGTGTGTACGCCTCGCTCGAATGCGATCTGGGCGTGGTCGCCTACCAGATGGCGCTGCTCGTCGAGCGCGCCGGACACGCGCTGACGCCCCAGGTGCGCAGCGAACTCCACCGGACGATGGCCGTCCGATGAGGCGCAGGGAGGTGGGAAGCATGGCCGGTGACGGCAACGGCAGTACGCACACAGCCGCGCCCGGAGCGGGGCAGGCCCACGTGGTCCGGACACCGCGGACCGATGCGGCGCGGCCCGGCCGGGGGCGGTCGTCCCGGGTCCGGCCCTACACCATCACCCGGGGCCGGACACGGTTCGCCCGGGTACTGCTGGTCGAGACCCTCGTCTCGGCCCTCAACCGGCCTGCCGACCCGTCCGACCGGGCGCTGCCCGAGCTGGCGGCGATCTGCGAGGTCTGCCGCGGGCAGATGCGCTCGATCGCGGAGATCTCGGCGCTGCTGGGGATCCCGCTGGGCGTGGTCAAGGTACTGGTGAGCGACCTCGCGGACCAGGGCCGGATCCGGGTGCACGGCGCGGACTCCGCGACCGGTTCCACGGACGGCACGGACGAGGCGTACGGAACGTCGAAGCGGGATCTGCTGGAGAAGGTGCTGGGTGGACTTCGCAAGCTCTGAGGCCGCACGGGAACGGGCCTCAGCAACGCCGGACGCGCACGTCACGAACGTCGCGCCCGCAACTCCGGCGATACCGCCGGGCATTCCCCTGGTCGCCGGGACGGCGACCTCCACGAAGATCGTGGTGGCGGGCGGCTTCGGCGTGGGCAAGACCACGTTCGTCGCCTCGGTCTCCGAGATCCCGCCGTTGACCACCGAGGCGGTGATGACGGAGGCGAGCCGGGGGATCGACGACTCCGACGCCGTCCCCGGCAAACGGACCACCACGGTGGCGATGGACTTCGGCCGGATCAGCCTGGAGTCGGATCTGGTGCTCTACCTGTTCGGCACCCCCGGGCAGGGCCGGTTCTGGTTCATGTGGGACGACCTGGTGCGCGGCGCGGTCGGCGCGGTGATCCTCGCCGACACCCGCCGGCCGGCCGACTGCTTCCCCGCGCTGGACTACTTCGAGGGCACCGGGCTGCCGTTCGTGGTGGCGGTGAACCAGTTCGACGGCGCCCCGGTGTACTCCGTCGACGCCGTACGGGATTCGCTGGCGCTGCCCGAGCACATCCCGCTGCTGCTGTGCGACGCGCGACAGCGGTCCTCGTCCGTCGAGGTGCTGACCGCCCTGGTCGTGCACGCGTTGGCGCAGGAGTCGGCGACGGCCGGGCACCGCTGAGCCGTCCCCGCCGACCGGTGTCCGGCCCGCCCGGGCGAACCGGGCAGGCCGGGCGGCCCGGCGCGGCGGACACACCACCACCATTTCGAGAAGGCAGGCAGCGATGCGCAGGATACTGATCGTCGGGGCCGGGCAGGCCGGGCTCCAGCTCGCGCTGGGGCTCCAGTCCAACGGCTACGACGTCACCGTGATGACCAACCGCACGGCGGACGAGATCCGCGACGGCCGGGTGATGTCCACCCAGTGCATGTTCGACACCGCGTTGCAGACCGAGCGGGATCTCGGCATCAACTTCTGGGAGCAGGAGGCCCCGAGAATCGAGGGCGTCGGTGTCTCGGTGACCGGTCCCGAGACGGCCCGGGTGATCGACTGGGTGGGCCGGCTGAACGGCTACGCGCAGTCGGTCGACCAGCGGGTCAAGATGTCCGGCTGGCTGGAGACCTTCGCCGAGCGCGGCGGCCAGGTCGTGGTGCACGGCGTCGCCGTCTCCGACCTGGACTACTTCGCGCGTACGTACGACCTGGTGCTGGTCGCGGCCGGCAAGGGCGAGCTGGTCTCGATGTTCGGCCGGGACGCCTCCCGCTCCCCCTACGACGCGCCGCAGCGCGCGCTGGCCGTCAGCTACGTGCACGGTCTCGGTCCGCGCCCGGAGCACGACTTCCGCGCCGTTCGGTGCAACCTCGTGCCGGGCGTCGGCGAGCTGTTCGTGATGCCCTGCCTGACCACCTCGGGCCCGGGCGACATCCTGTTCTGGGAGGGCATCCCGGGCGGTCCGCTGGACGTCTTCGGCGATGTGAAGGACCCGGGCGAGCACCTGCGGCTCACCCTGGAGCTGATGCGGACCTTCACGCCCTGGGAGTACGACCGCACCCGCGACGGCGTGGAGCTGACCGATGCCGGCGCCACGCTCGCGGGCCGCTACGCGCCCGTGGTCCGCAACCCGATCGGCGAACTGCCCAGCGGTGGACTGGTGCTGGGCGTGGCCGACGTGGTCGTCGCGAACGACCCGATCACCGGCCAGGGCTCGAACAACGCCGCCAAGTGCGCCTCCGTCTACCTGGACGCCATCCTGGAGCACGGCGACAAGCCCTTCGACCGTGACTTCATGCAGTCCGCCTTCGACCGCTACTGGGAGGGCGCGCAGCACGTCACCAAGTGGACCAACGCCATGCTGGCGCCGCCGCCGGAGCACGTGCTGAACCTCCTCGGCGCGGCCGGCCAGCTCCCGCAGGTCGCCGACCGCTTCGCCAACGGCTTCGCCGACGCGGCCGACTTCGAGCACTGGTTCTTCGAGCCGGAGAAGGCCGCCGCGTACCTCGCCTCGGTGACGCCGCAGGGCTGACGCCGGCCTCACCGCCGCCCGCCGTGGCCCCGGCCCCCGCACCGCGGGGCCGGGGCCACGGCGTTGTCCCGGCCCCGCCCGAAGCCGTCGGGTGACGGACGGCCGACGGCGGACGTCGAACTGCGGCAGACCCCGGGCGGCTTCACCGGGCGCGGACCACGACCTCGGCGGTGACGGGCGGCCCGGGCGAGAGGAACGGCTCACGCGGCAGGGCGGCTCGGACAGCCCGAGCGGCCAGAACGTCATCCGGGTGCTCGGCCCGACGTGAGCACGGGGGCGGCCCTCGCCCGGCAGACCGCCGCCGTACCAAAGCGGGCGGGGCCGGAACCGCCGTGCCAAAGCGGACGGGCCGGACCGCGTGCAGCGGTCCGGCCCGACCTTCTGGGGAACGCACCGATGCCCTGGGTGCGTTCTTCGGCGGTCCGGCCCCGTCCCCGGGCCTTGCTGGACCACCGAGTTCGTGGGTCAGCCGCGGGCCGGCACGCTCTCCTGCGCCGGCGCGGGCTCCTGCGGCCGCGCGCCGGTGCGCAGCGGGGTCTCCTTGACGAACAGGATCGCGATCAGGGCGGCCAGCGCGATCGGCGCCGCGATCAGGAAGACGCCGCCGGTGGCGTGCCCGTACGCGCCCTCGATCACGTGGGCGAGCGGGGCGGGCAGGGTGCGGACGTCGGGCAGCGAGCCGTCACCGCCGGCCGGGGTGACGCCGATCCCGGCCAGGCCCTCGGCGGTGTAGGTCTTGACGTGGGCGGCCAGCACGGCGCCGAGGGCGCAGACGCCGATCGTGCCGCCGAGGGTGCGGAAGAACGCCACGACCGAGCTGGCGGCGCCGAGTTCGCTCATCGGCACGGTGTTCTGCACCGCGAGGACCAGGTTCTGCATGGTCATCCCGAGACCGCAGCCGACCAGGAACATGTAGCCGGCGAGGAGCACCAGGGAGGTGTCGGCCCGGACGGTCGACATCAGCGCGAAGCCGACGGTCAGCAGCACCCCGCCGGCCACCAGGTACCGCTTCCAGCGGCCCGAGGCCGAGATCAGCCGGCCGACCACGGTGGAGCAGGCGGTCAGACCGATGATCATCGGCAGCGACATCAGCCCGGACATCGTCGGCGACTTGCCCCGGCTGATCTGGAAGTACTGGCTGAGGAAGACCGTCGCGCCGAACATCGCGGTGCCGACCGCCAGGCTGGCGACGACCGAGAGGCTGACCGTCCGGTTGCGGAACAGGTGCATCGGGATGATCGGCTCGGCCGCGCGCAGTTCCGCCCGGACGAACAAGGCCGCCAGCGCCAGTGCGCCGAGCACCATCACCGCGGTCTGCCAGGAGCCCCAGGCGAAGCTGTCGCCCGCCAGCGAGACCCAGACCAGCAGCAGGCTGACCGCCGCACTGACCAGGACGGCGCCGAGGTAGTCGACCTTCACCGTGCGCCGGATCACCGGGAGCTTGAGCGTGCGCTGCAGCACCACGAGGGCGAGCGCGGCGAACGGGACGCCCACGTAGAAGCACCACCGCCAGCCGAGCCAGGAGGTGTCGACGATGACGCCGCCGAGCAGCGGGCCGCCGATGGTGCCGACCGCCATGACCGCGCCGAGGTAGCCGTTGTACTTGCCGCGCTCACGCGGCGGGATCATGGTCGCCAGGATGACCTGGGCGAGCGCGGTGAGGCCGCCGGCGCCGAGGCCCTGCACCACCCGGCAGGCGATCAGCATGCCGCTGTTCTGGGAGAGGCCGGCCAGCGCCGAGCCGACGATGTAGACGCCCAGGGAGAGCTGGATCAGCAGCTTCTTGCTGGTCAGGTCGGCGAGCTTGCCCCAGATCGGGGTCGAGACGGTGGTCGCGAGCAGGGTCGCGGTGACCACCCAGGTGTAGGTGGACTGGCTGCCGTGCAGGTCGGAGACGATCCGGGGCAGCGCGTTGGACACCACGGTGCTGGAGAGGATCGCCACGAACAGTCCGAGCAGGAGGCCGGAGAGCGCCTCCATGATCTGCCGGTGCGTCATGGGGCCCGCCGCCTGCGCCGTCCCCGCTGCCGCGGGCACTCCGGTGGTCGGCTGGTGTGACACGTGCTTCTCCTTGGTCCCGTCGTGCTCGGCGGGGTGGTTCGGGTGGTTCGATGCCGCGCCTCGGCCGGGCGGCCACGCTCCGGGAGTGCGGCTCAGGGCGCTGCGTCACCGGGCGGCGGCGGGGTTCGGCCGACGGGCGACCGGTCCCCTCCCTGTCCGGCGGCGGCCGGCCGACGGCCGACAGGTCGACGCAGAGCTGGTCGGCGAGTTCGACGACACGCGTCCCACCCGAGGCGGTCGAGGGTTCGCCGTCCATCGCCACGCCCGTTGGTTGCCCGGGGCAACCATATCACTTGGTTGCTCCAGGCAACCATTGCGGGGGGCACGAATCCTGTGCCCTGCCTCACGGCCGAACCCCGGGGCCGGTCCGGGCCGGTCCGGGCCGGGCCGGGCCGCAGGCGGGTCGCGGGCGGGGTCAGCCGCCGTGGATCTCGAACTCGTAGATCCGGGTCGCCGGATCGGCCGTCGCGGTGGGCCGCAGCACCTCCAGCCGGGCGTACCGCACCGACTGCGGGGTGACGAGGTGGACCGTCCGGCTGGAGCGGGAGCCCGTGACGTCCACCGCCGTGCTCCAACCGCTGCCGTCCGTACTGGTCCTGATCCGGAAGTCGGCGGTGTTCCAGGCGGTGCTCTCGCCGCCGAGCCCGGCGTGCACGACCACGAACGAGGACACCGTCCGCGCGGATCCCAGGTCGACCTCCAGCGCGGCGCCCGCCTGTGCGGAGCACCACTTGCTGTCGCCGCGCAGCGCGCCGTCCACCGCGTTCGTACCCGGCTCGGCGGCGGCGCAGGGCGCCGAGGCCGTCACCGGCCTGCCCAGGGCCAGGTTCTCGCCGAGGTCCGGCGCCTCGGGGAACGGCGTGCCCCCGTCGGCGAAGGAGGGCGGGGCGTCCTGCGCGCCGGTGCCCCAGTCCGGGCCGGGAGCCGCGCCCATCGTGTAGGTCAGCTGCGCCCCGGCCGCCAGATCGGGGTAGCGGAGGTAGCTGTGGGTGGTGGCCGCCCGGCCGACCGTCAGGCCCTGGACGTAGGGGCCGACTCCCGAGGTGGCGACGGTGATGTCACCGCCGGGGCGCCGGATCACCAGGCCGGGGAAGAGCGGCCCGTGCAGGGCGAGCGTGTCGGCGCCGGGCGTCACCGGGTACATGCCGAGCGCCGCCCAGACGTACCAGGCCGAGGTCGCGCCCAGGTCGTCGTTGCCGGGCAGCCCGCCGGGGCCGGTGGTGAAGGACTCGGTCGCCACCCGGCGCACCGCGTCCGAGGCGCCGGCCGGGTGACCCACGAAGTTGTACGCCCACGGGACACCGTGCTCGGGCTCGTTGCCGATGTAGTAGTAGGGCCTGCTCTGGCCCGCGTTCACCTCGGTGAAGTGGTGGTCCAGTCGCTGGCGGGCGACGAACCGGCCGCCCATGGCCCCGACCAGGTCGGCGTAGTCGTACGGGACCATCCAGGTGTACTGCGCGGCGTTGCCCTCGGTGAACCCGGACGGGCTCGCCGGGTCGAGCGGCCGGCGCCAGCCGCCGTCGGCCTCGCGCGGCTGCACGTAGCCGGACTCCGGGCCGAACGACTCGCGCCACCACTGCGCCCGGGTCAGGTGGGTGCGGTAGGACTCCTCGTCGCCGAGGGCGTGGGCGAACCGGGCCACCGCGAAGTCCGAGGCGGCGTACTCCAGCGAGTCGGAGGGGCTGCCGGGGATGTAGTGCAGGCCGGTGAAGGCCGCCTGGTTCCCGCGGATCGGGCTGCCCTGGGTGGTGCCGCCCCCGGAGGACTTCTCCATCAGCGACAGCGCCGCGGCCGTGTCGAAGTCGCGCGCGCCGAAGGCGTACAGGCTGCCGACCACGATCGGGCCCGGATCACCCGTCATCACGAGGTCCTCGTTGGTCTGCTGGGACCACTTCGGGAGCAGGCCGCCCTGCTGCCCGTCCAGCACCAGTGAGCGGGCGATGTCGTTCGCCTCGGCCGGCGCGAGCAGGGCGACCAGCGCCGCCCACGAGCGGTAGACGTCCCAGCCCGAGTAGTTCTGGTAAACCGGGTGGGCCGAGCTGTGCACGGCGCCGTCGAAGCCCCGGTAGGCGCCGTCGACGTCGCTGGAGACGTTCGGACTCTGGAAGACGTGGTAGAGCGCGGTGTAGAACTTCTGCAGGTCGGCGGCCGTGCCACCGGAGACCTGCACCCGGTCGAGGACGCCGTTCCACGCCGCGTCGGCGGCTGCGCGCACGGCGTCGAAGTCCCAGCCCGGGTTCTCCGCGGCGAGGTTGCGCTGAGCGCCCTGCACGCTGACGTACGAGATGCCGACCTTGAACCGGACCACCGGTGCGCTCGTCGTGTCGAAGGTGACGTAGGCGCCGGTCCTGGTGCCCGAGGCGTCGGCGGAGCCGGCCGTGACCTCGTCACCGGTCCAGGTGCCGAAACCGGTGGGCTCCCGGTCGAACCGCAGGTCGAAGTAGATCTGGTAGGTCTTGGACGCGTCGCAGAAGCCGCCCGCGGTCATGCTGCCGGTGATCTCCGACCCGTCGATCCGCACCGATCCGGCGCGGTCGCCGGTCGCGCTGCGGCCGGCGCCGAGGAGCAGCCGGGCGGCGGTCGAGGCGGGGTACGTCAGGCGGCCCATGCCGGTGCGGGTGGTGGCGGTCAGCTCGACCCCCGTGCCGTAGCGCTCCAGCACCGTGCGGTAGTAGCCGGGCGCCGCGGACTCCTCCGCCTTGCTGTGCGCCGAGGCGTAACCCGTCCATCCGGTGCCCGGGGAGGCGCCGATCTCGCCGGTGACCGGCAGCAGCGGCAGGTCCTCGTTGTTGGCGCAGCCCGCGCCGTCGAAGTGCGTCAGGCTGAAGTCCTCGACCGCGGTGTCGGAGAAGCGGTATCCGGACGGCGAGGCGGTGGGGGTGTCCGGGCCGAACTGCACCCCGCCGAACGGGACGACCGCCCCGGGGTAGGTGCTGCCCCCGGAGCCGCCCGCCACCGGATCGGGGGCGGTGCTGTCGTCCGTACCGATGAAGGGGTCCACGTACCGGGTGGGTTGCGTGGCGGCCGCTCGGGCCGGAGCGGCGACGACACCACCGGCGCTCAGCGCCGCCAGCAGAACCGCGCCGAACAGCCGGACGCATCGTGGTCGGAGCACGGACGGCTGCCTTCTCTCAGGAGAAAGTCATATCGTCCGGATTCTTGGACGGCCGACGGGGAGTGTCAAAGACCACGGCGACCGGGCGGCCGGAATCCCACCGATGGGAGCAGTGCCAACGCGCCCTCACGCCGGTGTTCCTGACGATCGCTCCCCTCCGTCCCCCCGGGGCCCGCAGCGTCGGGGGCCTGCGCACGGGCCCGGCGCAGGGCGCGCGATCAGGCCGGGACGCGCAGCGTTTCGACCGCCGAGACCAGCGGGGCCAGCTCGGGCACCTCTGCGGCCGCGTCCAGGGCCTCGCGCAGTGCGCCGTTGTTGGTGGGGCGGGCCTGCTCCAGCAGGGCCAGCCCGCTCTCGCTGACGTCGGTGTAGATGCCGCGCCGGTCGGTCGGGCAGAGGTAGCGGGCGAGCAGTCCGCGGTCCTCCAGCCGGGTGACGAGCCGGGTGGTGGCGCTCTGGCTGAGCACGACGGCGTCCGCGACCTGCTTCATCTGGAGGTGGCCGCCCTCGCCGTCGTGCTGGCGGCTGAGGACGTCGAGCAGCGAGTACTCGCGCACGCTCAGTGCGTGGGCGGCCTGGAGGGCCTTCTCGACGTGGCTCTCGATCCGCCCGTGGAGCAGCGACAGGGCGCACCAGCCCTGGGCGAGGGCGGTGAGTGCGGGGTCCGTGGCGGTCATCTCCGGCTTCCTCCTCCATCTCGTGCGCTCCCCAGGATAGAGCACGTCCGCAATAGCCAGTGTTTGCAATCATCCCGCGTCTGCAACTATTGTTGGCGCCTGTAAGGCACGGAAGCAATCATCTGGAAGGTGCCCCCATGCCTCTCGCACTACTGGCCCTCGCCATCGGGGCCTTCGGTATCGGGACCACCGAGTTCGTGATCATGGGCCTGCTGCCCCAGGTCGCCGGGGACTTCGGCGTGTCCATCCCGACCGCCGGCTGGCTGGTCACCGGCTACGCCCTCGGCGTGCTGCTCGGCGCGCCGGTCATGACCGTCCTCGGCACGAAGGTGTCCCGCAAGCGGATGCTGATGCTGCTGATGGTGCTGTTCGTGATCGGCAACGTCCTCTCCGCCGTCGCGCCCGTCTTCGGGGTGATGGTGGTCGGACGGCTGGTCGCCTCCCTCGCGCACGGCGCGTTCTTCGGCATCGGCTCCGTGGTAGCGGCCGGACTCGTCCCCCCGGCCAGGAAGGCCGGCGCCATCGCGATGATGTTCACCGGCCTGACCGTCGCCAACGTGGTCGGCGTGCCGCTGGGCACCTACGTGGGCCAGTCCATGGGCTGGCGCGCCACCTTCTTCATCGTCGCGGGCCTCGGTGTCCTCGGCCTGGTCGGCATCGCCCGGCTGGTGCCCGAGATCCCCCGCCCCGAAGGCGTCCGCCTGCGGCACGAACTCGCCGCCTTCCGCAACGTCCAGGTTCTGCTGGCGATGGCCATGACGGTGCTCGGCTTCGGCGGGGTGTTCGCCGCCGTGACCTACATCTCGCCGATGATGACCGAGGTGGCGGGCTTCGCCGACTCCTCCGTCACCTGGCTGCTCGTCCTGTTCGGCCTCGGCATGGTCGGCGGGAACCTGGTCGGCGGCCGATTCGCCGACCGGGCCCTGATGCCGCTGCTGTACGTCACCCTGGGCTCGCTCGCCCTCGTGCTGGCCCTGTTCACCGTCACCGCCCACGACAAGTTCGCGGCCGCCGTGACCATCACCCTGATCGGCGCCCTCGGGTTCGCCACCGTCCCGCCGCTGCAGAAGCGGGTGCTGGACCAGGCCGCCGGGGCCCCGACCCTGGCCTCCGCCGTCAACATCGGCGCCTTCAACCTCGGCAACGCCATCGCCGCACTGATCGGCGGCATGGTCATCTCGGCCGGCTTCGGCTACACCGCCCCTGACTGGGTGGGCGCGGCGCTCGCGGCCTCCGCCCTGCTGCTGGCGCTGGTCTCCGGTGCGCTGGAGCGCCGCGGCCGCGACGGCGACGGCAGCGGCCGGGACGACACGGGGAGCAGGGCCGAGGCCGCCCCGGCGCCTGCCCCGGCCCTGCAGCACTGAACCGACCCGCACCGCGCCACCCCGCCCCGCACCGCGCCACCGCACCCAAGCGGCACCGCACCACCTCACCCACAAGGAGCAGCGTCATGAGCACCACCACCACCGCAGCCGTCGCACCGCTGACCATCCAGGACGCGCAGGTCCTGGTGGAGAGCGCCCGCGCCGCCGCCGAGGCGCAGGGCGTCGCGGTCAGCATCACCGTCCTGGACGCGGGCGGCCACCTGCTCGCCTTCCGTCGCGACGACCGGGCGGTGCTGATCTCCGGCGAGACCAGCACCCGCAAGGCGTACACCGCGCTGCAGCTCGACACCCCGACCGCCGACCTGGTCGAGGCGGTCCGGCCCGGCGGGCTCTTCCACACCCTGCCCACCGCGCTGGACCGGCCGCTGCTCTTCATCGCCGGCGGCATCCCCGTGCACCGCGGCGGGCGGCTGATCGGCGCCGTCGGGGTCGGCGGCGGCGCGCCGGAGCAGGACCACGCGATCGCCGTCACGGCGCTCGGCTCGGCGCTCACCGCCTGAGCCCGGCGCACCGCTCCCGCGCCCTCCGCCCTGCCCGGACGCGGGGGCGCGGTCGTCGCGGGAGCTGCCCCGGGGGCGGCCCGGGGGCGGCCCGGGGGCGGCCCGGGGGCGGCCCGGGGGTAAACCCCACCCCGCGGACGCCGGTGGCCTCCATGGCCCGCACCCGCCCCCTCTTCCTACCGTTGATCTCGTCAAGCCCATCGGCGGGAGGGACACCATGGCACCCCGGCAGGACCAGCGGATGGCGATCGCACGTCGCCGTCGAAATGACGCCGCCGGTCGGCCCGGTCAGCCGGCCGGCTCGGCGCGGCGAGAGCGGACCAGGGTGTCGACCGCCTGCTCGACCCGGCCGTCCACGGTGGTGACGGGCCGTCGGACGTGCTCGGCGCGCTCGGTCCGCAGGCCGCGCCCGGCGAGATCGGCCTCGATGTCCCCGGGGCTGTAGAGCACCCCCGGGTCCTGGGGGCCACCGACCCCCTCGGTCAGGTTGGCACTCGCGTGACCGACCACCAGCAGGGTGCCGCCGGGAGCGAGCGCGTCGGCGGCCATCGCCAGCACGCTGCGCCGCTGCTCGGCCGGCAGGTGAAGGTAGGCGATCAGCACCAGGTCGTAGCCGCCCGGTTCGGGCCGGTGGTCGAGCGCGTCGGCCCGGATCCAGGTCAGCCGGTCGGCCACCTCCCCCGGCAGCGCGGCCGCGAGCCGCCGGCCCCGCTCCAGGGCGACCCGGGAGAAGTCGACGGCGGTCACCCGCCACCCCCCGGCCGCGAGCCAGATGCCGTTGCGCCCCTCCCCCGCCGCGAGGTCGAGCGCCCGCCCCACGGGCAGACCGCCGGTCTCCCGCACCACCCAGCGGTTGGGTTCGGTGCCCCAGACCAGATCGGTGGCGCCGTAGCGCGCGTCCCAGGCGTGACTGTCCATCCGGGTACTCCTCCTCGGTCGGGCGAAACGTCGGGCCGGGGTCGGGCGCAGCGGCCCCGACCGGCCCCGGACCGGCCCGGACCGGCCCCTGGCACGAAGGGTAGACCTCGCCCCGCCCGGGTCGGTGGCAGCAGCGGCGACGGTGGTGGCGGCGCGCAGCCACGGCGGCCGCACCGGCGCAGGTCGACCGACCGGGGCCGCCCGGCGGGGGCTCCGGCGGGGGCTCCGGCGACCGGCCGTCCCGGGTGCTGGAACGCACCCCTGGCCGCCCCGACGGGCGTGCGAGGATCGGGCCATGACCCGTGACCTCCGCATCTGCTTCGTCGGGGACTCCTTCGTCGCCGGCGTCGGCGACCCCCGCTGCCTCGGCTGGGCGGGCCGGCTGGCCGCGCGGGCCCACGCCGACGGGCAGCCCCTCACCTCCTACAACCTCGGTGTCCGGCGCCAGACTTCGAGCGACATCCTGGGCCGCTGGCTGGGCGAGTGCGACCAGCGGCTGCGCGACGGCGACGACCGCCGGGTGGTGCTCTCGCTCGGTGTCAACGACACCACCCACGCGGACGGGCGACCGCGGGTGGGGCCCGAGGAGTCCGCGGCGAATCTGGCGCTGATGCTGGATCAGGCGGCCTCCCGGGGGTGGCCCGTCCTGGTGGTGGCGCCGCCGCCGGTCGACGACGCCGGGCAGAACGCCCGGACGGCTGCCCTCGACGAGCGGTTCGCCGAGATCTGCGGCGACGCGTCCGTCCCGTACCTCTCCGTCCACCAGGCGCTGCGTGACAGTGCGGTGTGGATGCACGAGGTGCGGGTCGGTGACGGCGCCCACCCCGGGGCCGCCGGCTACGACGTGCTCGCCGAGTTGCTCGCACCCGGTTGGCTGCGCTGGCTGGCGGGCTGACGCCGCCCCGCGGCACTGTCACCCGTACGCCTCGGCGTCGCCGCCCCGCGCGGCGCCCGCCGGGCGGAAGAATCCCGAGGCAAGCGTCCCTCCCTCCCCGGCACCGCCGCGTCAGGAAGGCCCCTGCCACATGCGCCCATTCACCCGCCGGCTCCGGGCCCCGGCGACCACCGCGGTGCTGGCGGCCCTGACGGTGTGCGCCGCCCTGCTCCCGCTGCCGGCCGGTGCCGCCCCCGCCCGTGGGAGCGTCCCGGCGTTCGACACCGCCCCGGCCGCCGCCGCCCTCGGCCGTCTGCTGCCCGACCACGCCGGTCAGTTCAGGCTTAGCGCCGACCCCGTGGACGCGGGCGGCGGCGACTCCTTCTCGCTCTCCGGGACGGCCGGCGCCGTCACCCTGCGCGGGACCTCGGCCGCCGCGCTGCTGACCGGGGCCGGGTGGTACCTGGAACACGTCGCCGGGGTGGACATCGGGCTGCCGGGCGATTCGGTGACCAGGCTGCCCGCCGTCCTGCCCGGCGTCGGCACACCGGTCACCCGCTCGGCCGTGGTCCCGCACCGCTACGCCCTGAACGACACCGACCAGGGGTACTCCGGCGCCTATCGCGACTTCGCCGCGTACCGGCACGAGATCGACGTCCTGGCCCTGCACGGCGTCAACGAGGTGTTCGTCCAGACCGGCGCCGAACTGCCCTACTACCGCGCCCTGCAGGACTTCGGCTACCGCGAGGACGAGCTGCGCGGCTGGATCCCGGCCCCCGCGCACCAGAGCTGGTGGCTGCTGCAGAACATGAGCGGTTTCGGCGGGCCGGTCTCCGAGCAGCTCCTCACGGCGCGCGCCGCACTCGGCCGACGGATCACCGACCAGCTGCGCTCGCTGGGTATGACCCCCGTCCTGCCGGGGTTCTTCGGCACCGTCCCGCCGGGCTTCGCCGCCCGCAACCCCGGTGCCAGGGCTGTGCCGCAGGGCGACTGGACCGGCTTCACCCGCCCCGACTGGCTGGATCCGACCGGGCCGGTGTTCGCCCGGCTGGCGGCCCGGTACTACCGGGCGCAGAGCGAGGCGTTCGGCGACAGCGCCATGTACAAGATGGACCTGCTGCACGAGGGGGGCGACGCCGGGCCGGTGGACGTCGCCGCCGCCTCGGGCGCCGTCCAGCGGGCTCTTCTCACCGCTCACCCGGGCGCCGTCTGGGCGATCCTCGGTTGGCAGGACAACCCCTCGACGGCCCTGCTCGCCGGCGTGGACCGATCCCGGATGCTCGTCCTGGACGGCCTCTCGGACCGCTACGACGGCCTGGACCGGGACGCGCGGTGGCAGGGCACGCCGTACGCCTTCGGGACCGTCCCCGCCTTCGGCGGGCACACCACGTTCGGCGCCGACACCGGCGCCTGGGCCGAGCGATTCCAGCAGTGGCGCACCCGGCCGGGCAGCGCGCTGAGCGGCATCGCGTACCTGCCCGAGGGCACCGGAACCGATCCGGCCGCGTTCGCCCTGTTCACCGGCCTGGCCTGGCAGGACGGTCCGCCGGACCTCGACGCCTGGTTCAGCGCCTATCCGAGCGCGCGCTACGGCGGAGCCGACCCGCACGCGACCGCCGCGTGGACGGCACTGCGCCGGGGCCCGTACGGCATGGCGTCCGGCACCTGGAGCGAGCCGCAGGACGGCCTCTTCGCTGCCCGCCCGAGCCTGACCGTCACCAGTGCGGCGAGCTGGAGCCCCGACGCGCTGCGCTACGACCCCGCGTACGTGCGTCGGGCGCTCGACGAACTCCTCGCGGTGGCGCCCGCGGTGCGGGAGTCCGACGCGTACCGGTTCGACCTGGTCAACACCGCCCGGCAGGCGCTGGCCGACCACAGCCGCGCGCTGCTCCCCCGGATCGCCGACGCCTACCGCGGGGCGGACCTCGCCGGGTTCCGCTCGCTGGCCGGGCAGTGGCGGGACGATCTCGCCCTGCTCGACCGACTCGTGGGCAGCGACCGCCGGTTCCTGCTGGGCCCCTGGCTCGCCGCCGCCCGCGCCCAGGGCGCCACACCGGCCGAGCGGAACCAGCTCGAATACGATGCCCGCTCCATCCTCACCACCTGGGGCGGCCGCACCGCCAGCGAGGACCACAGCTTGCACGACTACGCCAACCGCGAGTGGGCCGGCCTGGTCTCGGGCCTGTACGCCCAGCGCTGGGGCAGCTACCTCGACTCCCTCGACCGGGCCCTGTCGAGCGGGAGCGCGCCCGAGCCGGTCGACTGGTACGCCGTGGACGACGCCTGGGCCCGGCGGACCGGCCCCCGGCCGGACGAACCCACCGAGCCCAGCGGCGACCCGGTCGACCTGGCGCGCGCCGTGGCCGACGCCCTGCCGCCGGCCTGACCGGCTGGGCGCCGCGGCCCCGGAGCCCCGCCCGGGGAGGCGGCACCCGACGGTGCGCCGCGGCTCAGGAGGCCTCGACGGCGGTCCCGTCGCTCCAGTCCAGTGCGTCGCCGTTCTCGGAGCAGAAGAGCCCGCCGGCGCAGCACGCCGCCCAACCGCCCTCGGCCGGGCCGAGCAGGGTGACCCCCTCCCAGACGGCCGCGCCGGCGGAGCCGCCCCGCCACAACCGCAGTCCCAGCGAGCGCACCATGACGTCGGTGTCCGGCGGACCGGGCACCGGCAGCGGCCCGGGAAGCACGCTCCGGACCTCGTCGGCCGGGTACCCGAACAGGTCGATGTCCTCCCAGCAGACCACGGTCGGGGCGGGTCCGACGGGTGGCCGGTCCGCCCGGATGTCGATCCGGGTCAGCCCGGAGTCCGCTTCCAGTCCGCCGCCGACCGTGAGCACCAGGCCGTCGAAGAACCCGCTGATGTTCCACCCGGGCTCGAACAGCAGGCCGTTCAGCCAGGCGTCGTGCGCGTGCCGCAGCTCACCGTACTGATCCCGGGTCAACTGCAGACACTGACGGCTCAACCTGACCTCGGCCCCCGCGGTCAGCACCTCCCGGACCTCGGTGGCGGACATTCCGAACCTCAACAGCCCGGCCGCGTCCGGCAGAACCACACCGACTCCGGGGCGCAACGTCAACATCGCACCATTGTTCGCCCCACCACCGGCAACGCCAAGAGCGATCACCGGACGAATCGGATCACTCCCCGCGCCCGGACGGTCGGCGGGGGCGGTCGGCGGGGGCGGTCGGCGGGGCGGTCCGGGCCGCCGGGACACCCCTGACGGCCGCCGGAGCCGCCCGGGGTCAGGCTCCGACCGTCCCGTCGACGCCCTCGCGCAGCAGGTCGGCGTGACCGTTGTGCCGGGCGTACTCGTGGATCATGTGCATCATCACCATCCGCAGCGACACGTCCTCGCCCCACCGGGCCTGATGGCCGGTGACGTCGAGCGAGGGGGCGGCCAGCTCGATCCGCCGGGAGTGCTCCACCTCGGCCCGCCAGGCGTCGAACGCCTCCGAGCTGGTGGCCGAACCCGGGTCGTAGGCCGCCTGGTAGTCCTCCTCGTCGGACCAGACGAGCGGGACGTCCTCGGCGTCGATCACCCTGCGGAACCAGGCCCGCTCGACCTCCGCCATGTGCCGGACCAGGCCGAGCAGTGAGAGCGTGGAGGGCGGCATCGACCGGCGGCGCAGGTCCTCGTCGGAGAGGTCGTCGCACTTCATCGCGAGCGTCGCGCGGTGGTAGTCCAGAAAGGCGCGCAGCATCTCACGTTCGCCGCCGATCAGTGGCGGGCCGATCCGTTCGGTGGTCACTGCTGCATCCCTCCGGTCGCGCCGAGTCGCCCCACCCGCGGCGCGGGCACCCGCCGGCGGGGCGTTTGACGCGGACAGGCTATCGGGGGCCCGTCAGGAGGCGGCGCGCAGATGCCGCTTGGCCTTGGCCGGCGCCGCCGCGGGGGCCGCCTCGGCAGCCGCCTTCTCCAGGGCCTCCTGGAGCTGGTCCCGGGTCATGGTGGAGCGGTGCGGGAGCTCGATCTCGGTGGCCCGCCGGTAGAGCTCGGCCTTGGTCAGCCCGGAAAGGTCCTCGCCCCCGGCCGGCTCCGGCTCGGCGGCCGGGGCCTTGCGCCTGCGCCCGTTCGCGTTCCCGGCGCCGTTGCCGCTCGCCTGACCGGCGCCGTTGCCGGCCCCGCTCGCGTGGCCGGTGCCGGAGCCGGTGCCGGAGCCGGAGCCGGCCGAGGTGGACTCCCCCGGCCGGCCGGCCGACTCCAGGCTGCGGCTGAGCACGTCCATCAGGTCGATGACGTTGCTGGGCCGGGGCGCGGCCTCGGGGGCCTCGAACTCCTGGCCGGCCTGCTTGGCGGCGATCAGCTCGTGCACCTTCTCCTCGAAGGTGTCGCGGTAGTCGTCGGGATTCCACTCGACCGCGAGCATGTCGATCAGCTGCTCCGCCATGCTCAGTTCGCGGTCGCTCAGCGCCGCGTCGCCCTCGGGCAGGTTGCCGATCTCCCGGCGCGGGTCGCGGACCTCGTCGGCGAAGTGCATGGTGTGGGCGGTGAGGATCCCGTCGTCGGCGCGGACGGCGGTCAGGTACTCCTTGCCGCGCATCGAGAACATCGCGATCCCGGCCCGGTTGGAGCGCTGCAGCGCCTGCTGCAGGAGGGCGTAGACCTTCGCGTACTCCTTGCCCTTGGGGCCGAGGTAGTAGGTCTTGTCGAAGAAGATCGGCTCCACCTGGTCCAGATCGACGAAGCCGGTGATCTCGATGGTTCTGGAGCGCCCCGGGGAGATCTGCTCGAGCTCCTCCGGTTCCACCACCACGTACTCGCCCTCGGAGGTCTCGAAGCCCTTCACGATGTCGCCGAACGCGACCTCCTTGCCGGTGCGCTCGTTCACCCGGAGGTTGCGCACCCGGTCGGAGGTACCGCGCTGGATCTGCCGGAAGTGCACGGTGTGGTCCTCGGTCGCGGCGTACAGCGAGACGGGCACGGACACCAGGCCGAAGCTCAGGATTCCGCTCCAGATCGGTCGGGCCATCACCGGCCTCCTCTCGAACCCCCGCGCACTCCACGGGACGCACACTCCATGGGACCACGACCTCCCCTGATGCCGCTCGCGGGCCGGGCGAACGCGCCCCCCGGGCCGGGCGTACCCGCTGGCGGGTCGGGCGTACCCGCTCGCGGGTCTGGCTCAGTCACTTGCGGGCCGGGCTCAGTCGCCGCGGAGCCGCACGAAGCGGGCCCGGGCCGCCCGGCCGGTACCGATCGTGATCTCGGCCCGCAGCGGGGTCCGCAGTGGGTGGAGCGTCCCGTGCTCCGGGTCCTCCCGGGGCTCCCCCAGCGCTCCGGCGACCGCCTCGGCGACCCGGCGTGCCTGGGCGGGCGTGAGCTGCGGCGAGCTGAGCGCGGTGCTGCCGTCCGCCAGGCGCAGCAGCAGGGCCCGGGGCCGGGTGGGGGTGCCCGTCAGCGCGGTGACGGTCGCGTCCAGGGTGTCGCCGGGGCGGTACTTCACCCAGACCTGCCCGGCGCCCCTGGCGCGATAGGCCGAGGCGACGCTCTTGCAGACGATGCCCTCGACCCCCGTCCCGGCCAGCCGGCCGACCCAGGCCAGCGCCTCGGCCCGGTCGGTGGTCGCCAGGACGGCCTGGACGGGCGGCGGCACGCCGTCCAGCACCTGGGCGAGCAGTCGGCGACGCTCCGCCAGCGGCAGCCGGCGCACGTCCCGGCCCCCGGGCAGCGCGAGCACGTCGAAGGCGATCAGGCCCAGCACGACCTGGTCCGCCTCGCGGGCGGCGGGTGTGCGCAGCAGTTCCTCGAAGGCGAACCGCCCGTCCCGCCAGGCGACCAGCTCGGCGTCCAGGACGAGCCCGTCGGGCAGCCGGCCGACGGCGGCGGCGATGGACGGGAAGTCGGCGCCGAGATCGCGGCCGGAGCGCGACTGCAGGTAGGGAGCGCGTCCGCCGCGGGCGAACGCGACGCAGCGGAACCCGTCCAGCTTGAGCTCGTAGACCACCCCGGCGCCGCCGAGTCCGTCCTCCGGCGGCAGTTCCGGCACGGCGGCCGGGCGCATCACGTCGACGGGCGGCTCCAGCGGGGCCGACGGCGTGGGCGATCGCGGCGGCCGCGCCGGGTCCGGCGTTCCCGGCGGCTGCTCCGGTGCCGGCGGCTCCGCCGTTCCCGGCTCCCCCGCTGCGGCCGCCTTCCTCGATCCCGCCGTTCCCGGCTCCCCCGCTGCGGCCACCTTCCTCGATCCCGCCCGTCCGCCCGGTGCGGGCGCCGGTTCCGGAGCCCGGGCCGGGACGGCGCCTCCCGGCAGCGGGCGGGCGTGCGAGGGCAGCAGCAGCGGCGCGAGCAGGTCCCCGAGGGCGCGGATCCGGTCCGGCAGGTCGGCGATGGTGAACACGAGGTCCTCCGCGCCGGCGGCCCGGTCGAGCTCCTCCCAGCCGATCGGCGTGGAGACGGTCGGGCGGGGCCGGGCCCGAACGGTGTACGGGGCGGCGGTGGTCTTCCTGGCGGCGTTCTGGGACCAGTCGACCAGGACCCGGCCGACCCGGCGCGCCTTGGCCATGGTGTGCACCACCAGCTCCGGATGCTCCCGCTCCAGCTCTGCCGCCACGGCCTTCGCATAGGCGGAGACGTCCGCGCTGGGCGTGGGGGTGATCGGCACCAGCAGGTGCAGGCCCTTGGAACCGGAGGTCTTCACCCAGCAGGTCAGACCGTCGGCGGCGAGGCGCTCGCGCAGCAGCCCGGCGACGGCGCGACAGGTCAGGATGTCGGCGCCGTCGCCCGGATCGAGGTCGAGCACCAGCCGGTCGGCCACGGCGGGCCGCGCGGCGTGCCACTGCGGTACGTGCAGTTCGACGCAGCCGAGGTTGGCCGCCCAGATCAGCGCGGCCGCGTCCTCGATCAGCACCTGCCGCAGACCCCCGGCGCTGCTGGGCACCTCGGCGGTGCGCACCCAGCCGGGGGTGCCCGCCGGCGGGCTCTTGGCGAAGAAGCGCTCTCCCTCCACGCCCTCGGGGCAGCGCAGGAAGGAGAGCGGCCGGTCCCGCAGATGCGGCAGCAGGGCGGACTGCACCTCGGCGTAGTAGCGGAGCACCTCTCCCTTGAGCGTCCCGGTCTGCGGGAAGTAGACCTTCTCCAGATGGGACAGCGAGAGCCGGCGCCCCTCGACCACCGTCACCGGCACGGCGACCGCCGACCGGGCCGGGCGTCGTGAGCGGCGGTCAGTGGGTCCGGTCCTGGAGGTCGGCCATGGCCACCGCCCAGCGGACGTACTTGTTGCGGCCGAGGTCGCCGACGGTCTTGATCTTCAGCGCGGCGAGCGCCTCGCCGTGGGCGTCGGTGACCCCGGCCAGCGCGGCGACCGGGGCGTCCAGCACCTCCGGCAGGCTCAGGTTCTCGTACTTCTTGTCCAGGACCTTGTCGAGGTCGGCGGTGACGGTCATGGCGGGGCTCCTTCACGGGAACGGTCGCACGGGCGGGGTCGATGCCACCCAGGCTCCGGCCGGCGCCGGTCCGTCGCCATCCCGATCGGCCAACCGGGGGACGGACGGACCGCGTGCCCCCGTCTCCGTCCCCGTCCCGTCCCGTCCCGACCGCACGCAGACCTCACCGCCGGCTCAGCCGGCCGCCCCGTCGGCCGGGCCACCGCACCGCACGTTCCACCGTCCGGCCCGGCCGCTCAGCTCGGTGACGGAGAGCGGCCGGACGTCCAGGCGCCAGAAGGCGGGCCCGGGTACGCCCAGTGCGTGCAGCACCGCGGCCCGGACCACGTCGGGCTCGACCACGGCGAGCAGTGGCCCGCGCACGGCGGAGCCGGCTTCGTCCGTACGCGTTCCGTCCGTACTCGTTCCGTCCGTAGTGAGCCGGTCCGTGGCGAGCCGGTCCGTGGCGAGCCGGTCCGAGGCGAGCCGGTCCGAGGTGAGCCCGTCCAGCCATGATCCGACCCGGGCGAGGAACTCCAGCAGGCTCTCCCCGCCGTGCGGGGCGACGGCCGGGTCGGCGAGCCAGCCGGCCAGCGCGTCCGGCTCGACGGCGGCCACCTCCGTGAGCGTCCGCCCGGTCCAGCGCCCCATCGCGCAGCCGGCGAGCCCGGGCACCGGATCCGCCTTCAGGCCGAGCGCCCCGGCCGTCGCCGCGCAGCGGGCGGACGGCGAACTGAGGGCGTGCCGGCCGGCCGGGAAGGCCGGCGCGGCGTCCCGGGCCTGCCGCAGGCCGACCGGGTCCAACGGCCCGTCGGCGTCGAAGCGCGCCTCCCGCAGCGCCGTGCTCATCGCTGCTGAGACCAAGCTCACGCGTACCGTCAAGGCTCTCTCCGTTCTGTCCAACTCCGTTGCCGTGGACCCGAGTCGCTCCGTACACCCGGCGCTCGGGGCGCCCGTCGGCCGGGGGCGTGACCCGGCCGGGCGGTCGCGCGCCCTTGGCGGGCCCGCCCGCAGACGGTACCTTCGAGCCCGATACGACGACGGTATGACGGAAGTCCGGTGAGAATCCGGCACGGTCGCGCCACTGTAAGCCCGCGGAACCGCCCACCTGGGAGGTGCCTGTCGGGGAGTCAGACCCGATGCCGTCGTCTCTGCACCATCTAGCGGGACGCGAGTTCCCGAGGAGGTCCTGATCATGGCGCACACCGCTGCCCCCACGGCCGTTCCGGCCGCCCCTCTGACCCTGCCCGTCAAGGCGATCCTGCCCTGGGCGGTGTTCTTCGGCATCCTGATGCTGGCACTGATCTACTTCGTCGGCGCCGAGCAGGGCGCCACCTCCCTCATCTCCGGCGCGAGCGTCCACGAATGGGTGCACGACGGCCGCCACCTGCTCGGTTTCCCCTGCCACTGATCCCGGGGGAACCCTGCGCATGAACTCCACAACTGTCAGATCCCTGCTGGTCCGCGGCATGCTCGCGGGCCTCGGCGCGGGGCTGCTCGCCCTGGTGGTCGCCTACCTGATGGGCGAACCGCACGTGGACGCGGCGATCGCCTTCGAGGAGGCGCACAGCCACGACCACGGCGAGGTCGAGCTCGTCAGCCGGGCCCTCCAGTCAACTGCCGGGCTGGCCACGGGCGTTCTCGTCTACGGCGTGTCGCTCGGCGGTCTGGCCGCACTGGGCTACTGCTTCGCACTCGGCCGGATCGGCCGCTTCGGCCCGCGTGCCACCGCCGCCCTGCTCTCCGGTGCGGCGCTGGTCGCGGTCTACCTGGTGCCGTTCCTCAAGTACCCGGCCAACCCGCCGTCCATCGGCGATCCCGCGACGATCGGCGAACGCACCACGCTGTACTTCCTGATGATGCTGCTCAGCGTGTTGCTGGCGGTCGCGGCGGTGATCGTCGGCAAGCGGCTGGCGCCCCGCCTGGGCAACTGGAACGCCACCGCGGCGGCGATCGTCGCCTTCGGTGCCGCCGTCGGCCTGGCGTACGTGTTCCTCCCGGCGATCAACGAGGTGCCGGAGGACTTCTCGGCCACCCTGCTGTGGCAGTTCCGACTGTCCGCGCTCGCCATCCAACTGACCCTCTGGGCATCCTTCGGCCTGCTCTTCGGGTACCTGGCCGAACGCCTGCTGGTGCCGAGGCCGGCCCCGGCCGCCGAGCGCTCCGGCGCGCCGGAGGCCGTCACCGGCGCCGTCTGACCCGCACGACCGCACGGTCCGAGAAGGCCGGTGGACGCGACCTCACGCCGCGTCCACCGGCCTTCGGCGTCTCCTGCCGCCGAGCCCGGATCAGGCCAGGGCGAGGAACAGCTTCTCCAGTTCGGCCTCGGTCATCGGCGGGGCCTCCCCGTCGGCGGTGGCCAGGCACTGCCGCATCCCGCTCGCCACGATCTTGAACCCGGCTCGGTCCAGCGCCCTTGAGACCGCGGCGAGTTGGGTGACGACGTCCTTGCAGTCGCGGCCGGCCTCGATCATCGCGATCACCCCGTTGAGCTGCCCCTGGGCGCGCCGCAGGCGGTTCAGGACGGCGCCGACGGCCTCCTCGTCCACAGTCATGTCGCTCCTCCTCGTGGTGTGCACCCATCGTACCCCCTGGGGTATCGGGCCGACCGACCCTTGGCGCGGTCGGTCTCCAGGGCGCACCGGGAGAGCGGCGGTTTGCACGCACCGAGGAACCGGACGAAGCGACCGGACGAAGCGACCGGGCGGCCGTGGTGTCGGGCGGGCGTACTGTGGGAGCCGGTGCCGCGACGCGGGCCGGGCCCCCGTGCACGGGGGTGCATGAGGCACCGTCAAGCCCGCGCGGACGCCCAGGATCCGGTGAAGGAGCTCACAGATGACCGCTGCGCCGACGCCCGAACCGACGCCGGATCCGGCAGCCGGCCGGGCACCGGCGCCGCTGCCCGAGGCCTTCTACCGGCCGCTGGGGCCGGGCCGCTACGAGAGCACGGCGGCCACCGCCGGACCGTGGAGTCCGAAGACCCAGCACGGTGGCCCGCCCTCGGCGCTGCTGGGCCGGGCGCTGGAGCGGCACGCGGCCCGGCCGGGCCTGCGGATCGCCCGGATCACCGTGGAGCTGCCGTATCCGGTGCCGGTGGGCGAGCTGGAGGTCGCCGTGCGGACCGTACGCGGCGGCGGGCGCACCGAGCTGCTGGAGGGCGAGATCACCTCCGACGGCCGGCCGGTGCTGCTCGCCCGGGCCTGGCGGATGGTCGCGAGCCCGGCCGACACGCCCGCGCTGCGCCCGGTGCCCGGGCCGCCACCGCTGCCACTTCCGGGGCGCAGGCCGGCGCCCACCATGACCGGCGCCCACCCCGACGGCTACCTCGCCGCCACCGAGTGGCGGTTCGAACCGGGCCGGGGGTTCGACAGCTCCGGGCCGGGGACGGCCTGGGGACGCCAGCGCATCCCCTTGGTGGCGGGCGAGAGCGACACCCCGCTGACCCGGGCGCTCACCCTGGCCGACAGCTGCTGGGCGGTGGCCTTCGAGCTCGACCACGTCCGACGGCTGGTGATCAACACCGACGTCACGCTCGCGCTGCACCGCGATCCGGTCGGCGAGTGGTTCTGCGTGCGCGCCGCGACCGCCGCCAGCCCCGGAGGTTCCGGACTGGCGTCGGGACAGCTCGACGACCGGACCGGTGACTGCGGCAGGATCCTGCAGACCCTGCTGGTGGCGGAGCGCTGACCCGGCCGGCGGCGCCTCCCGGCGGGCGGCTGAAGGCAGGCACCGACGCCGCCACCGCCACCGCCACCGACACCGACACCAGCACCGACACCGCCACCGCCACCGCCACCGGCACCGACACCGGCACCGGCACCGGCACCGGAGCAGTCGGGCTCGCGGGGCCCTGACGTCGCAAAACCGCCAGCCCGCCCACCCCGACCGCGACCATGCTGGACGGACGCACGAAGCCGCCCGCCGACGCGGGGCCACCCGGCCCACCACGCCACGGCCGGCGCCGCCCGAACGGAGAGATCCCGATGAGCCGCTCCAGCACCGATCCGCGTGCCCGAGCCCGCACCCATGCCGTCCTGGACAGCCCGTACGGCCCGCTGACCCTGGTGGCCGAGGGCGAGTGCCTGGTCGGCCTCTACATGGAGGCCCAGCGGCACCGGCCCGATGAGGCCGCCTTCGGCGCCCGGAGCCCGGAGCCCGACGGCGCTCCGTTCGCTGCGGCCGCGCGGCAGTTGGACGAGTACTTCGCCGGGCGGCGCGAGACCTTCGACCTCCCGCTGACGCTGCACGGGACGCCCTTCCAGCAGCGGGTGTGGGCCGCCCTGCGCGAGATCCCGTACGGGCGGACCTGGTCGTACGGGGAGCTCGCCGATCACATCGGCCGGCCGACGGCGGCCCGGGCGGTCGGGCTGGCCAACGGCAGGAACCCGCTCGGCGTCATCGTGCCCTGCCACCGGGTGGTCGGCGCCGACGGCAGCCTCACCGGCTACGGCGGCGGGCTGCACCGCAAGCAGGCGCTGCTGGAGCACGAGCGCGCCCTGCCCGTCGGCGGGCGGCCCGCCACAGCCGTCTGACGCGGCCCGGGCCGGGGGCACGCTCCTGACGGCGTGGCGCGGCGCGGGCCGGACGGGGCCGGCCGCCCGCCCCGCTACTCGGTGGCCGGCTCGATCGGGGTGAGCAGCCGGTGCGGTCCGGCGAGGGCCCTGGAGACCGGATCCCGCCGCAGCGCCGGGTCGGCGCCCGGCCCCTCGCGTACCGTCACGTCCTCGGGTGGCACGAAGGCGCCGCAGCGGGGGCAGGCACCGGCCGGGTCGAGCCGGGTACCGCAGGAGGCGTGGGCGAAGAGCATCCGGGGGCCGCCCTCGGTGAGGTGCGCGCCGCCCCAGCGGGCCAGCGCGTGGACCGGCAGCCACAGCTCGCGACCGGCCTCGGTGAGCACGTACCCCTGCCGCGGCGGGGACTGCTGGTACGGCTCCTTGCGCAGGACGCCGGCCGCGACCAGCGACCGCAGCCGGCCGGTGAGGACGGCGCGCGGGATGCCGAGGTGCACCAGGAAGTCGTTGAACCGCCGGACCCCGTAGAAGGCGTCCCTGATGATCAGCATGCTCCAGCGCTCGCCGACCACCTCCAGCGCGCGGGCGAGCGAGCAGTCCTGCCGGGCGTAGTCGGTGCCGAGTGCCATGGGCCCGATCCTACCGGGCAGGTTCGGTGAACAGACCCACGGTGATAGCGTGACCACAGGTTCATTCACCGAACTCATGGGAGCGTCATGGCCACCGCCCTGCCCGCAACGTCCCCGCCGGCGCCGGCCGGCGCCGGCCCCGCCACCGGCCTGCGCGGCCCCCGGGCGACGCTGCTGATCACCGGGTTCGCCACCCTGCTGGTCCTGGTCGACTACACCGCGCCGACCACCACCCTCGCCCCGACCGCCGCCGCGCTGGGACTCGGCCCGTCCGCCCAGACCTGGGTGCTCACCGGCACCCTGGTCGGGCTCTCCGCCCTGCTGCTGACCGCCGGAAGCGCCGCCGACGACCACGGCCGCAAGCGGGTCTTCGGGGCGGGCGCCGTGCTGCTCCTGCTGTCCACCGCGTTGTCGGCGGCGGCCCCGGACGGTGCCGTCTTCCTGACCGGCCGGATCCTCCAGGGCTGCGCCTCGGCCGCACTGCTGGCCCCCGCGCTCGGCCTGATCGGGCAGGCCCATCCGGCCGGCCCGGCCCGGGTCCGGGCACTCGGCGTCTGGGGCGCCTCGGTCGGCCTCGGCATCGCACTCGGCCCGGTCTACGGTGCACTGCTGGTGGGCGCGGCGGGCTGGCGTGCCGTGTACGGGGGGCTCGCCGGCCTCGCCGCGGTCCTGGTCCTGCTCGCGGTGGCCGGGCTCCAGGAGTCCCGCAGCGAGCGGCCCCGCCGGATCGACGGGTGGGGCGTCGGGGCCCTCGCCGCCGGCTCGTCCTGCCTGATCGCGGGGCTGGCCGAGGCCCGGCAGGGCTGGGACCGGGCCCCGGTGGCCGTCCTGCTGGTGCTCGGGGTGCTGCTGCTGGCCGGCTTCGTCCTGGTCGAGGCGCGGGCCGCCGAGCCGATGCTCGATCTCGCGCTGCTGCGCGACCCGGGCTTCGTGGCCTCCAGTGGCGGCGCGCTCTTCACCGGCCTGTCGATCGTCGGTCTGATGAGCTACCTGCCGACCGTCCTTCAGGTCTCGCTCGGGGTCTCCCCGGTCGCGGCCTCGGGCGTGCTCGCCGTCTGGTCCGGGCTCTCGGTGCTCTCCGCCCTGCAGGCCCGGCGGCTGGCGGACCGACTGACCGCCACCACCCAGGTCGCCCTCGCCCTGCTGGCCTGCGGAGCCGGGGAGGCCGCCCTGTACGGGTTCCGGGCCGGCGGCTCCTGGCTCCACCTGATCCCGGGCCTGGTGGTGGCCGGGATCGGCAGCGGCGTACTGAACGCGGCCCTCGCCCGGCTGGCCGTCAGCAGCGTGCCCGCCCACCGCGCGGCGATGGGCTCGGGCGCCAACAACACAGCGCGCTACCTGGGTTCGGCCCTGGGAGTGGCGGTCGTGGTCACCGTGGTGAACCGGTCGGCGCCCGGCCGGGCCGGCCCGGACGCGGCACGGGCCATGGCGGCCGGCGCCGACCGGGCCGTCCTGCTGGCGGCCGCCTTCTGCCTGGCCGGCGCGGCGCTCGCGCTGTGGGCCCGCGCGGCGCAGAGGCGGGCGCGCTGAGCCGGCCGCCCCCGTGCCCGGCGGGCACCGTGACCGACCGTCCCGCGCCCGGCCGCCCTCGTGCCCGGCCGCGCGCCGCCCCTCCCGGCGGGCGCCGCCCTCACAACTCCCGGGCCTGTGCCTGGTCCGCCTCCGGGAGCCAGTCCCGCCCGGGCCGGAACTCCAGCCAGCGCCGCCGCCGGCCGCTCTCCACGAAGCCGCGCAGCAGCCCGGCGACACCCGGATCGGGCTGCTGCCGCGGCCAGAGCAGGGACCACGCGTACAGCGGGGTCGGCTCGACCAGCGGGACGGCCACCAGGCCGCAGCCGTCCGGCAACGGCACCTCGGCCGGGAGGAGCGTGAAGCCGCCGGGCGTGCCCAGGATCCGCTCCACCAGGTGGTCGAAGCCCAGGTTGACCTCACCGGACAGCACCGGGACGGCGAACTCCTCGGCGAACCGGCGCAGGAAGTCCAGCCGCTCGGCCGCCGCCGGCAGGATCAGCCGGCTGTCCGTCAGGGCGGCCGGGCGCAGCGCGTCGGCGCGCGCCAACGGGTGGTCGGCGGCCAGGATCGCGTCGACCGGCTCCAGCCGGACCAGGCGGTGGGCCAGCGCGTCGTCGCGGCGGTCACCGAAGGGGTGGTAGCGGCCGAAGCCCGCCTCGCTCTCCCCGCGCAGCAGGGCCGCCGCCACCGCCGGCAGATCCCGGCCGGGACCGACCTCGGCGTGCACGCCGCCGCAGGCGGGGTCGTCCAGCACCTCCCGTACCGTGCGCAGCGGCGCGAAGAGGTGGCCCCAGACGTCCAGTCGCAGCGGCCGCTCCAGTTGGCGGGCGGCCGCGACGGCCGTCTCCCCGGCGGCGAGGACGGCTCGGGCCGGATCGAGGAACCGGACGCCGGCCGGGGTGAGTTCGACGCCCCCCGCGCCGCGCTCGAACAGCGCCGCGCCCAGACCGTCCTCCAGCCGGGCGATCCGCTTGGACAGGGCCTGCTGGGTCAGCGACAGCGACTGCGCCGCCCGCCGGAAGTGCAGGTGTTCGGCCGTCATGACGAAGGCGCGCACCTGGGCGAGGTCGAGATCCACAGCGCCCATCCTGGCCGACAACCGGCGGTTGTCACCAGCGGAATCCGGTTGTTGGACCGCGCCGGCGCGCTGCGGGTTTGCTGGTACTCGGCCGGGGAGCACCGGCCGGCGGCTACCGAGGAGCGAGGCGATGAAGGCATTCGTGGCGACCGGCAACCCGGCGGAGTCCGTCCGGCGGATCGAGGTCCAGGAACCGGTGCAGCGGCCGGACGAGGCGCTGGTGAAGGTGGACGCCTACTCGGTGAACCGGGGTGAGACCTTCCAGTTGGAGGGGCCACCGCGGGAGGGCTGGCGCCCCGGGAAGGACGTCGCCGGGCTGGTCGTCCAGGCCGCGCCGGACGGCTCCGGACCGCAGGTCGGGCAGCGAGTGGTCGGCCACCCGCCGGCCGCGGGGTGGGCCGAGTACGTCGCGGTGCCGGCCGGCGGCCTGGCCGTCCTGCCGTCGTCGGTGAGCGCGGTGCAGGCCGCGGCGCTGCCGCTGGCCGGGCTGACCGCGCTGCGGCTGCTGCGCACGGCCGGCTCGGTCGCGGGCCGGCGGATCCTGCTGACCGGCGCGTCCGGCGGCGTCGGGCACTACTTCACCGAACTGGCGGCGGCGGCCGGCGCGTCGGTGACGGCGGTGAGCGCCTCGGCCGAGCGCGGCGAGCGGCTCGGCGAGCTGGGCGCGGCGGCCGTGGTGCGCGAGGTCGGCGACGCGCAGGGCGCCTTCGACGTGGTGCTGGAGTCCACCGGCGGGAAGAACCTGCCGGTCGCGCTCTCCCGGCTGGCGCCGCGCGGACAGCTGGTCTGGTTCGGCCAGGCCAGCCGCGAGCCGGTCGAGCTGAACTTCTTCGACTTCTTCGCCGGGCCGCTCTCCGCCACCGTGCGGCACTTCAGCTACGCCGACTCGGACGGGCCCGACGCGCCGGACCTGCAGACGCTGGTGCGGCTGGTGGCGGAGGGCAGGCTGCACCCGGAGATCGGCCTGACGGCGGACTGGGGCCTGACCGCCCAGGTGCTGGACGACCTGCGGCAGCGCAGGATCCGCGGCAACGCCGTCCTCACCCTCTCCTGACCGGGCTGGCGCGTCCGGTCCGCGACCGGCTCAGTCCGGGAGCAGCAGGTTGACGTCCCCGAACTCGTGCCAGAGGTAGCGCTGTTCGATCGCCTCGGCGTAGCAGCGGGCGAGCAGCGGCCGGCCCGCGACGGCCTCCAGCATCAGCAGGTGGGAGGCCCGGGGCTCGTGCCAGCCGGTGAGCAGGCCGTCCACCGCGCGGACGCCGCGCTGCGGGGTGATCACCAGGTCGGTCCAGCCCGCTGCCTCCCGCACCGTCCCGTCCGGGCCGGTGGCCGACTCCAGGGCGCGGACCACCGTGGTGCCGACCGCGATCACCCGGCCGCCGCCGGAGCGCACGTGCCCGATCAGGGCGGCGGTGGCGGCGGGGACGTGGAAGGGCTCGGCGTAGGGCGCCTCGTGCGCCTCGGGCGAGGCGACGCCGGTGTGCAGGGTGACGGGTGCGACCAGGACACCCCGGCCGGCCAGCCGGGCGACCGGTCCGGCGGTGAACGGCCGGGCCGCGCTGGGCATCTCGCTGCTGCCGGGCACGGCCGCGAAGACCGTCTGGTAGGCGTCGAGCGGCCACTGCCGGTCGACGTAGCCGTAGCGGATGGCACGGCCGTACCGGGCCAGGTAGTCGAGCAGCGGCGCCGGGACGGACACCGCCGCCGACTGCGGCTCGGGCCCGGGGGGCGGGGGCGCCTGCGGCGGCGTCCCCGGCAGGGCCAGGCGGGCGTGCCACAGCCGTGCGGTGAACGCGCCGCCGAGCTCGGCGACCGCCCCGCCGGGGAGCTCCACCCGCAGGCCCGGCCGGGCCGGGGAGGCGTCCGGCGGGTAGTACTCGGCGGCGGCGCCCGGGTCGGCGGGCACCCGGCGCAGTTCGAGCAGATGGGTGCCGAGCGGCCCCGGTCGGGCGCCGGACAGGTGCACGGCCACCGGGGTGCCGTCCGGCAGCCGCCCGGTGAGTGCGGCCGGCAGCGTCGCGGAGTTGTTGACCACCAGCAGGTCACCGGGGCGCAGCACCTGGGGCAGGTCGGTGAAGCGGCGGTGCTCCACGGCCGGTCCGCTCCGGTGGCCGACCAGCATCCGCACGCCGTCCCGGCCCAGGCCGCGGGCCTCCGCGGGGGCGCGGGCGGAGAGCTCGGGCGGCACGGTGAAGTCGAAGCCGCTCGCCAGGGCGGTGGTCATCGCCGCGCCCCGTCCGCGGCACCCGCCGTCGCGAGCAGCCCGGCGGCACGGTAGCGGCCGGAGGCGGGCCGGGAGCGGAGCAGGGCGAGGAGGGCGGGCACGACGGTCCGCGGCAGCGGCCGATCCGAGATGTCCTCACCCGGGAAGGCCTCCTGGTGCATCCGGGTGCGCATGTCACCGGGATCCACGGCCCAGACCCGCAGGCCCGGCTCCTCGGCCGCCAGGACGGCGCAGGCGTGGTCGAGGGCCGCCTTGGACGCGCCGTACGCACCCCAGCCCTCGTACGCCTCGACGGCGGCGTCCGAGCTGAGGGCGAGCACCGCGCCCGCGTGCTCGCGCAGCTGTGGCAGCACGAGCTGGGTGAGGGCGATCGGCGCGAGCACGTTGACCTCGAACGTCTCCAGCAGGCCGGACAGCGGGATGTCGGCCAGCCGGGGCAGGGCGGCGCCCGCGAGGTCGTGACCGGCCAGCGTGGAGGCGTTGTTGACCAGCAGGGCCGCTCCGCCGAGGTCGGCGGCGGCCTGCGCGAGCCGCGCGCGGTGGTCGTCGTCCACCACTGATCCGGCGAGCGCGACGACCGTGGTGGCGGCGGCCAGTTCGGCCTCGGCCGCGCCGAGGTCGACCGGGTCCCGGGCGGTCAGCACCAGCTGCCAGCCGTCGGCTGCCAGGGCCCGGGCGAGTTCCAGGCCCAGGCCGCGCGATGCGCCGGTGATCACGGCGACCGGTGGGGCGGTGGGCTGCGGAGGGCGGGAGGTCTGCGATGCGTTCATGACCCAACTGTCGTCCCCTGGCCCTCCCGTACGGATCGGCCGTCGGCCCGGCGGCGGGTTGGTCCTTCGCCCTAGGCCGTCGGCCCGGTCGGCCCGGTCGGCCCGCTCGCCCGGGTCGGCCCGGTCGGCTCGGGGTGGCCCTGCGGCGGCCAGGCCGCCAGTGTGCGGCGGCTGTCGAAGCGGCGCGGCGTGCCGGTCACCGGATCGGTGAACTCCAGCACCGCCGCGAGCAGTTGAAGCGGGCTGCCGAAGTCGTCCGGGGCCGGTTCGGGGAGCAGGACGGGGTAGACGGGATCACCGAGGATCGGCAGCCCGAGGCCGCTCAGGTGCAGCCGCAACTGGTGGGTGCGTCCGGTGGAGGGCAGCAGCCGGTAGAGGCCGAGCCCGGCGCGGTGCCCGAGCAGCTCGATCCGGCTCTCACTGTTCGGTGGGCCCTCCACCTCCTGGGCGGCGATCACCCCGCGCTCCTTGACGATCCGGCTGCGGACGGTGCGCGGCAGCTCCACCACGGGATCGTACGGTGCGACGGCGCGGTACTCCTTGCGGACCAGCCGGTCCCGGAAGAGGTTCTGGTAGGCGGCCCGCTCGGCGGGCCGCACCACGAACATGGCCAGCCCGGCGGTGAGCCGGTCCAGCCGGTGGGCGGGGCTGAGCGCGGGCAGGCCCAGGCTGTGGCGCAGCCGGGAGAGCGCGGTCTGGGTGACGTGCCGGCCCCGGGGCGTGGTGGCGAGGAAGTGCGGCTTGTCCACCACGACCAGGTGCTCGTCCTGGTGCAGCACGTCGATCGCGAACGGGACCGGGACCTCCGCGGGCAGCTCGCGGTAGAACCAGAGGTAGGCGGCCGGGGCGAAGGGCGCGGCCGGGGCGATCGGACCGTCCAGCCCGATGATCTCCCGCCGCTCCAGCATCGCGTCGATCGCCGCCGGATCGACCGCGGCCAGCCGCTCCACCAGGTAGTCCCGCACGGTCGGCCACGGTCCGTCGGCGGGCAGCCGCAGGCGTACGGGATCGACGCCGTGGCGCTGGGGCAGCGGGGCCGGCGGGGTCGCGCTCTTGCGTCTCATCACGGCAAGCCTAGACGGGCGACCCGGCCGCCCCGGCCCACGCGGACCACCCCGGCCCACGCCGCGCTCGGGCCACCGCGTGGCCGTCCTCGGCCACGCCGGGCCCGCCGACGGCCCGCCGACGGCTCGCCGTGGCCGAGGACGGCCACGCGGTGGACAGTGGACGAAGAGGCAGCGGCCGTGCCGGCCACTGCCGGACCGCAGTCGCCCCGAGGAGGGAAGTCGTGCCCAGCGGCGTCCGGCCGGACGAGACCCTCCCGCCGCCGCTGCGCCTGCCGCGGCGGGCGCGGCGGTTGCTGGCGGGCGCGTACCTGCTGCTGGTCGCCGGCGTCGCCGCCGACGTGGTGACCGGCCCCGGCACCACCGTCTCGCCGGTGCTGGCGGCCGTCCCGGTGCTGGCGGGCGCGACCACCAGGGCGGCCCGGGTACCGGCGCTGGCCGGGGTGGTCGCGACGCTCTCGGTGATCCTGCTCGCGCTCGCCAACCGGAATGTGCCGCTCTCCGTCCACATCACGGCGCTGGTCGCGGTGCTGGCCGCCACCCTCGCGAGCGCCGCCAACGTGATCCTGGTGTCGACCCGGGAGCGCGAGCTCTTCCAGGTCCGTACCGTCTCGGAGGCGGCCCAGCGGGCGCTGCTGCGCCCGCCGCCGGAGCACGTCGGGCGCCTTCGGATCGCGGTGCGGTACGCGGCGGCGGCCGCCGAGGCCCGGATCGGCGGCGACCTGTACGACGTGGTGGACACGCAGCAGGGACTGCGGATCCTGCTCGGGGACGTGCAGGGCAGCGGTCTGGGCGCGGTGGAGACGGCCGCCGACGTGCTGGGGGTGTTCCGCGAGGCGGCCAGGACCGAGCCGGACCTCACCGCGGTGGCCGGCCGCCTGAACGCGGCGCTCGCCCGACGGCCGGGCCAGGCCGGGATGTCGACCCGTTTCGTCACGGCGCTGCTGGCGGGCATCCCGACCGGGGCCGGCCCGGTGGAGCTGGTGAACTGCGGCCACCCGCACCCCTTGCTGCTCAGGGCGGGTCGGGTGAGCGAGCTGGAGCCGCCGGAGCACGCGCCGCCGCTCTCCCTGCTGGAGCTGCTGGGGGGCGACTACCCGGCCTCGTGCTTCGAGCCGCTCCCGGGGGATCTCCTGCTGCTCTACACCGACGGGGTGTCGGAGGCCCGGGACAGCGGCGGCCGGTTCTACCCGCTGGCCGAGCGGCTCGCCGCCGTCGGCCCGCACGACCCGGGCGACGTGCTGGACGAGCTGCTCGGCGACGTCCGCGCGTACGCCCGGGCCGGGCTGGACGACGACGCCGCGCTGCTGGCCGTCCGCTGGGAGCACTGACCACCCGCCCGTGCCACCGCCCGTACCGCTCACCCGCGCCGCCGGAGCGTTCGGGCGCAGCAGCGGCGCGGGAGGTGCCACGGGCGGTGCCACGGGCGGTGTCACGGGCAGCGGGACGCCGCCGCCGGGGTTCAGGCGCCCCGGTGGCGGCGCGGGGGCAGCGGGACGAAGCCGCTGGTCCGCGCGACGTACTCGGCCCAGCCGGGCTTGGTCGAGCTCAACTGCCGCTCCAGCATCGGCTTGCCGCTGCCGTTCACCAGCAGGTACGTCATGACCAGCGGGCTGAGCACGGTGGCCCAGCCGATCGGCGACCCGGCGGCGAGCAGGAACAGCCCCCACCAGACGCAGGCGTCGCCGAAGTAGTTCGGGTGGCGGGTGTAGCGCCACAGCCCCCGGTCCATCACGGTGCCCCGGTTCGCCGGGTCCGCCTTGAAGCGGGTCAGCTGGGCGTCCCCGACCGCCTCGAAGAACAGGCCGACCGCCCACAGCCCGGCGCCGGTCCAGGCGAGCGGGCCCGGCGGGTGCGGGAGTTGTTGGGCGACCTGCACCGGCAGCGAGACGAACCAGGCGATGGCCGCCTGGAGCAGGTAGACCGTCCGCAGCGCGTACGCGTCGCGGCTCCCGGGTGCCCGGGAGAGCATCCGGTCGTAGCGCGGGTCCTCGTCGGCGCCGCGCGAGCGCCACCAGATGTGGGCGGACAGCCGCAGGCCCCAGACCAGGACCAGGACGGTGGCCAGCAGCCGTCGCCCCGGATCACCGTGCCCGGCCGAGCAGGCGTAGCCGGTGAGCGCCATCGCGCCGAACGCCAGGCCCCAGGCCACGTCCACACCCCGGTGCCGGCCGGTCCGCAGCCCGACCGCGAAGGCGATCAGCATCACGACGAGCGCCGCCCCGAGGGTGGCCCCGACCGAGAGCGCGAGCGCGCCCGCGTCCACGCCGCTCACCGGGCCGCCTCCGCCGAGAACGGGGCCGGCGCGCCGGCGGCGGTCCGGGGGCGGGCGGTGGCCGCCGGGGCGGTGCCGGTCATCGGTTCTCCTCCCCGCGACTGAACACCAGGTGCTGGACGTCCAGGTAGCCGGTCCGGAAGCCGGCCTCCGAGTACGCCAGGTACAGCTCCCACATCCGGTGGAAGACGTGGTCGAAACCCAGCTCGGCGACCTCCTCGGCCCGCGTGGTGAACCGCTCCCGCCACAGCCGCAGGGTCTCCGCGTAGTGCGCCCCGAAGGCGTGGCGGTGGGTCAGGCGCAGGGCGGTGTGGTCGGCGGCGGCCCGGGCCAGGCCCTCCGTGGAGGGGATCTGGCCGCCGGGGAAGATGTACTTGAGGATCCAGGTGTACGTCCCGGCGCTGGCGAGCATCCGGTCGTGCGGCATGGTGATCGCCTGCAGTACGGCGCGGCCGCCCGGCGCGAGCAGCCGGTCGAGGATCCCGAAGTAGGCGGGCCAGTAGGGCCGCCCGACCGCCTCGATCATCTCGACGCTGACCACGGCGTCGTAGCTGCCCTCGGCGGAGCGGTAGTCGCAGAGCCGGACGTCCACCCGGTCGCCGTGCCCGGCCTCGGCGATCCGCTGCCGGGCCAGGTTGCGCTGCTCCTCGGAGAGGGTGAGGGTGACCACGTTCGCGCCGCGCCCGGCGGCCCGCAGCGCCAGCTCCCCCCAGCCGGTGCCGATCTCCAGCACCCGGCTGCCGGCGCCGACCCCGGCGAGGTCGAGCAGCCGGTCGATCTTGCGGTGCTGGGCGGGTCGCAGGCCGTCCCACTCGGTCCGCGGCAGGATCGGCAGGTCGGTGGGGAACAGCGCGGCGGAGTACGTCATGGTGGGGTCGAGGAACAGCGCGAAGAGGTCGTTCGAGAGGTCGTAGTGCCGCTGGATGTTGCGGCGTGCGTTCTCCTCGCTGGAGAGCTCGGCCGCCGGCGTCCGCTGGGCGTGCCAGCGGCGCAGTCCCTGCAGCCGGGGCGGCACCAGCGTCCCGGGCGAGGAGGCCAGCGCGGTGAGCAGCGCGACCAGGTCGGGCGAGTCCCAGTCGCCGGCCTGGTAGGACTCGCCGAAGCCGATCAGGCCGCCCGCGCCGACCCGCCGGTCGAAGTCGGCGGGCCGGTGCAGGCGGAGCGTCGGCGCACTCTCGGGCGCGGGTACCAGCAGCCGTCCGCCGGGCAGCTCGACGCGCAGCGCGAGCCGGCGGGCGACGCTGCGCAGCAGCTGCCGGGCGACGGCGGCACGGACCGGGCCGCCGGGTACGCGGGCCACGTCGGGCCAGCGCATCAGGTCGACCTCGGGGATCTCCGCGGGCGGCGTCTGCGGCCGTCCGGATGCCGGGGCGAGGCGGTAGGTGCTGTAGGTCGTCACGAGTGCGGGGCTTCTTCCTTGACGCGGGGCGCGGGCGGTGTGGCGCCGTCGTGCCGGGGCCGGGGTTGGACGGGCAGGCCGCGCAGCAGCAGCCGGACGCCCTGGTAGCGGATGTGCAGCGAGACGGCGAGCGTGGAGAACGGGTGGCGGACGGCGGCGATCAGCAGGTTCAGCGGCGTCGCCGGCCGGCGGACGCCGTGCAGGACGGCCGTGAACGCCCGCCGGCCGCCGCGCTCCAGGTGGATGGAGAGGTCGAGCCGGGCACCCGGCTCGGGCATCCGCATCAGGTACTCGCCGTCCACCGGGAAGAACGGGGAGACGTAGAACTCCTTCGGCCGGCCGGTCCGGCCGTGCTCGTCGGGGCGCAACAGGTAGCGGTGCCGCTCGCCGTAGGTGTTGTGGACCTCGGCGACCGTGCAGAGCGGGGCGTCGTCCGCGTCGCGGCACCAGAAGACGGTGAGCGGGTTGAACACGTGGCCCAGCGAGTGCGCGTGCGCCAGCATGAGCACCCGCCCGCCCGCCAGGTCGATGCCGTGCCCGGCCAGGTAGCCGGCGAGGTCCTCGCGCAGCGGCCGGGTGCCGGTGCCGTGGTCCCGGCCGCGGAAGCGCGCCAGCGGGCGCAACGGCAGCGGCAGCCGGGGCAGCCGGTCGATGTCGACCAGCCAGAGGTAGGTGCGGTGGGCGAAGCGGTGCCGGACGGGCCCGGCGCGCACATGGGTGATCCGGCAGTCGTAGAGGGCCGCTCCCCAGGGGCCCGGCAGGGTCGCGGTCACGGCGGGGGTCGGGGCCGCCGCGCGGTTCCCGGTCACGGCGCGCCCACCCCCGCCAGGGCGCGTGCGGCGAGCACCCCCGAGCGGCAGCCGTCCTCGTGGAACCCCCAGCCGTGGTACGCCCCGGCGTAGGCGGTGCGCCCGGTGCTGAGCGCGGGCAGCAGGCGCTGGGCGGCGACGCTCTCGGGGGTGTAGACGGGGTGTTCGTAGACCATCCTGGCCACCACCCGGTCGGCCGGCAGCGGGCGGGCGGCGTCCTCGTTGAGGGTCACCAGGTAGTCCTCCGCGGTGTCCAACCCGAGCAGGCGGTTCAGGTGGTAGCTGACCTGGACCGCGTCGGCGCTCCCGGTGCAGTCGGGCATCAGGTAGTTCCAGGACGCCCGGGCCCGCGGCGCGGTCGGCAGCAGGCCGGTGTCCCGGTGCAGGACGGTGGGGTTGAGCGAGTAGCGGAAGGCCCCGAGCACCTCGCGTTCGGCGTCGGTGGGGTCGGCCAGCAGGCGCAGGGCCTGGTCCGGGTGGGTGGCGACGACCACGGCGTCGAAGTCGGCCGGCTCACCGCCCGCGGTGGTGATCTCCACCCCGTCCGGGTGGCGCCGGACGGCGCGGACGGGGGCGCCCCGGTGGACGGCGGTCAGCCGGGCGGCGATCTTCTCGACGTAGGTCCGCGAGCCGCCCTCCACCGTCCGCCAGGTGGGCGAACCGGTGACCGCGAGCATGCCGTGGTTCTCCAGGAAGGCGAAGAGGTAACGCGCCGGGTACTCGCCGGCCAGGTCGGGCGGGCAGGACCAGACGCAGGAGACCACCGGTGTCATGAAGTGGCTGACGAAGTACGACGAGAACCGCCCTTCGGCGAGGAACCGGCGGAGCGTCACGGCATCGGCCCCGGGGCGGTCGTCGGCCAGCAGTCGGCGGGCCCGTCGGTGGAAGCGCGGCACCTCGGCGAGCATCCGCAGGTAGGCCGGGCGCAGTGCCAGGGCGGGCCGGGCGAACAGGCCGCCCGGCCCCCGGGCGCCGGCGTACTCCAGGCCGCAGCCCCGGCACTGGACGGACATGCTCATCTCGCTCGCCCTGGTCCGTACGCCCAACTCCCGGAAGAGGTCGGTGAGGTGGGGGTAGGTCCGGTCGTTGTGCACCAGGAAGGCGGTGTCCAGCGCGACGGCTCGGCCGTCCCCGCCGGTCACCTCCTGGGTGTGGGCGTGGCCGCCGAGGCGGGTGTCCGACTCGAACAGCTCCACCTCGGTACCGGCCGTCTGCAGGCGGTATGCGGCGGTCAGGCCGGCCACGCCGCTGCCGATCACCGCCGTCCGCCCCCTCCTCGCGCGCGGGCGCGCCCGGCGCCGTCCGGCATCGTCACCCGCGACCACGGCCGCCGCGACACTCTCGGGCACGCTCACCGCACGCCCCTCCGATCCGTCGGGCCCTCCCGGCTCACGGGAGGGCCTTGTTCACCCTGGACATCAGGCATTCGGAGCAGTCGGCGGCGCGGATTGGTACGGATGGGGCAACGGCGCAAGCCGGGATCAGGCGAACGGCATCAGCATCACCGGCGCGCCGCTCGGCGAGGTGGATCCGCCGGACGGCTCCACGGTGACACCGACGCCGGCCGCGCCGTCGATCGCGCCGTCCAGCACCAGCGACCCCGCGGAGGAGGCCAGCAGCCCGGCCGGCCGCATCGTGCCGTGGTCGTCGAACCACAGCTGGTAGGTCTTGCCCTGCGGCAGCGCCGGGAGGTCCGAGGCGAGGAAGGCGGCCTGCCCCCGGCTCTGCGACCAGACCACCGTCCCGACGCCGGTGCCCGCCGTGGCGGTCGTGGTCCGGGCGTCCGGGGCGGTGAGCAGAGAGCTGAACGCAGCGGTCCGCTGCTGCAGATCGGCGCTCTGCGCGGTCGCCCGCTGGGCCGCCCGGTGCTCGGTGACTGCCACACCGCCGAGCCCGACCGCCACCGCCACCGAGGCCGCCAGGGCGAACTTCGGCCAGCTGCGGGCGAACCGGCTGCGACCGTCGGCGCCGGCCCGGTCGAGCGAGTCGGCCGCGCCGCCCGGGCCGAGCTGGCGGACCGATCCGATGCCGGCCATCACCCGGGCCTTCAGGGCGGGCGGTACGGCCATCGCCTCGGCGGTGCCCAGGCGCGCCAGCGCGGCCCGGAACTCCTGGACCTCCAGGGCGCAGGCCGGGCACTGCGCGAGATGGCGTTCGAACTCCCGGTGCTCGGAATCCGCCAGTGCGTGCGCCGCGTAGGCGCCGGTGAGCGTGTGCAGATCGGCAGCCGTGGTCATGACCCCACCCCCAGGCAGTCGCGCAGCCGGATCAGACCGTCCCGCATGCGTGTCTTGATGGTGCCCAGCGGCACCCCCAGCATCTCGGCGGTCTCCCGGTACGAACAGCCCCGGTAGTACGCCAGGGTGACCGACTCGCGCTGGAGGTCGGTCAGTGTCTTCAGGCAGCGCCGGACCTGCTCGCGCTCCAGCCGGTTCTCGACCTGCTCGGCCACCTCGTCGTAGGCCGGCACGTGCTCCTGGGCTGCGGCCCTGCGGTCGCGGTCGGCGGCGGCCTGGGCGCTGCGCACCCGGTCGACCGCGCGACGGTGGGCCAGCGTCATCACCCAGGCCATCACCTCGCCGCGCTCGGGCTGGTAGCGGGCGGCGGAACGCCAGATCTCCAGCATCACCTCCTGGGTCACCTCCTCCGACTGCGCCGGATCCCGGAGCACCCGGCGCACCAGGCCGAGCACCGGGCCCGCCACCACGTCGTAGAGGCGCGCGAAGGCGTCCTGGTCGCCGAACGACACCTTGGCGAGAAGCTCCTGCAGGTCCGGCCCGCGACGCTGCGGGTTGGCCAGGTGGACCACCGCGTTCACCGCGCCACCCCCCGCCGCCCGGCGCCGGGCGCCGTCGGTCGCTGGTACAGGACCGGGGAGCGGTCCTGTGGTCGGGTCGCGGGCATGAGCTTCCTCCTGCTGGGTGCCGGGCTGCACGGGCCGCCCCCGCACGGTCGTCCGCGGGGCTCGGCACCCCCTCTTCGGCGCGGCCGGCCCGGCGGATTGGCCGCGGCGTGCGATTTCTCGACGACCGCCGCGTCCCGGCACCAATCCTCCCAGCCCGTGGCGTCGAACAGGACGAAGCGAAGCCGCCCCCGGTGCCGCGCGCCGGGTGGGACCACGAGGAGAACCGCACCATGACCGCCGAGGACACCACCCGCCGGCTGTTCGACGTCCGGGAGATCTACGCCGAACCGGAGGCCGCCGCCTCACCGCGCGGCCGCCAGGTGCTCGCGCGCTTCCCGGATGCGAAGCTGATCGAGGTGCCCTCCCACTGGGGGATCCCGCACCTGCACGGCAACGAGGGCAACGTGGAGCGCTGGGCCCGGGTCAAGAGCGAGGTGGTGGTCCTCGGCGTGAAGAAGTCGATCGCCACCCGCCCGAACGGCCGCTCGGCGGACTGGATCGCCCCCAGCTCGGCCAACGGCTGCGCGCTGGCCTGCGCCTACTGCTACGTGCCCCGGCGCAAGGGCTACGCCAACCCGGTCACCGTCTTCACCAACATCGACAAGGTGATCGCCCACCTCGGCCGGCACGTGGCCCGCCAGGGGCGCAAGCCCGAGCCGAACCAGTGCGATCCCGACGCGTGGGTCTACGACATCGGCGAGAACAACGACTGCTCGGTCGACGCCCTGATCTGCGACAACACCGCCGACCTGATCCGCGCCTTCCGGCACTGGCCGACGGCCAAGGCCACGTTCGCGACCAAGTGGGTCAACCGGGAGCTGCTGGAGCTGGACCCGCGCGGCCGCACCCGGATCCGGTTCTCCCTGATGCCGCCCGCCGACGCCCGGCTTCTCGACGTCCGGACCAGCCCGGTGCCCGACCGGCTCGCCGCCGCACCGGACTTCCTGGCCGCCGGGTACGAGGTGCACTTCAACTTCTCCCCGGTGGTGCTGCGCGACGGCTGGGAGCGCGACTGGGCGGATCTGCTGCGCCGGATGGACGACACCCTGCCGGCCGCGGTGAAGAGCCAGGCCGCGGCGGAGATCATCATGCTGACCCACAACAGGGACCTGCACGACGTCAACCTGCGCTGGCATCCGAAGGCCGAGGAGGTGCTCTGGCGCACCGGCCTCCAGGAGGCCAAGCGCTCCCAGAACGGCGGCTGGAACGTGCGCTACCGCACCGGCCTCAAGGGCGCCGCCGTACAGACCCTGCGCGCACTGATCGGCCGGCACGCGCCCTGGCTGCGGATCAGGTACGCGTTCTGACCCGCCGGCCCGTCGCCGGCGGTCCCACCCCTGCGGAGGTACCGGATGCCCGAGAGCGAACAGAGCGCGCACCGCACCGTCCTGGTGACCGGCGCCACCGGCTACATCGGCGGGCGGCTCGTCCCCGAGCTGCTGGCGGCCGGCCACCGAGTGCGCTGCCTGGCCCGTGATCCCGGACGCCTGCGCGACCTGCCCTGGCGGACCGCGGTGGAGTGCGTCCGGGGCGACGTCACCCGGCCCGAGACGCTGCCGGACGCCTTCGAGGACATCGAGGTCGCCTACTACCTGGTGCACGCGCTCGGCACCGGCGCCTCGTTCGAGCGCCGCGACCGGGAGGCCGCCGCGGCCTTCGGACGGGCGGCGGCCGCGGCCGGAGTACAGCGGATCGTCTACCTCGGCGGGCTCGTCCCGGCGGGCGTCGCGGAGCACGACCTCTCCCCCCACCTGCGCTCGCGGGCCGAGGTGGGCCGGATCCTGCGCGGCTGCGGGGTGCCGACGGCGGAGCTGCGGGCGGCGGTGATCCTCGGCTCCGGCTCGCTCTCCTTCGAGATGCTGCGCCACCTCACCGAGCGGCTGCCCGTGATGGTCACCCCGAGCTGGGTCGGCACCCGGATCCAGCCGATCGCCGTCCGGGACGTGCTGCGCCACCTCGTCGACTGCGCGCTGCTGCCGCCCGAGGTCAACCGCACCTTCGACGTCGGCGGCCCCGACGTGCTGACCTACCGGGAGATGATGATGCGCTACGCCCGGGTGGCCGGACTCCCCCGCCGGGTGATCGTGCCCGTCCCGGTGCTGACGCCGAGTCTGTCCAGCCACTGGGTGGGACTGGTCACCCCGGTGCCGAGCGGGCTGGCCCGGCCACTGGTCGAGTCGCTGCGCTACGAGGTGGTCTGCGGGGAACACGACATCGCCCGGTACTCCCCCGACCCGCCCGGCGGCCTGACCGGCTTCGACACGGCCGTCCGGCTCGCCCTCAAGCGGATCCAGGACGCGGACGTGGCCACCCGGTGGTCCTCGGCCTCGATCCCCGGCGCGCCGAGCGATCCGCTGCCCACCGACCCGGACTGGGCCGGCGGCAGCCTGTACGAGGACGAGCGGGAGCTCGCGGTGGACGTCTCCCCGGCCGCGCTGTGGTCGGTGGTGGAGGGCATCGGCGGGGAGAACGGGTGGTACTCCTTCCCGCTCGCCTGGGCGCTGCGCGGCTGGCTGGACCGCCTGGTCGGCGGGGTCGGGCTGCGACGCGGGCGGCGCGATCCGGCACGGCTGCGGGTCGGGGATTCGCTGGACTTCTGGCGGGTGGAGGAGATCGAGCCCGGCCGGCTGCTGCGGCTGCGGGCGGAGATGCGGCTGCCCGGGCCGGCCTGGCTGGAGCTGCGGGTGGAGCCGGGCGAGCACGGCGGCGCGGTCTACCGGCAGCGGGCACTGTTCCATCCGCACGGGCTCGCAGGGCACGCGTACTGGTGGTCGGTGGCGCCGTTCCACACCGTGGTGTTCGGGGGGATGGCCCGGAACATCGCCGCTCGGGCCCGGCAGAGCACCGGGCCCGCCGAGGTCGGCTGACCGGTCGACAGCTCGCCGCATGGACGGGCACCGGGCCGGCGCTTCTTTCGGATCATCAGATCGTCGGGCACCGACGCCCACCCGGTGACGCACCGCCCGTGCGGTGGCCTGTCAGGATCCGCGAACAGGCCCTGGACCCGCCGCCGCGGGTGGCGCATCCCCCGTGCGAGCTACCCGAGCTGTCCCGGTGCGGGTGATTCGCGGACGTCGGCGGATCCCTAGCGTGGTCGTCAGGTCGGCACAGGTACGACCACGACAGGGGAGGCACCATGGATACGACGTCCATACCGCGCGACACCGGCTCCGGCCTGGACGAGGGCCGAGTCGGACACGGCGGCCGGTTCGGCCGGATCCTGCACTCCCCGCTCGGCTGGATGCTGACGGGGATGGTGGGCGTCGGCCTGGTTTCGGCCCTGACGGCGACGGGGCCCGGCCCGGTGCCGGCGCTGGGCGCGGCTGCCGCGGTGGCCGTCTACCGGTTGGTCATGCACCGCGCGGCACGACGCTCCACGCCGGAGACCGCTCGGCGCGGGGCCGGCCGGGCGACGCTGCTGGGCGGCGGACTCGGCCTGGGGTTCATCCTCGTCTCGGCCCTCCTGATCACGGTGTTCGGAGGCTACTCGTTCTCCTGGGCGAACCACGGTTTCCTGTCGGTCGTCCTGAGCGCGGTCATGGTGCAGATCGGCGCCTCCGTCACCGAGGAGCTGATGTTCCGGGGCCTGGCCCTGCAGGCCCTGGAGCAGCTGTGGGGCAGCCGGGCCGCCCTCGTGATCACCTCGGTGTTCTTCGGCGTCGCCCACCTGAGCGCCCCGGGAGCCAACGTGTGGAGCGGGCTGGCGATCGCCCTGGAAGCGGGGGGCCTGCTCGGGGCCGCGTTCCTGTGGCGGCGTAGCATCTGGTTCGTCGCGGGCCTGCACTTCACCTGGAACACCGCGGAGCAACTGCTCGGCATCCCGGTCTCCGGGCACGCCCCCGAGGGCCTGTTCACCGTCGGCGTCCACGGGTCCGCCCTGCTGACCGGAGGCGACTTCGGCCTGGAGGCGTCGGTGCTGCCCATCCTCAGCGCACTGGCGCTGGCCGTCCCGATGCTCGTCCTGGCCCACCGCAACGGTGGACTGAAGGCCCGCCGACGCACGGCTCGCTGAGCAGTACCCACTGGGGGGGAACGTACATGACCGATCGTCAGACATCCTGGAGCCTTCCGTCGCTCCGGGCGCCGCTCGACCGGTGGCAGGAGCGGGATGTCCTCCTCAAGGACGGCATCCTCGCCCTGGCGCTCACCCTGACGGCCTTCGTACCGACCCTGTCCGGCATCGGTGCACAGATCGGCGATCTTCCCGAGCGGCCGGCGAACGCGCTGGGCGTCGGGCTGGTCCTGGCCCACACCCTGCCGCTGGCGGTCCGTCGCAGGTGGCCCGCGGCCTGTCTGGCCGTCGTCGCGGGCGCGTTCGCCGTGCACCAGGCACTGGGCTTCGCGACGACGTTCGCGAGCCTGGGCCTGTACCTGGCCCTGTACTCCGCCGGGGCCCACCAGGTCCGCCTGCGCCACGCGCTGGCCGCCGCGGCGGTCGCGGGCTACGCCGTGCTGGCCGTCGTCCTGCACCACCTCGGTTCACCGCAGTCGGTGCCGGACTACCTCGCGTTCTTCCTGGTCCTGGCCGCGGTCCGGCTGCTGGGGAGCACGGTGCGCACACGGCGGGCGGAGGACGCGCAGCGACGGCGGCTGGCTGCCGAGGCCGCTACCACCGCCGAGCGGGCGCGGATCGCCCGGGAGCTGCACGACGTGGTCACCCATCACGTGACGGCCATGGTGGTCCAGGCCGACGCGGCGCAGTTCCTGCTCACGTCCGCGCCGGAACGCGTCGTCGAGGGGCTGGCGGCCGTCAGTGACACCGGCCGACGGGCGCTGACCGAACTGCGGTACCTGCTCGGCGTCCTGGAGGCGACCGGCGAATCGGCGACTGCCGATCCGGCGCCTGCGGACCGGTCCCCCACCCTGGGACGGGTGGGGGACCTGGTCGAGCGGGCCCGCAGGTCGGGCCAACCGGTCGAGTTCAGCCAGCAGGGCGAGCGGCGGCCGCAGAGCGTGGACGTGGAACTGACCGCGTACCGGGTGGTGCAGGAGACACTCACCAACGCCCTGAAGCACGCGGCCGGCGAGCCGACCCGGGTCCTGCTCCGGTACGGCGACGAGCACATCGGGATCGAGGTGGCCACGGACGGACCCGTCGCACCGGTCACACGGAGACCGGGCGCTGGGGGCGGACGAGGGCTGACCGGGCTGCGCGCACGGGTGCGGATGCTCGATGGTGAACTGGAGGCCGGTCCCCGGCCCCAGGGCGGGTTCGAAGTCCGCGCCACGATTCCGGCAAAAACCCTTCAGGAGTGATCCCGTGAGTGATGCAGCGCCACCGATCCGCGTGCTCGTCTGCGACGACCAGGCGCTGGTGCGGACCGGCTATGCCACCATCTTCTCCGCGCAGCCCGACATGGAGGTCGTCGGGGAGGCCGAGAACGGCCACGAGGCGGTCCAGGCCGCGCGGCGGCTGCGCCCGGACGTGGTCGTGATGGACATCCGGATGCCCCTGCTCGACGGCATCCAGGCGACGCGGCTACTGGCCGGTCCCGATGCCGAGGACACGTCGAAGGTCCTGGTCGTCACCACGTTCAACGTCGACGCCCACGTCTACGACGCGTTGCGTGCCGGAGCGAGCGGCTTCCTCCTCAAGGACGCGCCCACGGCGGAGCTGGTCAACGGCATCCGGACGGTCGCCCGGGGGGAGGCCCTGCTGGCACCCGCCGTCACCCGCCACCTCATCGGCCACTTCGCCCAGCACCTGCGACCGGCCGGCACCTCCCGGACGGCCAGGCAGGACGTCGTGCGCGTGCTGACCCCCCGTGAGCTGGAAGTGCTCCAGCTGATCGCCGAGGGGCTGTCGAACGCGGAGATCGCCGCGGCGATGTTCATCACGCCCGAGACCGTCAAGACCTATGTGTCGCGAATCCTGGCGAAACTCGGCCTGCGTGACCGCGTCCAGGCGGTCGTCCTCGCCTACCGGGTGGGACTTGTGCCCGGCATGTCGTGAAGCGGCACGGCCGGGTGACCGTCTCCCCGGGACAGGCCCGTGCCCCGGACGACCTTGACCGGACGACCGTGACCGCAAGCCACGACAGCACGCGTCGACCCCCGCAACCGGGGTGAGCTCCCGCTGCCGGACGGGCCGCGACCGGGCTCCGCCCGCCGCTCCGGGGGGAGGGTGTCGCCCGCGCCCGCGTCAACGGGCACTTCGGTGAGACGGGCGCGGGCCCGGCCGGCCTGCCCGGATCGCTGTGCGGGTCCGGCCCGGCTCCGGACGCCTCTACTCGATCTCGTCGGGCAACGGATCGTCTAGGCGAGATCCTGCCGGCCCCGAACCGCCTGAAACGTCCCCGCCGCGGTGAACGCATCGGTGATCGGTGCGATGAGCGCGGCCAAGCGGCGGGCACCCGCGTTGCCGATCGGCGCCCACAGTGCGGCGCAGTGCTCGTCCGTCTCCACCTCGATCCGCTCGCGGGCCGCGCTGCCGGCGTCGGTGAGCACGGCGTTGGAGTCGAGCCAACCCCGCAGGGTGAGCCGTGCCGTCGCCGCGCTCCACTCCTCGTCGTTCCACTGGCGGGTGGCCCGCGCGAGGGGCGCCGGGAGGCGGCCCGTCGCGGTGTGCAGAACGAGGCAGTCGCACGGCCCGAGGCCGTTGTCGGCGAGCACGACGTTATGGGCGTCGCCGCGCCATTCGCGCGCCACCGTGATCTGCTGCCACAGTGCCACGAGGGGATCGGACGGAAGCGCGACCGAGGCGTTCGCGGCGGCCAGCACCTTGCCGGCGTAGTCGGCGCCGGTGACGACCGGGTCGATCAGCGAGCGCGCCTCGGCGAGGTGATCGTCCGTGAGGCGTGCGCCGACGGCCCGCATCGCCCGTTCCACGGCCAGGAATCGGGCGGCCTGCCACCGCTCGGGCGACGCGGTGTCCCACACACCCGCCATGGTCCGCACCGCCCGCGGGCTGAAGTTGTAGAAGGCCGCGAGCGTGACCTGCCAGGGAACCGCGCCCATCGCGGCCGACCGGAAGGCCAGGTACGCCGCTCCGCGGTCGGTCACGCCGAGTGCGGCGGCTTCCGCCGCGCTCTCGGGGGCGAGGTAAACGAACATGTGGGCGGAGCTGATGGCACGGCTGACGTCGCGGACGGCGTTCAGGTCCATCGGGCCGTCGCCGGGGCGGGCCGAGTCGGCAAGGTCGTCGAGGTGCATCGCGGTTGCTTCTCCCTGGAGTCGGGCGGCGCCTGTCGGGCGGCGGTTTCGGGGGTGCCGGTCAGCGCCGCGTGGCCGAGGGTGTGACCGGCCGTGATGAGGCCGAGGAAGGCCGGGGTCGCGTCGGCCCGGACGCCTGTCGAGGCGACGTCGAAGGCGTGCACCGAAGTCGATGACCGGCGCCGGCGACGATGTCCCGTCCGTCAATGAATCGACGATAACACGGATAATCGATTATCTGGACGATCGTCTAGGCTGGCCTCATGACTGGCACCCCTCCCGACCCGACCCCCGCCGGAAAGCAGATGCTTTCCGAGCAGGTCTACGCACACCTGCGGAGCGCGATCATGAGCGGGCACTACGCCCCTGCTGCCGCCCTCAAACCGCAGGACCTCGCCAGGGAGCGGGGCGTGAGCCTGGCCGTCACGCGTGAGGCGCTCGTGCGGCTGGTCGGCGAGGGGCTCGCCGACCGGCTGCCCAACCGGGGATTCGTGGTCCCGTCCTTCTCCGACCAGCGCTGGCAGGAGATCACGGAGGCCCGCCGGACCATCGAACCGGTGGTCCTGCGCATGTCCGTCGAGCGCGGCGACATCGACTGGGAGGCCCGCGTTCGGGCCGCCCACCATCGCCTGGCCCGCACCCCGGCGTACGCACCGGAGGAGGGCGAGCACTACACGGACGCATGGGCCGAGGCCCACAGAACCTTCCACCGCACGCTCCTGGAGGGATGCGGCAATCCCGCCCTGCTGGAGACCTTCGACCGCTTGTGGACCGCGAGCGAGCTGGCCCGCCGTTGGTCGGCACACCGCGACCCGGACCGGGACGGTGCCACGGAACACCGGAGGCTGGAGGAAGCGGCGCTGGCCCGCGACGCCGACACCGCGGCCGCGCTCCTGATTCAGCACCTCACCATGACCGCGGCCGCTCTGGCTCACGATTCGGGTCGGCCCACCTAGCCAGGGCGTTTCCTTCGGGTCGGCGTGCCGACCCGAAGGAAGATGCCGGCGAGGTGGAGTCCTGCCCGGTGGACGATGGCGGTCTTCTCGTAGCGGGTGGCCGCCCTCGCCCTTACCCGGAGCCGGTCCGGAACCTCCGCGCGGTCGCGTCGACGACCTGGCGGTGGTCGCGCCACCGCCCGTCCCTCCTCGGCGGCGGGCCGCGCGCCGGCCGGGTCGACTGACCGCCGGTCATTCCCCAGCTCAGGCACCTGTTTTCACTCTCAAGGGTGAGATCGTCATTCGCACCCATCCGGCGCAGGGGCTGCGCCGAATGGGGTGTGTGAGCAGCGAACCCGGCGACAGGCCGGCCTCCCCCGGTGGACCTCGTCCACGACGCCTGCGCGTCCTGGCGGTCCGCACGGCCGGTGCCGCGGCCGTGGGGGTGGCCGCGGCCGGTGCCGCGCTCGCGGCCGGCCAACTGGTCGCCGCCTTCACGGGAGCGGCCGGCGCACCGGCGCTCGCGGTCGGCTCGGCGGCGATCGACCTGACGCCGACCTGGCTGAAGGAATTCGCCGTCCGCAGGTTCGGCACCGACGACAAGACGGTGCTGCTCGGCGGGATCTACCTGACCCTCGCGGCGCTCGCCGTGCTGGCCGGGCTGATCGCGGTGCGGCGCCGGTGGGCCGGCGCCGCGGTCTTCGTGGCGTTCGGGGGTGTCGGAGCCTGGGCCGCGATGTCCCACGACACCGCCGGCGCCGGCGCCCTGCTTCCCTCGCTGGCCGCCGGGTTGCTCGGCGCCGCCGTCCTGGTCCTGCTCGCCGGCCGCTACCGGGCGGCCGTCCCGTCCGCCCCCGTTCCGTCCGCCCCCGTCGAGCCGGAAGCGGCGCAGGCGGCGCAGGCGGCGGCCGGGGCCGCCCGGCGGCAGTTCTTGATCGTCACCGGCGCCGCCGCGGCGATCGCGGCCGCCGCCGGCTACGGCGGCCGGGCGCTCACCGCGGCGCGCGAGGACGTCGGCGGCGCACGGCGCGCCGTGCGGATACCGCCGCCGGCCAGGCCCGCGCCCGCACTGGTGCGGGCCGTCCACCCCGACGTCCCCGGCCTGTCGCCGTTCGTCACCCCGAACGCCGACTTCTACCGGGTCGACACGGCGCTGACCCTGCCCCGGATCGATCCGCGTGACTGGTCGCTACGGGTGCACGGCCTGGTCGACCGTCCGCTGGAGATCAGCTTCGACGAACTGCTCCGACGACCGCTGGAGGAGCTGGACCACACCCTGTCCTGCGTCTCCAACGAGGTGGGCGGCCCGTACGTGGGCACCACCCGCTGGTTGGGCGCCTCGCTCCCCGCGCTGCTGCGCGAGGCCGGCGTACGGGCGGGCGCCGACCAGCTGGTCGGCCGCTCGAAGGACGGGATGACCATCGGCACTCCGCTGGACGGTGTGCTCGACGGTCGCCGGGGGCTGCTCGCCGTCGCGATGAACGGCGAGACGCTGCCCATCGCGCACGGCTTCCCCTGCCGCACGGTGGTGCCCGGCTTCTACGGGTACACCTCGGCCACCAAGTGGCTGGTGGACCTGGAGGTCACCACCTTCGCCGCGTACGACCCCTACTGGGTCGAGCGCGGCTGGGACCGGGCGGGTGTGGTGCGCACCGCCTCCCGGATCGAGGTGCCGTCCGGGTTCGCCCGGGTGCCCGCCGGAACCGTCGGCGTGGCCGGTACCGCCTGGGCCACCCATCGCGGGATCGCCGCGGTGGAGATCCGGGTGGACGACGGTCCATGGGCCGAGGCCACCCTGGCCACTGACGCCGGGCCCGATCTCTGGCGCCAGTGGAGTTACGACTGGAAGGGCGCCCGCCCCGGCACCCACACCCTCCAGGTCCGCGCCACCGATGCCACCGGGGCCGTGCAGCCCGAGGCGCGCGTCACTCCGTACCCGAGCGGATCCACGGGCTGGCACAGCACCGTGGTCACCGTCACCTGACCACCCGTCCGACACCCCTTCTGCCACTCGACCGATCCACCGACTCACCGACCCACCGACCCACCGACCCACCGACCCACCCGCCCACCGACTCAACGGTCCGGCGGGAACCTTCACCCGAGCCCGGGCCACGGCACCGCCATGCCCGGAACCGGCGATCCCCAGGAGCAGACCCACCATGTCCGTGACCACCACCCGTACCCGCACCGTCGCCGTCGTGCTCGCCGTCGGCGCTCTCTCGCTCGGTCTCACGGCCTGCGGGAGCAGTGGCGACTCCTCCTCGTCGAGTGCCAAGGCCGCCTCGTCGGCCCCGGCCGCGACCAGCGCCTCCCCCGCCATGTCCTCGCCGAGCGCCGCCGCCATGGACGCCCCCTTCGGTGCCGCCTGTTCCGCCGTGCCGAAGGACGGCTCGGGCAGCTTCAGCGGCATGGCGCAGGACCCGGTGGCCACCGCCGCCTCCAACAACCCGCTGCTGTCCACCCTCGTGACGGCGGTGAAGGCGGCGGGCCTGGTCGACACGCTCAACTCGGCCAAGGGCGTGACGGTGTTCGCCCCGACCAACGACGCCTTCGCCAAGCTCCCGAAGGAGACCCTGGACAAGGTGCTGGCGGACAAGGCCATGCTCACCAAGATCCTCACGTACCACGTCACCCCCGACAGCCTGGCGCCCGCCGCCCTGGCCGGCACCCACAAGACCCTGGAGGGCGGCGACGTCATGGTCACCGGGTCCGGCCAGGACTTCACCGTCAACAGCAACGCCAAGGTGCTCTGCGGCAACGTCCACACCGCGAACGCCACCGTCTACATCGTCGACACCGTCCTGATGCCGCCGACCTCCTGACCGTCCGTCCTCCCGGTCGGCCGGCCCCCTCGGCGAGGGGGCCGGCCGACCGCGCCGGTGCGCCGGAGTGTCCCCGTCCGGCCGGAGCGACGACCGACGGGCGACCTCAGTCGTTCAGCAGCGCGCAGACGAAGTCCTCCTGGACGGACCGGAGTTCGGCCAGCAGGTCCGGGGTTCCGCTCTGGTTGACCTGCGAGGTGACGGAGAAGGCCAGTGAGCGGCTGCCGTCCGGGGTGCCGACCGCCAGCTGCGTGTAGCCGGCGGTGTTGCCGGTGTGGCCGTAGACCACGCCGCACCTGGTGGTGTAGCGGAAGATCGCCAGTCCGGCCTCGTTGCGGCCCGGCCCGGCGGGCTCCGAGGCGCCGTCGACGAAGGTGAGTTGCTGCCTGCGGACGGCCGGAGCGATCAGGCGGCCCCCGGCGTACGCGCCCATGAACCTGCCCAGGTCGTCCGGGGTGGAGACGATCCCGCCGGAGGCCCAGGCGCCGGAGGCCCCGAAGAGCGTGCTGACGTCCTCGGGCGCGTCCGGCGGCTGGACGGCGTAGCCGTGCAGGTAGGGCCGGGGCAGCCGGTAGCCCTGGGGAAGGGTGGTCCCGGTCAGCCCGAGCGGCCGGTACACCTCCGTGCGCAGCAGGTCCTCGTAGCGGCGGCCGGTGGCGGCCTCCGCCATCAGGGCGACCGCGATGTTGTCCGAGTTGGAGTAGGCGTAGCGGGAGCCCGGGGCGAACTCAAGATCCTGGCCGGCGACGAAGTCGAGGAGGCAGCGGGAGTCGAAGCGGTGGTGCGGGTCGGCCTGGATGATCGCACGAAACTCCGGCGCCGCACTGTAGTCCGGCAGCCCGCTGGTGTGGTTGAGCAGTTGACGCAACGTCACCGACCCCCAAGCCGCGGGCAGCGCGGGCAGGCGCTCGGCCAGGGTGTCGTCCAGTCCGAGCAATCCGCTGTCGACCAGCCCGAGCGCCACCGCTCCGCTGAAGGCCTTGGCCGCGCTGGCGATCCGCATGTGGTCGGTCGGCTGCGGCGGCCGAGCGCTCCCCACCTCGGCGACGCCCGCGTGCAGGACCTCGCGGTGCGAACCGTACCGGAGCACGGCGATGACGCCGGGCGGGCCGTCCGCCCTGCCGACCAGCTCCGCCAGGCGCCGTTGCAGCCGGTTCTCGTCCTGCGCCGGACGCGCCTGGGCGGGGAGGGGTGCCAGGCCGAGCACCGAGGCGGCGGCCAGTACGGCGAGCAGCGGGCGAAGGCGCGGACGGGGCAGCGGCATGGGTGCTCCTCGGGGCGGGGTGGTCGCGACGGGGGCCGATCGGGACCGGGCGGTGCGGGACACCGACCACCCCCACCGCACCACCCGCGGTGCTCCGGCCACCGGCGACCGGCCGGAGCCGTCACCCGGCCGGGGCAACACCGGCGCCACCGATCGGACCATCGCCCGGCGGCCGTTCTCCCGGCTCCCCGCTTTCCCCGCTTTCCGCCTTCTCCACTCGGAGCGGTCGGAGCGGTCGGACGCTCAGCGCGGTCGGAGCGCTCAGCGCGGTCGCAGCGCTCAGCGCGGTCGCAGCGGTCGGAGCGCTCAGCGCGGCTGTACGGCCACGCCGGGGCAGCCCTTGGCCTGGTGGCCGGTGACGTGACGCATCCACAGCACCACGTCGCACACCCTGATCGCGCTCACCGTCCGCGGCACGTCGGCCGTGGCTCGCAGGGCGAGCAGTTGCTCGTGCAGGGCACCGCCGTCGGCCGCCAGTGCCTGCCGCAGCGAGAGCCAGTAGGAGTCGGGGCGGCCGACCGCGCAGCGCACCACGTGGTCGTAGACCGGGATCAGACGCGGACGCTTGCGGGCCAGCAACTTCCCGGTCATCACCCACCCGAGCCCGGGCTCCTCCTTCAGCAGGTGCCAGGCCAGGTCGGCCGGCGATCCGGCCGCCAGCACGCCCGGCTCCGCCTCGGCCAGGTCCAGATCGCGGGGTATGCCGGCCAGCAGCCCGGCCAGCGTCACACCGAGGTCTCCCTCCAGCAGGGCGATCGCCGCCCGGGCCGGCACGGTGACCGACAGGGTCTGGACGGCTGCCAGGTCGGCGGCCGTGAGGGTGTCGGCCACCCCGGGCCGGTCCCCGCCGCCGTCCAGGTGCTCGAACCGGGCCCCGGTGTACGCGGGCGCCCTTCCGTCGGCGGCCCGGGTGCAGAAGTACCGGCGCAGGTCCGCGGCGGCCTCGGGCGCGGACAGCAGGGCGCGCAGGCGCGCGGTGAACTCATCGGACCGGTCGGGCACGGTCGGTTCCCTCTCGTCGGAACGGCTCGGACCCCGACCGTATCGGCGAGCACCGACAACCCCGGCGGCGCTCAAGGGCGTTCCGCCGCACCGCCGGCGCGCCCCGTCCCCGGCTCCGGTGGCCCGGCGCCGAACCGAGGCCCCGATCCGGCCCCGATCCGCGCCCCCGCGCCCCCGCGCGACTGCCCGACTGCCCGACTGCCGGAGCGGCCCGCGGTGGTCCGCGTCCGAAAAAGCGGCTGCGGTCGGACGCGGTCTCCGTGTTACATGACCCCATGGTGTCCTCCGACCGGCTGATCGCGTTCGCGGCCATGTCCCTCCTGCTGATCGTGATCCCCGGCCCCAGCGTGCTGTTCGTGATCGGACGGGCCCTGGCGCAGGGGCGTCGTGCCGCGCTGACCACGGTCGCGGGGAACACCCTCGGCTCGTACCTGCTCGTCGTGGCCGTGGCCCTCGGGGTCGGAAGCATCGTGGAACGCTCGGTCCTGGTCTTCACGGCACTGAAGCTGCTGGGCGCCGCGTACCTGGTGTACCTCGGAGCCCGGGCGGTGCAGCGGCGCGGATCCCTGCAGGCCGCCTTCGCCGGTGACGCCCCCGCCCGGGGCGGCCTGCGCACGCTGTGGGAGGGATTCGCGGTCGGCGTGGCGAACCCCAAGACGATGGTCTTCTTCGCCGCCGTCCTCCCCCAGTTCGTCGATCGCGACCGGGGGCGCGTCACGGCGCAGATGCTGGTACTCGGCCTGGTCTTCAACATCATCGCGGTGGCGTCCGACAGCGTGTGGGGCCTCGCCGCCGGCACCATGCGGAGCTGGTTCGTCCGCTCACCGCGCCGGCTCGCGCTGATCGGTGGGATCGGCGGGCTCACGATGATCGGCCTCGGCGTGACGGTCGCCGCGACGGGCCGTAAGGACTGAAGGACCCGACGCGGGGGCCACCGGAGGCGGAGCACCGGTGGCCCACCGGTGCTCCCGGGAATCGCCGTCGGGCGGGCGATCGGGGCCGGGACGCGCCCGGCCCCGAGTGTCACGCGGGCGGGGTCTCCTCGCCGACGGCCATCGATCCGACGACCGGCGATCCGACGGCCGGCGCCCCGGCCACGACCGACCCTGCGGCCACCGACCCGACGGCCACCGGCGATGCGCCGCCGCCGGCTCCGCCGATCCCTCGCAGTCGCAGCTCCGCCCCGCGACGGCGGATCAGGTGCGGGGTCCGCAGTTCGTGGGCCAGCAGCCGGGCGGTGAGGTCCGCACGGTGCTGCTCCGGCACGGCTCCGCGCAGCGATGCGGCGAGCCGCTCGGCGGTGGCCCGGTCGAGTGTGCGCTCGTGCTGCAGCAGCCGGGACAGCTCGGGGTCGTCCGCGTCCGGCTCCGCGGGCCCGATCTGCCGGGGCTCCGGCTCCCGGAGCACCCGGAGCAGCGGCTCCGCCGCGTGCGCCGGGAGCAGCTCCGCGTAACCGGGGAGGTCGGCGTCGGCGGCGACGAGCAGCAGGTGCTTGACGGTCAACGCCAGCTCGGCGAACGGCGTCCGGCCCGCGAGCGGAGCGAGGCTCTCGGGTGCGAGGCCGAGCACGCAGCCCGCGTGCAGCAGGATCTGCCGGATCCGGTCGGACTGGGGCGCGTCCGGCAGCAGGTCACCCGTGCGCGCGAGGAAGCCGGCGACCACGGCGGTCGGACCGGCCGTGTCGATCGCCTGCCCACCGGTGAAGTAGCGGCCCAGGTACGCCTGCCACCAGGCGAGTTGGACCTCGTACAGGGCCGCCACCGTGGCCTCGTAGGCTCCTCGGGGAAGCCGGCTCCCCGCGTGGAGCTCGGTCAGCGCGGGCATCAGATCCCGGTACAGCATCCGGATCCAGACGTGCGGCGAGCGCTGGATGCCCCAGCAGTACTCGTCCACGTGGTCGCCGAGCAGCTCCGCCAGGCTCGTCTCACCGGCGAGGAGTTCGGATCTGATGCCGGTCCCGGTGACGTCGAAGCGGTAGAAGAGGTCCGGCGAGGCGGGCGGCCGGGGGACGGGGATGCCCTGGTCGATGAACCGTTCGAGATCGGCGTAGCTCCGCCGGAGTCCGTCGAGGTCCGGGGTGATCGCGGGGTGGAGGGGGTCGGCGAACCGGGTCTTGAACTTGGCGATCTCCTCGGACAGGGCCTGGTAGAGGAAGATCTTGTCGAAGCGGTAGCTGAAGGAGAGCCCGATGTACGGGAAGACGGTGCAGCCCCGGCATTCCTTCCGGTGCCCGACCTCCTCGTCCCGGACCCGGATGAACTCCTCGTTCTGGACCAGTTCCGAGAGATCGCGGTCCCACTCCACCGAGTTGTCGAAGGCGTGGTAGCAGGGCAGGACGAGGCGGCCGTCCGGACCGATGGTGAGGATGCGCTTGTTGGCGTAGCAGTCGGTCGGGGCGGACGGGTCGAGGGCCTCGACGTACTTGCGGAAGTGCAGGTTGATCACCGCGTACGGCTGATGGAGCAGGCCGAGCAGCTCGGCGGCGATCGCTCCGCCGGTCGGCTCCCCGCCACCGCCACCGCTGCCGCAGGGCGCCGGCCGGTCGTCGACCGGCTTTCCGTTCTGCTCGACCAGCTTGAGCTTGCGCTGGGTCCGGTTGAAGTCCCGGACGGTGTCCTGGTCCTCGAAGTACTCGAACATGGTGGAGAAGTAGATGGCGACCCGGTTCTCCTGCGCGAAGCGGAGCAGCTCCGGCACCTCGTCGACGTTCTCCCGGGTGACCACGCAGATGAGCTTGAGGTTCCCGGAGCCGGTCGCGGCGATCCGCCGGATCACGTCCAGTGCGCGGTCGAGTGTCGGTACGCCGCGGATCTCCCGGTAGCGGTCGGGTCTGAGGGTGTCCAGGGAGACGTTCATGGTGTCGACGTACGGGACGATCGCGTCGATGTGCTTGGCGAACCGGATGCCGTTGCTCGTGATCTCCACCGTCATCCCGAGGGACTTGGCGTACTGGACGATCTCGTTGATGTGCGGGTGCAGGACGGGCTCACCACCGGTGAAGTCCACGTAGCGCACGCCGAGCGCGTGGAGTTGGTCCAGGATCTCGCGGCCGCGCTCCGCGGTGAGTTCGTCGTACCCCTTGAACTTGTCGTCCTGCCAGACGTTGCAGTAGCCGCAGAGCGAGTTGCAGCGGAAGGTGATGTAGAAGCGTGCCGACCGCAGGGAACCCGTGGGGGCTGCGGTCGCGTGTGTTGTGCCTGCTGTCACGGCTGTCTCTCCGTTCATACGGCCCGTTCGCACGGCGGTGCGCGCCGCCGCCCCGCGCCGCCGACTCCGTTGACGCGGCCCGGGCGAGGAAGTCCGACGAGGACACCCGGACGACGTGATCCGGACACGTGATCCGACCGGACGGACAGACGGACGGCCGGACGGCGGCGCCGCCGCCGCGGTGCGCGCTGTCGCGCCGTTGCGGGTGGGGCTGACGAGGTTCGTGTGGCGGGGCCGATCCTTCCACCCGCATCAGCTCACGACAAGAACTTGCAGCAATATTCTGCAAGGCTTTGCGTAATGCTGACCGACCGTCGACTTGCCTGGTACGCAGGACCGTTGGCGATCCCTCCGGCGAACCGGGGCGCCCGGTACGCCGGGCCGGGCCACCGCCTCGCGGGCACGACGAAGCCCCGGCCGGAGCGCGGCGGATCCGCGCGGGCCGGGGCTTCGTCGGGTGGAGCGGGCCGGGAGCGACGGGCCGGGAGCGACGGGCCGGGAGCGACGGGCCGGGTGTTCCTCGTACAGCGGGTCGGATCGGTCGCCCGCCGGACGCGATCAGGGCAGCGGAGCCCCCCGGGCGGCGATCCACAGCTCGTACCACTCCTCGTGGGTGAGCTCGGGCTCGCGCTGCACGGCGTCGCGGCAGGCGCCGATGCGCTCGGGCCGGCTGGTGCCGATGACCGGGGCGATGCCCGCCGGGTGGCGCTGGAGCCACCAGAGCACGATCGTCTCCGGCGTGGTCCCCCGGCGTTCGGCCAGCTCCGCGACGAGGCGCCCGGCCGGTGTCTCCCGGGAGCCGGTGAAGCGCCCCTGGGCCAGCGCTCCCCACGCCTGCAGCCGGATCCCGTTCGCGGCGCAGTGTTCGAGCGTCCCGTGCGGGAAGCCGTTGCCGGCCGCGGCCGGGGTGTTCACCAGGACGCCGGCCTCCACCCAGTCCCGTCGCCCCAGGCTCATCTCCAGCTGGTTGACGACCAGCGGCACGTCGAGGTGCGCCTGCAGGCGGGCGATCTGCGCCGCGCTCATGTTGGAGACGCCGAAGTTCCTCACCAGCCCCTGGCCGTGCAGCTCGGCGAGCGCGGCGGCGATGTCCTGCGGGTCGGCCAGGGGGTCGGGCCGGTGCAGGAGCAGGACGTCGATGACGTCCGTCCGCAGCCGCCCGAGGCTCTCCTCGACCCGCCGGAGGATGCTCGGCCCCCGCAGGTCGTACCGGCCCGGGAGCCCCTCCTCGGGCAGCCGGATGCCGCACTTGGTCTGCAGGACGATGCGCTCGCGCAGGCCGGGCGTCCTGGCGAGCACCTCCCCGAAGACCGCTTCGGACTTGCCGTACCGGTAGATGTCGGCGTGGTCGAAGGCCGTGATCCCGGCGGCCAGGGCAGCCTCGACGGCCGCCTCGGCGTGGCCGATGTCCGCGGCGGTGAAGGGGCTGGTGTCCCAGCCGCCGCCGAGTCCCATGCAGCCGTACAACGGCCGACGGACGGCGGCGGTGTCGTGGCTTCCTGTCATACCCGGTTCTCCTCCCTGGGTCGCGGGGCCGGCGAGAGCCGGTCAGTCCCGCAGCGTATCGGCCAGCATCTCCGCGACGGCGAGCACCGGGAGCTGGGTGTTGGCCGCCGGGACGGTCGGCAGCACAGAAGCGTCGACGATCCGCAGGTTCGACACTCCGCGCACCCGGGCCTGCCCGTCGACCACGGCGAACGGGTCGTCGTCCGACCCCACGGCGCAGGTGCCCACCGGGTGCCAGTAGGTGCCGAGCCGGGCACGGAGCCGCTCGTCGGAGAGATCCCGCGCGGGGTGCCCGCTCAGCGGCCCCGCCAGGGATTTCAGCGCCGCCGTGGCGGCCATCCGCTCGACGATCTCCAGGCCCGATCGCAGCACGGCGACGTCCCGCCCGCCGTCGTCCGAGAGGAAGCCGGGGTCGATCTCCGGGGCCGCCGCCGGATCGGCCGAGGTGAGCCGCAGCCGGCCGCGCGAGCGGGGGTTCATCACGAAGGCGGAGATGCCGGCCTCGAACTCCCCCGGCGCCAGCTTGCCGAACAGCGGCGGCCCGGCGGCGGGCAGGATGTGCAGGTTCCAGGAGTCGTCGGGGCAGTCCTCGCCGGCCGCCCGGACCAGCATCCGGCTGACGTACAGTTCGCCGGCCGCCTGCTGGGCGGCGAGGCTCGCGTTCAGCTCCGCCGTGGGGGCCAGCGGTACGAAGACGCCGGGCTGGTCGACGAGGTTCGCGCCGACGCCGGGCAGGTCGATCTCGGGCCGGATGCCGACCTCCGCCAGGTGGGCGGCCGGGCCGATCCCGCTGCGCAGGAGTACGGCGGGCGACCCGAAGGTGCCGCCGGCCAGCAGGTAGCTGTCGGCGACCAGCCGCTCACGCCGTCCGTCCACCTCGATCTCGACGCCGTGCACGCGCCCGCCGCGGACGTCGAGCCGGTCCACCACGGCGCCGGCGAGGATGGTCAGGTTGGGGCGGGAGCGCGCCTCGTCCAGGTAGCCGAAGGCCGCGTTCCGGCGCAGCCCGTCGACGGCGTTGAGCAGCGGGGTGCCGTAGCCGGGACCGCCGGGGGCGGCCATGTCCACCTCCCGGTAGCCGAGTTCGGCGGCCGCCGCCAGGGCGGCCCGGCTCCAGGGCGAGAACTCGCGCTCCGGCACCTGCCGCAGGCGCATCTGCTCCACCGCCCGCAGGCGGTACGGCTCCATCGCGGACGCGGACCAGCCTGGGCCGCCCGCCCGCTCCCAGGCGGCGTGGTCGGCCTCCGACCCCCAGGTGTTCCAGCAGCCGTTGATGCTGGAGGAGCCGCCGATGACCCGCGCGCGGATCCGGTGCACGGGTGCGTGCCGCTCCCAGACGTCGTCGCGCGGCAGGGCGCGGGCGTCGCGCAGCGTGGGCGGCCAGTCCTGCCGGTCCGGTCCGTAGTCCGGGCCGGCCTCCACCAGGCAGACCGAGCGGGCGCGGTCCTCGCTCAGCCGGGCGGCCAGCACGCAGCCGGCCACTCCCCCGCCGAGGACGACCACGTCGTAGCCGGCCGCGGCCGGTCCGGCCGTCACGCGCGCTCCCCGGCCCGGTCCGCGCCCCGCGCCGGCCCGGCCTCGGCGGCGTCCAGCTCGGCGACCCGGGCGAGGAGTTCGTCCCGGCCGATGGCGTCGGCCTTGGTCGCCGGGACGGTGCAGGCGTAGGCACCGGCGACCGCGCCGTAGCGGGCGCAGCGCAGCGGCGGCTCCCCGGCCAGCCAGCCGAGCAGGAAGCCGGAGGCGAAGGCGTCGCCGGCGCCGTTGGAGTCCACCACCGGAGCCGGCGGAGCGACGGCCGGCACGTGCGTCAGCTCGCCGTCGGCCAGCAGGTACGCCCCCTCGGCGCCCGCGGTGGCGACGACCACCCGGGCCTTGCCGCGTTCCGCGATCTGCCGCACGGTCCGCTCGGGCTCCGCGAGGGCGGTGGCGGACACGAAGACGATGTCCGCCTCGTAGGCGAAGGTCTCGTGGTACGGGTTGACGCCGTCCCAGTTGTGCAGGTCCGTCGAGATGGTCAGGCCGGCCTCGCGCAGCACCGGCAGGGCGAAGGCGCAGGGGTAGGTGATCGAGACGTGGGCGTGGCGGCTCACCGAGGCCAGGGCCCGGACGGTCTCCTCCGGCAGCCGGTCCGCCTCGTGCGAGCGGCTGTCGTCGTACAGCGACAGCCGCCGCCCGTCCGGGCCGACCAGGTTGACCGCGCGCTTGGTGCCGCCCGGCAGTGGGACCTCGGTGAGCGCGATGCCGCGCTCCTGGTGCAGGGCCCTGATCAGGTCGCCCGGGTGGTCGTCGCCGAGCATGTCGAGGTGGTGCGTGCGCAGGCCGAGGGCGCTCACCCCGAGGGCGACGAAGTCACCCGTCTGGCCCGCGCGCATCTCGATCCCGGGGACCATGTAGCTGTCGGCGAACGGAAGCGGCAGCTCGGGGACGTACACGATCGTGTCAACGCCAGCGCCTCCCAGGACGAGGACGTCGGTCTCGGTACTCATCGGTGTTCCTCTCGGGCCTTACGTGGGTGGGCCGGCCGTGCGGCGGCCGGTGTGCGGCGGCTGCCCGGCGGCTGCCCGGCGGCTGCCCGGCGGCGGCCGGGGCCCGGCCGAGCCGGCCAGGCCGCCGCCGGATCGCGGCCGGCGATCCGAGTCGCCGTCAACTGACGCTGTCGACAGGTGAGTCAAGCAGGCACCGCAGATGATGGCAAGAAGTTGCAGGTAGTTCCCGCAAATTCTTGCAGAACGGCTCGCGGGAGGCCCCGGTACGGTAGGGAGGACCCGCCGCGTGCCCGCCTCCGACGGGGCGGGGCGTCACACCTCGCGCGGGCCTCCTGTCGCGGGCAGCTCCCGGTAGAGCTCGGCGACCGCCCGCGGGCCGGGCCGGTCGGCGAGCTCCTCCAGGGTGAGCGGGCGCCCGGCAGGGTCGGCGATCGGCAGCCGCCAGTTGGGGTACTCGTCGGCGGTGCCCGGCAGGTTCTGCGGACGGCGGTCGCCCACCGTGTCCGGCAGCCAGACGCCGAGCAGCTTCGCCGGGGTGAGCGCGAGGAAGCGGTGCAGGCCCATCGCCTCCCGGCTGGGGACGGCGCCCGCCCCCGCGTCCTCGGGGCCGAGCGCCCCCGCCCGGGCCAGCTCCCCGAGCCAGCCCGTCCGCTCGGCCGCGGCCGCCTCCTCGGCCTGCTCCACCGGCTCGTTGAGCAGGCCGAGCCGGTCGTGCAGCCGTACGTGCGCGCCGTCCAGCCAGGCCGCGGTGCTGGGCAGGTCGTGGGTGGTCAGGGTGGCCAGGCAGTCGCCCCGCCACTGCTCGGGCGGCAACGGCCCCGAGCGGTGCTCCGACCCGCCCAGGTACTCGAAGCGCAGGACGGACGTCCCGAGGATCCCCCGGTCCGTCAGCTCCTCCCGCACGCCCTGCTCGACCGTGCCGAGATCCTCGCCGATCACCATGCTGCCGGCCCGGTGGGCCTCCAGGGCGAGCACCCCGAGCATGGCCTCGTGGTCGTACCGGACGTAGGCGCCCTCGGCCGCCCGGGCCCCGGCCGGCACCCACCAGAGCCGGAACAGCCCCATGATGTGGTCCAGCCGCAGCGCGCCGGAGCGGCGCAGCGTACCGCGCAGCACCTGCGCGAAGGGCGCGTACCCGGCCTCGGCCAGGGTGTCGGGACGCCAGGGCGGCAGGCCCCAGTCCTGTCCGTGCGGGTTGAAGTCGTCGGCCGGGCACCCGACCGTCATGCCCTCGGCGAGGTAGCGGCGCAGGCTCCAGGCGTCCGCGCCCTCCGGATCGACGCCGACCGCGAGGTCGTGCATCAGGCCGATGGCCATGCCGGAGCCGGTCGCGGCCAGCTGCGCCTCGGCGAGCTGTTCGTCGACCAGCCAGGCCACCCGGCGGTGGAACTCGATCCGGGCCGCGAGCTCGACCCGGGCCGAGGCGACCGCCGGACCGTCGGGATCGCGCAGCCCCGGCGGCCAGGACCGCCAACGGGTCCCGTGCACCTCGGCGAGCGCGCACCAGGTGGCGAAGTCGGTGAGCCCTGGTCCCTCCTCGTCGGCGTACCGCTGGAAGGCGGCCTGCCGGGCCGGGCCGAGCGGCACCCGGTACAGCAGCTCCAGCGCCCGGAACTTGAGGTCGCGGACGGCGGCCCGGTCGATCAGGCCGCCGCCCAGCACACTCTCGCGCAGCCGGGCGGCGCCGGCGGCGAGCCGCTCGGCGGCCTCCCGGTCGGCGGGCGACAGCGCGGCGTACTCCGGGACGGCCTCGATCCGCAGGTTCATCGGGTCGGGGAAGCGGCGGCTGCTGGGCCGGTACGGGGAGGGGTCGGGCAGCGGCCCCGGGACGTAGGCGTGCAGCGGGTTGAGCTGGATGAAGTCCGCCCCGAGGCCGCCCGCCCAGCGGCCCAGCGCGGCGAGATCCGCGAGATCGCCCATGCCCCAGGAGCGTTGCGAGAGCAGGGAGTAGAGCTGGGCCAGGAAGCCCCAGCCGCGCACCGCGGGACCGGCCAGCCGGGTGGGGGCGATCAGCAGCGGCACGGCCTCGGTGCGGCCGCCGAGCGCGGCGTGCAGGGTGTGGCGGCCGACCGGGAGCTCGGCCGCCTCCTTGCCGAGGGAGGCGAGGCGGTGCGCGCCGCCGTCCTCGCTCTCGACCCACAGCTCGGTGCCGGGCGGGGCAGTCAGGTCCGCGCGCGGCCGTCCGGACCGCAGGACGACGCTGGGCGGCAGCAGCCGTTCGGCCAGCGTGTGCCGGCGCTCGGCCAGGGCCGCCCGGACGGCGCCGTCGGTGGCGGCGTCGACGCCCAGGGCGGCGAGCACGGCGCGCAGGGTGTCCGGCGAGGTGTCGACCCGGCGCCCGAGGTCGGTGGTGTAGTGGGTGTCGACGCGGTGCAGGCGCGCCAGCTCGGCCAGTTCACGGGTGGGCGGCATCGGTCCGGTTCTCCGCTCGGTGGGGGTCGGTCGGGAAGAGGCGTTCGAGTACCGCGGCGACGCCGTCCTCCTCGTTGGTCGGCGCGATCTCGTCGGCCCGCCGGCGCAGCTCGGCGTGGGCGTTGCCCATGGCCACGCCGTGCCCGGCCCACTCCAGCATCGGGATGTCGTTGGGCATGTCGCCGAAGGCGACGGTCTCGGCGGCGGTGAAGCCCAGCCGGGCGGCCGCGGCGGCCAGCCCGCTCGCCTTGCTGACCCCGGCGGGCAGCAGCTCGACCAGGCCCTCGCCGGAGTGGGTGACGGTGACCGCGTCCGCGCACACCTGCTGGGCCAGCGCGGCGAGCCGGTCGTCGTCCATTCCCCGGCGCCGGATCAGGACCTTGTCCACCGGCTGCTCCCACAGCTCGGCCGGCCGCTCGGCGAGCCGCCAGCCGTGCCGCAGCCGTTCACCGAAGCCGGGCGTGACCACGAACCGGCCCGCCAGACCGGAGGTGACCACGGCGAGGTCCAGCGCTCCCGCCCGCTCGGCGATCAGCGCGAGCAGGGCCCGGACGGTGGGGCCGTCCAGCGTCGCGGAGGACAGCAGCCGGTCGGCGCCGACGTCGTAGAGCTGGGCGCCCTGGCCGCAGACCGCCAGGCCCCGGTAGTCCAGTCGCTCCAGCAGGCTCCGGCAGCCGCCCGCCGGGCGCCCGGTGACCACCAGGTGCCGGGCCCCGGCCGCCACGGCGTGGTCGAGCGCGGCCCTGGTGCGCGCGGAGACGCTGAGGTCGCCGCGCAGCAGGGTGCCGTCCAGGTCGGTGGCGACCACGGCGAAGCGCGGCGGCCCGCCACGGGCGGGTGCGGTCATCTCAGCCCCGCTTCCGGCCCGCGCCGACCGGCGCCGCCGGCCGGCAGGCGTCGACGGCGCGTTCGTCCCAGGCGGAGCGGCCCCCGCGCAGCCCCAGCAGGAGGACCAGCGGCCCGGCCGGCTCCTGCGCCAGCACGACCGAGAAGTGGCCGTCCGCGCCGGTGAGCCGGTGTTCGCCGGTCGGCAGCAGGAGCAGCACGCTCTCGGCGTGCGGCAGCCGGTAGTCGATCCGCAGGCCCTCGGGCACCCGTTCGGCCACGCAGCGCCCCTCCAGCAGGGCGGTCCGGCCGGGATCGTCCAGCAGCCGGCCGAGTTCCGCGCAGCGCCCGAAGTCGGCCCGGTCGTACGCGGCGGCGAACAGCTGCTCCAGCTCGGGCCGGCCGACCTCCGGGACGCACCTGCGGTAGCTCGCCAGGTCGCCGCGGAGCAGGGCGGCCTCGGCGATCTCGCGGCGGTGCGTCACCCAGTCGGTGTCGGCCAGAGTGTCGAACCAGCCGTAGCCGGCGGCCCGTTCGGGTGTCAGGCCGGGCAGCACCCCGGCGGCGGCCGCGGCGAAGGTCGCGAGCCGGGCGGTGGCGGCTTTGCGCCAGGTGAAGCGGCGGGCGAGCGCCCTGGCGTTGTCGGACAGCCGGCGGTACTCGGCCGGCTCCTCGCGGTGGATCCGGGCGGCCTCCCGGATGCGCTCCGCCAGGGCGGCGGCGAGCAGCGGGTCGTCCTCGGTGAAGGAGCGCGGGACGCAGAAGCCGGTGGCGTCCGGGTGCTCGCGCGGCAGCTGGTGCCGGTAGTGGGTGGTGACCTCCTGCGCGGTGCCGATCGGCACCACACCGCAGGCCATCAGCTGCCCCTGCGCGATCAGGAAGGAGTCCAGCTCGAACTTGGACGGGAAGAGGCAGAAGTCGGAGGCCAGCGCCTCCTGCTGGAGCACCTCCTCCCCGGCCATCGCCCAGTCCAGCCGGACCCGCCCGGGGTGGCGGTCGGCGATCTCCTGGAAGTACGGGTCGCCGACGCCGCTGACCACGCCGTCGCCGCCGGCCGCCACCGCGCAGCGCAGCACGAAGTTGATGTCCGGGTCGGTGGCGAGCACCGCGTCGACCGCCCGGAACAGCTCGACCTGGCCCTTGTGGTGCACCGAGAAGCGGGCGACGTGGTAGAAGGTCGGCAGGGCCGGGTCGAGCCCGAGGGCGGTGAGCGCCTGCTCCCGGTCGGTGCCGGCCGGGACACGGGCCCCCCAGCCGTCGGGGACGGCGCAGCCGCCGACGAACTGGCGGGGCGCCGACCGTTCGATGATCCGCGCGACGGTCAGGTTCTGGAAGGCCTGCTCGAAGGGGGTGTCCCGGAAGGCGGAGTAGAAGTCCAGCTGCCCGGGGGTCAGGAAGTCCAGCAGGTCGCTGGTGGCCGCCACCAGGGCGAAGTAGCTGATGCCGTCGGCGATCCGGGGGTCGGCCAGGTGGGTGCTCGGCAGGTGGGCGGCCATCGCCTCGGCCAGCGCGCCGTGGGCCGGCGGGTCGGCGAGGCGGTCCAGGTCGACGTCGGTGTCGGCGCCGAACAGCCGGAGCAGCCGTTCCAGTTGCGGCCGGTGGATCTGCTGGTTGATCGGCATGTTGCTGGCCAGCGTGCTGACCACCAGGAAGCGCGGATCGGTGCGCAGGACGGGCGGCAGCAGGTAGTGGTAGTAGGGCTCGTAGGCCTGGACCACGGCGGGCTCGTCGCCGAAGTGGGCGCGCAGGAAGCGCAGTCCGGAGACCTGGAAGACCAGCGGCTTGAAGAAGGCCAGGTCGCGGCCCTCGCTGGCGCGGGCCGGGTAGATCCGCTCGGGGAGCAGGTCGAGGTACTCGTCGGAGAGGAAGTAGATGTCCACGCCCTCGTGCCGCAGCCGGTGGGCGCGGGTGGTGAGGTGGAGGTCGAGCTCGGCGGGGTGCCCGGGCCACACGGCCGGGTCCAGCACCAGCGGGACGGTGTGCCGGTCCTCGTGGTCCAGCTCCTCCAGGGGGTAGTGCGCCCTGAGATGGTCCAGGCAGCCGTGCGCGGGGGTGATCACGGACACGCGGTGGCCCTGGTCGGCGAACTCGCGGGCCAGGTTCCAGACCAGTGAGGCGAGGCCGCCGCGCATGAGGCGGACGTCGAAGCCCACGCTCTCGAAGGCGAATTTGACGATGTGCACCGTCGGGTCCTCTCTGTCGTCGCGGGTCAGGCCGAGCCGGTGGTGTGCAGGGTGAGCAGGGTGTGCGCGGCCAGGGTGGCGGCGTCGGTGATCCGCCCGGAGCGGATGAGGTCGCGCCATTCGCCGGGGTCGGCCCAGCGCTGGCGCATGTCCGCCTCGGTGGCCTCCCGCTGCGGGCGGCCGGCCGTCAGTTGCTCGGCGAGGAAGACGTGGCAGCCCTGGCTGGCGTAGCCGTAGGCGACGTGCAGCCGGCCCAGGTAGGTCATCCGGTCGGCCCGCAGGCCGGTCTCCTCGCGCAGTTCGGCGCGCGCGAGGTCGAGCGGGGCCTCGCCCTCGTGTCCCTCGGGCCAGGAGCCCTGCGGGAACTCCCAGTAGCGGCCACCGACGGGGTAGCGGTACTGCTCCACCAGGTGCACCCGGCCGTCCTGGCGGGGGATCACCAGGGCGTAGTCGGGCTTGTCGATCACCCCGTACCGGCCGGGGCTGCCGTCGGCGTGCTCGATCTCGTCCTCGCGCACGCTCATCCACGGGTTGCGGTAGACCTCGCGGGAGCGGACGGTACGGATCACGGCGCGGCCTCCAGCAGGACGCGGACGCCCTCGGCGACCCCGCGCACCCGCAGGCCCCGGGCGGCCAGGAAGCTCTCCAGCCGGTCGCTGGTCAGGCAGGTGTTGGTGGGTCTGCTGGCGTACCGCCCGGCGGCCTTCGGCACCCGGCGCACCAGCGAGCGGGGCACGCCGAGCCCGTCGGCGACCGCCTCGGCCCAGGCCGCTCGGGAGATCCGGTCGGGGCCGCCGAGGTGGAGCAGCGCCGGCGCGCCCGCGCCCAGCACGGCGGCGGTCACGGTGGCGACGTCCTCGACCAGGACGGGCGTGGTCCACTGGTCGTCGGGGGCCTCCACCGGCTCGCCCCGGCGCAGTCGGTGGGCGCAGGACGCGAAGAAGTTGAGCCACTTGCCGGCCTCGGCCGGCTCCCAGCCGTAGATCAGGCTGACCCGCAGCACCGTGCTGTCGGCCGCCTCCCCGATGATCCGCTCGGCGTGCAGCTTGGCCCGGCCGTAGGCGTTCGCGGGGCTGGTGGGGCTGTTCTCGTCGTTGGCCGGCGAGCTGCCGTCGAAGACGTTGTCGGTGGAGATCAGCACCGTGCGGCGGCCGGCCGCGGCGGCGGTGAGGTTGGCCGCCGCCGCCGTGTGGAGCGCGACGGCGCGTTCGGGGTCGGCCTCGCACCAGGTGACGTCGGAGGGGCCGTGCACCAGCACCAGCCGGTCGGGGGCGACCTGGTCCACCACCCGGGCGCAGGCGCCGGCGTCGGCCGCGTCGAGCGGCACCCAGGAAGTGGTGGTCCCGGCGGGCGGGCGGCGGGAGGCCAGCACGGGGTCGGCGCCCTCGGCGCGCAGCCGGGCGGCGAGGGCGCGGCCGACGAATCCGCTGCCGACGATCAAGGTCCGGGTCACCGTACCGTCACCGCCCGCCGGGGGTTGGCGCCGCGGGCGGTGAGCAGCCGGCCGGCGCCGATCAGGCCGTGGTCGTCGTCCGGTTCGCCCAGCACGACCATCCGGCGGATCTCCTCGCCGCTGAGGCCGAAGCAGCCGAGGCGCTCCAGCTCCTCGGTGAGCAGCTGGGCGTAGCGGGGCCCGACGGCGAGCGCGAAGCCGCCCATCAGGACGTAGCGGCGCACGCCGATCGAGGTGAACACCGCGGTGATCGCGGAGGCGAGGTGCGCGAGGCCGCCGCGCAGCACGGCGGTGGCGAACCCGTCCCCGTCGCGGACGGCCAGGGCCAGGGCCCGGTTGTCGAGCTCCCCGGGATCGGGCGCGGCCGCCCCGAGCAGGGAGCGGGCGTAGCCGGCCGGGTCGAGCAGGGCGGCCCGGCGGGCGGCGGCCTGCATGCCGCGTCCGGAGGCGATGCCGCCGAGGTGGCCGCGTCCGCCGCAGTCGCACGGCGGTGCCTGCGGGGAGGGGTCGCAGGTCCAGTGCCCGAGCTCGCCGCCGTGGCCCTCGGGGTCGAGCAGCACCTCCCCGTCGCGGTAGACCTTGCTGCCGATCCCGGAGCTCACCGTGATCAGGCAGAACGGCTGCTGCCCCTCGGTGGCGACGTAGCGCCAGACCGCCGCCGTCAGGTCGTTGACGACCACCACCGGCAGGCCGAGGCGCTCCTCCAGCAGGAGGCGCAGCGGCAGCGTCGCACCGGGACCGCCCCACACGGTCGGTGCGGCCGTCACCCGCCCGTCGGCGGTGACCGGGCCGGCGAAGGCCAGCGCGAGAGCGCTGCTGCGGTGGCGCGCGACGGCCGCGGCGGCCAGTTCGGCCAGCTGCTCGACCACCCTGTCCTGCAGTTCCGGTACGGCGGCGCCGGGGTGGCGGGCCATGCCCTCGGTGGGCGTGCGCCGGATGTCGGTGACGGCGTCCGTGTCGGTGCCGTAGCGGGCGATCCGCAGGGTGGTGCCCCCGAGGTCGGCGACGGTGAAGGCGGGTTCAGACACTGGCCCCTCCCTGGGCGTACGAGGTCTCCACCTGCTGGACGAAGCCGTCCTCCAGGACGATCGCCGAGTCGATCCGGGCACCGGCGGGGACGACCGCGCCGGGCAGCAGGACGCTGCGGCGCACCAGTGCCCCGGCGCCGATCCGCACGCCGGGGAAGGCGACGGAGTGTTCGATCCGGCCGTGGTTCACCAGGTCGGCGGGCACCATGCTGCGCTCGATCCCCGGTGCGGCGACGACCAGGCCGCGCGCCGTACCGGGCTCGACCGTGCTGGGCAGCTCGGCCGGCGGCAGGGTCGGGTCCTCCCCCACCATGGCCAGGTGGGCGAGGTGGTAGCGGTCGACGGTGCCGATGTCCTCCCAGTGGCCCGGTACCTCGTGACCGAGGATCAGCTCGCCGCCGGCCAGCATGGCGGGGATGACGTCCCGGCTGATGTCGTGCTGCCAGTCGGTGCCGTCGAGCTTCTCCAGGTAGCGGTGCAGCACGGTGGCGTCGAAGACGCAGAACGCGGCGAAGACCAGGTCGCTGGTCGGCTCGGCGGGCTTCTCGACGAACCGGGTGAGCCGGCCGCCGGCGTCGAACTCGACCATGCCGAACAGGTGCACGAAGCGGCGTTCGATCCGCTGGTAGCAGACGGTCAGCGCGGCGCCGGAGCGGCGGTGCTGCTCGATCAGCGGGCGGTAGTCGAAGCGGTAGACGTGGTCCGCGTGCAGCACCAGCACCTCGGAGGTGCCGGGGCCGAAGACGTACGGCGCCTTGCGGATCAGCGCGTCGGCGGTGCCCCGCTCCGGCGGCCCGGCCGGGCGCTCGGGGCCGCGCCCGCCGCCCTCGCGGTAGGCCCGGTCGTAGGGGCCGAAGTTCACCCGGAAGCCGGGCCGCCACCAGGTCCGGTACAGGTCGTCCATCAGCTGCTCCTCCTCGTACTGGGAGAGCAGCAGCACCTCACCGAGGCCGGAGGCGGCGGCGTTGGCGAGCGAGAAGTCGATCAGGCGGCAGGCACCGCCGAAGGGCACCAGCGGCTTGAGCCGGCCGTGGCCGAGCCTGCCCATCCGGCGGCCCTCGCCCCCGGCCAGCAGGACGGCGCGTACTGCGTCAGCCACGGCGCACCACGTCCCAGGTCGCGCGGCCGGTGGCCAGGGTCAGCAGCAGGTGGAGTTCCTCGTCCTCGGCCGACAGCTCACCGGTGAACTCCGCGCCGTCCCGGACGAGCCGTTGCACCGTCACCTGCTGCCGGCCGGCGCCGGCCGGGGCGAGCCGGACCAGCTCGACCCGCTCGGCTCCCGGCAGCCGGTAGACGATCCGGCCGTCCTCGACGGTGCAGCGGCCGTCCAGCCGGGCGCGCAGCTCCGGATCACTGTCGGCGGTCCGCTCGCAGCGGGCGAAGTCGGCGCGGGCCCAGGCCGCTTCGAACAGGGCGCGGGCGGCCCGGCCGTCCAGCTCCCGGCAGCGCCGGTAGGCCTCGGCGTCGCCAAGCCGGACGGCGGCCTCGGCGACCTCCTCGTGGTGCAGGCGGTACGCCTCGTCCGGCAGCAGGTCGAACCAGCCGTGCCGCAGGATGCGGCCGGTGCCGAGCTCGGGCCGGCGGCCCTCCCAGAGCGGGGTGAAGGCGGCGACGTGCAGGCTCGCGGCTCGGTCCCAGGTGAACTGCCGTGCGTTGGCGACGGCGTTGGCCCGCAGCCGGCGGTACTCCTCGGGCCGGTCGCGCAGCAGGGCCGCGGCCTGGTGGATGCGCCGGGCGAGGGCGTCGGCGAGCAGCGGGTCGTCCTCGGTGAAGGAGCGGTTGACGGCGAAGCCGGTGGCCCGGTCGGCGTCGGGGCCCTCGATCGGGTCGGCGACGTGCCCGAAGTGCGCCATGCCCAGCTGCGCGGTGGCGATCGGCACCGCGCCCGCGGCCATCGCCTCGCCCTGCGCGATCAGGAAGGTGTCCATCTCGAACTTCGACGGGAAGAGGCAGAAGTCGCTGGAGGCCGCGTACTCGGTGATCCGGCGCTCGTCGACCCGCTCCCACTCCAGATGGACGCGGCCCTTGTGCCGCTCGACCACCTCGTGGACGTACGGGTCGTCGATCCCCGCGTCGCTGATGCAGCGCAGCACGAAGTTGGCGGCCAGACCCTCGGAGAGCACCCGGTCGACGGCCCGGAACAGTTCGACCTGCCCCTTGTGGTTCACCGCGTAGCGGGCGTTGTGGAAGAAGGTGGGCAGTGCCGGGTCCAGTCCCAGTCCGCCCAGTACCGCCGCCCGGTCCGCGGCGGGCGGCTCACCGCTCGTCCAGGTGTCGCCGACCGCGCAGCCGCCCACGAAGCTCTTGTGGGCGTTGCGCCGCACCGTCTCGTGGATGGGCAGCCGGGTGAAGATCTGCTCGAACGGGGTGTCGGCGAAATCGGTGTAGAAGTCCTGGTGCCCGGGCGAGAGGAAGTCGACCAGGTCGGCGTGCTCGGCCACCAGGTCGTACACCCGGACGTGTCCCGGGTCGTACTCGTAGTGCAGGTGGGTGAGTTGCTGGTAGCTGCTCATCACCGCCTCGTGCTCGGTGCGCGGCGCGCCGGCGTCCTCGGCGGGCAGCGTCACCCCGGCGTCCAGGAACTCCAGCAGCCGCTCCACCTTGGGGCGGTAGACCTTCTTGGTGATCGGCATGTTGCTCTGCACGGTGCCGACCACCATCTTGTCCGGATCCGCGCGGAAGGCCGCCGGGATCAGGTAGTGGTAGTACGGCTCGTGGGCATGCACCACGGCCTTCTGGTCGGCGAACCGCTCGCGGATGAAGCGGATGCTGTCCACCTGGTACGCCAGCGGCTTGAAGAAGACCAGGTCCTGGCCCTTGCTCCGGTACGGCGGGTAGAACCGGTCCGGCAGCTGGTCGAGCAGCTCGTTGGAGAGGAAGTACAGGTCGACCCCCTCCAGCCGCAGCAGGTGCGCGGTGGTGGTCAGCGGGATCCGCACCTCGGCGGGGAAGCGCTCGCCCCAGGTCTGCGGGTCGAGGACGACGGGCAGCTCGTACGAGTCCCGGTAGTCGAGCGTCTCCAGGTGGTGCAGGCGCCGCAGGTCGTCCAGCCGGCCGTGGGCGGGGGTGACGATGGAGACGCGGTGGCCCTGGCCGGCCAGGGCCTTGGAGAGGTTCCAGAGGTAGACGGACGTTCCGCCCTGGATGAGGCGGTGGTCGAAGCCGCCGCACTCGAAGTAGGTCTCGATGATGTGCACGGGTGTCAGTCCTTCGCCGTGGTGGCCGGCAGGCCGGAGGCCTCCACGGCGTGCCGCAGGTTGATGGCCGCGTGATAGGCGCGGTCGTGGGCGTACGCGTAGTCGAGTTCGTGGAGCAGCCGGCGCAGCCGCATCAGTCGCCACGCGGGGTGGCCCGCCAGGGGCTGGCCCTCGGTGATCAGCAGCTCGCCGATCCTGGCCGCCCAGAGCCGGGCGGCGCTCCGCAGTCGGGCCAGCTCGGCGAGGTGCCCGGCGCTCCAGCCGGGGGTGTCGGGGGACGATCCGGCGGCGAGCAGCAGGGCCGTGCGGCAGGTGTCCTCCGGGTCCATCCCGAGGGAGCGCGCGGCGTGGTCGGCGAACTCGTCGGCGGTGAAGCACTCCAGGCCGCGTTGCAGGGCCGCCAGGTCCTGCCAGGGCGACTGCGCGCCGGCCGGGTCGGCCGGATCCAGGAGCGGGGTGGAGAGGTCGATGACGCACAGCTGCCAGCTCCCGTCGGGGCGCTCGCGCCGCAGCAGGTGGGAGAGGTGCAGGTCACCGTGGCACGGCCCGGCCGGCCAGGGCTGCGCGGGCAGCGCGGCGATCTGTGCCAGTTCGCGGTCGAGGCCGGTGACGGCGGCCTGCCGCACGGCGGCCGGGAAGCGGCGGTCGGCGAGGATCAGCGGGCGCAGCGCCGCCGTCCGCCCGGCCGTGTCGGTGAGGACGGCGCCGGCCGGGAACTCGGGGTGCGGGCCGAGGTGTTCGGCCAGCTCCCGGTGGAAGCCGCGCAGGAAGTCGCCGGCCTCGCGCAGCGGCGCGGCCAGGGCGCGCTGGGCCTGCGCGACCGCGGCCCGCGGATCGGCCCCGTCCCGCAGCAGCGGCCAAAGTGAGCGGATGCTGGCCCGCAACGGGGCGTCGAGGCCCTCTCCCTCGGCGTAGCGGTAGAGCACGCCGAGCGGCTCGCGGTGCCCGGTGGCGGTGTCCACGTACGCGTAGTCGCCGGCCGGCTGCTGGGTGCGGCCGCCGGCCGCCATCAGCCGCAGGAGGTGCGGCTCACGGGTGCCGACGCCGATCCGCCGGTAGGCCTTGTGGGCGTGCGCGGCCCCGCCGAGGTCGAGCAGCGAGAGCGCGTTGGAGGACCAGCCGGGGTCGAACGGCAGCTGTCCGCGGTACTCCGCGGGCTCGCCGCGGAACTCGACCAGGTTGCCGCGCACGGTGGGCAGGCGCAGCCCCTCGCGCAGCGCCCGCACGACCAGCCGGTCGTACTCGGCGGTGCGGTCGGCGGCCCGGCCGGGGTCGTCGTCCATCACGGGGACGAACCAGCGGCCGGTGCTCTCGCCGGCGGGCGCGACGATCAGCAGGCGGACGGTGCCCAGGGTGGCCTGGTCGAGGAGGGCGAAGTCCTTCGCCCGCCGGCCGGTCTCGTCCATCCAGGGCGCCTGGCGGAGGAGTTCCACCGTGGCCGGCGGAGGGCTGCCGAGCAGCAGGGTGTCCATGGTCAGCTCCCGGTCATCTCGTAGCGGTCGACGCCCCGGTGCCAGAGCAGCAGGGCGAGGGCCGCGAGGGCCGCGGTCACCACCGGCAGCCAGGGCAGCAGCTCGGTCCGCCCGAACAGCAGGTAGCAGGCGGGGACGTACGCGGTGAAGGCGTAGGGCAGCAGCCAGGTGAGCAGCCACCGCAGGGACGGGTGGTAGAGGTCGAGGGGGTAGCCGGAGAAGTCGCCGAGCTGGTTGGCGGCGTAGAGGGCCGGGAAGCTGGTGACGGTCCAGAACGAGAGCGCGGCGAAGGCGGTCTTGATCGAGGCGAGGATCAGCGCGCCGCAGATCACCAGCGCCGGGGCGAGCAGGAGTTGCCCGGCGGTGAGGTGCAGGTCCAGGCGGTCGGCGGCGTACCAGGTGATGGCGATGCCGGTGACCAGCTCGCCGAAGCCGTCCGGGTAGAGGAAGCGCTCGGAGAGCAGCGCGAACAGCGGATGGACCGGCCTGATCAGATAGCGGTAGAACTCGCCGGTCTGCACCAGCTTCCGGGCCAGGATCCACAGTTGGTCGGTGAACAGGCGGTCCAGACCGCGTGGCAGCAGCGAGAAGCCGAGCAGGAAGAGCACCTGTTCGTAGGTCCAGCCGGCGATCACCGGGACCTGCTGGAAGACCATGCCGATCACCGCGAGCTGGCAGGTCACCCGCAGCAGCAGGCCGCCCGCGCCGAGCACGAAGTCCATCCGGTACTCGGTCAGCCGGTGCAGGCTGACGGCGCTCAGGTGCCAGGTGAGCCGGGTGTAGCGGGCCGTGGTGGCGAGCAGGCTCATCCGCCGAGCACCTCCACCCGGCGGACGGCGCCGCGCCAGGCGAGCGCGGCCAGCCCGGTCAGGGCGCCGGCCCAGGCGGCCTGGCCGGCCAGGATCCGCAGCGCCTCGGCGGGCCCCTGGTAGTGGCCGAGCAGCAGCCGCAACGGCCCGTCGACCAGCCCCTGGAACGGCAGGGCGTGCGCGACGGCCGCCAGCGGCCCGGGCATCAGCGCGAGCGGGACGACCTGGCCGGCGAAGAACGCGACGGTGCTGTCCTTGACGATCCGGATGCCCCAGATGTTGGTGGTGAGGAAGCCCGCCAGCCCGACCAGGAGGTTCACCCCGAAGCCGATCACCAGGGAGAACACCGTGGAGAGCGCGAACAGCGCCACGCCCGCCCAGGTGGGCGTGCTGAGCGGGAGCAGCAGCGCGTAGAGCAGGACCACCGGGACGGCGACCATGCCGGCGTTGGCCAGCGAGACCGGCAGGCCGGCGGCGAAGCGGGAGAGCGGATAGCTGACGGGGCGCAGCAGCGAGACGGCGATGTCGCCGCGCTGGACCTCCCCGGCCACCTCCTCGTCCACCCGGCTGGTCTGCAGCAGCGCCAGCATCTGGGCGAGCAGGACGTAGGTGGTGAGTTGCGGCAGGTCGTAGCCGCCGGGGAGGGCGCCGCGGTGGCCCGCGTAGACCGCGCGCCACAGGAAGACCTGGAGGCCGACCGCGGTGGTCGCGGTGACCGCGTTGATCAGGAAGGTCGAGCGGTACTGGAGCAGGCCCTGGAGGCTCCCGACGGCGAACGGCGTGTACCGGCGCAGGGCGGCGGCGGCCGTCACACCAGCACCTCCTGCGGCGCGGGGCCGCCGGTGTAGATCCGGCGCAGCACGGACTCCAGGTCGGGCTCCGGGGCGACGCAGTCGGTGAGTTCGAAGTTCTCCAGCAGGAAGCCCATCACCTGCCGGGCGGACCACCGGCGGGCCGGGTACTCGACCCTGATCCGCCCGCCCTCCACCGGCCGGGCCGACACCCCGGGCAGCCGGCGCTCGATCAGCGCGACCGCGAGGGCCGCGGCGGGCCCGCCGTGGTGCTCGAAGACGACGGCCCGGGTGTCGGCGGTACGGAGCAGCTCGTGCATGGTGCCCTGGTGCACGACCTCGCCGCGGTTGACCACCAGGACCTGGTCGCAGATCGCGGTGATGTCGCCGATGTCGTGGCTGGTGAGCATGACGGTGGTGCCGAGCTCCGCGTTGACGTGGTTGACCAGCGCGCGGACGGCCTCCTTCAGCACCAGGTCCAGACCGACGGTCGGCTCGTCCAGGAACACCGCCGCCGGGTCGTGCAGCAGGCTCGCGGCCACCTCCGCGCGCATCCGCTGGCCGAGGCTCAACTGCCGTACCGGGGTGGTACCGAGTGCGTCGAGGTCGAGCAGGTCGCGGTAGAGCGCCATGTTGCGCCGGTACACGGCGTCCGGGATCTCGTGGATCCGGCGCAGGATGCGGAAGGAGTCCGGCACCGGGAGGTCCCACCAGAGCTGGCTGCGCTGGCCGAACACCACACCGATGTTGGCGGCGTTGCGCCGCCGCTCCCGGTACGGCTCCAGGCCGGCCACCAGGCAGCGGCCGGAGGTGGGGCTCATGATGCCGGTCAGCATCTTGACGGTGGTGGACTTGCCGGCGCCGTTGGCGCCGATGTACGCGGCCTTGGTGCCGGCCGGGATCTCGAAGGAGACACCGGAGACGGCCCGCACCAGGCGGTGCTCGCGGCTGAACAGCGTGCCGAGGCTGCCGAGCAGGCCCGGCTTGCGCTCGTAGACCTTGAACTCCTTGACCAGGTTCTCCGCGACGATCACCGGGCGCCCTCCGTGACGCGCTCCAGGGCGCGGTCGAGCAGCGTGACGCCCTCCTCCAGGAGGGCCCGGTCGATGGTGAACGGCGGTGCGAGCCGGATGATGTGGCCGCCGATCGAGGTGCGCAGGCCGAGGTCGAGCGCCGCGAGGTAGACCGCGCGGGCGATCTCGGGCGCGGGCTCCCGGGTCTCCCGGCTGCGCACGAACTCCAGTCCGTGCAGCAGGCCGACGCCCCGGACGTCGCCCAGCACCTCGTAGCGGGACTTCAGTTCGGCCAGCCGGTCGTCCAGCAGCTCGCCCAGGGTGCGGACCTGCGAGATCAGGGTGTCGCGGGCGACCACCTCCAGGGTGGCCCGGGCGGCGGCGATCCCCAGCGGGTTGTTGGCGTAGGTGGACGCGGTGGAGCCGGCCTGCGCCGCGCGCGGGTGGCGCAGCACCGAGGAGCGGCCGGCCAGCGCGGCGAACGGGAACCCGGAGGCCATGCCCTTGGAGAGGGTCACCAGGTCGGGCTCGATGCCGAACCGCTCGGAGGCGAGGAAGCTCCCGGTCCGCCCGCCGCCGGTCAGCACCTCGTCGGCGACCAGCAGGACGCCGTTCTCCCGGGCGCTGTCGGAGATCTGCTCCCAGTAGCCGGGCGGCGGCACGATGACCCCGGCCGCTCCGAGCACCGGCTCGAAGACCAGCGCGGAGACGTTCGGCTTCTCGGTGATGTGCCGCCGCACCAGCGAGGCGCAGCGCACCCCGCAGGACGGGTACTCCAGTTCGAGCGGGCAGCGGTAGCAGTAGGGCGAGTAGCCGAGGATGCTGTTGCCGGCGTGGGCCTGGTTGCCGATGTCCCAGTGCACCAGCATCCTGGCCCCCTGGGTCTTGCCGTGGAAGCCGCCCCGCAGCGCGCCGATCCGGTTGCGGCCGGGTTCGGCGACGGCCTGGACGGCCCGCAGCGCGGCCTCGACGACCTCGGCTCCGGTGGAGAAGAAGCCGTAGGTGTCGAGCTGTTCCGGCAGCAGCCGGGCGAGCAGTTCACACAGCTCGGCGCGGTCGGCGGTGGCGAAGTCGTGGACGTTCCACAGCCGGGCGGCCTGCTCGGTCAGGGCCGCGACGACCTCGGGGTGGCAGTGGCCGAGCGACTGGGTGAGGGTGCCGGCCGCGAGGTCGATGTACTGGTTGCCGTCGAGGTCGGTGAGCACCGCGCCGGCGCCCTCCACGAAGACCCGGCGGCCCAGGGCGGACTCCTCCGACGCGCCCGGGGCCAGTCGGGCACTCTCCCGCGCCAGCAGGTCGAGCTGGCGGGGGCCGGTCATCGGATGCCGTCCAGCGGGCCGATCTCGAAGACCAGCAGCCGGAGTTCGTCGTCCGAGTCGTTGGCGAGCCCGTGCTCGCCGTGCGGGCGGTTGGGGATCACGTCCCCCGCGCGCACCGCGAACTCCTCGCCGTCCAGGGTCATCCGACCCCGCCCGGTGAGGATCACGTAGGTCTCCCGGTCGTCCGCGTGGCGGTGCAGGCCGATGGAGGTGTGCGCGGGCAGCACGACCAGGTCGATGAAGGCGATGCCGGCCGGCTCGTCGGCGCGGTCGAACGCCCGGTGGGCCAGGATCGTGCCGACACCCCCGTGGTCGGAACTCACCGCGCGGAGCAGCCCTTCGTGCAGGTTGGAGACCCTGCTGCGGGTCACGCCGCGGGCCGGTGGCGGTTCGACGGGGCTCATCTCGGTACGGCTCCTGTCACGTGGGCTGGGGAGGGCGTCGGCGCGGGGGCCGGCGGCCGCGAGATCGACGGTCGGCGGGCGACGGTCAGCGGGCGACGGCGAGGGGGCCCGGCAGGCCGCCGGGGCGGACGGCGAGGGCGTCCAGTGCCTCCTCCAGCGCGGCGGCGGGAACGTCCTCCAGGTCGTCGACGAAGACCGCCGAGCCGATCCCGTCCGGCACCACCAGGTGCAGGCGTCGGCCGCGCCGCTCCCAGGAGGCCCGCAGCGCCTGCCCCATCAGCTCGGGCGTACAGGTCTCCGGGTCGTACACCGGGAGGCCGAGGCCGGCGATCAGCCGGACGATCCGCTCGCAGTCGTCGGCGCCGATCAGGCCGAGCACGCGCGCCAGTTGGGCCGAGACGGCCATGTCGATCGCCACCGATTCGCCGTGCGCGACCCGGTAGTCGCCGGCCGTCTCGATCACCGGGCCGAAGGTGTGCCCGAAGTCGACCAGCCGGGCCAGGTCGTGCTCGCGGAGGTTCGGGCAGAGCTCCTCCAGCATCAGTGCCATGGAGGTGCGCAGCACGTAGTCCTCCACGCCGCGCCGGCCGGCGTCGGCGGCGGCCAGCCAGGCGGGCACCGGGTAGGACTGCCGGAAGACCTCGGGGCACTCCTCCAGCACGCGGAAGAGCCGGGCGTCCCTGATGATCGCCATCTTGGCTATCTCACCGAGGCCGCACTTGATCTGACGCTCCGGCAGGGTGTCGAGGAACGCCGGGTCGTTGATCGAGGCGTGCGCCGGGTGGTACGAGCCGAGCATGTTCTTGGTGCCGAGCGCGTTGACGCCGGTCTTGACGCCGACGCCGACGTCCACCTGGCCCACCAGGGTGGTGTTCACCTTGATGTAGCGCACGCCGCGGCAGTAGATCGCCGCCGCGAAGCCCACCAGGTCACAGGTGACGCCGCCGCCGACGGCGAGCATCACACCCCGCCGGTCCAGACCGGCCGCCTTCGCCCGGGCGCAGATCTCCTCGACCGACGCCATGGTCTTCTGCTCCTCGCCACCGCCGATCACCACCACGCTCCAGCTGCCCGGGGCCAGGTGGGCCGCCAGGTACCGGCGTAGCCGGTCCCCGTAGAGCCGCTCGACGGTCGGGCCGAGGAAGGCGACCACCCGGCGGCCCTCGCAGTGCTCGGCGAGCAGCGCGCTGCCCGGTGCGAACACCCCGCTCACGATGTCGACCCGATACGAAGTCCCCTCCGGCGAACGGAGCGTGAAGCCACCGTCGTCGCCACTCACCCCGGGCTCGGCCACTGCTGTCTGCGCCGCCATGACACTCCTCGGATCGGCCGGTCACTCGCCGGACTGACCGTCAACTGCGGTAACGAGTGCAGAGTCAAACAGGTGAGCGACCCGAATAGCAAGGATCTTCAGAAACTTTCAGCAAGTACTTGCAGGCATCGGGGGCCGGTGGAACCATCAGGTCCATGACCGACCCGTGCGCCCCGGACGAGGACGCCGCGGGCCCGCCCCGCCGCCGGGCGCTCCGGCGGGGCACGGCAGCAGGGGCACCGACCACCGGGGCTCCTCACCGGACCTGCCGCCGGCGCGTCCGCCCTGCCGAGCGCCCGACCGGGTGCGGGGCCGGGCCGGGCCGCGCCGGTCCGGGCGCGAGCGGTGCCCCGTCGGAGGGTGCCGGGCGGCGTGCGGCCGCCCGTCGGGAGCGGGGGCGGACCGTCGTACCCGCCGTCCCGGTCACCGCTCACCCTCGACTCCCCCGCGCCGGAGGCCCTGTGGCTCCGCGCACCGCGCCCGGCCGGGGCGACCGGCGCCGGGAGACCAGACCCACCGGGGCTCGTGCCTCCGGTGCCCGATCCACCGTCCACCCAGCCAGCGCCAGCCGAGGAGAGCCACTCATGACCGCACCCACCGCAGCCCCGGCCCGGGCCCGCACACAGCCGGGCTGGTGGCAGGACGCCGTCATCTACCAGGTCTACCCCCGCAGTTTCGCGGACAGCGACGGCGACGGCTGCGGCGATCTCGCCGGCATCCGCAGCCGCCTGGGTTACCTGCGGGAGCTGGGCGTCGACGCCCTGTGGATCTCGCCGTTCTACACCTCGCCGCAGGCCGACGGCGGCTACGACGTGGCCGACTACCGCGCCGTCGATCCGATGTACGGCACGGTCGGGGACGCCGACTCGCTGATCACCGACGCCCACGCACTCGGCCTGCGGGTCGTCGTCGACCTGGTGCCCAACCACTGCTCGGACCAGCACCCCTGGTTCCAGCAGGCCCTGCGCGAGGGCGCCGGCTCACCGCAGCGCGCCCGGTTCCACTTCAGGCCCGGGCGCGGGCGCGGAGGCGAGCAGCCGCCGAACGACTGGGTCTCGCTGTTCGGCGGCCCGGCCTGGACCAGGACGACCGACCCCGACGGCGCACCGGGCGAGTGGTACCTGCACCTGTTCGCCCCCCAGCAGCCCGACCTGAACTGGGACTGCGTCGCCGTCCAGGACGAGTTCCGCTCCGTGCTGCGGTTCTGGCTGGACATGGGCGTGGACGGCTTCCGGGTCGACGTCGCGCACGGCCTGGTCAAAGCCCCCGGCCTGCCCGACCTCGGGCGCAGCGAGCGCCTCGGCCTGCTCGGGGAGCAACTGGTGCCGTACTTCGACCAGGACGGCGTCCACGAGATCTACCGCTCCTGGCGGGCCGTACTGGAGGAGTACCCGGGGAACCGGATCGCGGTGGCGGAGGCGTGGACCAGCACGCTGGACCGTACGGCCCGCTACGTCCGGCCCGGCGAGCTCCACCAGGCCTTCAACTTCAAGTTCCTGAACGCCGCCTGGGACGCCGTACAGCTTCGCGAGCTGGTCACCCTCTCGCTGGAGAGCATGCGCGCCGTCGACGCGCCCACCACCTGGACCCTCTCCAACCACGACGTCGTGCGGCACGCCAGCCGGTACGCCGACGGCGACGCCGCCCGCGGCCTGCGCCGGGCCCGGGCGGCGGCGCTGCTGATGCTCGCCCTGCCCGGCTCCGCCTACCTCTACCAGGGCGAGGAGCTCGGGCTCCCCGAGGTCACCGACCTGCCCGACGAGGTCCGCCAGGACCCGTCCTTCCTGCGCGCCGACGGCGGCCACGGCCTGCGGGACGGCTGCCGGGTGCCACTCCCCTGGTCCGGCGCCGAGGCCCCGTACGGCTTCGGGCCGGTCCCCGGCGGGCCCGCCTGGCTGCCGCAGCCCGAGCAGTGGGCCGCGCTCAGCGTCGAGGCCCAGACCGGTGATCCCCGCTCCGTGCTGGAGCTCTACCGCAGCGCGCTGCGCGTGCGGCGCGACCACCCGGCCCTCGGCGCGGGCCGCTCGGTGGAGTGGCTGGACCTCGCGCCGGGCGTGCTCGCGTTCCGTCGCGAGGCCGACGGGAGCGCGCTGGTCTGCACCGTCAACACCACCGGCGAACCCGTCCGGATCCCGGGAGAGCGGATCGGGGAGCTCCTGCTGTCCTCCGCCGAGCCCCAGGCCGGCCGAACGGGCTCGGACGTCCTGCTTCCCGCCGACAGCACCGCCTGGTGGCAAACGCACTGACCGCACCTCACCGGCCGGCCGCCGTCGCGCGGGCGGCCGGGCGCGCGGCGGCCGGGCAGGCGGTGGGGCAGGCGGTCGGGCAGGCGGTCGGCCGGGCGTGCCCCGAGCGGAGCCTGCGCGCCGAGGAAACGATTCGCCCGGTCGGAGGCTGGCCGACACCGCCGGAGCTTGTCATCGTGGACGGGAGCGGGTGGACCGCAGGCGACCGAGCGGACGGGGCGAGACGATGACCGAGCTGACGGCCGGGCCGGGGACCACCGCGCTGACGGTCGACCAGGTCGTCGGCCGGATGAAGGAGCTCGGAGCGGCGCTGGCGCCGGGCGACGGGGTCGGCGTCTTCAACGGGATGTACCTCACCGTCACCGAGCTGGTCCGCGACCGCCTGGCGGCGACCTGGTTCGACGACCCGGCGGCCGTCGCCATCCTGGACGGGGTGTTCGCCGGCCGCTACCTGGCGGCCGTCGACGCGGTGGCGGCCGGGAGCCGGCCGCCCGCCTGCTGGCGCCCGCTGTTCGAGCTGCGCGGGCACCCCGGCATCCATCCGCTGCAGTTCGCCCTCGCCGGGATGAACGCCCACATCGAGCACGACCTGCCGCTGGCGGTGGTGGACACCTGCCGGACGCTCGGCCGGGAGCCGCTGGACATCGCGGCCGACTACCGGCGGGTCAACGGGCTGCTGGCCGACGTGGAGGCGCAGGTCCGGACGGCGCTGCTGCCCGTCCCGGAGCCGCTCGACGCGGCCGACCCCCTGCTGCACCTCTGCGGGGTCTGGTCGGTGGACCGGGCACGGGAGGCCGCCTGGGCGAGCGTCCTCGCGCTCTGGCGGCTGCGGACGGTGCCACTCGCGTACGCGGCGGCGGCCACGGCACTCGACGGCTCGGTCGGACTGGTCGGCCGCGCCCTGCTGACACCGCTGGGCCCACGCATGCGGGCCGGCGTGCCCCCCGTCGCGGGGAGCGGGCCGGCCCGGGGCGCTGCGGGAGGTCAGGCCCAGCTGGAGTGCAGCGGCTTGCCCTCGGCGTAGCCGGCCGCGCTCTGGATGCCGACGACGGCCTTCTCGCGGAACTCCTCCAGGCTGTTGGCGCCCGCGTAGGTGCAGGAGCTGCGCACGCCCGCGACGATCGAGTCGATCAGGTCCTCGACGCCCGGACGGGCCGGGTCCAGGAACATCCGCGAGGTGGAGATGCCCTCCTCGAACAGCGCCTTGCGGGCGCGGTCGTAGGCCGACTCCTCGGAGGTGCGGTTGCGCACGGCGCGCGCGGAGGCCATCCCGAAGCTCTCCTTGTACTGGCGGCCGTCGGCGGTGGTCTGCAGGTCGCCGGGCGACTCGTAGGTACCGGCGAACCAGGAGCCGATCATCACGTTGGACGCGCCGGCGGCCAGCGCCATCGCGACGTCGCGCGGGTGCCGGACGCCGCCGTCGGCCCAGACGTGCTTGCCCAGGCGGCGGGCCTCGGCGGCGCACTCCAGGACGGCGGAGAACTGCGGGCGCCCGACGCCGGTCATCATCCGGGTGGTGCACATCGCGCCCGGGCCGACCCCGACCTTGAGGATGTCGGCGCCGGCCTCGACCAGGTCACGGACGCCGGCGGCGGAGACCACGTTGCCGGCCACGATCGGGATCCGCGGGTCCAGGCCGCGCACGGCGCGCAGCGCGCTGATCATCGACTCCTGGTGGCCGTGCGCGGTGTCGACCACCAGCACGTCGGCGCCGGCCTCGACGAGCGCCTTGGCCTTGCCCGCCACGTCGCCGTTGATGCCGACGGTGGCGGCGATCCGCAGCTTGCCCGCGGCGTCCACCGCCGGGGTGTAGAGGGTGGCGCGCAGCGCGTTCTTGCGGGTCAGGATGCCGACCAGGCGGCCGTCCGCGTCGATCACCGGGGCGAGCTTGCGGTGGCCCTCGTTGAGCTTCTCGAACGCGGCGCGCGGGTCGATGCCCTCCTCCAGGAGCAGCAGGTCGCGGGACATCACCTCGCTCACGCTGGTGAAGCGGTCCACGCCCTGGCAGTCGGAGTCGGTGACGACGCCGACCGGCCTGCCGTCCTCGACCACGACCAGCGCGTTGTGCGCGCGCTTGTGGATGAGCGACAGTGCCTCGGCGACGGTCGCGCCGGGCGCGAGGGTGATGGCGGTGTCGTGCACCAGGTGACGCTGCTTGACCCAGCCGATGACGTCGGAGATGACCTCGGTCGGGATGTCCTGCGGGATGGCGACCAGGCCGCCGCGGCGGGCCACGGTCTCGGCCATCCGGCGGCCGGCGATGGCGGTCATGTTGGCGACGACCAGCGGGATGGTCGTCCCGGTGCCGTCGTTCGAGGAGAGGTCGACGCCCTGCCGGGAGCCCACGGCGGAGCGGCTGGGGACCATGAAGACGTCGTCGTACGTGAGGTCGTACGGCACCGAGTTGCGGTCGTCGTAGCTGCCGGTCTGGGGGTTCAAGAAGCGCATGGAATAGGGCTCTCTGGCTTTGGGAGGGTAGACCTCGGGTGCGGTTAGGGCCGGCCGGCCGAGCGCACTCGGGCGCCCCGCACCCAACCGTCAATAGTTGCCGATACCCCGTGCGAACGCCAGTTCACCCGTATTCCCTGAAGGTCCGCACAAGCCGGGAGCGGGACGACCGGCCCAGCCTGTACGAACCTCCAATCGAGCCTTCGAAAATCACCCGCCGCCGGTCCCGACGGCTCTGTTAGGGTCGCCGGAGCCGGCCGCGGGACTCCGGCGCGACTTCCGGAACGCGCCTGTAAAGCAATGATTCGCAGTTCGCGCCCCCATTCCCCGGCCGGCCTCCGCAGCGACCAGGGGGACGGCCACCGATGCCCACCGACGAATCGCCCGGCGACCTCGTGGCCGCCGACGACGTCCTGCTCTTCGTCAACGCGGCGATCACCGCCACCGGGCAGCGCGAGTTCCACTCGGCGGCCGCCGAGCAGCGACTCTCCCTCGACTTCCTGCACGCCTACATCCTCGGCAACTACCGCGACCTGTACGCGGCCGTGCTGGCGCTCGACATCAACGACCACAACGCGGCCCTGATCATCCGGGGCCTGCTGGAGAGCGCGGGCGACGCCACCACCGCCCAGCGCCGCTCCGAGGGCCGGCTGATCGCCCGCCGGCTCGCCCTGCTCCCGCCGCCGCGCGTGTACCGGCTGATCCGCGCCCTGCGGACGGCCAGGGTCAACAACCGGCGCACCCGGGCGATCGTCCGCGACTGGATCGCCGCCCGGCCGGACCCGGCACTCGACGCCGTCAAGTACCGCCCCGGGCTCAAGGCCGCGCTGCGGCACGCGCACCTCTCCCCGCCCACCGAGGAGCTGGGCACCTTCCTGTTCCGCCCGGCAGGGCAGGCGCACTTCGCGACCCCGCTGCTGGACGCCTGGCGCCGCGCGCACTACGAGCAGCGCGCCCTCTACGAGCTGCCCTACAGCGTCGCCGAGGGTTTCGCCGCCCGGCACGGCGTCGACCGGGGCGCGTTCCTGCGGAAGATCGCACCCCGGATGACCCGGCTGGAACAACTGCGCCTTCAGGAGTCCGCACGCGAGGTCGGCGCCGACGCCGTCCGCACCGACCTCGCCCGGATGCCGCTGACCCGGCTCGCCGGGTACGTCCTCGGCCTGCCCGTCGACGCCCGGGTGCGCCGGCGCGCCGAGCTGACCGGCGCACTGCGCACCGCCGCCCGGCGCGTGGCCGGGCCGCACCTGGGCACGTGGGGGCGGGTCGCCGCCGTGCTGGACGACAGCTTCTCCACCGCCGGCTCCGGGCAGAAGCGGCGCCGCCCGCTCACCGCCGCCCTCGCCTCGCACCACCTGCTGGAGGCGCTCGCCGCCGAGTACACCCCGCTGTGGACGTCCGGGCGCACCGACGCCCTGCTCGCGTACCCGTACGGCCCGACGCCGCTCGGCCTGCGGATCCTCGACGCGCTCGACACCGCCCCCGACCGGCTGCTGATCGTCTCCGACGGCTGGGACAACGCCCCGCCCGGCCTGGCCGCCGAGGTGCTGCGGATCTGGCGCACCCGCCTCGACCCGCAGGGCCGCACCCGGGTCGTCCACCTCAACCCGGTGTACGACCCGGAGGACTTCGACGTCCGTCGGCTCGCCCCGACCATACCGACCGCGGGCCTGCGCGACGCCGAGGACCTCCCCACCCTGGTCGAGCTCGCCGGCTTCGCCGAGGGCCGCACCGGTCTGGCGGAGCTGACGGCCTATCTGGACGCGCGGACCCGTGCCTTCCTGGCCGGGCCCGGCCCCGCCGCCGCCGTACCGACCCTCCTGGAGGGCACCCCGTGACCGGCCTGGAGCTCGACGGCCTGAACCTCACCGGCCTGCGGACCGGGCCCGCCCAGCTCTGGGGCGCCGTCCGGCTCGTCCCGCTGCTGCGCGAGGAGCCGGTCACCGACCTGCGCCTGCATCGGCGTGCCTACGGCGACGGCCCCGTCCTCGTCCGCACCGACGCCCGCACCGGGTACCACACCTCCTACCTCCCGCACGGCTTCGTCGCCGACTGGAGCGGCGACGGCAGCCCGGTGGCCGCGTACGGCACCCAGCTGTCGGACGGCGGCCCGGGCGCCCCGGACTTCGTACCGCTACGGATCCACCACCGGCTCGCGAAGCGCGAGAGCCGCACCAGGCTGCGCTTCCTGCCGCTGCACCTGGCGCTGGAGGGCTACCTCTCGCTGCACTTCGGCGGCCCGTCCGTCGTCTGGGAGGAGTGGTCGCAGCAAGCCGTGCGGCGCGGGCTCTCGCCGCGCGCCGAGGAGGCGTACAGCGGGGCGCAGGTCCGCGGACTGGCGGACGCGCTACGGCTGTTCGAGATCCACCCCGGGCAGTGCGGTGTGCTGCTGTACGTCTCCGACGCGCTCGCCTCGGCCTTCGTCGTCCCGCACCCCGACGACTACCGCACGCTGCACACCACCCTCGTCCAGGACCTCTACGGCGAGCTGGTGCACCACTACGCGACGCTGATGCTCCCGCTGCCCGACTTCCGCGCCCGGATCCCCGGCGCCGGCATCCGCTCGCTCGCGGACCTGCGGGCGGCGGCGCTGCGCCAGGAGGAGGAGTGGGCGCGGTTCCACGACTCCACGATGGCCGCCGGGCTGCTCGCCGGGGGCCACCGCTCGACGCGGGTCCGGCGGCTGGGCCGGTTCACGCTCGAACGACACCTGCCCGCCTTCCGGTTGAAGGAGGAGAACCACATCGGCGAGACGATCACCGACGAGCACGGCCGGACCGCCTACCTGAAGACCTTCCGCCTCTCGGAGAACCAGACCCGGCGCGGCCACCTGCTGGACCGGCTCGCCGCCCACGACTGGCACCCGGCGACGACCGCGACGGCGCTCGGCATCACCGAGGCCCAGCTCGGCCTGCGGCTGGAGGCGGCGGGCTTCGGGTACCTGCTGCGCCAGGACGTCCTGGACCGGTACCGCAGGCAGGCCGGAGCGGGCCAGGGCACCCGGGGCGCCGGACGCTGAGCCGGGCAGCTGATCATCCCGGCGGGTTTCGCCTCCCCGTCGCCCGGCCCAGTAGACTCCGCCCGGTAACCGGGCGGGGAAAGCGAGCAAGGAAGCAGTGACGGGCATGACGGCGGTCGAGGACATCCAGAGCACCACCGGGACCACCCAGGAGGCGGTCGAGCACGGTCCGGGCATCGACCCGGAGCGCCTCGCCCTCCTCCTCGACGTGCTCGCCGAGCTGGACGGACTGGACGTCGACCACCCGGACGCGATCACCGTCCGGCAGGCCGTCGGCGGTGTGTTCCGCACCCTGAAGCAGCGCCGCCGCCAGGAGACGCGCGCCCGCAAGACGGCCAACGACCGGGCCGTCACGGCCGCCACGGCCACCGGCGCACCCGGCCGGATCGACGACGAGACCCAGGGCGCCTTCGGCCTGACCACCGTCACGACCACCGAGATCGCCGGCATCCTGGAGCGACCGCGCTCCTGCTACACCTGCAAGCAGCGGTACGTCGAGGTGGACGCCTTCTACCACCAGCTCTGCCAGAACTGCGCGAAGCTCAACCACGGGCGGCGCGACGCCCGCACCGACCTCACCGGCCGGCGCGCGCTGCTCACCGGCGGCCGCGCCAAGATCGGGATGTACATCGCACTGCGGCTGCTGCGCGACGGCGCGCACACCACCATCACCACCCGGTTCCCGAACGACGCGATCCGCCGCTTCAAGGCGATGCCGGACAGTGCCGAGTGGCTGCACCGCCTCAAGATCGTCGGAATCGACCTGCGCGACCCCGCCCAGGTCATGGCGCTCGCGGACGAGGTCGCGGCCGACGGCCCGCTGGACATCCTGATCAACAACGCCGCACAGACCGTCCGCCGCCCGCCGGAGTCCTACCGCGAGCTGGTCAACGCCGAGTCCGCCCCGCTGCCCGCCGGTGAGCTGCCGCAGTCCACCACCATCGGCCGCTTCGGCAGCGGCAGCGTCGACCTGCCCGCCCTGCCCGGCCAGGCCACCGGCGGCAGCGAGCGGCTCTCCGCCGAGGACATCACCTCGCTCGCCCTGGTCAGCGGCTCCGCCTCGCCCGCCCGGATCGAGGCCGGCACCGCCATCGACGCCGGCGGGCTCGTGCCGGACCTCGCCCCGACCAACAGCTGGGTCCAGACGGTCAGCGAGGTGGGCCCGATGGAGCTGCTGGAGGTCCAGCTCTGCAACTCCACCGCGCCCTTCATCCTGATCAGCCGGCTGCGCCCGGCGATGGCCGCCTCCCCGGCGCGCCGCAAGTACGTGGTCAACGTCTCCGCGATGGAGGGCGTCTTCAGCCGCGGCTACAAGGGCGCCGGCCACCCGCACACCAACATGGCCAAGGCCGCGCTGAACATGCTGACCCGCACCAGCGCCAAGGAGATGCTGGAGAGCGACGGCATCCTGATGACCGCCGTCGACACCGGCTGGATCACCGACGAGCGCCCGCACCCGGACAAGATGCGACTGGCCGCCGAGGGCTTCCACGCGCCGCTGGACCTGGTCGACGGCGCCGCCCGGGTGTACGACCCGATCGTCCGCGGCGAGCTGGGCGAGGACCTGCACGGCTGCTTCCTCAAGGACTACGCCCAGTCCGGCTGGTAGCCGCCGGCCCGGCGGCACGAACGTCCCCAGGGAGGGATCCGATGGCAGTGGCACCGGTGCTCGGAGTCGGCGTGATCGTGCCCACCGGATCGGGCGGGGTTCTCCTCGGCCGCCGGATCACGGCGGGCGAGGATCCCAGCTGGGGCCTGCCCGGCGGCAAGGTGGACCACCCCGGGGAGTCCTTCGAGCAGGCCGCCGCCCGGGAGCTGGCCGAGGAGACCGGCATCCTCCTGCCGGCCACCGGGATGCGGGTGCTGGCCGTCCTGCTCGACCACCGGCTGGGGCGCCCCCGGCTGACCGCCGCCGTGCTCGCGCCGCCCAGCACGGCCCCCGCCGAGGTCACCGAGCCGCACGCCTGCGCGGGCTGGGAGCGGTTCCCGGTCGGGTCGCTGCCGAGTCCGCTGTTCCTCCCGTCCGCCCTGGTGCTCGGCCGCTGGCTGCCCGAGCGGGCGGCGCTGCCGCACGGCGCGTACGCCTACCCGGTCACCGGCTGACCAGCTCCGTACCCGGGGCGCCGGCCGGCCGAGGTGGTCCCGGCCTGCCGGGGCGCGCCCGGACGCGGGTCAGCGAGCCGGGCTCAGCTCCGCCATCTCGCCCCAGCCGGTCGCCGCGGCCTCGGTGCTGATGATCTGCGGCGTGCTCGCCACGGCCCCGGCTATCGTCTCCAGACCGGCCTTGAAGTGCGCCGAGTTGACGTGCGCGTCGCCGGCCTCGCGCGAGGCGAAGCCCTCGACCAGGACGAACGTGTGCGGTTCGTCGACGCTGGTGGACCACTCGAAGAAGAGGTTGCCGGGCTCGGCGCGGGTGGCACGGGTGAAGTCGTCGACCAGCGAGAGCCAGCTGTCGGCGAACTCCGGGCGGACGGTCATCTTGACGACGATCAGGATCATGGACGGCTCCGTTGCGGACGGGGTGGCAGACCCGCGCTCCGCGGGCCTGGCGGCGTTCAGCCGGTGTCGTCGCCCATGCTACGCACCGTGCACGTCCGACCGGTGAAAAGGCGCCGGGCCGGCCCCCGAGGTGCTCCTCGGGGGCCGGCCCGGCCGGGTGACGGTGGATCAGCCCGTGAAGTACCCGGCGACGTCCGCGATCAGGTGAACGGCGCCGTCGTTGTTGTAGAGGTCGACCTTGCCGTTGATCACCGGCACCACCACCAGGTTGGGGATGGTCTGACCGGTGGTGAAGTTGAGGTTCGACGCCGAGGTGCGCTCCTGGCCGTCCGGGTAGACCGCGACGAAGCTCGGCCCGGTCGGGTCGGTGGCCGTCACGTTCAGGACCACCGCCGTCACGTTCGACGGGACTCCGGAGCGGCCGGTGACCTGGAGCGCCAGCGACTGCTGGCCCTGCAGCTTGCCCACCCTGGCGCCGATGCCGAAGCGGGTGTCCAGCAGCCGGGTCGGACCCGCGCTGACGAAGGACGAGCCCTTGCCGGTGGTGTAGTAGCTGCTGATGTCGGCGATCAGGTGGACGGCGCCGTCGTTGTTGTAGAGGTCGACCTTGCCGTTGATCACCGGCACCACCACCAGGTTGGGGATGGTCTGACCGGTGGTGAAGTTGAGGTTCGACGCCGAGGAGCGCGGCTGGCCGTCCGGGTAGACCGCGACGAAGCTCGGCCCGGTCGGATCGGTGGCCGTCACGTTCAGGACCACCGCCGTCACATCCGCCGGCACCGTCCTGCCGCCACCGAGATCCGCCCCGGCGATCTGCAGCGCCACGGACTGGGTCGCACCGACCTTGCCCGTCCGCCCGCCGAGCCCGGTGCGGGTGTCCAGCAGCCGGACCGGACCGGCCGTGACCAGCTTGGACGCACCGCTCGGCGAGTAGTAGCCGGTGATGTCGGCGATCAGGTGGACGGCGCCGTCGTTGTTGTAGAGGTCGACCTTGCCGTTGATCACCGGCACCACCACCAGGTTGGGGATGGTCTGTCCGGTGGTGAAGTTGAGGTTCGAGGCCGAGGAGCGCGGCTGGCCGTCCGGGTAGACCGCGACGAAGCTCGGCCCGGTCGGATCGGTGGCCGTCACGTTCAGGACCACCGCCGTCACGTCCGCCGGCACCGTCAGGCCACCACCGAGGTCGGCGCCCGCGATCTGCAGCGCCACGGACTGGGTCGCACCGACCTTGCCCGTCCGCCCGCCGAGCCCGGTGCGGGTGTCCAGCAGCCGGATCGGACCGGCGGGGGTGTAGCCGCTGGCCGGCGGGGTCACCGCGGTCCGCGCCTCGACGTCGCTCGCCTTCAGGTAGGCGAGCCGGTGGTTGTAGCGGATCGGGTAGTAGGTCTCGTCACCCACCACCAGAGTGCGGTCGTTCGGCGCGTCGCCGTTGATGTTCTGCGTGTAGTAGTAGTCGCCCTTGACCGGGTCCGGGCCGAGCGCGACGTAGGACTGTCCGGCCGGGACGGTGACGCTGGTGTACGAGACCGGCGCCAGGTTGGTGGTGTCGATGCCGGCCGGGTACTTGGTCGTCTCGGGGTAGGTGCGGCCGTACACCGGTATCGAGGCAACGCCCTGACGCGGAGTCAGCACGGTCTGCCCGGTGCGGTTGTCGGCGGTGCCGGCGCGGCCGTTCGGATTGGCGAACCAGGCCTTCTGGCCGCCGTACCAGACGGCCGTCCAGTCGCCCTGCTGGTCGGCGACGACGTAGCTGGTGCCGGCCACCGCCTTGGCCCGGACGTCGGCGGCCTGGGTGGTCGCACCGTTGATCAGCGGAGCGGCGTCCGAGGGCTGGGTGCGCAGGTAGACGAAGTTCTGCGGGCGGGCGGCGGTGTTGTCCACCGGCGGGGTGTTGGTGGCGTCGAAGGCCGGCGCGATGGTCACCTTGCCGCCGACCAGCAGCGGGCCGCCCGTGTTGCCCTGGACCGGCGCACCGAGCAGGTCCATGTAGTGGTTCCAGTCCCAGAACGTGCCCGGATCCCAGTGCATGCCGGAGATCGCGGACTCGGTCGGCCCGGGGACGTCGTCGTGGCCGATGATGTGCTGGCGGTCGAGCGGCACGTTGAAGCGGCCGGCCAGGTAGCGGGTCAGCGTCGCGGAGGACTGGTAGAGCTGCTCCGAGTACCAGGTCGGCTTGGTGGTCGGGAAGGCGTAGCCCTCGTGCTCGATCCCGATGCTGTGCATGTTGACTGTCTTGTTGCCGGCGTGCCAGGCCACGTCCTTGGTGGCCACCAGCTGGCTGACGTGCCCGTCCGAGGACCGCACGATGTAGTGGGCGCTGGCCTGGGTGCTCGGGTTCTGGAAGGTCGCGATGGACCCGTCGAAACCGCCCTCGGTGTCGTGGATGACGATGTACTGGATCGCGTCGCCGTCGTCGGGACGGTTGCCCACGCTGTAGTTGCCGTACGAGGTGGGGTCGGCGGCGTTGATCAGCTTGTACGCGGCGGGACGGACGTCGCAGCCGAGACCGGCCGGGCACTCCGGGGTGCTGCTCGCGTCCAGCTCCGGGGCGGCGGCGAGCGAGGCCCGGGTCACGGCCGAACTGCGGGAGGCCGGGGTGCCGGTGGCGCGGGAGGAAGGCGTCTTCGCAGCCGATCCAGGAGCGGACTTCGCCGGGGCGGGTGCGCCCTTGGCGGTCCCGGCGGCGGGCGTGACCGGGGCCGGGCCCTGGCCGTCCGCGCTGCTGTGCGGGTGCTGCGCGGCGCCGGCCTCGACCGGCACGGCGGGTGCGGGGGCGAGGGTGACCAACTGCCCGTCGGCGGTGGTGCGCACCGCTCCCACCTTGACCGTGTCGAACACCCGGTCCGCGAACGCCTTGCCGCCCTCGCTGTCGGTGGACTCGCTGAACCGGGCCACCGCCTCGTACCACGCCGAGACGTCGTCGGAGGCGGGACGCCCGGCGTCCTTCTGGTACTTCGCCAGCAGGGCGGCGGCGCCCCGGATGCTCTGGGCCGGGTCCGACTTCAACTGACCGGCGGGCCGGCCGAGCAGCTTGGCGGCCTTGTCCAGGGTGTGCAGCGCGGGGCCGTCCGTCACCTCGACCGGCGGCGGGTTCTTGCGCACCGGGGCGTCGTCGCCACGGCCGTCGGCCTCCGGGCCGGGGCCCGACTGGATCGCCTTGGCCACCGCGGCCGGATCGACCTGGGTCAGACCCATGACGTTGTAGTTGCCCGTGGTGCTGGGCTCGCCGCCGTGCGACTCCCAGCGGGTCTGCTGGTAGGACAACGCGAGCAGCACGCTCTGCGGCACGTGGAACTCCCGTGCCGCGTCGGCGAATCCGCGCTGCAGGGTGTCCGGACCGGCCGTCACCGCCCTGGTCGTCCCGGCGTCGGCCAGCAACGCGAAAGCGGTGGCGGAGGCCACGGCGGCGGCCGCTACGGCCAGAGGTATCCGCAACCGCCGCTTGCGGCGGTGCGTGGACTGGGGAGCGCCGTCGGGCACGGCGCGGTGGCTGGTCAACGGAGTCTGCAGACCTTCCGGAGTCCGGGGCCCGGCACGGTCGGCCGGGCTGGTCGGGCGGCCAGGGAGGTGCGGTGCGATTCGGGTCGCCGCCGTGCACCTCACCGTCCAGGACCCAGTGACGCTAGCACTGACCGATCGCGCGTCCGCACGAGAGGGGGGCACAACCGATCGAGGCCCGGCCGCGGTTGTGCGCTTTCGTACGCATTCGACGGCAAACGGCCGTTCGCCGTCGCACCGGTCCTGCGCCACACGGAAGGGACGACGGCGAACGGGTGCGGCCGAGCGGCGACGCCTATCGTGGAAGCCGGGGCCGTGTGCCAGGAGGAGGAGCGCCGTCCATGGACCAGCACCCCGGCGGTGCAGCGCCGGACGCGTACGGGCGGCTCAGGGTGCTCGTCGAACACCGCCCCGGGGGCGTGGTCGTCCGCCCCGAGGGAGAACTCGACCACGACACCGTCGAGCCGCTGCGCGAGGCCCTGCGGGCCGGCGCGAACGCGGGCGCGGATCTGCTGGTGGTCGACTGCGCCGGGCTGACCTTCTGCGACTCCACCGGCCTCAACCTGTTGCTGGACACCCGCTCGGAGACCGACGCGACGAACACCGGGCTGGTCCTCGCGGCGCCCTCCGGCATGGTCTCCCGGATGCTGGCGATCAGCGGCACCGGGGCCGTCTTCCGGATCTGCGCCTCGGTGGAGGAGGCCCTCGCCACCGGGAGCGGGGCCGCAGAGGGCGCGGACTCAGCCGGCGAGGACCCGGCCGGCGAGGGGCGCACGGGCGGCCGGGCCTGACGGCGGGCCGTCCGGCCCGACGGTCCTCCTGACGCCCGGCTCGACGGTCGTCCGGACGACCCGCCCGGCCCGGCGCACCGCGGATGTCACCTCGGCCCGGCGGGCCCGGGACGTCACTCCTCGCAGAGCAGGCCCTCCCGCAGGGACCGGAGCGCGTGGGACAACAGCCTGGACACGTGCATCTGGGACATCCCGAGCCGTCGCCCGATCTCGGACTGGGTCATGTCGCCGACGAAGCGCAGCGACAGGATGGCCCGCTCACGCTCGGGCAGCCGGGCGATCAGCGGCCTGAGCGATTCGAGGTCCTCGACCGCGTCCATCGCGTCGTCCGGACGGCCGAGCCGGTCGGCGATGCTGCCCTCGGCACCGTCCGCCTGGGTCTGGGCGTCCAGCGAACCGGCCGTGTAGGCGTTGCTCGCGCCGAGACCCTCGACCACCTCCTCCTCTTCCAGCCGGAGGTGCTCGGCCAGTTCCCGGACGGTGGGTGCGCGCTCCAGGTCCTGTTCGAGCACGTCCGTGGCCCGGGCCAGGGACAGCCGTAGCTCCTGCAGGCGGCGGGGGACGTGCACCGCCCAGCTGGTGTCCCGGAAGAACCGCTTGATCTCCCCGGTGATGGTGGGCAGGGCGTAGGTGGAGAACTCCACGTCGCGCTCGGGGGCGAACCGGTCGATCGCCTTGATCAGGCCGACGGTGCCGACCTGCAGGATGTCCTCCATCGACTCGCTGCGACCACGGAAGCGGCCGGCGGCGAACCTGACGAGGGAGAGGTTCAGCTCGATCAGGGTCCCGCGCACGTAGGAGTACTCGGGACCGCCCTCGTCGACCGCCCGCAGGCGCACGAAGAGCACCTTCGACAGTTCACGGGCGTCGCCCGGCGCCATACCGCGCGGATCGGGCACGGGCGGCAGGTCCTCCAGCCCGGGGGGACGTCCGGTCGGGGCGGCATGGACGGCGGTCGCGCGGGCGCCTGCCCCGCGGGCTCCTGGCTCGCGGACGGCGGCCCGCCGTACGGCGGCCGGGTGGAGAGCGATCTCGTCGGGGCGGCCGGAACGGGCCGAGCGGGCGGGGCCGGTCGGCCCGGCCGGGCTGTGCGGAACGGACATGAGGACACCTCCGGGACGGGTCACCGGTACTCGTCGTCGGTTTCTCCCTGACCGCCTACCCCGTCAGCCTCCGCCGACACGTCCGGAGCGGAATCCGGCCGTCCGGCCGGGAACATCCTCCCGCCCGGACGAACGATGTGTCCGCTGCCGCCGAAGGGGCATAAGAGTCCTCGAACGGCCCGGTCACGACCGGGCACGGACCAGCCGCCGTCCTTCGTACGCGGGCTCCGTCCAGGGCCGGCGGGCGGACGGACGGACCTGTCGTGGGGTGACGTTGCCATGCGCTCCGAGCGGATCCTTCCCGGCGACGGGCTCGCCGAGCCCTCGGGACTGCCGCCGGACGGCCAACTGCGGCGCCTGGTTCTCTTCGGCGCCCGGCAGGCGGTCGGCCGTTGCCGAGACTTCACCCGGCAGGCCCTGTGGGACTGGCAGTGGCTGCCGGCCCGCACCGAGGACCAGCGTCTGGTGGCCGAGGACGTGCTGCTGCTGGTCTCCGAGCTGGTCACCAACGCCTCCCTGCACGCCGGCGGCCCGCGTGAGCTCCGATTGCACGGCACCACCGGGGGGCTGCGGGTGGAGGTCACGGACGGCAGTCCCGACGCGCCCCGTCCCCGCGTCCCGCACCGGCCGGGTCGGGCCGGCGGGAACGGCCTCAACGTGGTCGCCGTCCTCGCACGGGACTGGGGGTGGACTCCGGGGGCGGACGGCGGCAAGGCCGTCTGGGTGGAGATCGACCGGGCCGGGCCCGCACCCACCACACTCCCGCCGCACGAGCGGGCGGGCTCCCCGTCCGAATGACCCGGGCCCGAATGACCCGGGCCCGAATGACCCGGGCCCGGACGACACCGGGCCCGGACGACACCGGGTGCTGACGGCACCGGGCGCTGACGGCACCGGCGAGCCGAGGGCGCGGGCCGACGGCGGCGGTCGCCGCGGGACCGCCGGTTCTGTGGTGCCCGCGCCGCAGGAGGAGGAGAGTGGTAGCGGGTGCGGTCGCGGACGCAGGCAGGGGGTCGGATCAGGAGGTCCGCGATGACCTTTGTGCAGATCGTCGAATGCCGTACGGACCAGCCGGACGAGCTCAACCGGCTGATGGACACCTGGATCGAGGAGACCCAGGGCAGGCGCACCGCCACCCACGCGATGGTCGGTGCGGACCGGGCGGACGCCCGGCACATCGTGGAGATCGTCGAGTTCCCCTCGTACGAGGCGGCGATGCGCAATTCCGGGCTGCCGGAGACCGACCGGATCTTCCGGGAGATGATGGCGCTCTGCCAGGAGCCGCCCACCTTCACCAACCTCGATCTGGTCCGCGACGAGCGACTCCACAAGGAGGCGGCGCGTCGGCTGCTGGTGGACCCGCCGACCGGGGACATGTCCGCGATCGACGAGCTGGTGGCGCCGGACTACCGCGACCACGACCCGTCGATGGACGGCGACACGGTCGGTCCGGCCGCCGTCAAGCAGATGATCGAGGGCTACCGCAAGGCGTTCGACTTCACCTTCGACATCCGGAGCCAGCTCGCCGACGGCGACCAGGTGGCCACCCGCTGGATGTGGCGCGGCACCCACATCGGCGAGTACATGGGGATGCCGGCCAGCCACAAGACCATCGAGTGCGCCGGGATGACGATCTTCCGCTTCGAGGAGGACAAGGTGACGGAGGGCTGGTGGAGCTGGGACGCCGTCGCCATGATGCGGCAGATGGGCATGATGCCCGGCTGACCGGCCGGATCGCGCCGGGCCACCGGGCCACCGGGCCACCGGGCCACCGCAGGAGGACCGCACCGCTGACCGGTCCGCCGGTCGAGCGGGACGGCCGGGCATGGGCGCCGCTACCCGGGCGGGGCGGACGGCGCGCCGCCGGAGGCCGCCATCGCCATCCGGCCGCCGACCCGGCGCAGCGCGGTGGCCGCGTCCTCCAGTGCCTCGCTCCTGACCAGCCACGCGACACCGAAGGAGATCACCCCCAGCGACTCGCCCGCGTACATCGCGGTCAGCGGCAGGCCCCAGGAGAGGTGGAGGACGGCGAAGACGGCGATCAGCGCGATCCCCGCCACCAGCGCGCCCCCGCACAGCAGGTAGACCAGGGCGCGCCGGCGCCGGCGCCGGTCCGTCCGGGGAGCGTCCCGGAAGAGCCGCAGGCAGAAGTAGGCGAGCACCATGAACAGCGCGGTCGCGAACACCTCGTGGAAGACCCCGGTCACCTGCTGGAAGTGCGTGGGCCGCCGTCCGGCGAACGAGGGCGGCAGCGTCGGGAAGAGGGCGACCAGGACGGCCAGCAGCCCGGCGACGGAGCTCAACCTGTCCTCCCGTCGGTCGTACCGGTAGCAGACCAGGAAGACGCCCATGGCACACATGCCGCCGACGAAGAAGTTGCGCATGCCGGTGTAGTAGGAGGCGCTGATCGACACCAGCCACACCGCGCGGTGCATGAAGAGGCTGTTGCCGATGGGCAGGACGACCGGCAGCAGCAGACCGGTCAGTCCGACGCCGAGACAGAGGCGTTTGACGGTCCTCTCGTCCTGGCCCTGTGTGTCGTCCGGACTGCCGTGGCGGATGTCTCGCGGTTGCTCGGCCATGTCGGGGCCCCTCACTGTGCCGCGGTGCCGTACCCCTGCTCAGATCGGCGCGCAGGGTGCCGAGGTGATACCCCGAAAGCGGATCCGGCCAATCCCCGCCCGGGGACGCTCGCGGACCTCGCGGGCGCACTCGGACGGCGCGCGCCGGACAGGACCGTTCGTGCGCCGTCCACCGCACGAACCGGTCCCCCGGTTCACCGCCCGGTTCACCCCTCGGCTCACCACCCGGTTCAGCCCTCGACTCACCCCTCGGCCGCCTCCCGGGCGATCCGGTCGAACTCGGCGCCCATCGCCTCGGCCAGCGCCTGGGCGGCGGAGAGCGGACGCACCATCACGGTGAACTCGTCGATCCTCCCGTCCTCGTCGAGGTGCAGGAAGTCGCAGCCCTGGACCTGACGGCCGGCCACCGTCGCGGTGAAGACGAGTGCGTGGTCGCGGCCGCCCGGGTCGGCGATCTCCCGGACGTAGCGGAAGTCCTCGAAGACGCGCAGCGCGGCGCGCAGGATGGCCGCGGTCATCGCCTTGCCGGGGTACGGCTTGAAGACGACCGGACTGGTGAAGACGACGTTCTCGGCCAGGAGAGCCGCGACGGCCTCCTCGTCGCGCTTCTCGACGGCCTGGCGGAAGGGGTGCACGGTCGAGCCTCGTATTCAACTAGTTGAGTAGGTGTTTCGGTGAGTATGAGGGTGGGCGCGGGCGCTGTCCAGGGCCCGCGCGGGCGGGGCGACCGCATGGGAGAGCAGGGTGGACTAGTCACTTTGTTGACTACATGACGCGGTGCTAGCTTGGCCGGATGGCGTTGCGCAACGCGGTGATGGCCGCCCTTCTGGAGGGCGCTGCCTCCGGGTACGACCTGGCCAAGGCCTTCGACGCCTCGGTCGCCAACTTCTGGATGGCCACCCCCCAGCAGCTCTACCGCGAGCTGGAGCGGATGGAGGGCGAGGGGCTGATCGCCGCGCGCGTCGTCGAGCAGGAGCGGCGCCCCAACAAGCGGGTCTTCTCGCTCACCGAGGACGGCTTTCGGGCCGTGCGCGCCTACACGGCGGAGCCCCTGGCCCGACCGACCGCCATCCGGGACGAGCTGATGGTCAAGGTCCGGTGCGCGGATGTCGGGGACCTCGCGGCGGTGCGGGCCGCCATCGCCGAACGGGTCGAGTGGGCGACGGCGAAGCTCGCCCGCTACGAACGCCTCCGGGCGCGGCTGCTCGACGGGCGACCGGAGGAGGAGTATCTCCTCGGCGCCGAGCGGATCGGCCCCTACCTCACCCTGCTGCGCGGGATGGACTTCGAGCGGGAGAACATCCGCTGGGGCGCACTGGCGCTGCGGATCCTCGAACGGCGCGCGGCGCTCCGGGGCTGAGCACGGCCGACCTCCGGGCCACCGGCCGAGGCGTGCGCCCGCCGGCCCGCCACCACGGCGGCCTCGGCGGCGGCGGCCGTCGAGCCATCGAAAAACCTATGGCGGTCATCGGATCCGTCATTGGTGGTGAGCGGACGGCCCGGCCTATGGTCGACAGGTCGGCGGACCGACGCGCCGGGCCACCACGCGGGTGGGCCCGGAGCGCCGGACCATCCCTCCGGGCCCCCCGGGCCCGCCCTCGGAGAAGAGCACACACCATGTCGAAGATCCTGTTCGTCGTCACCGGCGCCACCTACTGGACGCTCGCCGACGGCACCCGGCACCCGACCGGCTTCTGGGCCGAGGAGGTCGTCGCCCCCCACCGCGCCTTCACCGCGGCCGGCCACCGGATCACCGTCGCGACCCCGGGCGCGGTCGTCCCGACCGTGGACAAGGGCAGCCTCGCTCCCGAGGTCAACGGCGGCGAGGAGGGCGCGGCGGAGATCGCCGCGGGCCTCGACGCCGCCACCGAGCTCCAGCACCCGATCGATCTGGAGGACGTCCGGCTGGAGGACTACGACGCGGTCTTCTACCCCGGCGGCCACGGCCCGATGGAGGATCTCGCGGTCAGCGCCACCTCCGGCCGGCTCCTCGTCGACGCCCTCGCCTCGGGTAAGCCGCTCGGCGTGGTCTGCCATGCCCCGGCCGCACTGCTGGCCGCCACCCTCCCGGACGGCTCCAACGCCTTCGCCGGGTACCGGCTGACCGGGTTCACCAATGCCGAGGAGACCCAGGCCGGCCTGGCCGACCGGGCCGAGTGGCTGCTCCAGGACCGCCTGGTGCAGGCCGGCGCGGACTTCCAGGAGGGTGAGCCGTGGGCCCCGAAGGTGGTCGTCGACCGCAACCTGGTCACCGGTCAGAACCCCGCGTCCTCCGCTCCGCTCGCCGCCGAGCTGCTGAAGATGCTGGCCGCCTGACGCCGCCCGGCGGACCGGGGCTGCGACCGGCCGGGCGTTGCGCACCGTCAGAGTGTGCCGGGCCCGGACCGGCGCAGCGCCGAGCGCAGCAGGAGGGCGGCGGCCACCTCGAGCAGGCCGAGCACCAGCAGCCACAGGCCCAGCAGCCAGGCGAGGGCCACGGCCGACTCGACCGGGAAGCTGAGGACGACGATCCCGGCGACGGTGCCGAGCGCGCCGAGGGCGATCGCCGCCCCCCTCGCCGGCAGGTCGTGCTCGGTGAGTGCCACGAAGAGGGTCAGGAGTCCGGCCGCCAGCCAGAAGAGGCCGACGACCAGGGCGAGCACGGCGACCGTCTGGACCTGGTGTCGCAGGCAGAGCACGCCGGCGACGATCGACAGCAGCGACATGATCACGTACACGGTGCGGCTGCCGGTCCTCGAACCGTCGTGCCCGAAGGCGGTCACGAAGCGGACCACTCCGGCCACCAGGAACTGCAGGCCGATGATGATCGCGACGACCCGGGTGGTCTCCTCCGGCCAGCTGATCACCACGATCCCGGCGACCACCGTGAGCAGGCCGAAGGCGAACGGCCACAGCCACGACCTCCCCACGCCGGCCAGGACGAACAGCGGGTCCTGCGTGGCGGATCCGAGCGGTTCGGTCATGGTACGACTCCCTCGCTGCCGGTGACCGGCGCGCACCCGGGCCGGGCCGTGCGGTGTCCAGGGACCGCACCAGGCCCCGCCCGGCGGGGCCGGCCGGGCCGGTCGGCACCGGCCGCGCGTCGCCGTCCGTTCGATCATCGCCAGCCATCGGCCCGCCCGCAAGGCAGGGACGGACGACCCTCCTCGCGCCGGAGGCCGCCGCCCGCACCCGATCGGGGGTACCGGCGTCGCGCGACGGTCCGCCGGGGCGACGGCGCGCACCCCTTGACTCCGACGGCGTGCCACAACGGCCGCACCCCCGTCGACGCGGCAGTCGCCCGGCGCGGCACGGGGGTTGCGGGCAGACTCGAAGGGGCCAGGCGGAGCGGTCGTGCGCGGAAGGGCGAGGTGGATCTTGTGGCAGGCGTCCCGGTGCTCTCGCTGCGGGGGGTCTTCAAACGCTTCGGCGCCGTCCAGGCCCTCAGCGGCATCGACCTGGACGTGCGGTCGGGCGAGGTGCTCGCCCTGGTGGGGGACAACGGCGCCGGCAAGTCCACCCTGGTCAAGGCGATCTCGGGGGTGGGCCCCCTGGACAGCGGCACCATCAGGTGGCAGGGCCGGGCGGTCAACGTCCGCAGACCCCAGGACGCCCAGCGGCTGGGCATCGCCACCGTCCACCAGGACCTCTCGCTCTGCGACAACCTGGACGTGGTCGGCAATCTCTTCCTCGGGCGGGAACTGCGCCGGTTCGGCGTCCTGCGGGAGGTCGAGATGGAGAGGCGCACCCGCGCGCTTCTGGACAGCCTCTCCATCCGCGTCCCCAGTGTGCGCGTGCCGATCGCCTCCCTCTCGGGCGGCCAGCGCCAGGCCGTCGCGATCGCCCGCGCCCTGATCGGCGCGCCCGAGCTGGTGATCCTCGACGAGCCCACCGCCGCCCTCGGCGTCGAGCAGAGCGCTCTGGTGCTGGACCTGATCAACCGCCTGCGCCGGCAGGGCATGGCGGTCATCCTGATCAGCCACAACCTGGAGGACGTACGGGCCGTCGCCGACCGCGTGGCGGTGCTGCGGCTGGGCCGCAACAACGGCCTGTTCGAGGTGAAGTACACGACGCAGGAACAGATCATCTTCGCCATCACCGGCAGCCACACCCTGGCCGTCACCCTCCAGCACAGCCTGTTGCCCCAGGGGCTTCCCGATCAGAGCGCCCTCGACGTCGCCTTCCGCTACCTGCCCGCGCAGGCCGGCGTCGGCGGCGACTGGTTCGACGTCATCCCGCTGCCCGGCGCCCGGGTCGCCCTGGTGGTCGGCGACGTCGTCGGGCACGGTCTGCACGCCGCCGCCACCATGGGCCGCCTGCGCACCGCCGTCCAGAACTTCTCCTCCCTCGACCTGGCGCCGGACGAGATCCTCGGCCATCTCGACGACCTCGTCAGCCGCATCGACCAGGACCAGAAGTCCGCCGGGGACGGCTCCGCCATCATCGGCGCCACCTGCCTCTACGCCATCTACGACCCCGTGTCCCGGGTCTGCCAGCTGGCCCGCGCCGGCCACCTCCCGGCCGTACTCGTGCACCCCGACGGCACCGTGGAGATCCCCGACACCCCGGTCGGGCCGCCCCTGGGGCTGTTCGGCGGGCTGCCCTTCGAGTGCGCCGAACTGCACCTGCCCGCGGGCAGCCAACTGGTCCTCTACACCGACGGGCTGATCGAGGACCGCAACCGCGACATCGACCAGGGTCTGGACCTGCTGCGGAACGCGCTCGCCGGCCCCGCGCGCACGCCGCAGGACACCTGCCAGGACGTCATCGAGGCGCTGCTCCCCGATCAGCCCGAGGACGACGTCGCCCTGCTCGTCGCCCGCACCCGCGCGCTCCCCCACGAGTTCGTCGCCGACTGGGACATCCCCGCCGACCCCGCCGCCGTCGCCGGCACCCGCGCCGCCGTCACGGAGCGGCTCCGCGGGTGGGGTCTGGAGGACCTGGCGTTCACCACCGAGCTGATCATCAGCGAACTGGTCACCAACGCCATCCGCTACACCGGCGGACCCATCCACCTGCGCGTGCTGCGCGACCGCACCCTCATCTGCGAGGTCTCCGACACCAGCACCACCACGCCACACCTGCGCCACGCCGCCGACACCGACGAAGGCGGGCGTGGGCTGTTCCTCATCGCCCAGCTCTCCAGCCGCTGGGGGACCCGCTACATCCCCACCGGCAAGATCATCTGGGCCGAGCAGCAGCTCCCGTGACCCAGCGGCGGGATCGGCGTGTCCGGCGGGAGCACTCGGCGCCGAAAGCGCACGGCGGCGCCGCCCTCGGCGGCTACACCTCGTCCAGGAAGCCGGTCACCGCGGCCACGAACCGCTCCGGCTCCTCCGCCCACGGGCGGTGCCCGGACTCCGCCAGGATCTCCAGCACGGCGCCGGGGTGGCAGGCCGCCACGGCTCGCGCCGGGGCGGTGCCGATCAGGCCGTCGGCGGCGCCCGCCAGCACCAGGACCGGGGTCCGACCGGCCGACAGCCTGGCCAGCCGCGCCGCGAGCGTGTCGGGGCCAGCCGAACCCGCGTAGAAGGCCTCCCGCAGCCACGGCAGCGCGGTGGCGTACTCGGGGCGGTACTCGGCCCGCCGGCGCTCGTCCCAGCGGTACCAGGAGAACGGTGTGATCCGGGGCAGCAGGGCTGCGAGTTCGTCCGCGCGGACGCCGCCCTCCGCCAGCCGCCGATCGGCCTGCGCGGCGTCCTCGTACCAGGGCTCGGCGGAGCGCGAGGCCCGAATGGCCGCCAGCTCGGCTCCGTCCGGCTCCCGGCCCACCCGGCCGACCGGTGCGACGAGCACGGCCCGCCGGACCCGTCCGGGGTAGGCCGCGAGGTACTCCTGGGCCGTCAGGCAGCCGGCCGAGTGGGCCAGCAGGTCGATTCGCGCCGATCCGAGGTGCTCGCGCAACGCCTCCAGGTCACGGGCCTGCTCCACGAAGGAGACCGTGCCCCGGTCCTCGGGCACCCCCGAGCGCCCGGCCGCCCGTGCATCCGTCAGGATCAGCCGGCGGTGCCCGGCCAGGCCCCCGAGATCCCCCAGGTAGCGCAGATCCATCCCCGGACCGCCGGGCAGGACCACCAACGGGGCTCCCTCGCCCACCGGTTCGTACCAGATCTCGGTGCCGTCGTAGGAAGGGAAAGCCGCCATGCGGACCACGATCACACGCCGCACCGGCAGTGGTCCAGACCTTTTCGGCAACGGCGAACGCCCGCCCCGGCGAGCGGGGCGGGCGCGCCGGGGCGGGGCGGGGCAGGGCGCGCCGGGGGGGGTCTGGCCCGGCCCGGCGAGCGGGGTCGCTCAGTCGCCCGGGTGCGTCATGGCGTCGATCGCGACGGCGGCGGCCAGCACCGTGGCGTGATCGGCGGTGGGACCGACGTCCAGGCCGTAGGTGTCACGGACCCGGAACCAGCGCTTGGAGACCTCGGCGACCTTGTAGCCGTCCCGCTCGATGGTGTACTCGTGATCCAGCACGTTGCCCTGGACGGTGAGTTCACCGCCGTCCGCGGCCTTGATCAGCCAGCGGTCGCGCAGCGGGCTGACGAGGGCCTTCTTGACCAGCGCCACGCGATGGCCGTCGGCGTCCTCGATCGCCATCGAGTCCTTGATCCGCAGCGGGCGCCCCTGGACGGTGGCGACGGTGTGCCCCTCCCGGTCCTCGATCTTGTAGGTGCGGCGGGCCCGCAGGACCTTGCCGTTCACCTTGTAGAGGTGGTCGCCCGCGTCGTTGTCGATCCAGTAGTCGTTCCCGATGGAGATCATCTTCTGCTGCATCCGGTATCGGGTGACACCCTCGCCGTCCTCGAACGCGTGGTTGGCGCGCCGACGGTCCTTGCGTTCCTCGAACATCGCTCGGTCTCCTTCTCGTGATGGCCGGCACCGCCCACGATGGCCGGTACCGCCCTCCGGGCGCCCGCCTCCGAGGCGGGCGCCCGGACCGGCGCGTCAGGCGAGCAGCTTCTCCTTCGCCCGCTGGAACTCGGCCTCGGAGATCGCGCCGGTGCTCCGCAGATCGGCGAGCTTGGCGAGATCCCCGGCGGGGCTCGCGGCCCCGCCGCCGCCCTGGTCGGCGGCCGCGGTCCTGACGTACGACTTGAAGGCCGCGTCGGCCGCCTGCGCCTGTTCGAGGTCCCGCTGGGCCATGGAGTTGCCCCGCGCGATCAGGTAGACGAACACGCCGAGGAAGGGGAGCAGGATCACGAAGACCGTCCAGCCGGCCTTCCCCCAACCACCCATGTCCCGGCTGCGGAAGATGTCCGAGATGATCTTGAAGAGCAGGAAGAACCAGAGGATGAGGAGGAAGAACTCCAGCATCGACCAGAACAGGCTCAGCAACGGATAGTCGTCCATGATGCTCCCCTGCCGGTGAGCCGCCGACCCTCGGCGACCGTCCGGCGGACTGCGCCACCCCGTCGCGGGCGGCGATCAAATGAGTCATATCACCCTATTTGCGACTCCGCCTGTCGTCCCGTCGCCGTTCGAGCGGCTCGTCCACCCGGGTCACCGGCTGCGTCCACCCGGGTCACCGGCCGACGACGGCACGGCTCACGGCCGGCGGCCGGCGGGCCGGCGGAGGCCACCGCCGGGAGGGCGGAGGCCGGACGGCGCGCTCGCCGGGAGGGCTCGCGACCGCGCTGACGGGGTGCCACGCTCGTCCACCGCGCCCCGGCGCCACCGCCGGACCGAGATGCGTCCGAGGCCGCCCGCTGATGGAATGACCGCAAGCCCGGTCGGCCTCGGCCCCGGCAGTTCCCCCCGACCGCCACGTCCAACCGAGCGGCCGGCCCGTACCGGGCCCGGTCGCCGAGCGACGCGACGGCGGCCACGCACACGCGGAGGGGCGCGCGAGCGCGTCCCTCCGGTCGACGTCGCGGCGGGCCGCTCACGCGGCCCGCCGGGGCGCCGCCGTCGTGCGGAGGGACGCGCGGGGCCGCCCGCGTCGCGAAGGGAATGCGATGGCATCGACCGACTCCCCCGCGCCGAGGGGCGCCCGGGTCCTCGCCCGGCTGGCTCTGGTCTGTGCACTGGGCGCGGCGGCGGTACTGCCGGCCGCGAGCGGGCCGAGCGGTCTGCTGATCCTCGCGATCGGGCTGGCGGGCCTGCTGGTCGCGGCGGCCGGCAGCTGGTGGGCGCTCTCGCACCATGGGGCCGTTCGGGTGGCCGGCGCAGTGCTCGCGCTCGCCGCGCCCGTGGTCGTGGTGGTGCTGTACACCTGGGCGGGGCTGTGGCCGGCCGCGGTCGCCTCGATCGCACTGCTGGGCACCGGCCTGGCCTGTGCCCGCTCGGCCCTCGGCAGGCTGCGGCGGCCCGGCGCCCCGGCCGCGGTCGCCGTCGCGGTCGCGGGCCGCCGCCCCGAGCATCCGGTCCTGATCATGAATCCGCGCTCCGGCGGCGGCAAGGTCGGGCAGTTCGCACTGGTCGAGAAGGCCGAGGCGCTCGGTGCCCGGGTCGTGCTGCTGGACGCCTCGGGCGGGACCGACATCGCCGGCCTCGCCCGCCGGGCCGTGGCCGAGGGCGCCGACCTGCTCGGCGGCGCGGGCGGCGACGGGACTCTCGCACTGCTGGCACAGGTCGCGGTCGAGCACGACCTGCCCTTCCTGGTCATCTCCGCCGGTACCCGCAACCACTTCGCGATGGACCTCGGCCTGGACCGCGCCGATCCGGCCCGCTGCCTGGACGCGCTGACCGACGGCGAGGAGCTCCGGGTCGACCTGGGCACGGTGGCGGGACGGCCGTTCGTCAACACCGTCTCGTTCGGGGTCTACGCGCAGATCGTCCAGCACCCCGAATACCGTGACGCCAAGGCGGGCACCATCCTGGAGGCGCTGCCCGATCTGCTGCTCGGCTACGCGGGCCACCCGCTGCACGCCCGGGCCGACGACACCGCGCTGGACTCCCAGCAGGCCCTCCTGATCAGCAACAACCCCTACGCCGTTCCCGAACCACTGGCTCCGGGCGGCCGCAGGTCCCGGCTGGACTCCGGGCTGCTGGGCATCGTCGGCGTACGGGTGACGAACGCCGCCCAGGCGGCCGAACTCGCTCTGCTCGGCACCCGCGCGGCGGGGCTGCGGCTGCTGACGGCCACTCGGGTCACGGTCGACTCCGATGCGCGGAGCATCCCGGTGGCCGTCGACGGCGAGGCGCTGCACCTGCCCACCCCCGTCGCCTGCGCCATCCACCCCGGAGCGCTGCGGGTTCTGGTGCCCCGGCACCGGCCGGGTGCTCCGGCGCCGGCCCGGCCCCTGGACCTGCGCCGGATCGTCTCCCTCGCCCTGGGCCGGAGCTGACCGCCGGGGGACGCGAGCCGCCGTCACGGCTCGCGTCCCCCCGGGTCCCCGGATCAGGCGGGAGGTTCGGTGGCCGCGGCGGCGAGCCGCCCCTCGCGCACCGCGTCCAGCAGTGCCTGGTGGTCGCGCTCGTTCTGGTCGGCGTAGCTCTCGGCGAAGGTGACCAGGGCCTGGTCGAAAGCCTCGCCGCTCCCCAGGTAGCCGGCGATGGCGATCCTGTCCCCCGACCTCGCGTGGGCGCGGGCCAGCGTACTGCCGCAGAGCTCCCCGAACACCCCCATGCCCTGCGGGACCATCAGCTCCGGCTCGACGACGCCCTTCCAGTCGCGCATCTGGCGGAGGTAGAAGTCGCGGCGCCGGCCGTCGATCCCGTCGACCCGCTCCCAGCCCAGGAAGATGTCGCTGGCGGCCTGCATCAGCCGCTGGCCGGAGACCACCCGCTCCCCCTGGTTCTCGTACTCGCTCGCGCCGACGTGCTCGGCCAGGACCGAGGCGCCGGCCTCCTTGGCCTGGAGGAAGAGCGGGTCCTCGCCGTCCCGGCCGAGCAGCAGGAAGATCCAGCAGCGGGTGCCGACACTACCGACGCCGACCACCTTGCGGGCCACGTCCGCCAGCCGGTAGTCCTCCAGCAGGGTGCGCCGGTCCGACGCGAGGGTGCGGCCGTAGCGTTCGACCAGCAGGCGGAACTGCGCTTCGAGCGCGCCGCGTTCGACATCGGGCAGCAGGTCGGTGAGCGGTACGAGCAGCGGCGGGTCGGCGGCGATCCTGGCCTGACCGTCCACCGTCTCGGTGAGCTTCTCGAAGACCTGGAGGCTGTCGCGGGTCTTGGCCTTGGCCATCGCCCGGGTCACACCCTTGCGGCCGCGCTTGGCCAACTGCTCGTCGGCGACGGCCTGCAGGCGCTCCTCGCCGATCCGGGCGTACCAGACGTCGAGCGTGCGCATACCCGCGAACAGCGTCATCGCCTCGCGATAGGAGCGCACCGTCCCCCGCACGATGCCGGCACGCTCCTCCTCCGTGTAGCCGTTCGCCCGGCCCGCGATCACCAGGCTGGTGGCGAGCCGCTTCACGTCCCACTCCCAGGGGCCGGGGAGCGTCTCGTCGAAATCGTTGATGTCGAACAGCAGTTGACGCTCCGGCGAGGCGAGCAGCCGGAAGTTCATCATGTGCGCGTCGCCGCACAGCTGGGCCCGGATGCCGGAGACCGGCGTGCCGGCCAGGTCGGCCGCCATGATCGCGGCAGCGCCGCGGTAGAAGCGGAACGGCGATTCGATCATCCGGCCGTACCGGATCGGGACGAGTTCGGGCAGCCTCGTCGCCGACTGGGCCTCGAGGACGGCCACCGGGTCGAACCGGGTCTTCGACGGCCGGAATTCGGCGTGGCTCGAACGCGGCACCTCGTGACGGGCCGCCTTGCCACGCGCCGACCGCTGCGCCGGCGTCTCGTCGGGTACGGCACGCAACCGCGCACCAGCGTACTCAGTCATCGGAACCCTCCAGAACGGCCTGCGGAACACGGGCCCCACGACCGTCGCCGCGACGGCTTCGGACGCCCGGTCAGCGGCCCGCCGGCGCGGGGAGGCGATCGGCACGCCGCCGGTCCGCCCGCGGCACGCGCCGCGGGCCCTGCCGGAGGGAACGCGCCGGGAGGCCGGCGCGGCGTGCACGCAACTCCGATCATCGCGGATCGCACCGGTTCCGGCATCCGCGAGCCGGACGGGCGCCGGGGCACGGGCGCGCGTTCCCCGACACCGGGTCACCCGTGCGCGCATCCCGGGTGGTGGGGCCGCCCCGGGCGGTGTCTGCTGGTGCGCACAGCAGCCGGGCGCCGCCCGCGACGGCGCACGAGGACCCACCCCAGGGAGAGTGCGATGGCCTCCAGCGAGTCCGGCCCGGAGCCCGCCGAAGCGAACCAGCCGCCACCCGGCACCGAACCCGCCGAAGCGAACCAGCCGCCACCCGGCACCGAACCCGCCGAGCCGCAGCCACCGCAGGGGAAGCACCTGCCGCCGCTGCCGCCGGCCGGGCCCGGCGAGCAGCCCACCGCGTCGGTTCCGAAGGTGACACCGCCGACGGCGGCCGCACCGCCGGCCCCGCCGCCGCGACCCCCGGTGAGCGGGCCCAGCGAGGTCGACGAGCTGCGGCAGCGGGTCGCGATGCTGGAGAGCTCCAGCACGCCGCGCCGGCGCCACCACTGGTGGCGGACCTCCGGCGCGGTGGTGCTGATCGTGCTGGCCTCGGTGCTGTCCCTGCTGTCGGTGGTCTCGGTCTGGACGAGCGACATCGTCGGCAACACCGACCGCTACGTCTCCACCGTCGCCCCGCTGGCCTCGAACCCGGACGTTCAGGAGGCGGTCGCCGCACGGGTCACCACGGCGGTCCTCGACCAGATCGACGTGAAGGGCCTGGTCAACCAGCTCTCCGAGGCCGCGGCCCAGCAGGGCGTCCCGGCCCCGGCCGCCAACCTGATCAACGGCCTGAGCGGGCCGATCACCAGTGGCCTCACCGATCTGGTGAACACCACCGTCCACCGGGTGGTCTCCAGCAGCGCGTTCGAGTCGCTGTGGATCAACGCGAACCGGGCCGGCCACAGCGCGTTGGACAAGGCGCTGACGGGGCAGGGCGGCGGCGCGGTCTCGCTGGACAACAACCAGGTCACCGTCGACATCGCGCCGATCGTCGCCAGGGTCCAGACCGAGCTGGTGAACTCGGGCTTCGGCCTCGCCGCGAAGATCCCGGCCGTGCACACGAACTTCGTCGTGTTCGCCTCGAACGACATCGGCAAGGTCAAGTCGTACTTCCGCCTGCTGGAGATCATGGGCACCTGGCTGCCGATCGTCACCGTGCTGATCGCCGCGGCCGGGGTGTTCCTGGCCGTGAACCGGCGCCGGGCGCTGATCGGGGCGGCGCTGGGCGTGTTCGCCGCGATGCTGCTGACCGGCATCGTGCTGACGGTGTTCCGGTCCTTCTACCTCGACCACCTCCCGCCCGGCGCCTCCCAGGCGGCGGCCGGGGCGGTGTACGACACCCTGATCCGGTTCATGCGCGCGAGCGTGCGGGCGGTCGGGGCACTGGCGCTGATCACCGCACTGGGCGCGTTCCTGATCGGCCCCTCGTCCGTCGCGGTCACCGTCCGCACCGTCTGCCGCCGGGGCATCGGAGCCGTACGCGAGGTGCTCTCCTCGTTCGGTATGCGGCTGGGGCCGGTCGGACGGTTCGTCCACCGCTTCAAGCGCTGGATCGGCGCGGCGATCCTCCTGGTGGCCGCCGTCGTGCTGTTCACCTGGAGCTACCCGTCCTCGGCCGTGGTGGTGTGGATCGCCGTGGCGGTGCTGGCCGCGTTCGCGGTCCGGGAGTTCCTCGACACCGGGCAGGGGACGGAATCCGCCGCAGCGCCGCCGGCCACCTCCGAGGGCGCCCCGCCGCTCGCCGGCTGACAGCGGGAACGAGTTCCCGGCCGCCACCGCGAGTCGGCGGTACGGACGCCCGACAGCCCACGATGCGGGAGATGCGCACCTCGGGCGTCCGTGCCTCCACCCACCGTCAGCTCCACGGCTGGACCGACAGGCTCCGGGTCGACCCGGCCGGCGAGCCCTGCCTCTGAGGCCCCCGACCGGTGTTTCGCGACATCGCCACGGACGTCCTGGCGCTCCGCGACTCCCAGCGCGTCACCGACCTGGTGAGGGCGGATCCGCCGCTCTATGCCTCGTGCGGGCCGTTCCACGGCCGCAGGCCCCAGCGGAACGTGTGCAGGTCACCGGGGCCCAGTTCGACCGCGGCGGGCCGGCCCCGGAACGCGTCCGGTGGACAGGACATCGGCTCCACCGCGACGCCTCGGCGCCGGACCCGCCCGGGCAGCGTGTCGCCGGTGTACACCTGGAGGAAGTCGGCGCCCTCCCCCAGCCACAGGTCGCTGCCGTGGTGGCCCGCGGGGTGTGCGAGGCGCACCAGGGCCCGACCGGAGGAGTCCCGCTCCAGGTCGGCGAACGCGGTGTCCAGGCGCTGCGTACCGATGGCGCGCGCCACCCGGAAGTCGAACGGCGTGCCCTCCACCGTCTGGGCCGCGACCGGCGCGCCCTGCTGCGCGGCCGGCAGCCAGGCCCGGGCCGGGAGGGTCAGCACCGCCTCGTCCACCAGCTCCGTACCCACCGTCAGGTAGGGGTGCTGGCCGACGCCGTAGGGTGCGGCCCCCGTACCGAGGTTGCGCGCCGTCACGGTGACCGAGAGGCCCTCGGCGTCGAGCCCGTACTGCACCCGGAGCCCGAGGTGGAACGGGTAACCGGGCTGCGGGAAGAGCGTCGCCCCGAGCAGCACACGGTCCTGCGCCGTCTCCAGCGGCTGCCACGAACACCAGCGGAGCAGGCCGTGGATGGCGTTGCCGGCGGCCGGCTCGGTGAGCGGGAGTTGCTGGTCCTCGCCGTCCCAGCGGTAGCGTCCGCCGCCGATCCGGTTCGGCCAGGGCACCAGGAGCTGCCCGCGGCCGCCCGTGATCCGCTCGTCGGAGGCGAAGCCGTCCAGGACGGGCCGCCCGCCGAACGTGTAGCGGCTCAGGGCCGCCCCGAGCTCCACCACGACGGCGCTGTGCGCTCCGCTGCGCAGCCGGAACTGCTGTCCGCTCGGGCTCTGGGACATGGCGGGGCCTCCTGGTCGGACGGCGGGCGGGGCGGGCGGGCTGGGCGGGGTGGGCGGGGTGGGCGGGGGTACGCGGTTACGGCACGCGGGCACGCGGGCGCGCGGCCCCGGAGCAGGGCTCACGGGTACGGCGGGAGCGGCGACGGGACGGGAGCCGGCGCCGGGACGGGGGTGAGCCGGAGCGTGAGGGTGTAGGAGACCACCACGGCGACGATGACGAGCGGCATGACGGTGATCCCCTCGACGCCCAGCAGCACGGTGGCCAGCAGCACCGAGGTCATCGGCAGCTTCAGCATCGCCACGCACATCGCCCCGACGCCCATCGCGAAGCCGGAGGTCACGTCCAGGCCGGGGAGGTGTGCGAGGGCCAGACCGCCCGCCGCTCCCACGAACATCGACGGGAACACCGGGCCACCGCGGAACGCCGCGAGGGAGAGGCCGTAGCCGACGGCCTTGCAGAGCAGCAGGACCACCAGGGTCCCGGCCGAGTAACTGCTCTGGTCGGCCAGCAGCGCGCCGAACGCGCTCTGCCCGGAGTACAGCACCTCGGAGGGCTGCCCACCGGTCCACTCGGCGAACACCAGCGCGACGACGCCCACGAGCGCACCGGCCGCCACGGTCAGCGCCACCCGCCGCCGTTCGACGCGGGCCTGAAGGAACAGTGCCGTCCGGCGGATCGCCGTCCCGAGGAGGGCCGAGGCCAGGCCGATGACGACGGCCCAGCCGAAGCCGGCGAGGTCGGGGCGCCCGGCGTGCGGCACCTGGTGCAGGGCCAGTGAGTACGTGCCCCGGCCGGTCCAGGACCCGAGGCCGGTGAAGATCAGTGCGCCGATCCCGGCCGCGAGCAGGCCGGGCACCAGGACGACACCCATCATCGCGCCGCCGAGCCCGGCCGCCTCCATCAGCAGGAACGCGCCGAGCAGCGGAGAGCCGAGCAGCGTGCTGACGGCCGCGAAGCTCCCCGCGGCGCCCAGCAGCGCGCTCGCGTTCGGCCGGACGTCCCGCTTGACCGCCCGGACCGCGAACACCGCCAGGCCACCGCCGAGTGCGATGAGCGGCGCCTCGGGGCCGAGCACCACGCCCGCGCCGAGGGACAGCAGCGCCGCGAGCGCGACACCGGGCAGCGCCGCCGCCGCGGGTGCTCCCTGGGTGGCCAGCCCCTCGGCCGGCTTGTGGCCGCCCTCCCCCGGCAGGTAGCGGATGGTCAGCGCCACCAGCAACCCGCCCGCGGCGAGCAGCGGGATCGGCCACCACAGGGGCGTCCCGTGGAATCCCAGGCCGCTGGGGAGATCGGTGTAGGTGAGCGACTGGAGTTCGGAGACGAGCGCGAGGAACCCGAACGCCGCCGCCGAGATCGGGATGCCGAGCAGCGCCGTGACCACCAGCAGCACCGCGTACTGGCGGGTGCGGACCAGCGCGAGGGGGTCCGGCGGCCGGGCCGGCGGACCTGCGGCTGTGGCCGGCATGCTGATCGCCTCCTCGGCTCGTCCTCAGCGTCGGAAGCCGTCCGAAAAGCCTCGGCCGACCTGCCTCGTTGACTTGCTACCACGTGGCGGCGGCCGCTCCGGGCCTTCGGCCCGCGACCTCCCGATGAACCCTCCGCCGTCACTCCGTCGGCCCAGTCCTCCGGTCGGCCGACCGGGGCGCCTCACCGCCGGGGGCGGCCGACCGGGCGCCTCACCGCCGTCCTATCCGACGAGCTGGTAGATGCTCCTGCCGACCAGCCAGAGGCCGATCAGCAGGCAGAGCAGGACGACGGTCGGGTCCTGGTGGGCCTCCATCCAGGCGCGCAGCCGCCCGAGGCGCTCCTGCGCGGCGGCGGGCCACAGGGCGGCGTGGACCAGCATCACCAGCAGGCTGGAGCTGGCGAGCAGGCAGAAGCCGGTCAGCGCCAGGTAGGTCGTGACGTGCGACAGGTCCGCGTCCACCACCGTCGCGCAGCCGGCCGCGACCAGGGCCCACGGCTGGAGCAGGACGGCCGTGCCGGCCGCCGTCCAGGGCGAGAGGCGGTTCAGCCGGCCGGCCCAGGCCGGGGGCCGGTGGGGGCGGCCGAGCCGGCGCCGGCGGTGCTCGCCGTAGCCGACCAGGCCGACGCCCAGGGCGATCTTGAAGGCCAGCACCGCCGTCGAGGGGGTGCTGCTGCGCTGGAACGGCGTGCCCCCGGTCGCCGCGACCACCATGGCCAGGACCAGGACCAGGCAGCCGAGCCACGCCAGCACGAAGGCCAGCCCCTTGCGCAGGCCCCGGTCGGCGGAGAGCAGCAGGATGAAGGCCGTCACGGGTACGGGCTCCAGGGTGATGGCCAGGCCGATCAGGAGCAGGTCGAGGACCATCGCCACCTCCCGCCGCGCTCGGCCGTCACCGCGCGTTGGGAGGCCAGGGTGAAGGCCACCAGCTCCCGGGCGGGCAGCGACTGCGCGGGGGCGCTCGCCGGCAGGTGCACCGCGGTGCTCACGCGGGCCCCGGCCGCTCGCGCCGAGCGGCCGCGCCGTCCTGCCGGCGACGGAGCCCGGAGCGCGGAGCGCGGGAGCCGGAGCGCGGAGCGCGGGAGCCGGAGCGCGGAGCGCGGGCCGCGTCCGGGGCGCTCGTCCGCGGACGATGTCACTGCCGTCTCCCGTCGTTCGCCGCCCGCCGGTGGCGGCCCCGTACCCGTACCCGTACCGGGGCCACACTCCGTGGCGCCGGCCCGTCCGGGGGTGAGCGGCTCGCCCCGCTCGTCCGTTCGGGACGGCCGCGCCCCTCCGACGGCGTAACGGGCCCCGGTCGGGCGCGGCCGACCCGCCGGGTTCAGCCGGCGGGCGGGGACACCACGTTCCTCGGTGGCTCACCGGCGAGGAAGCGCTCCAGCTGGGCGCGGATCAGGCGCAGGGCCCGGGGCAGGAAGGCGGAGCTGTTGCCGCCCACGTGAGGCGTGATCAGGGTGCCGGGCGCCTGCCAGAGCGGGTGGCCGGCGGGCAGCGGCTCGGGGTCGGTGACGTCGAGCGCGGCGCTCAGCCGGCCGCCGCGCAGTTCGGCGAGGAGGGCCGTGGTGTCCACCACGGCGCCACGGGCCACGTTGACCAGCAGGGCGCCGTCCTTCATCGCGGCGAGGAAGGCCGCGTCCACCAGCCCCCTGGTCCCGTCGGTGAGCGGGACGGTCAGCACCACGACGTCGGCCCGGGGCAGCAGGGCCGGGAGGTCGGCGAGGGCGTGCACCGGCCCGCGGGCCGCCGTCCGGGCGCTGCGGGCGACCCTGAGCACCTCGCACTCGAACGGCACCAGGCGCTCCTCGACGGCCGCGCCGATCGAGCCGTGGCCGACCACCAGCACCGTACGGTCGGCGAGCGAGGCGAACGATCCGCCCTGCCAGGCACCGGCGTCCTGCGCCCGGACGAAGCCCGGCAGGCCGCGCAGGGAGGAGAGGATCAGGGTGAGCGCGAGCTCGGCCGTGCTCGCGTCGTGGACGCCCCTGGCGTTGCAGAGCGCCGCACCGGGCGGCACGGCCGGCAGCAGGCCCTCGACGCCCGCCGACAGGCTCTGCACGATCCGCAACCGGGGCATCCGCGCGAGCAGCGGCACGGCCGCCGACGCGAAGGTGTACGGGACGACGAAGAACTCCACCTCGTCGAGCACCCTGCGGGGCGGGCCCTCGCCCCGGCCGTCCCACAGTTCGGCCGCCACCCCCGGCAGGCCGATCCGCTCGGTCGGGTAGGGAAGCAGGATCCTGGCCGGGGGGCCGGCGGGCCGGGCGCTCGAAGGGCTCATGAGCCGATCTCAACAGCGATCACCGGCGACGGCAAACCCCGGCCGCCGGGGTCGGTGCCCCCCGTCCGAGAGCCGTTGCCCGGCCGGGCGGCACCGTCCAGGCTGCGCCGTCGTCCGGGAGTGCCGGGGCCGGGCCGGGCCGGGGACGGGCCGGGGACGGGCCGGGCCGTGTGCGGGCGCCCGGCCGGTCCCCGGCGTCCTCGTCAGCCGGTCAGCTCCGCCCGGACCAGGCGCGCCGCTTCGACCAGGTGCTCCAGGGAGGCCCGGGTCTCCGGCCAGCCGCGGGTCTTCAGTCCGCAGTCGGGGTTGACCCAGAGCCGCTCGGCGGGAATGGCCGCCAGGCCGGCGCGGAGCAGGGCGGCGGCCTCCTCGGTGCCGGGCACCCGCGGGGAGTGGATGTCGTAGACGCCCGGCCCGACCTCACGGGGGTAGCCGGCCCCGGCCAGCTCGTGGGCGACCTGCATGTGCGAGCGGGCCGCCTCCAGGGAGATCACGTCCGCGTCGAGCTCGTCGATCGCGGTCATGATCTCGCCGAACTCGGCGTAGCACATGTGGGTGTGGATCTGGGTGTCCGCCCGCACGCCCGAGGTGCTGAGACGGAAGGCCCCGGTGGCCCAGGCCAGGTAGGCCGGGCGGTCCGCGGCGCGCAGCGGGAGGGTTTCGCGCAGGGCGGGCTCGTCCACCTGGATGACGGCGGCGCCGGCGGCCTCCAGGTCGGTGACCTCCTCGCGCAGGGCGAGGGCGACCTGGCGGGCGGTGTCGGCGAGGGGCTGGTCGTCGCGGACGAAGGACCAGGCGAGCATGGTGACCGGGCCGGTGAGCATGCCCTTGACCGGACGGTCCGTCAGATCCTGTGCGAAGCGGTACCAGTCGACGGTCATCGGGTGCGGACGGGAGATGTCGCCGGCCAGGACCGGCGGGCGGACGTAGCGGGTGCCGTAGGACTGCACCCAGCCGTGCCTGGTGGCGAGGTAGCCGGTGAGCTGTTCGGCGAAGTACTGGACCATGTCGTTGCGTTCGGGTTCACCGTGGACGAGGACGTCCAGGCCGGCCTTCTCCTGGTAGGCGATCACCTCGCGGACCTCGGCCTCCATCCGCTCGCGGTAGCCGTCGGCGCCGAGGCGCCCGGCGCGCAGGTCGGCGCGGGCGGTGCGCAGTTCGGTGGTCTGCGGGAAGGAGCCGATGGTGGTGGTCGGCAGCAACGGCAGGCCCAGCCGGGCCCGCTGGGCCTCGGCCCGCTCGGGATAGGTCCGGGCCCGGCGGGCGTGCTCCGCCGTGGCGGCGCCGGCCCGGGCGCGGACGGCCGGGTCGTGGGTGAGCGCGGAGGCGGCGCGGGAGGCCAGGTCGGCGCGGTTGGCCGCCAGTTCGGCCGTCAGGGTGTGCGTGCCCTGGCTCAGGGCCCTGGCGAGCAGCACGGTCTCGTCGGTCTTCTGGCGGGCGAAGGCCAGCCAGCGGGCGACCTGCGGGTCGAGGTCGCGCTCCGCGTCGGCGTCGAGCGGGACGTGCAGCAGGGAGCAGGACGGCGCGACGTCCACCCGGTCGGCCAGGCCGAGCAGGGTGGCCAGGGTGGCGAGCGACTTCTCCAGGTCGTTGATCCAGATGTTGCGGCCGTCCACCACCCCCGCGACCAGGCGCTTGCCGGGCAGGCCGCCGACGGCGGCGAGTTCGTCCAGGTTGGCGGCGCCGGGCCCGGTGAAGTCGAGGGCGACGCCCTCGATCGGGGCCCTGGCCAGGATCGGCAGGGCCTCACCGGCTCGGCCGAAGTACGTCGCGACCAGGATCCTGGGTCGGTCCGCGAGAGCGCCGAGGTCACGGTAGATCCGCGCCGCGGCGTTCAACTCCGCCGGGCTGCGGTCCTGGACGAGCGCGGGCTCGTCCAGCTGGACCCACTCGGCGCCGGCCGCTCGCAGGTCCGCCAGGAGCTCGGCGTAGACGGGCAGCAGGCGGTCCAGCAGGGTCAGCGGCCGGAAGTCCGCCGCCACCCCGGGGGCGGGCTTGGCGAGCAGCAGGTAGGTCAGCGGGCCGACCAGGACCGGCCGTGCGGTGTGGCCCAGCGCGATCGCCTCGCGCAGTTCGCCGACCGCCTTGGACGAGTTGGCGGCGAATGCGGTGTCCGGTCCCAACTCGGGCACGAGATAGTGGTAGTTGGTGTCGAACCACTTGGTCATCTCCAGCGGTGCGACCGCCTGGGTGCCGCGGGCCATGGCGAAGTACCCGTCCAGCGGATCCGCCTCGACGGCGGCGCGGTGCCGCTCCGGAACGGCGCCCACCGCGACGGTGGCGTCGAGCACGTGGTCGTACAACGAGAAGTCCCCGGTGGGCACTTCGGCGATACCGGCCTCGGTGAGGCGCCGCCAGGTGTCGCGGCGCAGCCCGGCGGCGGCGGTGCGCAGGTCGGCCGCGGTGACGCGCCCCGCCCAGTACCCCTCGATCGCCTTCTTCAGCTCTCGGTTCGGGCCCTGACGCGGGTAGCCGTGGACGGTGGCCGGCGGTGTGGTCGAACTCGGTGACACGGAACTCTCCTTCGCGAGTCGCGTTGCGATCCCGGGAGGGCACGGGGGCACGAAGGAACAGCAGTCGGGGCGTGGCACCGGGATGGGCCCGCCCGCTCCGCCGACCCGCCCACGAGGTCACCGAGATCACCGCGTGCGGTCGCACACGGGCAGTGGCAGGTCTTCGGACTCATGGGCACACCGGTCGGGCCTTCGGCCTGTCCGGCACCTACTGGCCGTCGCTTCCCGGGCCCCGCTGGGGCCCAGTGCATGTGACGGCGGTCGTTCCCACTCACCGCTGCGGGGCAGTCCCGGATTCACACCGGGTTCCCTCTTACGACGCACCTGCCTGGCGGACAGGGCGAACCAACTGCGAGCCACAGCCTAGTACGCCGGCCGCGCGTCCGTGAGATCCCCCGCCCACCGCCCGGACCGACGAGCGGGACAGGCGATGTCCTGGCCGCCTCCGCACCGGGCGGCGACCGGCCCCCCGGAAGGGCCGACGGCCCGAACCGGATCCCGGCGGAGGGCGCCGCGGTCGCCCTGGCGGGCGAGGCGCGTCTGCCCGCTTCGTCCGACGCCGCTCCCCCACCCGCTGGTGACCGGCCGGTCGGCGCGGGACGCCGAGCGGGCCGCGCGGCTGCGGAATGCCGCGCGGGCCGCGCCTCAGACGACCAGGACCCGGCGCCCCCGGGTATGACCGAGGCGGCTGTCGGTGTGCGCCGCCGCTGCCTCGGTGAGCGGGTACGACTTCTCGACCGGGATGTGGAGTCTGCCCGTGGAGATGAGGTCGACGGCCTCGGCGAGCGCGTCCGGCACGCTCCCGGCCACGCCGGAGAACCGGACGCCCAGCTGCGGCGCGCCGAGGTCGGCGATGGAGACGACCTTGCGCGGGTGCCCTGTCAGCTCGACGAGTTCGCGGATGACGCCCGAGCCGGCCAGGTCGAGGGCCGCGTCGACCCGGCCGAAAAGCCGCACCCGGTCGACCCAGCCCTCGTGGTAGGTCGTGGCGAGGGCGCCCAGGCCGCGCAGGTAGTCCTGGTTCGCAGCCCCGGCCGTGCCGATCACCGCGATGCCGCGCGCGCGCGCGATCTGCAGCACCGCCGACCCGACGCCGCCGGACGCGCCGCTGACCAGCAGTGTCTGGCCGGGCCGCACGCCGACCTCGCGGATGACGCGCAGCGCGGTCTCCACCACCGACGGGTACCCGGCCGCCTCCTCGAAGGGCAGCCCCTCGGGCATCCGGGCCCAGGCCGACAGCACAGCGAATTCGGCGTACGTGTCGGCACCTTCGCCGAACACGCGGTCGCCGACCTCGACCCCCTCGACGCCCTCACCGACCTCGTCCACCACCCCGGCGGCGTCCAGTCCGAGCCCGGCGGGCAGCTCGACCGGATGGGCTCCCAGAACCTGGCCCTCCCGGATCCTCCAGTCGACGGGGTTGACACCCGCCGCCCGTACGGCGATGCGTATCCGACCGGGGCCCGCGTGGGGCTCCTCGGCTTCCACCAGTTGCAGGACCTCGGGACCGCCGAACTCGGCGAAGCTGATTTTCCTCATGCGGCCGAAGATAGACCTAACAGTTAGTGTTTCACAACAGTTATTGATTCATACCTGGTAGGGTCATGGCATGACCGAGCCGCCCGGACGCCGCGACCGCAAGAAGGCCGTGACGCGCCAGAAGATCGCCGACACGGCGCTGCGCCTCTTCCTGGAGCGCGGGTACGACGCCGTGGGCATCCGTGACGTGGCAGCCGAGGCCGACGTGGCCGTCACCACCGTCTTCGCCCACTTCGCCTCGAAGGAGGCCCTGGTGTTCGAGCGCGACCAGGACTTCGAGCAGCGCCTCACGCGGGCGGTGATCGACCGGCCTCCGCTCGACCCGCCCGTCCCGGCACTGCACCGCGAGGTCCAGGCCCTGGTGCGGCACTGCACGGCGGAGGGCAGTGCACCCGTCCGACGCATGATCGAGGGATCGCCCGCCCTGCGGGAGTACGAGGAGTCGATGAGCCTGCGTCACGCGCAGGCGCTGGCAGCGGCACTGGCCGCCGATCCCCACCTGACCCGGAGTACGACGGCCTGCCGGGCGACCGCGCGGTTCGCCATCGACGCCTACGCGCTCGCCTGCCGGGCGGACGATCCCGAGGCCACGGTGGACGAGGTCTTCCGGATGATCGAGGCGGCCTGGGAAGCCACCGCGCCCTGAACCGGGGCGCCCGCGCACTGCGGCCGGGGCCGGGGCACGACGCATGCGGCTTGCCCCGGTTGGCCCCTCCCGGATCCGTTCGCCCGATCAGGTGCCCCCCGTCGGCCCGGGTCCTCGACTCGGACACCGGGTGGACTCGGCCGACCGGCCTGAACAGTGGACCGCCGAGCCCGGCGCCGGGCCGGGCAACTTACCCGGTTCAGCGATGACATCCGCGCCAGGATGCGGACGGCGGGGTGCGGGCGGCAGGGCGGCCGCAGTGAACCGGACGCCGGAGTTGCCGCCATCGTGCCTGCCCCGCCGGCGGATTGACGACATCGCAGGTGAGGACAACCGGCCGGAATTCCGTCCGCCGGATGGCGTCGCGATCCATTGACAGCGACAAGGCCCGACCTTATGGTCTGGGGCACTTACTCGGTTAAGTCATGCCAGTGCCGCACGTGCGCCTCGGCCGGATCCCGGCCGTCGCGCGCGTGCGGCCGCCCCTGCCGGGCCCCTCCACCACCCCACCCGGCGCCCCCGCCACGGCGACCCGACGACCGGGGCGGCACCGGCCGGCAGCACCCTCGCTGTCCTGGCCACGGCAACGGCTGACCGACCCCACACGAGAGAGCCGAACCGGTATGCGCAGAGCACTTACCTGGTCCACCGCCCCGGCCGCCCTGCTGGCACTCATGCTGGCACTGTTGACGGCCCCCTCCACGGCCCAGGCCTTCCCCGCCTCCGCCAAGCAGGACGTGCTGGCCTACCTGAAATCCATCACCGGCACGAGCATCGTGTCCGGCCAGCACAACAAGGAGCCCGCGAGCGCTCCCGGCCAGTACACCCAGCAGGTCAAGGACATCACCGGCCAGTACCCGGGCCTGTGGGGCGGCGACCTGATGTTCAACGCCGCCGACGTCGCCAACCGTCAGAGCGTGATCGACCAGGCCAGAACGGAATGGGCCAACGGCTCCCTGGTCGCGCTGACGTGGCACGTCTGCCCGCCCACCGGCGGCAGTTCCTGCGCCTTCGACGGGGGCGTCAAGTCCAGCATCACGGATGCCCAGTTCAACCAGATCATCACCGACGGCACGGCCCTCAACCTGGCATGGAAGCAGCGCCTCGACGAAGCCGTTCCCTACCTCCAGCAGTTGAAGGACGCCGGGGTGCCGGTGCTGTTCCGTCCCCTGCACGAGATGAACGAGTCCTGGAACTGGTGGGGCCACCGCCCCGGTGCCTCCGGCAGTGCCCGCCTCTACCAGATCACCCATGACTACCTGGCGAACACCAAGGGTCTGAGCAACCTGATCTGGGTCTGGAACGTCCAGGACAATCCGGCCGGCGGCTGGAGCGGCTACTACCCCGGCGACGCGTACGTGGATGTCGCCTCGCTGGACGCCTGGTACAAGGACTACCCCAGTGCCGCGGACTACCAGCAGTTGCAGGCCATCGCGGGGAGCAAGCCGATGGCCATCGCGGAGTTGGGGAAGATCCCCACCGCCGCTCTGCTGGACGCCCAGCCTCGCTGGTCCTACTTCATGATGTGGTCCGAGCAGTTGAAGGGCGACAACACCAACGCCGAGATCCAGACGGGGTACTTCCTGCCCCGTGTGCTCAACCAGGGCGAGATCACCCTCCCGAGCGGGACGACCGGGACCCCCACGCCCGGCCCCAGGACCGGAGCCGTCACCGGTCTGGCCGGCAAGTGCCTGGACGCCCGGGCCTCGGGCACCGCCAACGGCACCGCCGTCCAGCTCTACACCTGCTCCACGGGCGTCGCGCAGACCTGGACCGTCGGCACGGACGGCACCCTCCGCAACCCCAACTCCGGCCGTTGCCTGGACATCACGTCCGCCGGTACGGCGAACGGCACCCGGATCCAGCTGTACGACTGCAACGGCACGAGCGCCCAGCAGTGGCAGGCCCAGACCTCCGGGCAGCTGCGGAACCCGGTGTCCGGCCGGTGCCTGGACGTACCGGGCGGCAGCAGCGCCGACGGTACCCAGCTGCAGATCTGGGACTGCAACAGCAACGCCTGGCAGCGCTGGACCCTGCCGGGCTGACCGCCCCGCCACCGGGCCCCTGCGGGACACCCGTGCCGCCCGTCCCGCCACGGCCCCGTGCCGCCCCACCCGCGCCACGGCGCCGTGGTGGGGCGGCACGGGGCCGCCACGGTCGAAGGATGCGGCTGACGGGCGGCGGACGGTCGTCAGCACTCCTGCGGGTCGGGCAGATCACCGCTCGACGGGCGGGCTCGCAGACGTCCGGTGGCCGCCAGTTCGTCCAGTCGTCGCTGCTCCCGCAGTGCCCAGCGCTCGACCCGCACGGGATCCAGCGGGACACCGTGTCCGACGTGAAGCCGGGTCGGCTTGAGGGCCAGCATCTCCCGCAGGCTGGCCAGGTTGCGCTGCGGGTCGTCGTGGAAGGGCGGGTTGGCGGGACGGCCGGGGATCAGGCCCATGAAGGAGTTGGCGACCAGATCACCGGCCACCAGATCCCCCTCGTCGGTGAGGACGGAGATCGAGCCGGCGGTGTGCCCGGGGGTGGGCATGACGCGGGCGTCGATCCCGTGCTCGTGCAGAGCGTACTCGCCGCGGATCAGCACACCGGGCTCGAACGGCTCGACGGCGGCGTGCAGTTGGCGGCTGCGGTCCATCAGGCGCCCCATCGGACCGGTCGGCAGGTACGGTTCGCGGACCCGGCCGCTGCGGTACGGCTGGAGGTCCGCGACGTGCCCGGCGACGGGTGCGCCGGTGAGCCGGTGCAGTTCGGCGGCGGACCCGAAGTGGTCGATGTGCCCGTGGGTGATGACGATCAGCCTGACGTCGGCCGGGTCCACGCCGTTGCGGGCGACGGCGTCACGGATCAGCGGCCCGCTTCCGGGGGTTCCGGCGTCCACGACGACCGGGTGGCGGCCCAGGAGCAGGTACGCGTTGACGGCGTGCCGTCCCAGGACCGGGATCGCGATGACCTTGGTGCGTGACATGAGGGGCTCCGTAGCGGTGCGGGTGCGGGTGCGGGTGCGGACGTGTACGTGGGCGTGGGCCTGCGGGTGTGCGGGCGGGCATGCGGTTCCGACCGTGAACACGGCTGAGTGCGTCCGGTTGGGAATCCGGCTGGGAATCCGGCTGAGGGCGTGACGGACCGGACGCCCGGCGCGCGAGGGCGCCGACCGCCGGGGCCGATGTGCGGGTGAACCGGGTGAACCGGTCAGTCGGCGCCCGGGGCCACCACGTCGGGGGAACGGAATCGGCGCCGGTACTCCGCCGGGGTGGTGCGCAGCCTGGTCCTGAACGCCCGGTGCAGGGTCTCGACGGACCCGAGGCCGGTGCCGGCGGCGATGTCCGCCAGGCCGCGGTCGCTCTCCTCCAGCAGACGCCGGGCGGCCTCCAGTCGGACGGCCTCCAGGTAGTCGGCCGGGGTGCGGCCGGTACGGCGGCGGAACAGGCGGGAGAAGTGCCGCACGCTCAGGTGCAGCCGTTCCGCGAGGACCGGGACGGGCAGCTCCTCGGCCAGATGGTCCTGCATCCACAGCCGCAGGCCGTCGATGCGGTCGTCCACCGGCGCCTGGAGGGACAGTGGGACACTGAACTGGCTCTGCCCGCCCGGGCGTTTGACGTACATGACCATCGCCCTGGCCGTCTCCAGCGCCAGGGCCTGGCCGTGGTCCTCGGCGACCATGGCCAGGGCCAGGTCCAGCACCGCGGTCACGCCCGCGCAGGTCCACACCCGCCCCACCCGAATGAAGATCGGATCCGGGTCGACGTCGATGCGCGGATGCTCGGAGGCGAGCTGGTCCGCGGTCAGCCAGTGCGTCGTGGCCTTCGAGCCGTCCAGCATCCCGGCCGCCGCCAGTAGGTGCGCACCGGCGCAGAGCCCCGCGACGCGGCGTGCCCGTGGGCCGGCGCCGACGAGCCAGCCCGCCACGAAGGGATCGACCACCGCCGAGACCCGCCCGGCGGACAGGTCCATCGCCCCCGCCACGAGCAGGGTGTCCACCCGGCCCCGCACCTCCTCCAGCGCGAGGTCCGCCACCAGGCGGATCCCGCCCGAGGTGGCCAGCTCCCCCGCGGCCCGCGCCGCGACCTCCACCCGGTAGCCGGGCGTGCCGGTGCCCAGCAGACGGGAGGCGATGGAGAACACCTCCGCCGGTCCCGTGACGTCCAACAACTCGACGCCCGGGAAGGCGGCGATGACGACTCTGCGCGGTTCGGCCATGGCACGATCCTCACGCCCCGGCGGGTGCGTCCGCAATGACCGGCTTCTGTCAGAAACGGCCACCGGACGAGGCCCGGCGACAGCGCACCCGCCGCGCGGGCGCACCCGGGCGCGGCGGGTGCTCGCCGCCCGAACCGCCGGGCGCCGGGCGCCGGGCGGCGGGTGCCGGGTGGCGGGCGGCGGGTGGCGGGCTCCCGGCGGGGACGCCGTGGGGCTCGGCCGCGCCTCACCAGAGGGTGAGCAGGAGGTGGTTGACCAGCAGCGCGAGGACGGCCTGGCACGCGAGCCAGCGACGGTGGTCGCGCCCGGGGAGCAGGGCGGCGGCGGGCAGCAGCCAGATGGTGAAGGGCAGCCAGATCCGTTCCGTCTCGGCCTTGCTCATCCCGGTCAGGTCGGCGATCAGGACGGTGAGTACCGCTGCGGCGGCCAGGACGGCGACCACCTGGGGGCCACTCGGCGCCCCTGTGCGCAGCCGGATCACGGCCGACGGCGTGGCCGCCAGTGCGCGTCGGGTCGCGGCGAGGGCGGCGAGACCGGTGCTGAACAGGGCGCAGGCGAGATCGGCCCAGACCCAGTAGCCGTACGGGCGGATGCCGCCCGCTCCCTGGTAGTAGCGCTGGACCAGCAGCGGATAGGCCTGCCACCAGGCGAACCCGGCCACCGTGAACGCGGCCGCCACGGAGGCGGCGCCGAGGACGGCGGCGGGCAGCGGTCGCGCCGTGCGGGCCAGCAGCAGCACGGCGGTGGCCGGTACCGCGACGAGCACCAGGCCGTAGGACAGGTAGGCGGCGAGGCCGAGCAGCAGCCCGGCGGCGAGCGCGGCGCTCCGGGGCCGGGCGGTGGCCCGGGTGGCGGCCGGCGCGAGCAGTGCCAGCCCCCAGGTGACGACGCCGGTGAAGTAGCCGTCGGCGCAGACGCCGACCCAGATCGCGGCCGGGGACAGCGCCAGGAAGGGGGCCGCCCGTCGTGCGGTCGCCTCGTCGCCCAGTGCGCGGACGGCCACCAGGGCGGCCGCCGCGGCCGAGCTGCCGGTGGTGATGCACCAGACCGCGGCCCAGGCCCCGCCGCCCAGGCCCAGCCGGTCCAGGCCGACGAAGGTCAGGACGGCGCCGGGCGGGTGCCCGGCCACGTGGGTGGCCCAGGGCTGCGGCTGGGTGCTCAGGATGTGCTGGGTGTAGTCCCGCAGGGCGGCGGGGACGTCGGCGAAGCGGTCGATCTGGGACAGGTACTCGAAACCGGTGGTCAGTCTGCCGGCCACGCCGCGCTGCCAGCCGTCCACCAGCGCCAGCGCCCAGGTCCAGGCCATCGCCGCCCCCCAGGTCACCACCAGGAGACGCCGCCAGGACAACCGCCGGGCCAGTCCCGGCGCCCGGCTGACGACCGCCACCGCGACCAGCACCGCGGCCGGCGTCCCCGGGCCCAGGTGCGGCAGCCAGGACGCCTGCAGGGGCGGCCACGGCACCTGGAGGGTTCCGTCGGCCCGTTGGATCGCCGCGCCGATCAGGGCCGCCGCCACGAGCAGCAGTGCGCCCGCGGCGGCGGTCACCGCGTCCGCCCGCCGGCCGCCCCGCGCGGGACGGCAGGCGCCTGGGTCCTTCGTCACCGCGGCACGGTCGTCGCCGTGGTCCGGGCCCCCGTCAGGATTCCCGTCCCGTGCGGGCGGTGGATCGGACCGGGCCGTGTGCAGTCGCTGGTGCGCCGCGCCGCGCGCGTGGGACTCGGTCATCGGGGTGCGGCCTTTCGGAGCGGGCGTGGATCCCGTCGGCCGGACGGTGTCCGGCGGGCGCGGCACGACGCCCGCCGGGCGAGTACGACGGCGAGTACGAGGGCCGATCCCGCGGCCGTCGCCAGAGCGGCGGCGGTCACGGGACGTATCCGACGGATCCGCCGTCCCGCCCGCGCCGGGACGACCGGGCCCCGGTGGGCGGCGGCGCCCACCGGCGCGACAGCCGGCGCGACAGCCCGCGCGGTGGCCGCGGCAGCGGGCGACGCGGCGGCCGCCACCGCCGTACCCGGCGTGGCACTCGGCCCCGGTGGGGGACCGTCCGAAGGGGGAGCGTCCGGAGGGGCCGGGCTCCGTCGCACGGCACGCCCGGCGAACAGGGCACGCGCGACCAGCAGCAGCGCGGAGATCCCGAACAGGACAGCGGTGACGAGCAGCCACCGCCCCAGGTAAACGCTCTCCGAGAGCCCGGTGTCACGGGTGTAGGGATCGGAGAGGTCGAGGACCAGCGGGAACCAGACCAGGAGGAGCAGGAGGGAGAGGAAGGCGGGGACCCGTACGTGGTTGACGAAGCCGGCGCGGGCAGGCCGGCACGCCTCCCCGGGTCGCGGGCCCAGGGTGGCCTGGGCCGCGCGGTCCGCGCCGGAGTAGAGGGGGACGAGGACGAGGTCGTGCACCAGGGCTCCACCGATGAACCAGAGGGCGACCTCCAGGGTCCGGCCGCTGAGCAGCCGCACGGCGGCGTAGGAGGCGAGCGCGAAACAGCAGGCCATCAGGAGCAGGTGCAGGGGGTGCGCGCCGTAGCGGTGGCGGAAGCGGTCCCGGACGGTCGGGCGGCGGTTCATCGGGTCACGTCCGGAAGGTGAGGTTGCCGACCCACTTGGTGTTGTTGACACCGGGGTTGGCGGGAACGATGATCCGGGCCGGGTAGCCGTGGTCCGGCGAGAGGTCGGCGCCGTTGACGTGCAGGGCCAGCAGCGAGCGGGGGTCGCGGATCTGGTTGCCCGCCAGCAGCACCCTGCTGAACGACCCGCCCCGCTGCACGGACTCCACCAGCACGCTCCCGGCGTCCGGAAGCCCGGCGAGCGCCGCGAGGTCGGCCAGGCGCGGGCCCGACCAGTGCTGGTCGTCGGTGGACCAGCCCTCCACGCAGGCGATCGGCAGCGCCGCGGCCCACTGGGGCATCGCCAGGAGCTGGTCCCGGGCGAAGGTGAAGGTGCTGGCCGGGCCGTGGACGTTCAGCCGCCAGGCGGGCCCGATGTCCTCGGCCGTGACGCCGACGGCGGCGGCCGTCTTGTTGACCTGGAAGCCGTTCGGGCCGTCGGCGGGGTCCCGGTCGTGCGGGGCCAGCAGGGCCGTACGGCGCCAGGGGCCGCCGATGCTCTGGCCCGCCGTCACCACCAGCAGGGTGAGGGAGCCGGCGCCGGTCAGTGCCAGGGCGCCACGCCGGCTCATCGTCGCCGCGCGCGGCGCGGCAGCGACGAGACCGGAGTCGTCCGGTGGCTCGGGCACGGTGTGGGCGGTGTCGGTACGGAGTACCTCGGCGAGGCGGCGCGAGCGCAGGGCGCGCCACATCCGGGCCGACCGCAGGGCGACGTGCACCACGAACGCGGCGATGAACACCCAGGCGCCGTAGAAGTGCAGGGGGTAGAACGAACCCGGGATGACGTAGTGCAGCTGGATGTTGAGGATGCCGGTCGTGAACTCGAAGATCACGCCGCCGACCAGCAGGAGCAGCGACAGCCGCTCGACCGCGTGCGCGGGGCTGCGGGCGGGCGGCCACTCGAAGAGCTTCGGGATGACCGACCAGAGCTTGGCCAGCACCACCGGTACCAGGACGACGCCGAGCGTGACGTGGACACCCTGGGTGAGGCGGTACAGCCAGTACGGGTCGGTCGGCCAGGCGAACAGGTAGAAGCCGAGGATCCCCTTGTCGGGGGTCTTGTCGTTCACTGCACCCAGCCACGGGTTGTAGGCGGCGTAGGAGAGCAGCCCGGTGACGAACAGGACGGTGATCCCGAACAGCAGCACCAGGCCGAGCACGGCGGTCAGCCACGGCCCGCGGATCGGCGAGCGCCAGAACCCGGGCCGGAACGGGCCCGGCGGACGGGGCGGGTCCTTCGCCAGGGTGATCGCACGACCCGTCAGCGTCCCGATCCGCCCGGTCGGGCTCCGCTGAGCGGCTCCCCCGGGCGGCTCCGGCCGCGTCGTCGCGGACTCCGCGGCGACGCCCGGTCCGGGGGTGCCGTCCGCGCCGCCCCGAGCCGTGGCGGCCGCTCCCGCGTGACGATCCGCCTGATCGGGGCGTTGACCGTGCTCTTCACCTGACACTGCCGGGTCCCAACGTCACTTGTCCGCAATCCGGGCGGGCGCCACGACGCGATTCTCGGGTGCACCGCACACCGCCACGTGTTCATCCGACCCGGCCGTGCCCGCTGTCCACCGGACGGCCCAGTCCGGCGCTCCGCCGCGCGTCCGACAGCCGAGCGGCCGCGGCACGGCGACGGTCCGCGCGCCGAGGGCCGCCGACGACATCGCCGGGGCCCACCGCGCGCACGCCAACGCCTACATCACCAAGTCCTCCGACCCGGACGCGCTGACGCTGGCCGTCCGGGCCATCGACTCCTTCTTCCTGCGCACCGTCACACCGGGCTGACACCGGCCCAGGACCGACGACGCACGCCCCACGACCCACGACCCACGACGCACGACCCACGACCCACGCCCCACGGCCCACACCCCACGACCCACGACCCACGACCCACGACGCACCGTCAGGCGCGGGCCGCCGCCCGGGGCTCCTCCGCGTCCGCCAGCAGGAAGAACACCGGCGGCACGATCAGTTCGATCACCGTCAGCACCACCTGGAACCCGTCCGGCCACCCGCACGCGGCGAGCGACAGCAGGCGTCCCGCCGCACCGAGCAGGAACACCCCGGCCAGCCACCGCACCGCCGTCGCCGGGATCGGCGACTGCCGGACCACCCACAGCCAGGCCAGTCCGTAGCCCGCGAAGATCGCGCCGAAGAACCGGCCCAGGCTGTCGATCGTCGCGTCCGCCGAGCCCTCGCCGGGGATCGACGCGTTCCCCAGCAGAACGTGACCGAGCCCGATCGCCAAGCAGGCGATGCCCATCGCCCACGCGAGACCTCTGAGAAACCTGGCCGCCATGACCCACCCCTCACCCCTGGTTGACACGTGTCTACCAGAGTACGCCCGGCCAGTAGACACGCGTCAAGTAAGCTGGGTCCGTGCCTCCCCGCCAACGACTCAGCCCCGACGAACGCCGGGCTCAGCTCCTCGGCGTCGGCGCCCGGCTCTTCGCCGCGCACCCGTACGACGACGTGCTGATGGAGGACGTCGCCCACCACGCGGGCGTCTCCCGCGCCCTGCTCTACCGCCACTTCGCGAACAAGCGCGACCTCTTCGCCGCCGTCTACCAGCAAGTGGCCGACAGGTTGCTGGCCCGCACCCGCTTCGACCCCGCCGACACCCTCGTCGAACAGCTCGTCGAGGGCCTGGACGCCCACATCGAGTACTTCGCCGCCAACCGCAACACCGTGCTCGCGGCCAACCGCGTCCTCGCCGGCGACCGCGTGGTCCAGACCGTGATCGCCGACGAGCTCGACGCGCTCCGCGAACGCCTCCTCAACGTGCTTCCGCTCGCCGACGAGAGCGCCCGGGACGCCGTGTCGGGGGTGCTGAGGAGCTGGCTCGTGTTCGTCCAGGTGCTCTGCGTGGACTGGCTGACCAACGAGACCTGCACCCGCACCGAACTGCGGGACGTCTGCGTCGGTGCCGTGCTGGGCGCCCTGCGGCCCCTTCTCGCCGACGACCCGGCACCGGACTGGCCCCGGTAGGGGGCCCGGCCGGTCGGCCGCGGGGCCGCCCGCTCGACCGAAGGGGTGATTGCGACCTGCCCCGCCCCTCGTACCCGTTTGCCCGGACGAAAGCGGGATACACGCGCGGCACCACCGTGCGTGCCCGACTGGAGATCATGTGTCCTCCCGCTCCGCAGTGTTCCTGTTCGAGGTTGCCGTCCTCCTGCCCGGTGAACGGGGGTACGTGGCCTTCTGGTCGACGTGGTCGTACACGGCGGACGATCCGTTCGCCGTGCACGTGGAGTTCGATCCCGGCCCCCGCAGCAGCACCTGGGTGTTCTCCCGCGATCTCCTCGCCGAGGGCCTGGACCGGCCCTCGGGCCACGGCGACGTCCGCGTCGAACCCGATCCCGATCCCGGAAACGACCGCGTCCTCATCACCCTGCACGGGACGGACGGGCCCGCGCTGGTGGGTGTCGACACCGGCCCGCTGACCCGGTTTCTCGGCCGGACCACCGACATCGTTCCCGCCGGCGTCGAGGACTGTGAGAGCGCGATCGACGCATGGGTGGTCGCCACGCTCACCGCGAGCTGAACGGCTGCCCCGGCGCGAGGCGCCGGGGTCCGCCACGGCCGGGGCCAGGGCGGTGCGAGGGGCTACCGGCCGCCGCGCTCGTGGCGGGCGATCAGTCGCCGACGGGCGCCGGCACCGCCGGACGGAGTCTGCGGCCGGGCGGTCCAGCGCTGCGCGGGAGTACGACCGACCAGCAGGATGGCGGCGAGCAGCAGCGGGGCGCTCACCAGAACCAGGATCGACAGCATCGGTTTCCTCCTGCACTCGGCGAATGATCTTCCCTCGTCTGGCCGCGTCGAGGCGCCGCAAACCCCCGCGGCCCCGCGGCCTTCACCCGCGCCGGGACGGGACGCCGTCGGCACGCGTTCACGCGGTGGGCCGCCCGTCACCTCCGCGGTGGGCCGACCGTCACTTCTCGGCCCCGATGATGCTCCTGAGACTGCTCAGGTCCTCACCGGAGACCCCGGAGGGCTGCATGACGGCGTTCCATCCGTCGACGTACTCGGCCGCGTACTTGTGGCCGTGGCCGGCCGGAACGCCGGTGGAGAACGGAAGGTCGGCGGTGACCTGCCAGAAGGTCACGAACGGCATCCAGACCATGCCCTCCAGCACGTCCCTGCCGGGTGCCTGGCCGATCCAGTCCGGCTCGCTGAAGACGAGGCGCGGGCTCCACCAGACGATCGGATCGGACGGGTGCATGAGGTAGAGGACCCGGCTGCCCTCCCAGGGCTGACCCGTCGGCACGATGCCCGTGACCGGATCATTCGAGAAGCGTACGGTCCGCCCGTCCTTGTAGACGGGTTGGACCTCCGGGCTGCCGGCGTCACGGCGGTCGCTGAACTCCCGGAACAGGGTGTTGAAATTGGGCGGCCCGGCGAACAGCGTGCCCGCCGTGCGGTTGCGCAGGTCGTACTCTCCGCTGAAGGCGGCCTCCCCGCCGAACGAGCCCAGGCTCTCCCCCGCGACGAACAGCCGGGGTCGTTCACCGGCGGGCAGCTTCGACCAGACGTCGTAGACGGCGTCGAAGAGGTCGCGGCCCGCCTCGCGGGCCTTCGTCTGGTCGACCAGGTAGGAGATCCAGGACGGCAGGTAGGAGTACTGGAGCGCCACGGCCGCCGAGTCGCCGCCGCTGAGGTACTCGAACGTGTCGATCGAGGCCGGGTCGACCCAGCCGCTGCCGGTCGTGGTCACCACGAGCAGGTTCTTGCGCTGGAAACCGCCCGCACGGGTGAGGTCCTGAACCGCCAGAGCGGCGCGGGACTCCGTGTCGGAGGCCGAGCCCAGCCCGGCGTACGTCCTGATCGGTTCCATGGCCGGCCGGTGGGAGAACTGCGCGATGTCGCGCTCCGAAGGGCCCGTCCCGGTGAAGTTGCGCCCCTGCCGGCCCAGCGAGTCCCAGGGCACGAGGGAGTCCGGTCCGCCCGAACGCAGCGCGGATCCGGGCTGCTGCACCCCCTCGGTGGTCGTGGTGTCGCGCAGCGAGAACGTCTCGTTGGCGACGCCGACGAGACCGTCGAGCAGCAGCCCGGTGACGATCAGATAGGTGACACCGGCAGCCAGGATCCAGGCGACCGCGTGGGTGGCGCGGGGCCCGATCCAGCGCCGGAGCAGACTCGCGGCCCACCGGTAGAGGCCGCGGATCCCCCGCGCGAGCAGGAGGAGGAGGCAGAAGACCAGCGCGGCGACGAGGGGCGAGAGGACGGCGAAGAGGATGTTGTAGTCCTTCACCCCCATCAGGTTGCGGATCTCGTTCTGCCAGTACTGCCCGAGTGCGAAGAAGGCGGCGAACAGGACGAAGGCGCAGACGAGGAAGACGGCCCAGGCCCGACGCCGCGGAATCCGGGGGGCGCGATCGGCGAAAGCACGCCAGACGCAGGCGAGGAGCACCCCCAGCCCGTAGCCGATGGCGGCGGTGATGCCGACGATGAGGCCCTGGACGATCCCGCCGCGCGGCAGCAACGAAGGCGTGAAGGAGAGGCACCCCACGACGACGGCACCCCAGCACCCGGGGAGTGTGAGGTGGAGCGGAGTCCTGCGTTCGTTCGGAGCCGGCGCCGGGTCCGGCTCCGGCTCCGGCTGAGCACCGTCAGCCGCTCCGGGCGGCACCGGCCCGATCGGCGGTTCCGGTGTGTCCCTCGCCATGGCAACCTCCACCTGAATGGTCGCGCCACGAAAGCTCCGCCGCCAGCGGGGCCACTCCCGGAACACCGCCGACCACAGGAGGCGCGGGGCCACCCCCGGAGACGTCGGACCGGTTCAGCGCGCCCGCCCGCGCGGCTTCAGCGGCACGGCGGGGACGTGGGGCGCGCGCAACCGGGCACCGTCGTAGCCGCGCACCTCACCGAACCGCAGGCCCTGCTCCCACTCCTCCCGGGCCTGGGCGATCTCCGCGCCGGAGCGGCCGATGAAGTTCCACCACATCACGATCTCCTCCTCGAACGGCTCTCCGCCGAGCAGCAGGACCGCGCTGTCCGTCCGGGCCAGCAGGGGCAGTTCGCTGCGGCCGCAGCCCAGGTAGAGCAGTGAGCCGGGCTCGACCCGGACGCCGTCCACGTCCACGCTGCCGCTCATCGCCAGCACCGCGTACTCGAACTCCCGCTCCAGCGGCAGGCGCAGTTCGGCGCCCTCGGTCAGCGCCAGGTCGGCGCCCACCAGTGGGGTGTACGCGGTGCCGGGCGAGGTGGCGCCGTCGAGGGTGCCCATGATGACGGTGCCGCGCAGGCCGGGCGCCGTGACGAGCGGGAGGGCGGCGTGGTGCTCGAAGGCGGGCGCGGTGTGCCGGTGGCCGTCCGGCAGGGCGACCCAGAGCTGGGCGCCGTGCAACAGCCGGGCGTGCTCGCGGGGGGACTCCTCCGAGTGGGAGATCGCCCGGCCGGAGGTCATCAGCCCGAGCTCGTAGGGCCGTACGGTCTGCAGGCTGCCGAGGCTGTCCCGGTGCAGCACCTCGCCCTCGTGCAGCCAGCTGACGGTCTGCAGGCCCATGTGCGGGTGCGGCGGTACCTGCATACCGGGCTCGTCCGCGATGTCGTCGGGGCCGTAGTGGTCGACGAAGCACCAGGCGCCGACCATCCGCCGCCCGAGGCCGGGCAGCAGCCGGCGTACCTCGGTGCTCTCTCCCAGCTTGACCCGGCGCCCGGTCAGCAGTTCCTTGACGGGCCCCTGGTCCGCCTCGCCGCCGCAGCGGGTCGGGGAGGGGCTGAGGTCGAGATTGCTCATGTCGTCCACCGTACTGATCGGGGCCGGCCGCGCCGGGGGTCGGTACGATCATCCGCCCGGCGGGCCCGGATCGGGAAGCAGCCGCTCCCGGCGCCCCCGGCTCAGGCGGGCAGATCCGCCAGCGCGCTGCCCATGAAGGCGGTCACCTGCGGCAGGACCCGGGCCCAGAAGCCCTGGGTGTGCTCGCCGCGCGGGAAGTGCGCCTGCGCCGCACCCGGGGCCAGCGTCCGGGCCGCGCCGCAGAACGGGTCCTCGGTGCCGCACCAGACGCCGAGCGGGCTGCCGTGCGGCTGGTCCAGGTGCAGCAGCGGCTCGTGCTCGCGCCAGTCGGCCTCGGTGCTGAAACTGCCGACCGTCCGGGCGTCCGCCCAGGTACGGAAGAGGGCGGGGCTGAGGAGCGCGACCGGGCCGAAGCCCGAACCGCGGCCCCGGGCGTAGCGCAGCGCGCCGGAGCCTCCCATCGAGATGCCGAGCACACCCGCCGGGGCGCGCAGGCCCTGCTGGGCCAGTCGGCCGGGCAGCTCGCCCAGCAGCATCCGCTGGGGATCGTCGGCCCCGGTGCGGTGCCAGTACGAGGCGTCCCCACCGTCCACCGCGACCAGCGCGAACGGCGCGACTCCCGCCGCCACGGCCGCCGCCAGGAACTGCGGCAGCCCGGCGTCCACCATGCTCTGCGCGTTGCCGCCGCGCCCGTGCAGCGCGAGGCAGACCGGCAGGTCGCCCGGGCGGGCGGCGCCGGGCGGGAGCATCGTGATCATCCGCACGGTGGTGCCGCGGGCGGCCGAAGGGGCGTCGGAGCTGTTCAGCGGACCGGGCGTGACGTTCGGGACGGTGCCGTCCGGGCCGGTCAGACCGAGCACCCGGCGCAGCCGGACACCCCCCGGCAGCACGTCCTCGGCCATCGCCACGCCGGCACCGGCGCCGGCCGCCGTCAGGGTGCCCAGCCCGACGGCGGCGCGCAGCAGCGTTCGGCGTCCCACCCGGCCCGACGGTGCACCGGCACCTGTCCCGTGACCCACTGCGTCTCCCCCTTCGACGGCGAGCCCCCACTGTAGGGGCGGGCGGGTGCGCGGACGGTGCCGGGCCCGTCACCGTCGGGCGACAGCGGGCAGGCGCGCGGCCGGGCGGTGGCCACGGCAGGGGCGGACGGGCGCCGGACGGGCCGTCAGTGCGCGCAGGCCCAGGAGGCAGTGGCGGTGGCGGCCTCGGCCTGGGCGCGCAGCGCGCGGATCGCCTCCGCCGGGTCGGCCGCGCCGTACACGGCCGAGCCGGCCACGAAGACGTCCGCGCCGGCCTCGGCGCAGCGCTCGATGGTGGCGGCCGAGACGCCGCCGTCGACCTGGAGCCAGAGGTCGAGGTCGTACTTGGCGATCAGCTCCCTGGTCCGGCGGATCTTGGGCAGCATGATGTCGAGGAAGGCCTGCCCGCCGAAGCCGGGCTCGACCGTCATGATCAGCAGCATGTCGAGCTCGGGGAGCAGGTCCTCGTAGGGCTCGATCGGGGTGCCGGGCTTGAGGGCCATCGACGCCCGGGCGCCCTTGGCGCGGATCTCGCGGGCCAGCCGGACGGGCGCGGCCGCGGCCTCGACGTGGAAGGTGACGGAGCCGGCGCCGGCCTCGACGTACTGCGGCGCCCAGCGGTCCGGGTCCTCGATCATCAGGTGGAGGTCGAGCGGGGTGTCGGTGGCGCGCGCGAGGGACTCGACGACCGGGACGCCCAGCGTCAGGTTCGGGACGAAGTGGTTGTCCATCACATCGACGTGCAGCCAGTCCGCGCCCCGGACGGCCTCGGCCTCCTCGGCCAGGCGCGCGAAGTCGGCCGACAGGATGCTGGGGTTGATCTGCGCCATTTCCGATGCCTTCACAGCTGGACACGGGTGCCGGGAGCGGGCACCTCCGGCCACATCATCCCCCGGCGCGGCGGGCAGGGATGAACAGTGATACGCGCTCGTGACCCGCATCACAGGGCAGGCGCGCTATCGTGACCGCCGCCGTGATCCGTCCCCGTCCCTCCGAGGAAGGTCTTCCGATGGCCGATCTGGTCCATCCCGCCCGTGCGTTGTGGTGGCTCTTCGAGCCGGTGCACGCCGTCACCTACTTCTCCCCCGAGGGGAGGGCCGCGTACGAGGCGGCCGGATTACGCGGCAGTTGGCGCGGCTACTTCGCGGGCCGCGCCGCACCGCTCGGCGCGGTGGACGCCCCACCGGTCACCGCCGCGTTCTTCAGCTTCGCGCCCAGCATGGTCGAGCGGGCGCTGCCGGACGTCTGGAGCCGGGCCACCCCGGAGGCCGCCCTCGCCGCCCGGACCACCGGCGCGGCGGCCGCGCTGGAGCGGCTGCTGGAGCACGTCAAGCCCGAGCAGATCGAGCGGGTGACCGACCGCCTGGAGCGGGCCGCCGCCGAACTGGACTGCGCGGGCCGGGTGCTGGCCGCCGCCAACGCCGCGCTGCCCCGGCCCGAGGGTGTCCTCGGCCGGCTCTGGCAGGCCACCACCGTGATGCGCGAGCACCGGGGTGACGGGCACGTCGCGGCGCTGGTCGGCGCGGGCCTGGACGGGTGCGAGGCACTGGTGGTGCGATGTTCGCTGGACGTCCGCCGGGATTCGATGCAGCCGTACCGCGGCTGGACCGACGAGGAGTGGGACGCCGCCACCGAACGGCTGGTCGAGCGCGGCTGGCTTACCGGCCGGGGGACGATCACGGAGTGCGGCCGGATCCGGCACCAGAGCCTGGAGGCGGCCACCGACCTCGCCGCGGCCCGGGTCTGGGAGGGCTGCCGCCGCGCCGAGCTGGACCGGCTCGTCGAGGACCTCCGGCCCATCTCGGCGATCTGTCGCACCGCGTTGCCGCCGATCAACCCGATCGGGCTCCCGGCCATGGCCGGCTGAGCGTCGTCGTCCCGGAGTCGGCCCGGAGTCGGCCCCGGGTTCGGGCCGCGCAGCGTCGGCGCCGCGCGGGCCGACTCCGGACCGACGCGCCACTCCGGCGCCCACCCCAGGGTGGCCCACCCCAGGGCGGCCCGAACCCGTCAGCCCGCTCAGCCCGAGCCGTGCGGCCCGAGCACGATGCCGCGCCCCGCGTAGAACCGCGACAGATCCGGCCAGGGCACCCGGGCGAACTCCTGCGACTCCCCGGCGAAGCCGGACGGGTTGTGGATCACCAGATCACCGGCCGCGTCGCCGACCGCCAGCACCAGATGGCCGCCACGGCGCGGCGGCTCGGCGGCCCCGAGCATCCGGACGGCCGGGTGCACCGACAGCATCACCAGCTCGCCGGCCGCCAGGTGGCCCGGTATCTCGGCGGCCGGCAGCTCCGGCCGCGAGCGCGCGGCCAGCCCCCACCGCCCGCTCACGTACGCGGCGAACGGGGCGTGGATCAGCCCCTCCAGCAGCTCGCCCTTGCGCACGTACGCACCGGCGTCCAGGCATTCACCCGCAAGAGTGATGGGCGGCGGTGCCAGGCCCCACCAGTAGTCCAGTGCCATCCGCAGGCAGGCCACCCCGCACAGCCGCCAGGACCAGTACTCGTACTCCTCCGGTGTCGTCGCCCCGGACTGTCCCCACAACGGATCGTCGGCGGCGCTCAGCTGCCCCCCGATGATCTCCCGGACCAGTCCGGGGGACTCCCACTGGGAGTAGTAGGGCACCTGGTGGATGAGCTCCGCGGTGGTCGTCATGGACCGACCCTGCCACAGGCCCGCGCCGCCTTCGCGTCGAAGCGGGCCCGCGGGGCCGCGGGGCACAGCGGCAGGACCGTCGTCGTCCGTCCCCGGGACGGCGGCCTCCGGGGACGGACGACGGCGGCGCGCGGCGCCGCCCGTACCGGCGGGGTGTCCGGGCCGGTACGGCGCGTGCCGCGCGCCGCCGGTGTGCTACCAGGCGTAGTCCTCCGGCGCCGTGCGGTGGCCCGGGAAGATCTCGTCGAGGCGGTCCAGCGTCTTCTGGTCCAGGCTCACGTCCAGCGCGCGCACGGCCGCGTGCAGCTGGTCGAGCGTGCGCGGGCCGACGATCGGCGCGGTGACGGCCGGGCGGGAGAGCAGCCAGGCCAGGGCGACGTCGCCGGGCTCGTGCCCGATCTCGGCGGCGAGGTCCTCGTACGCCTGGATCTGGTCGCGCTTGGCCTCCACCGTCTCGGCCGAGCGGCCCTGGCTGCGCCGGACGCCCTCGCGCTCCTTGCGCAGAACTCCGCCGAGCAGCCCGCCGTGCAGCGGGGACCACGGGATGAGGCCGAGGCCGTAGTGCTGGGCGGCCGGGACGACCTCCAGCTCGACGGAGCGCTCCAGCAGGTTGTAGATCGACTGCTCGCTGGAGAGACCGAGGAAGTTGCGGGCCTTCGCGCTCTCCTGCGCCTGGGCGATGTGCCAGCCGGCGAAGTTGCTGGAGCCGACGTAGACGATCTTGCCCTGGGCGACCAGCACCTCCATCGCCTGCCAGATCTCCTCCCAGGGAGTCGCCCGGTCGACGTGGTGCATCTGGTAGAGGTCGATGTGGTCGGTCTGCAGGCGGCGCAGGCTGGCCTCCACCGCGCGGCGGATGTTGAGGGCGGAGAGCTTGCCCTCGTTGGGCCAGTCCCCCATGTCGCCGTAGAGCTTGGTGGCCAGGACGGTCTTCTCACGGCGGCCGCCGCCCTTGGCGAACCAGCTGCCGATGATCTCTTCGGTGCGGCCCCTGTTCTCGCCCCAGCCGTAGACGTTGGCCGTGTCGAAGAAGTTGATGCCCTGCTCGTGGGCGGTGTCCATGATCTCGTGGGCGTCGGCCTCTTCGGTGTGCGGGCCGAAGTTCATGGTGCCCAGGCAGAGACGGGAGACGGTCAGGCCGGTACGGCCGAGGTGGGTGAACTCCATGGTCCACCACCCTCCGCCGCTCCGACCGGTTTGTCCAGCACGAATCTCCGCCACGGCCGTACCGGGCCGCGCTCCGGCCGGATCGGCGCCCGCGAGCGCCGAACTCCTGACGGGCAGTGGGCCGAAGACCGCGGGCAGCACGGCGCCCACTCCGGCGCCCACTCCGGCACCCTGACCCGCCACCACCATGACCGCCCGTGACCGGGGCACTCCGGAGCGCGTACGATGCTGCGTGTACGTCACACGGTCGGCACCCCCGGCCGTGGCCGAGCCGTCGGCCGTCACGTCCGACCCACCGGCCACCGGCCACCGGACGCTGACGGAACGTCGGCCGTACGCCGGGGAAGGACGCTCCTTGGACACGGTCATCGTGCAACTGCCCGACCTCCCGGGGCTCCGGGCCACCGGCCGGACCGACCCGCCCCGGCTGCTGCGGATGGGCCCCGGCGAGAGCGCCGAGTTCGGGCGGGGCTCACCCGGACGGCCGGTCGCCATCGCGCTCGACGACCAGGCGGTCTCGCGGCGCGCGGGCGAGCTCACCGCCGCCGAGGACTACTGGCGGCTGTCCAACTTCAGCTCCGGCACCACCTATGTGGTCGAGAATCTCGAAGGCGCCGGTGAGCATCTCAAGGTCGCGCCCGGGCGGCTCGGCGCACCCGTGCCGTTCGAGTTCTCCCGGGTGGTACTGCCCTCGGTCGGCGGCGCCACCGAGTTCAAGGTCTTCGCTCCCCAACACGCCTACCTGGACGAGGCGGTGGGCCCGTGCACCGGCGAGCACACGGTGAGCCCGTTCGCCCTGGACCCGACCTCCAAGTACTTCCTGGTCCTGCTGGCGCTCTGCGAACCGCGACTGCGGTCGGCCGCCGCCGCCGTCCCCGGGGCGACCGAGGTGGTCGAGCGCCTGCGCGGTCTGCCGGGCTGCGGCGACCTGAGCAGATCCGCCGTCAACTACCACATCGACTACCTCGCGGGCAGCAAACTCCGGCTGCGCGAGGACGAGCGCCGCGCCCCTGCCGGTACGACCCGGACGGCCGACGCGGCCCGGACGGCGGGTGCGGTCCGGACGGCCGGCGGGAAGCGCGAGGAACTCGTGGCCCTCGCCCTGCGGTTCGACCTGGTCAGGGAGGAGCACCTGGCCCTGCTGCCGAGCCGCCGGAGCGTCTGAGCGCGACCCGGCCGGCAACCCCCGGACCTCGACCGACCCCCGACCGACCGGCCCACGATCCGACCGGCCCACGATCCGACCCGACCCGACCCCGAAAGGCGCCGAACCCACGTGAACGACCGAGGGCGGACTCCGCTGGACATCCCGGCAGGCAGCGTCCTCGCGGGGGTACGGATCACCGGCCTGATCGGCTCGGGCGGGTGGAGCAGCGTCTATGCCGCCGAGCGGGTGGCCGACGGCGCACCGGTCGCGGTGAAGCTGCTCCGACCCGACCTGCTGAGTCCTGGGCAACGCGCGACGATGGCCGAACTCGCCGCCAGGGAGGTCCGGTTCAGCCGGGAGGCCGATCACCCCCATCTCATCCGGACCTTCGCCACCGCCACACTGCGGACTCCGGAGGACCCCCGGCTCGACGGCGCCGTGGCGCTGGTGATGGAGCGCGCCGACCGCAGCCTGCGGGACGCGCTGTCCGCCGCGACGCCCGGCCGGCCGCTTCCCGGCGCCGAGCGGATCCTCGGCGAGGTGTGCGCGGGGCTGGCCCACATGCACCGGCGGGGCTGGGTGCACGGCGACCTCAAGGGCGCCAACATCCTGCTGATGGCCGACGACACCGTCCGGCTGGCCGACTTCGGGCTGACCGCCGAGCTGGAGGGCACCCACGCGTACGTGCCCCCGCTCGGCTCGCTCGACCACGTACCGCCGGAGTGGTGGTCCCAGCGGGCCGGCAGCAGGGGCGTCCCGCTGCGACCGAGTGCCGACGTCTGGGCGTTCGGCGTCATCGCGCACCAGGTGCTCACCGGCGGGCTGCATCCTTTTCTCGGCGCCACCGCCCGCGCCCGCTCGCTCACTGCCCAGGCGTACGCCCGCGGCGCCTGCCGACTGCGGCTGCACGAAGGACTGTCCGAGCCCTGGCGGGCGATCGTGGTGGACTGCCTCCAGCCGGACCAGGCCGAACGGGCCCGGCTCACCTCGGCCCTGCTGGCGGCCCGGGTCCACTCGCTCGCCGCCACGGCGGCGCCGCGGAGACGACGGGCCCGGCGCGCCGCCCTGTTCGCGGCCGGCGCCGCGCTCGTCCTCGGCCTCGGCACGGCGACGGTCGTCGTCGGCGGGCCGGCCACGCTCCGCACCTATCCTCCCCCGGCGCCGGCGCCGACCCCCGCGACCGGCGCCGCTCGGGGCGTGACCGGCACGGCTCGGGGCGCCCTCCCCGAGGACTCGGACGTGCCACGGGAACTGCGCGCGGTGATCACCGACACGGCCCGGCGCTGCCCGGAACCGGAGGTGACCCCCGCACTGCTGGCCGCCATGCTCAAGGCGGAGAGCGGCTTCGACCCCGCCGCCGCCAACCCGTCGACGCAGGAGTACGGCATCGCGATGTGGACGCCCGCGGTCTTCAACGCCTGGGCCCAGGACGGCGACAACGACGGCGACAAGGACTACATGTCGGCGCCGGACGCGATCGTCAGCATGGGCGACTACGTCTGCTGGCTCGACCAGCGGTTCAAGCACCGCGGCATGACCGAGGACCTTCCCGCGCTGGTCGTGGCCGGCTACCGCACCAGCGACAAGACCGTGGCCGACGCCGGCGGCGTGCCCGAGCGAGTCAGGGCACATGTCGACAAGGTGATGGACTACCTGGCGCAGTACACCCGCTGAGGACGGGACGAGCCGAGGAGCCGGCAGGCCGTCCCCGCCCGCCGGGGTGGACGGGCGAGCGGGGACGGCGGATCATCCGGCCGACCGCCGGGGCGCGGTCAGCACCAGGGCAGCCCCGGCACCGGCTCGTCGTTCCCGCCGCCCGAGAGGTAGATGACGTTCACCCAGACACCGCGGTTACCGCTGTCGTCGTCCGTCCTGGCGTACCAGTTGTTGTGGTAGGCCCCGTCGGACATCTCGGAGCCGACGGCCTGGCAGTAGAAGTAGTTGGTACCGGCGTTGAGGGTGCCGGCCCGCACGTTGCCCTCGAAGTAGGTCGGAGCGGTCTTCCAGACGTTGCAGTTGAAGGTGCCGTTGCCGTTGTCGGAGCAGCCGCCGGCCGCCTCCGCGGAGGTGGCGGTGAGCCCCAGGGTGGCGACCCCCAGGACGGCCGCCGCGCCGGCCAGGGCAAGCTTGCGCACACCGAACATGATTCTCCTTCGTGCTGACGGGTGGGTGCCGAGGACGCCCCGGTCGCGCGGCCCCACTTCCGGGAATCCGCCGCCGACCGCGTCCATCACCAGAGAACCAGCCCGTCGTCACGCTCGGTACCTGACGACTGTCAGGGTGTGCCGGCCTCGGCCCTCGGCCCGACCCCGCTGCGGCTACCGAGCAGTGATGAGCGATGAACGATGAACGATGGGCGATTCCCCGCTACCGGCTACCGGCTACCGCAGGGCGTAGGGCGCCGTCGCCCTTACGAAGTCGCTCGGCTCCACGACCTGCGGCTCCCGGCCGGCCCCCTCGTACAGGTGGCGCTCGGCCTTCGGCAGCGCCAGGTCGATGATGTCCAGCACGGCACTGGAGAGCGGATCACTGTCGTCACTCTGAGTCAGCAGAACGGTCTCCGGGAACCTCCCGAGGGCCGTCAGGTCGAGGTCGTGGGCATCCGGGTCGCGGAGCTCGTCCAGGAACGTCGGGGCGTTTCTGATGTAGGTGTGCCGCAGCGGCGCGGGCAGCGCCGACCAGGCGCCGGGGCCGTACGTCACCGTCTCGACGAAGAGCTCGGCCGCGGCGGCCGTCTCCCCGCGTTCCAGCAGCAGCCGCACCGGCGCGACGCGGGCGAGGGCGGCGTCGGCGAGCCGGCACAGCTCCGGATCAGCGGCGAGCAGTCCCGTCGCGGGCGGTTCGTGGGCGGCGACACCCCGGATCAGCTCCGGCCGGACGGAAGCCAGTCGCAGGGCCACCATCGCGCCGTACAGGGTGCCACCGACGAAGACCGGCGCCAGCCGGAGCCCCTCGATCAGCGCCGCCAGATCCGCCGCGTCCTCGTACACCGAGCCCTGGCTCAGCACGTCCTCGCTGCGACTGTGCCCGCGTCGGTCGTAGACCACGACGGTGCAGTCCTCGGCCAGACCCGGCACCACGCGCTCCCAGCTGTCGGCGTCTCCCCACGAGCCGTGCACGAGCACCACACCGGGCCCGGTGCCCCGGACCTCGTAGTACAGCGAAATCCCGTTCGCCCTGATCATGGCCATCGCAGACCTCCAGACCTCGGCCCTGCTCCGCCCCACCTCACCAGCCTGGCACAACCTCCCGACGAGTGGATCTCCTGCGGGGCCGGAGAGCGCCGCGGCTGGGCACCCCATGCCGAAGGCCGCCTCCGGGTGCGGAGACGGCCTTCAGGGAGTACGACAGTGCTCGGGCCCGGCGCAGGCGAACATCAGGCGGAGGACCCGGAGCGCGAAGTGCGCACCGGGTCCTCCGACTTCGCCCCGGGGCCCCTGTCCGACGCCGGGGCGCCGCGAGAGTGGCTCGGTGGAGATCCGGCTCGGTGCCGGTCGGTGTACGGCAGCAGCCTGGGTACGGCTTAGTACCAGTGGTGCGTCTGCCAGAAGGCCCACGCGGCGTTCGGGCTGCCGTAGCGCTCGTTCATGTAGTTCAGGCCCCACTTGATCTGGGTGGCGGGGTTGGTCTTCCAGTCGGCCCCGGCCGAGGCCATCTTGGAGCCCGGCAGCGCCTGGACCAGGCCGTAGGCGCCCGAGGAGGCGTTGGTGGCGTTGACGTTCCAGCTGCTCTCGTGCGAGACGATCTGGTTGAACGAGGCGAGCTGGTTGGCCGGAACGATCTTCGCGGCCAGGGCCTGCGCGGAGGAGGCCGGGGTGCTGGCACTGGCGACGGTCGGCGCCACCACGCTACCCAGGGTGGCGATGCCGGCGGCGGAGGCGAGCAGAGCGGCCGAAGCACGCAGACGGGTGGAGAAAATGCGCATGGGGAAGCTGGTCCTCATCGGTTGGTGCGCTCACGTCCACAGCGGGCGCACGGCCGGACAGGGGCTCGTGCGGTCGGGACGGAGTGCTGGGCACCCGCGCTGGGCGGGGCCTTGCGAACGAGTGCCGCGGCTGAACAGGTGCCGCGGTCTCTGACGACTCCGCAATTGTTAGCGGGCTCCGGGGCCGCCGCCAAGACCCCTTGATACGACGCCGCGTCGTAGTCGGAGCAGATGATCACCGACTCCGCGGGCGTCCTGCTACCCCGCTCCTCCGCCCCCGAACCACCGGTTTCGAGCCCCGGCTGAGCACCCTCGCCCGCCACTGAGCTGCGCACATAGCAAGATAACGGACTAAACCCACCAAACTAGGTTTTTACCTTCTTTAGCGATGTCCGGCCACGGTCCACCGCCAGCCGGACGATCAACTACGCGGGATCGTAGGCCCCTGGGGCCTGTGAGCACCCTCACCAGCCGTGCGCCCCATATGTCCGATTAGGGGCCTGAATCGGAGCGCTCGGGGATGCCTGGCCGACCCGGATCGCGCCGTCGGAGCCCCGTCACCCCCGTGGTGCCCCCACCGGCCGACCACCGGCCGACCACCGGCGGCCGGCCGCCCGGCGGGTCACCGACTGAAGGTGTCGATGCTCGCGATCCGCCAGGCCCCGTCCTGCCGAACGGCGTCGACCGCGAACATGGCCGCGGCGTAGGTGCCGTCCGCCGCCGTGGCGGTGGTCGCCGTGCTGGTGCTCCGCTGATCCGCGAAGACCAGTACCCGGGCCCGGGTGCCGTCGATCATCTCCACACCGCTGTCCGTCACCGTCGTGGTCAGCACCAGCTTCTGCGGCCCGGCCTGCGCCCGGACCTCGGCGAGCAGGGTCGCGTACTGCTGCACCGCGGCACCCACCAGGACGCCGCGGGCGGCCGTGTCGGTCCTGCCGGGGTCGGCGTAGTTGTAGGAGAAGACGGTGTTGACCGCCTGCGAGACCGCACCCTTCACCTCGTTGGTCCGGACCGGGTCGGTCAGCGCGAGGTTGTGGACGGACGGGACCGTGTTCCGGTCAACCGCCGCGCCGTGCGCCCAGGCGGCGAAGCCGCCCAGCAGAACGGTGGCCAGGCCCAGCGCGAGCGGCGGCAGCAGCCGGCGCGACCGGCGCCCCGGGCGGGCCCCCTCCCCGACAGCCGCCGATCCGGAACGGCCCGGGACGGACGGCTCCGGGACGGAGGGACGCGGGACGGAGGGACGCGGGGCGAACGGCTCCGGGGTGAAGGTCTCGGGGGCGGTACGGGTCTGCGCTACTGCGGCCAGCCGGCGCTGCCGGTTGACCAGATGGCGGGTCGTCGACATGAACGGCGGTCCTCTCGGGTACGGCTCAGCGGCCGGCGGACGGCTGCGGGGTGGCGGGAGCGGGCGGGACTGCCGATGCAGAAGGGGCGGAGGAAGCGGCCGGGGCTGCCGACGGCCCCGGTGAGCTGGCGGCGGACGGGGCGCTCACGCCCATGGGTGCCTGACCCAGCGCGCTGAGCTTCCAGCCGCCGGCGGTCCGGGTGAGTTCGCCGAGCATCCGGCTGTCCTTGGTCGCGGGCGCGGTGTTCGGCACCTCGACGGTGATCCGCAGCGCGATCATCACCGTGGCCCGCCCGGCCCGATCGTCCAGTTCGGTGACCGCGCCGGAGAGCGTCTTCGCGCTGGTGACGGTCTGCGCCTGTTCGACCTGGGTCTCGAACTGTGACCGGCCCCGCACCAGCTGATCGTGGAGGTCACCGGTGGTGGAGGCCTCCCAGAGGTCCAGCCCGTGTGCGAGATCGCGGTGATCCAGGGTGTTCATGTTCTGCGCGCCCTGCTCCCCCGCCGCGAGGACCTGGTCCCGCGCCCGGGCGTAGGCCGCCGAGTCGTCGTGCGCCGCGTCGTACCAGGACCACCCGCTCCAGGCCGCCAGGCCCGCTGCGAGGACGGCCGTCGCGGCGCCCGCCGCGACCAGCGGGTTCCGGCCCGGCCACCTCCCCCACCGACCGATCGTCGGCCCGCTCGCCGCTCGCCCGCTCGTCATCGGCCCGCTCGTCGTACGCCCGCTCGTCATCGGCTCGCTCGTCGTACGCTCGCTCGTCGTGCGCCTGCTCATCGTGCGTCCTCCCCTACCTGGCGCTGAGATCGGTGATCCGCCAGTGGCCGCCGTCCAGCCGGGCGGTCACCGAGAGTTGGGCCCCGACCACGCTCGCGGGCCGGCCCTCGCGTCGCGAGGTCTGGTCGAGGAAGACCAGCAGCTGCGCGTCACCGGCGGTCAGCCGGACGATCCCGACGCGCACCACCCGGGTGGTGAGCGTCAGCTTCTCCTCGGCCACGCGCCGGCGCAGCTGGTCCATCAGGGCCCGGTACTGCGTGGCGGCCTTGGCGTCCAGGGAGTCCTGGGCGGCCGTGGTGGTCGCGTCGGTGTCGTTCGGCGCGTACGAGAACACCTTGGTCAGGGCGGATCCGACGTCGCCGACCAGCCGGGTGCCGGCCGCCGTGTCGGTGAGGGCCCGGTTGGCGGTGTCCGCCGAGCCGCGGAGCTGTCCGCCGAGCTGGAGGAGGACACCGCCCGCCGCCAGGAGCAGCACCGCCACCGCCGTCACCACCGTCACCGGCACCGCCCGGCGCCACCGGCCGCGAGGCCGGTCGGCGGCCGGGGCCGCCGACGGCTCTCCGGAGCCGTCCGCGCCCGTGTCCTCGCCAACCCCGTCGCCGTCCCCGTCGCCGTCCCCGTCGCCGTCCCGTTCGCCGCGCGGGTCCCCGACCGGATCGCCCGGGCGGCCCTCCTCCTGCCCGGCGGGCGGCTGATCCCGGGTGGCCGGGGCGTCGAGCGCGGGTGTTCCGGTCTCTGCTGTGGTCACGTTCGTCCTCTCGGCTTCGGCTCAGCCCTGGGTAGCGGCAGTGGCGGTGGCACTGGCGGTGGCGGTGGCGGTGGCGGTGGCGGTGGGCATTCCGCCAGGAGCGGTGGCGCCGGGGCCGGAGTCGGCCACGGGCACGGCGGTGAGGGTGGTGATCCTCCACCCGTCGGCCGTGCGGTCGAGGGTCGCCTCGAACCGCTTGCGGTCGGTGCTGGGTGTGCCACCGCCGGCCTTCGGCGTCACCAGGACGTCCACCGTCGCGATGAGCTTCGCGGTGCCCGCCGCCCGGTCGAGGGCGGTGACGGCCGCGTCCGTGACGGTGCCGCGGGCGGAGGCCCCGGACTGCTGCAGGGCGGTGCGGTCGGAGTCCGTGCTGCGCCGCATCTGGTCGTGCAGCGGGCCCGAGGTCGCATCCAGCCGCTCGCGCAACCAGTCCTCGACGTGCTGCGCGTCCACACTGTTCAACCGGCCGATCTCCTCCTGGCCGACCGTCCGGACGGTGTCCCGGGCCCGTGCCTGGGCGAGCGTGTCGTCGTCGCGGGCCTGGGCGTACGAGTGCGCGGCCAGTGCGCAGAAGACGGCGGCGGCCAGGACGGCGAGCGCCCCGGCGATTCGGCGGGTGTTCATCCGGCGCTCTCCCCCAGTCCGAGCAGACCGCTCATGTCGGTGGGCGCGCCCTGCGGTACGGCGGGCAGCGCGAGTGGGCCGGGCAGGGCGGCGGCCCGGCTGCCCGCCGCGGGTGCCTCCCCGGCGGCGGGCAGCAGCGCCCCGGGCCGGGCCGGCGTCGGCACACCGCCGGCCGGCGCGTTGGCGGAGCCGCGCACGTCGACCCCGGTGCCGGGCGCCGCGGTGCAGCGCGCGTCGGTGTTGAGAGCGGGGGCGGTGCCGGTGTCGAGCCCGCCCCGCCTGGTGGTGCCCTGGTAGCCGTCGGTGCAGGGCAGCGGACTGAAGAAGGTCAGCGCCATGCCCACGCGTAGTCCCTTGTCGTCGACGGCGCTCGGGCCGACGGCGGCCAACGCCGGTAGCCGTACCAGCAGTTCCTCGATGCCGCGCTGGCGGGTGACCGCGATGTCGGAGGTGGTCAGCAGGTTGGCGAGCAGCACGCTGAGCCCCGGGTCGAGGTCCCGCAGCAGTGAGCTGACCTGCCCGGCGGCCGCCGGGCCGGCGGCGATGATGCGGCGCAGGTCGGGGTCGGAGGCGTTCAGCTGTCCGGCCAGCAGGGTGGCGTCGGCGGCGAAGGACGTGATGGCCCGCCCCTCGTCCGCCTGGGTTCCGAGCACGGTCTGCGCGTCGACCATCAGGGTGGTGTTGCCGGGCAGCGCGGTGTCCGCCGCGGCGACGAGGTGGTCGCTGTCGTCCAGCAGGGCGCCCAGGTTGGCGTCCTGGCCGGCGAAGACCTGCCCGAACTCGTCGACGACGGTGCGCAGGGACTGCAGCGGGACGGAGGTGGTGAGCCGGTCGACGCTGGTGAGCAGGTCGGTGACGGGGGCCGGGGTGCGGGTGTCCTTCGCTTCAACGGTGGAGCCGTCGCCGAGGTAGGGGCCCTCGTCGGTGCTCGGCCGCAGATCGATGTACTGCTCGCCGACCGCGGACAGGTCGGCCACGACGGCCTGCAGCCTGGCGGGGATACGGGGCGCGGAGTCGTCGATCCGCAGTTCGGCCCGGACGCCGTCCGCGGTGAGTGTGATCGGGCCGACGCGACCGACCGAGACACCCCGGTAGGTGACGTCCGCGTGCTCGAACAGCCCCCCGGTCTCCGGTAGTTCGACCTGGACCACGTAGTAGCCGCGCAGGCCGACGTAGCGTCCGAGATCGGCGTAGCGCACGGCGATGAAGCCGAGGACGAGTACGGCGACGAGCAGGAAGGCGATGTTGCGCAGGCGGGTTCCCAGGGTCAGCATCAGTGGCCCCTCCCGGTCACGGACGGCAGCGGCACGGGCGGCGCGACCCGGGCGGCCGCGCCCTCGGTGCCCGGATCGGTGCCCGGATCCGGCGCCGGCTCGGTGCCCGGGTCCGGCGTCGGCTCGGGCGTCGCGGCCGGCGGGGGGTAGACGTTGTCCTCGGCCCGGAGCTCGGGGATGATCACGGTGCCCGGTGCGGCGGTCAGGTCGAGGTAGGTGTTGAGGTAGTCGCCCTTCACCCCGCGCAGCACCTCGTCGGTGAACGGGTAGGTGGCCAGCACCTGCAGCGAGTCGGGCAGGGCTCTGCCCGCGTCGGCGAGGCGCTGCAGCGTGGGCGCGAGCGCCTTGAGGTCCGCGACCATGTCGTCCTTGCTCCTGTTGACGGTGTCCACCGCTGTCGCCGAGAGGGCGTCCAGCGACCGGAGCATCGTGACGAGTGAACCCCGCTGCTCCTCCAGCACCTTGAGCCCGGGGGCGAGGTCGGTGAGGACGGTGCCGATCTGCTGGTCGCGCCCGGCCAGGGTGGCGGACAGGCGGTCGATGCCGTCCAGGGCGTCGGTGATGTCCTTCTTGTGCGCGTCGAGTTGGCCGACCAGCGTGTCCACCTGGCCGAGCAGCGACCGGACCTGCGTCTCGTTGCCGGCCAGTGCTCTGTTCATCTCGACGGTGATCGTGTTGAGCTGCTGGATGCCACCGCCGTTGAGCAGCATGGACAGCGCCCCGAAGACCTCCTCGGCCTCGGCGCTGCGGTTGGTCCGGTCGATCGGGATGACCGCGCCGTCCGCGAGCCGGCCCTGCGCGCCCTGGGACTGCGGGGGCGGCGTCAGCTGGACGTACTTCTCGCCGAGCAGGCTGGACTGTTCCAGCAGGGCGTAGGCGTTGGCGGGCAGTTGCACGTCACCGTTGATCTTCATGCTGACCACCGCCGACCAGTCCCCCGGCGCGAGGGTGACGGCGGTGACCCGGCCGACCGGGACGTCGTCGACCTTCACGGCGGACTGCGGCACCAGACTGAGGGCATTGGCGAAGTGGGCCCTGATCTCGTACGGGTGGCCGCCCAGGTCGGCCCCGCCCGGGAGCGGCAGGCCCTGCGCGCCGGTGAACGAGGCCGAACAGCCGGCCAGCGCGAGGCCGGCGGCCAGCGCGGCGACGGCCGCGGTGCTGCCGCGACGGTTCATCGGGCCACCCCCTGGCTGCCCGGGTCGGCGGTCGGGTCGGTACCGGGGTCCGGGGGCGGATCGGTACCGGGGTCCGGGGGCGGATCGGTGCCGGGATCGGTGGTCGGATCGGGCGTGGGCGACGCGGTCGGCACCGGGGTCGGTGTGGTGTCCACCGGCGGTAGCGGCAGTGGCAGCGGGGTCCCGACGGCCCGGGCGTCCGCGCTGATCTCGTTGAGGTCGGCGCGGCCGTCGATCGTGCGGCGGGCCGGGTCGTACGCGGCGAGCAGGTTGTCCGCCGCCAGCGGCGCGGTGTCCAGGAGCTCGGCCAGCGAGGCGCGCTGGTCGACCAGGGACTGGGTGATCGGCACGAGCCGGTCCACGGTGGACCTGAGCCTGCTCCGGTTGTCCTCGATGAAGCTCTTCACCTGCCCCAGTGCGGTGGCGAGTTGGTCCAGCGCCGCGCCGAGATCCTGTCGGTCGGCGGCCAGGAAGCCGGTGACGGTGGAGAGCTCCTCGGTGGCGGAGCGGACCTTGCCGTCGTTCTCCTTCAGCATGGTGGTGAAGGACTGCAGGGCCGCGAGGGTCGCGAACAGGTCGTCGCTGTGGCCGGAGAGGGTGCGGGTGGCCTGCCCCAACTGGTCGATCGTGTCCCCGATGGCCTTGCCGTTGCCCGCCAGATTCTGCGCGCCGGTGTCGAGCAGCCGGGAGAGGCTGCCGGTGGCGTTCGCACCGTTCGGGCCGAGGGCGTCACTGAGTTCGGTGATGCTCCGGTAGAGCTGGTCGACCTCGACCGGGGTGGCGGTGCGCTCGGCCGGGATGACGGCGTGGTCCGCGAGCCGGGGGCCCGCCGTGTAGGCGGGTGTGAGCTGGACGTAGCGGTCGGCCACCACGCTGGGCGCGACCACGACCGCGCCCGCGTCGGCCGGCACGGGGATGCCGTCGTCCAGGGTCATGGTGACCCTGACCCGGGAGCCCTCGGGCCGCACCTCGTCCACCGTGCCGACCTTGACCCCGAGGATCCGCAGGTCGGAGCCGGCGTAGACACCGACCGTGTGGTCGAACCAGGCGGTGATGTGCCGCCCGCCCGAACCGGTCACGGCCAGGGCTCCCGCCGTGGCGCCGCCGACCGCGACCACCAGGGCGAGGCCCAGGGCGACCGGGCGCCTCGCACGCTTGCGCATCAC